>JAFGRW010000099.1 GCA_016934935.1 Spirochaetota bacterium | reverse complement strand
GCTGTATAAATCACTCCCGAAAGAAGCACCTCGTCCCCGGTTCTAAGTTTTTCCAGATCATCCTTATTAAACGGTACAGTCAGCGAAATTTCCATTAATTTCTCCTACAAGTTAATCAAGGCATGGCGATGCACATGACAATTGATATTTACGGCTACAGGTAAAGAAGCTATATGGCAAGGTTCATATTCGATATGAACATCAAAAGCAGTTACGTTACCCCCAAAACCCTGAGGGCCAATACCAAGCGCGTTAACTGCTTTTAATATTCGCTTCTCTAACATTGCGTAACGTGAATCCGGGTGCGGCTCCTCTCTGAAAAGAGCTTTCTTGGCCAAAATAGCGCATCGCTCAAAATTACCACCTATCCCAACACCAATTACAACAGGCGGGCACGGATTACCCCCGGCGTTTTTAACAGTCTCTACAACAAAGTCCACTACTCCGTCGTCTCCATCTGCCGGTGTCATCATTTTAAGACGACTCATATTCTCCGCCCCTCCGCCTTTTGGAGCATACTCAATTTTAAGAATATCTTCTTCGCAGAGATTTATATGAATTATCGGAGGAGTATTATCGCCGCTATTTTTGCGGTCAAAAAGCGGATCAGATACTATAGATTTTCGAAGATAACCTTCAGTATACCCCTTTCGTACGCCTTCTGTTATCGCATCCGATACAAGCAGCGTAGAACCTCCAGTTATTTTAACATCAACACCAATCGTTACAAAAAAAACTGCTGTTCCCGTATCCTGACAAAGCGGAAGACTCTGCTTGTCGGCTATTTCCACATTTTGTAAATATTTATCTATAATGCCTTGCGATCTTCCATCGGTTTCTCTCTTAAGTGCAGTACGATAATACTGCATTGTGCATTCCGGCAATCTGATATTGGAGTTTACGCAAGCATGCGCAACAGTCTCCACAATTTCGTTGTAATCAATGTTTCTCATAACCTGACTCCCAGTTTCAATAACGCGACTCTAAATGACGCAAGCGAAGACGCAAGAGGAATATTTTTAGGACAATAACTGTCACAGGCCAAAAGAGCCGTGCAGCCGAAAACTCCATTATCAGTCGCGTAAAGCTCATACCAATCTTTATTGGTCCGGTCATCGCGCGGATCACTCATAAGTCTCCAGGCATTCAACAACTCGGCCGCTCCGGCAAAATCAGCATTCATCTGTACAGTAGCACATGCAGACACACAGCAACCACACTCGATACAACGATCAAGCTCGTAAAGATGCATCATAAGTTCGTTTTCATAATTACTATTAGCTGCGAGCTCAGCCTCCTGCTGTTTTGACCTAATCACATTAAGCGCCTGGCGGTTATGTATCTTTATAAAATAACTTCCGGTATCTACAGACAAGTCACCCAGCATAAGAAAGCCAGGCAATGGAGCAATAGTCACGCTCCCTTTTACCTCGTTCAAACAGGTTCTACAGGCCAAACGAGGTTTACCATTTATTAGCATAGCGCAACTTCCACAAACACCTGACCGGCATACATAATCAAATTTTAAAGAAGGATCAATATATTTCTGTATCTGCTGCAAAAGAGAAAGAACTGTATCACCATCCGGCTCAACATCATAGCTTTCAAAGTACGGTTTTGTTTCACTTCCAGGCTTATAACGCAATATTTTTATTTTCTTATACATGCAAACTGACATCCTCATAATCTATCATAACTGATTGTGTATCATTATTCCAACGAGTCAATGTACGTTTCTGATACTCCTCTGCCATATCAGGATAATCATCCCTGTTATGGCAACCCCTTGACTCCTTACGTGCCAATGCACCCTCCACAACCGTCATTGCCAAAAGAATCATCCCTCTGCATTCCAGCGCATTTTCAATTTCAGGAGACATTGAATAAAAGTTTTTAGAAACCACAGCACCATCCACTTTTTCAAGAATCCGGCCTAACTCCTTTTTAGCTAGTTTAAGTCCTTCTTCATTTCGAAACACTCCGGCATACCTGCTCATAACCGATCTTAGATCGAATGTTAACTTTGAAAAAGTTACCCCGTTACTGCCGGCTTTTTCTTCAAGTTTTACAAGACGCTCGCATTGTCTTTTATATTCCTTTGTGATAACAGCGGCTGATGGAGTATAACCATTATTCGAAAAATTTTCACACATGCCCTCTGCAGCCAATTCTCCGGAAACTACCGTCTCCCCTAAAGAATTTCCACCTAGTCGATTGAATCCGTGCAAATCCCAACAAGCGGACTCTCCTGCGGCGAACAACCCAGCGATACCGTAATTTTGCGCTGAAAGGGAGATATCGGTGCGAATTCCGCCCATGGCATAATGTTGAGCCGGATAAACGGGAATAAGGTCTTTGACAGGATCAACTCCAGCAAAGCAGATCGAATTTTCCGACACCTCTCTCAGATGTCTGTCAATGTGCTCTTTTCCAAGATGACGTATATCAAGCCAAAAGTGATTACCCCACGTATTTTCAACAGCATTGCCAATCCGTTCTTCAAGAATCATCGACCGGGACACTATATCACGGCTGGCCAGTTCTTTTTTGTCCGGGGAGTATTTTTCCATAAATCGTTCCATTTTACTATTGTACAGATACCCACCGTCTCCTCGGCAGCCTTCTGTAACCAGAACAGAAGATGGAACAAGAGCTGTCGGGTGAAACTGCACAGCTTCCATGTTGGCAAGGGTACCACCAGGTGATTGAAGCACTAAGGCCTGACCACTGCCAGTGCATATCGAACCATTTGTGGAATATTTGAAAATTCTACCAATGCCCCCCGTAGCGATTAGGGTCGTAGAAGAGGTAAATACCCTGATTTTACCGCTTCGCAAATCAAGGGCTGTCACGCCATAGCATCGGTTATCTTCACTTATAAGTGACAACGCCCGAATCCGGTCAATTATCTTGACACCGGAACCTGCGGCCTTTCGTAAAAGTGCCCGCATCATGTTGTGGCCTGTTGTATCAGAACAGTAACATGTACGCCATTGTGCTGTTCCGCCAAAATTTCTAGCCGCAATTTTTCCATGACTTTCAAAGCTTTCGCTTATAACACGGCCATCGGACAGGACTCTACGGCCAGCTGTTATTCGTGTCCAGGGTACCCCCCAACTGTCAAGCTGATATACCGAATCTATAACCCTGTTACAAAAACAGTTTACAACTTCCGGGTCAGACATATAGGCCCCCCCCTTCATTGTGTCTTCGAAATGAAGGGCTACCGAATCGCGGGCTCCCATGCATGAAGTGGCCAGAGCAGCCTGTACACCACCCATAGCGGCCGAACTATGCGATCTCAATGGAGGCACCAGCGAGAGAACGGTAACATCCAGTCCCCGCTCTTTTAATTCTATAGCGGCTCTTAATCCGGCAAGTCCGCCGCCAATCACAAGAGCCTGAGAGTATATTATTTCCATGTTGATGCTATCTTGAAGGTATTTTTGAAGATTATTCTCTGTCCCATTTATCAGCTTCTTTTTTCAGCTCAACCAGCAGCTCTTCCAGAATCTGCGTCTGAGAGCGATTGGCTCCGAGTCCTTCAGGGTAATATTTTGTAATCGCCGCGATTGCTCTCTCGTAAGAGCTCTTCTGTTTGGAACCGTTAAAATAGTGAAGAATCAATTTTTGTGCCGTAGGAGACAACTCATAATTTGTTATATGTTCAACAACATTAAATATCGCCTGTCTAAAACTATCTCTGCTCACAGTAACCTCCAAAACGTTTTTTCACTCAATCATATCAACTCACATCTGTCAAAGAAAAAAGAGCCGTGACCGCATATCCTCTCTTTTTGTGATTTTTATCACATTTTACCCCTTATACTTGACAAATAAGCCGTAATCGAAATTAATAATTTTTGGAATCTTCTATCTCCTTTTACTAATGGGCATACGGGCTTCAATCGGTATTTTTTACAAACAGTATAAAAATGGCCGGCAATACAGGCATGTTCATTCCGGTAAATACTTCTGCTCTAATATTCTTTTTGGGCATAATAATTCTATGAAGTTTCCTCATAAATAAAGCAAGCGGCGAATCAAATGATTAATCGAAAAAGAATAATCCGTCTTATACGGTACAAAAATGTATTAAAAAGAATTCTGAACTC
>JAFGRW010000098.1 GCA_016934935.1 Spirochaetota bacterium | reverse complement strand
TCTTCACTGTGTTGTTTTCTAGTTATCATTGATCCATTCTCCTTAAACCTTCTGGTTTTGTCATTCCAGTTTTAGGGGGTCAGTCCAAACAGCATTTTTGGCATGTGGAGTAACCGGGGTTCTGAAGAGAAGGTGGATGATCTTGTAAGAAAAATACGTAAAGAACGATAATTTTGATTATCGACACTGATGTTTTAGCTTGGATTTATATGAATACTTAACTGTACGGATTTCAATTATCAGTATCTGCTTCCAATCAATAAAAAGCAGATACTTTATTTTTGGTTAAGAAACTGTGTACTCTTTCCATGGTATTTGAGAGATATGTACATTAGCTAAAAAATTTACAATATCTCGACGTCCTCTATACTTAGGTATACCACGAGAATCCTGTCCCATAAGCACTATTGGTATATTGCCAAAGACTCCATTAAACGCTCTAAATGCCTTTTCACTTTCAGTTTTTGAATCAACAATATGCTTTTTTGTAACGACGATTCCGAAAGTAACACCCTGTTCTTTAATCACTGCACCTTGAATTTTCATGTTTATTATCCCAAATTATTTTTTGTATTATTATCCGGATTCGAACATGGTATGTTCTTATTACCATATTTTCTCACATGGTAATCCGGGTGCTTTCCAGCCTGTATTTCTTTAACAAGCTGTCCTCGACTTAAAGTCTTTGAACCGACTTTAAATTCAGTATTCAGTCCGCTTTCAGACTGTTTTGTTACTTTAATATTTTTAGGCATATTATTATCCATTTTATTAAGATTTTATCTATTGTAAGGGTGTATGCAGTTATATTATGGTTGTTTATTCAATTTGTATATCTGTCACGATAACTCCTCTTGTTTCCATTTAAAGTTTAAACAAAGCTTCGCCTGTAGCTTGAAACTCCGTTTCAAAACTTTGTTAGATTTCCACCAAAAGTTTTAACTTGACAGGGAGGTAGGCAACATATAGCTTTTCATTGCTAAGTAAAAAGAATACAAAGTCATACCTTCCCACACATTAAAGTGGAATCAGGCAGATCAATAATATATTGATCTGCTTTTTTTGTACAAAATTATTGCATATAATTCCTCACAATAGATATAATGACATGCTATCATAATTAAAATAATAAGTCAACTTAAAATTCCCAAAAAGGGAAATATTGTTGACAATATCCCTGTAAGGTATTATCTTGTGCGTATAATCAAGAAAAAAACACTGATAGAGTTTTGGTCTGAATATCCAGATAGTGAACAGGCTTTAAGGCAGTGGTACAACGATATGAAAAACTCATCCTATCGTAATTTTAATGATATAAAACAGAAATATTCGTCGGCAGACGTCATCGCTGATAATCGTGTAATCTTCAATATTAAAGGCAATAAATATCGTTTAATTGTAAAGTATCATTTCAATAGACAATTTGGCTATATACGTTTTGTTGGTATACATTCACAGTACGATAAAATAAATGCGGAGACGATTTAATGCAACCCAGGATCATAAAAAGTGAAGAAATGTATGAAGAAGCTCTTGCTCGTATTGAAGAACTTATGGACATTCCAGAAGGTGATCCAAAAGAAGATGAGCTAGAGCTCCTGGTTTTACTGGTAGAAAAGTATGAAGAAGAAAAATATCATATTGATTTGCCAGATCCTATCGAAGCTATAAAGTTTAGAATGGAACAGATGAATCTTAAGAAAAAAGATCTTGTTCCCTACATTGGTAGTCAAAGTAAAGTCTCTGAAGTATTGAATGGCAAACGTCCTTTAAGCGTAACAATGATGCGTTCGTTGCACGAGGGGCTTGGCATTTCCGCTGAAGTGCTACTACAAAAACCGGGTGAAAACCTTCCTGAAAAAATGTACAACTTAAAAGAATATCCTTTTGCAGAAATGTTTAAAAGAGGCTATTTTTCTGATAACTTTAAAACACTGAGTGCAGCAAAAGACCAGTTTGAAGAATGCTTAAGTAGTTTTTTTAAACTTTACCGTTCATTAAACCCCAAATTCTGTTTACGTCAATCTGATTCAAAGTTTGGTTCAGAAACATATCTTAGTGCATGGCAGGCACATATAATAAATATAATTTCAAAAGAATCTCTTGTTAAATATAAGAAGAGTTTGCTGAATAAAGTTTTTCTGCACGAATTGGCTAACTTGAGCTTTTATAACCAGGGAGTATTGCTTGTCAAAGAGGCTTTAAACAAAATTGGCATACACTTTGTTGTCGAAAAACATCTTCCCAAAACACATTTGGATGGTGCCTGTTTTTATTCTTCAACAGGTAATCCTGTAATTGTTCTGACTCTTCGATATAATCGTCTTGATAACTTCTGGTTTACTCTACTTCATGAGCTTGCACACCTCTATTTAGGTCATATTACATCTAAAGAAAATACAGTAATTCTGGATGATACCAATAAATTTGATGACCTTAATGAAGATGAAAATGCGGCAAATGAACTTGCGTATCAAACGTTTATTCCCGATAAGGTTTGGAAAAAGGAATATGCATCAATACGAAAAAGTGAAAGAAAAATAATAGAGCTTGCTGACGAATTGAAAATTTCTCCTGCTGTCATTGCCGGTCGTATAAGATGGATGGAAAATGACTACACCATATATACTGATTTAATAGGAAATAGAGAAGTAAAAAAACATTTTGATATAGTGTAGTTATTTAAGAACTTTAATAAACAGGAAAACCAAAAATGCCCACACTCCACTGGATAGGAAAAGAAAAAGTAGTCAACCATCACCAGGTGGTACCTTACCGTATACTTGAACACAAATATGGCTATACCGATGGCAAAGAAAAAAAACAGGAAACCGGCAGCGGTAATAAAATAATACATGGTGATAATCTCGAAGCACTAAAAGCACTGCTGCCCGAATACGAAGGTAAAATCAAATGCATCTATATAGACCCACCATATAACACTGGTGAAGAAAAATGGATATATAGCGATAATGTAAATCATCCAAAAATAAAAAAATGGATTGGTGAAGTTGTTGGTAAAGAGGAGGATGATCTTACTCGTCATGATAAATGGCTTTGTATGTTATATCCGAGATTAAAACTACTTCATAAATTACTTTCAAAAGATGGTGTAATTTTTATCTCTATTGATGACAATGAAGTTGCAAATATGAGATTAGTTTGTAATGAAATATTTGGTTCTAATAAATTTGTTGCTTGTAATGTATGGCAAAAAAGATATTCACGAGAGAATCGTGAAGCTATAGGTGATGTTCATGAGTACATACTTGTTTACTCAAAAGACCCTAAAGCTTTTAAAAGTTATAGAAATTTAATCGAACCTACAGAAAAACAAACAAAGGTTTATAGAAATCCTAACAATGATCCAAAAGGTCGGTGGCGTCCAATTCCAATGACTGCACAGGCAGGTCATGCTGTCAGTAGTCAGTTTTATAAAATAACAACACCTTCAGGTGCTATCCATACTCCCCCAGATGGTCGTTGTTGGGCTATTTCAGAAGATACATATATGAAGTTACTATCCGAAAATAGAATATATTTTGGGAAAAATAGTGATGCTCAACCGAACATTATTCGTTATCTTTCTGAAATTGAAGGTATTGTTCCATGGACCTGGTGGCCAAATGAAGAAGTTGGCCATACAGATGAAGCAAAAAAAGAAATACATGATTTTTTTGGTAAATTAGATGCTTTTGATACACCGAAACCATTAAGATTAATGGAGAGGATTATTAAAATAGCAACAAATAAAAATGATATCGTTTTAGATAGTTTTGCAGGTTCTGGTACGACTGCTCATGCGATAGAAAAACTTAATGCTATTGATGGTAACAGTAGAAAGTATATATTAATAGAATTAGAGGATTATGCAGATTCTGTTACTGCAAATCGAGTTAAACAGGTCATTTCAGGTTATAAATCAAAAAAAATTGATATAGAAGGTACTGGCGGTTCTTTTGACTACTATGAACTTGGTATACCGCTTTTCAAAGAAGATAAAAATCTAAACGAAGAAGTACCGCTTCAAAAAATACGCCAATACATCTACTACACAGAAACTGGTCAACCTTTAGAAGAAACAAAAAACAAAGATAATGCCTATTATCTGCAAACACACGTTGATACATCATACTATTTCTACTACAAGAAAGAAAGTCTTACAACGCTTGATTATGACTTTTTAAAATCGGTAACAACAAAATCAGAAAGTTATGTAATCTATGCAGACAACTGCCTGCTCTCAGATGATTTCATGCGAAAGAACAATATAATTTTCAAAAAAATACCACGAGATATAACGAGATTTTAACTCTCAGTTGCAAAAGGTAAGGTATATGAAAATATCAAAACTGCACATTAAGAACTATCGGGGATTTATCGAAGAAACTATTTTACTTGATGATGTTACTGTATTCGTCGGTGAAAATAATTCCGGCAAGAGTACTATTCTTGACGCTTTGCAACTGGCAATTGGCTCACAAAATCATAAAAAATTGTCTCGTTACGATTTTCATTTGGAAAATCCTCAGTCAGTAACAGGTGATGCTGGGAATGTAGAAATACAAGTTGATCTCAGTGAACAGAGTGAAGATGAATGGCCCGATGAGATACAGCAGACACTGGCGGAATCTATGGATATTGATTCAAATGGTTTAAGAAGTTTTTATTTGAACTTTACCGGTGAATATAGTGAAACAGAAGATGAGTGCAAATCTTCAAGAGAATTTGTAAGCAAAGCAGGTTCTGTTAAAGGTAAAAATGCAAATACTCTCAAAGCATTCTATGAGTTTAAAAATTTTCTCCCTCTTTTTTATATTAGTTCTTTGCGTGATATCACTAAGGAGTTTAAACAGAAAAAAGGGCTTTTTAACAGGTTTATTGCCAGCCAGAAAATGGATAAGGAAAAAAGAAAAGAGTTTGAAGATAAACTATCCAGCCTTAACGAAGAGATCTTGGGTATTTTAACAAATATTAGTGATCTTAAAGACCACTTAAAAAAGTCAATGAACGTTCTTACCGGGTCAGCAGAATCAAAAACCGATATAGAACCTTTGTCTACAGATATATACGAATTGATTGAAAATGCTGAAGTAATAATAGAAAGTAAAACAGGAATAAAACTGCCTCTCGAAAAACATGGTTCTGGTGCTCATAGTCTCTCAATTCTGTTTTTGTACGAGGCCTTTTTAACAGTTTTACTTGCAACAGAGTATGACAGCTTTAGTGAACCGGTACTTCTTATTGAAGAACCGGAAGCCCATCTTCATCCTTCGGCTGTAAGACTTTTCTGGCAGTTTTTAAAACAGATGCCTGGTCAAAAAATTGTAACAACTCATTCCGGCGATATTATTTCAAGTGTGCCCTATCAAAATATCAGACGTATTGTTGGGGTTGAAGGTATAAATCGTGTAAAAAGGATGTCTCCCTTATCAGGCTTAGAAGATAGATATCTTAAAAATTTTATCACTTATAGTCGTGGTGAGTTATTTTTTGCTCACTGTTGGTTAATTGTTGAAGGAGAAACTGAACATATATTTTTTGATAATCTTCTAAATTCTAATGGTTTTCTTGATTCAAAAGGGATCAGAATCTTTCAATTTCCTAACATGGATATAAGTGTTATTTTGGATATAGCAAAACAACTTTGTATTAAATGGTTTTTTGTATCTGATGGCGATACAGAAGGTCAAAAATATACGGTTAAGGCAAAGCAAGTTCTTAATAATCCTGTTGATGAAGATAAATACATTTATACGATACCAGAAAAAACGATCGAAGTTCATTTGATGAAATACGGCTTTCCAGATGTATATGAGTCAAAACTTTCAAATCAAACTATAGGTAACGTTTCCGGAGCAAAAGGCACTGAATCATATTATGAATCAGTTTATAAAGCAATAAAGAAATCTATAAGCAAGCCACAAGTAGTGCTTGAGGTAGTTGAAAAAATACAGACTGGTGTACCCGAGCCACCACTGCTTACTGAAGTCAGGCAAAAACTGGAGGCATTATAATGCTTCTCAAAGATAAAGACACTGCATTGCAATTAAACGAAAGTCAACAAGAAGCTTACAGCTGGGATGATGGTTCTCTACTAGTGCTTGCTGGTCCGGGCTCGGGTAAGACAACGGTATTAACCGAAAGAATAGTTAGATTACTGGTAGAATCACCTGATGAACGTTTTCGAATACTGGCTCTTACTTTTACTCAAAACGCCGCCCGTAATATGCAAAAGCGTGTTAATGAAGCTGTTGAAATTAATTCAGCTCGAACTTATATATCAACATTTCACTCCTTTTGTGCTGAGGTAATTCGTCAGCATGGGGACACGCTTGATATCAAAACCGATTTTAGCATTCTCAATCAAGATGTTGACCGTGAAGAGCTTTTACTTGAAGTTATTGATGATTTAAAAAATGCAGGTTATGAGTATGAGAAAGAGGATATATACTATTTACCAACAATTAATTCCGTTCTTGAACAAGATTATGTTATAGAAATCGAACCTATACCTGACACAGATGAAAATAAAGTAAAATTGTTATATTACCGCTATATTGAAAAAATGAAACATTCTGGGCGTATTGATTATCCTGGTTTGATTTACTTTGCAATACGGTTGCTTGAGAAAAAGCATATTGCGAAACATTACAATATAGTTTATAAGTATGTTTGTATCGATGAATATCAGGATACAAATCTTGCTCAATTTCGACTACTTTCACAACTCGTAGAGAAGGATAATCCAAATCTTTTTGTTGTAGCGGATGATGATCAAATTCTATATCAATGGAGAGGTGCTAGTCCCGAACGCTTACAGGATTTGATAGATCACTTTAATATGACAATTGTTCAGCTTCCTGAAAATTACCGCTGTCCAGTCGAAGTTGTTAATATAGCAAACAAAATGATTTCAAATAATAGAAGCAGGTATGGCGAAAAACAGCCTGGTATAAGCAAAGTTTCGGAAAAAACTGAAGATTGTATTCGAGTAGAAAGGTTCGAATCTATTGAATATGAAATTCAATGGATTGCTGATGATATTAAGAGCAATAAACGCACTCCTACAGAAACAAAAATTATGGGCCGTACACGAAAACTATTAATAACTGCACAAAAATTGTTTGAACAAAACGGTATTTCTGCGGTTATTCATCAACGGAAAGCAGAGTTCAGAACGGCACCTCTTAAATTTCTTCACTCTCTTTTAAAATTATTAGCCAATAGGGGAGACAAGGTTAAGCTTCAGCATTTGTCTTCGTCATTTTATCAACTAGAAGGTATTAATATTGATGTCCATGAAACAATAGGTCACGCTCCATTCACAGGTGGTGATTTATTGAAAGCATGGTTTGAGTTATCCAGACAAAGAAAAGGCTTATCTGAAAACACATCAAAATATTTCTCTTTAATAGACTTTGATAAAGCAATGGTGGATTATTATCAGTTAATTGAAAATACATTTACCTGGATTGAATCTTTTGATCAAGTTGATCATCAAAACCCAGAAATATTTAATGAGTACAGTGAAGAAAAAGAGATCTGGTATTTATTGCAAAAAGAGATTATTGATTCTGGCGGTGAATCTCAGACCTTAAGCAGATTTCTTCAGGAATTGGATTTGTACGATAAATCAGAACCACTTCCGCCAGATGCATTTGAATTAATTACTATTCATGGTGCTAAAGGTCTTGAATTTGAGCATGTGTATCTTATTGGAATGGTAAATGATATGCTTCCAGCATATCGCAGTATAAAAAATGGTGCCAGACCAGAACTTCTGGAGGAAGAAAGACGTTCATGTTTTGTCGCAATTACACGTACTCAAAAGACATTAACAATGACTTATTCAGACAGATATAACAACTGGTCAAAAGAACCTTCAATGTTTCTATATGAAATGGATTTACTGGAAAACTAATATAACGAGATTTTAACTATGGAACTAAAACCCTATCAACAGAAAGTATTAAGCGATCTGCAGGAATATTTTGACTACCTGCAGAAATATAAAAAGATAGACGAAGCCTTTGACTGGTTCTGGGCCGATAAAATCGGTCCTTATGATATCGTGGCCGGTAAGGGAATGGAGCCCTATAAAAATAATGTTCCCCGCGTTCCCAATGTCTGTATTAAAGTGCCGACAGCAGGTGGAAAAACATTTATAGCGTGTAATGCCTTAAAAACAATCTTCGATTCCTGTGATATAAAAAAAGAAAGGGTAGTAGTCTGGCTCGTTCCATCAGTAACCATTCTTGAACAGACTATCAGAAATCTTTCAAATGTAAATCATCCTTATCGGCAAAAGATAAATACTCACTTTTCAGGTAGAGTAGAGATTTACACAAAAGAAACGTTGCTGCAGGGTGCATCTTTTAATCCAACAGCAGTAAGCGAACAGCTTTCAATTATTATTTTAAGTTTTGATACCCTGCGCAGCCGCAAAAAAGAAGACCGCAAAATATATCAGGACAATGGTCAGCTTGCAAGTTTTACTCAACTAAACGTAGACAATTCTCATGTTCTTGAAGGTACAGACGAAACAGCCTTAATTAATGTTATACGGAAACTGAATCCGATTTTAATCGTAGACGAAAGTCATAATGCAGAAACAGATCTAAGTATAGATATGCTTACAAATCTTAATCCTTCATTTATTCTGGATCTCACAGCTACGCCACGTAATAACAGCAATATAATAAGCTTTGCCAGCGCGATAGAATTAAAAAAAGAAAATATGGTAAAACTACCGGTCATAGTATATAACCGTCATGATAAAACAGATGTAATAAATAGTGCGCTACAGACTCAAAAGAAACTCGAATTCCTGGCTAAAAAAGAAGAAAAAATAACCGGTAAATATATTCGCCCTATAGTATTATTTCAGGCCCAACCTAAAACCAAAGATGATAATACAACCTTTGAAAAATTGAAAGAGAAACTGATAGCACTTAAAATACCAGAAGAGCAGATAAAAATAAAAACTGCCAACGTCAATGAACTCAAAGGCCTGGACCTGATGTCAAAAAAATGCCCTGTACGTTATATAATTACAGTAAATGCTTTAAAAGAAGGGTGGGACTGTTCATTCGCATATATACTTGCTTCTCTTGCTGACCGTTCTTCAGCGGTAGATGTAGAGCAGATTCTCGGTAGAATTTTAAGACAGCCGCATGTTGTAAAGCATACAAATCCTCTTTTAAATGCCTCTTATGTATTAACAGCATCTTCAAAATTTATGGATACACTTTCAAATATTGTAGAGGGATTAAATAAAGCTGGTTTTAGTGAAAAAGACTATAAAGTTTCAGAAGATAATGTAAAACAGTTTAAAGAAGATGCAGTTGATGAAGCGTTAACTACAGCTGCTGGTATTAAAGAAGATGTAAAAGAGAATGATTTCAGTGATGTCGATGAAAGCAGAATAGATTTTACTTTGGAATATGACGAAGAAAATGAGCCTGAAGAACTAAAAGAAATAACAAAAATAGCAGTAGAACAAAGTGAAGAACTTGAAGCACAGATAGAAGAACTTGAATGTGAAGAAAACGAAAGAGTAGTCTATGCCGAAACTTCAGGTTTTAAAGATATTATCAGAACAAGAGCGGCAAAAGACATTTTTAAAAAAGATGCAGATAAAATAACCCTTCCAAAATTTTATCTGAAAACTCCTGAACTACCAGTTTTTGATCTACCCGCTGAGCAGTTGGTAAATAAAGAAATATTGTTAAAAGATTTCACATTAAGCAAATGTGATACAGAAATAGATTTTGATGATATTTCATCAGATCTTTATAAGGTTGATATTATTGATAAAGGTGACAATGACTATTCTCCGCTCTTTATGAAAATAGATCGTAAGGCAGGTAGCCAAATCCTCGATGTAATACTTACAGCACCACAGGAGAAACGGGTACGGGAAGTAACAAACAGAATAATGAATATTCTTGGTGATATGTGGCCCATACCCGATCAGGAAATAGCGAAATATATAAAACATGTAATCAATGATTTTTCAACAGAACAGATTACAGATTATCTTAATCGGGAATATACTTATACATATAAGATAAAACAGAAAATACGAAAGCTCTCCGAAGAC
The DNA here is from genome assembly GCA_016934935.1 of Spirochaetota bacterium. Lineage (GTDB taxonomy): Bacteria > Spirochaetota > UBA4802 > UBA4802 > JAFGJZ01 > JAFGRW01. Next base: position 24,788 of record JAFGRW010000098.1, on the reverse strand, counting down.
CACGCTGAAAAATATTTTCAGCAGCTTCTTGATAGCGACCAGATTGTAATGAATAATGTATACAGAATACCTACTGTTCAGATACAGGGTAATACTCAGAATTACGGAATAGTAAAATCACTCTATGAAGAAGAATATAAAATGAATGAATTTGAAAAGAGAGTGATAAACGATATAGCAAACCTTGAAAACATACTCTTCTGGACAAGAAATCCTGAACGTAAAGGTTTTAATCTTAATGGTTTTATAAATCACTACCCGGATTTTATAGTAGTAACAAAGAATAAAAAAATACTCATCGTAGAAACCAAAGGCGACGACAGAGACAATTCTGATAGTGAAACAAAACTGAAACTCGGAAACTCCTGGGCAAACAAGGCCGGCGAACAGTATAAATACTTCATGGTCTTTGATAAAAACGCAATATCCGGCGCACACAATTTAACAGATTTTATGAAAATAGTAGAGAGTTTATGAAATAATAGGATAAAAGAATTTAATGCAAAATGCTGATAATAACATCTTCGATAAAATTGATTTAATTCTACGGAATTTATCAAAATACTATTCCATCAATAATCTAACTGAATATGAAGAAATAATTGTAAATTCAAAGTATGCTATAGAACCTGATCTCTATGGTGAACATTGGAATGGAGAAGATTATTTTATTCATCAATTAATTTTAAAGGTAAATGAAAATCTCTACTGGAAAATTTTTGACTTAAAATCTGATTTTCAAGATAAAATTAAAAATGATATTAGTCATTTTGTTAATGAGATATCTTCAAATGATTCTTTTGTAATTAATATTAAATTAGATGAAGAAACATACTCAGAACACTGGCGAGAAGAATCTGCTACGTTATTAAAATATGGTTCCAAAAAGATTTCTGTTTCAGTGTTAACTAGATTATGGGGAGAAAATAGCAAATATAGAGTTTTCTTGAGTCATAAAAGTGAAGAAAAAGTAAATGTATCAAAAATTCAGGAAAGACTATCTCTATTTGGTATATCTTCATTTGTTGCACACAAAGATATTGAACCTACAGAAGAATGGCAAAGAGAAATAGAAAATGCTCTTTTCTCAATGGACTATTTTGTAGCCGTAATGTCTGAAAAATTTCATGATAGTAATTGGACTGATCAGGAAATAGGTATAGCTATTGGGCGCAATGTGCCAATAGCTTCTTTACGTTTAGGCTGTAATCCGTATGGTTTTATTGGTAAATATCAGGGTATTTCGTGTTCATGGGATAATGCAGCATTTGAAATAATGAAAATCTTGATAAAAAAAGAAGAAGTCAAAGAATTATATATTACTGCTATAGGTAACAGTTCAAATTATGATTCAAGTCTTTCTCTTTTCGAACTTTTTCAACATGTTGATAGTTTGAATGAAGCTCAAATTAATCGACTTGTTGAAGCTCATAATGAAAATTCTCAAGTTTATGGCTGTTACTCATTTAACGGTAAATATCCAATGAATTATGGTAATGGTATTTTACCTTTTCTCAATAAAATATCTAATAAACAATATATCTATAGAGGTAATAAAATTATAGAAGAAAATGATCTATAAGCGGTGGGACATATGTCAAATGAACAGATTTATAAATTGATGTTTCCATTTAAAGATTTAAATTTCTCAAGGTTAGCTACTGTATATAAGCAACAGAATTTACACGCACTTGCTATCAATGGTATGGCTTTATCTAAGATGACATTGTTTACAAAACAAATGGCTCAATTTCAAAAAAAACATTTATTCCCTTTTTCAAAAACCAATCTTTTTCCATCATTAGAAATATTGAAAAGTAGTCGATACGCTCACTCTCCTTTATCCAGTTATTTTCAAAGTTCAATAAGTTTACTTACAACATCATTTGCGAAAAATCAGTCTTACAATCCATTTAACTACAATTTATCAAGATTATGTTTAGCATCATTTTATAAGAATATTGTACCAATTAATAGTACATTGAAAACGATCATTTCATATCATGATAATAATTCGTTTAAAAAATATAATGATTTCGTTACCAAATATTCTGAAAGTCTGGCAAATTTTTCAATAGATAATTTAGATAATTTGAACTTGGAAAGGCTAAATTCACTTGATATAAATAATAAAAGCTATAATTTGAAACTTACAGCAGATTCTATTGTAGATGAAAATGGTGAAAGTGTAACATATGAAGAAATTGAAAGGTACGCCGAAACTATAGTCAACTATAATACTAATGTAAGTATTACTGAAAACTATATAAATATTTACAATGAAACATCAAAGTCAAACTTAAAAAGTATAATTTGTACTATACTTCGAGAAATTGTAACAGATGCTTTAGTGAGCATCACTGTATTATATTTTTCACCTGTTCTTCCCATTTATCAAACATCAACTGCAGATAAAGCAAAAAAACAAATATCCTCTGAAATAAAGAAGATCTCAAAGGAATTTAATATTTCAAATATAAAAGAAAATTATAAAATAGTTAATGTAGCAGTACTTAATGTTCGTAGAAATCATTCAAATAAGTCTGAAATAATTGGTACAATTTATGATGGTTATTTGGTTAAAATAATAAAAAAACAAAGTAAATGGGTTCTTATTGAATATGAAGAAGGTGATATCTTTATTCGTGGCTACGTTTATTCAAAATATCTAAAAACAATCAAGTAATTAAAAACACAATTCCCCAACGCACCACTCGCACTCGGGGGCTCCGGGCGCCATACTTCCGATACAGAGGCACCCCGAGCAGGTGTGAAGCACCGACCGGTACAATCGCCGCTATGCTACATTAATTACAAGATAATTACATTAAGCTCAAATCCAAGATTTGAAAAATCAATTTACACAATTTGATTTTTCCCGTATTGAATTCAATAATAATAAACTTAAGGAAAATCATCAATAGAAGTTCCCGATAGTCTTTTAAGAGTCGCATCATACTTTTATAAATATTAGGCTTTTGGTATTTGGAAACTCAACTTTTTAAAAAGATGAGATTTAAATACCGGGCATTAAATGTAAAAAGACAATTCTCAAAATATATCAAACAGTATTTCAGACTTTCTTAGTTTGTAAAGAACTACTCAATCCACTTGATTTTTTTCATCTGATCATTAATAACCGAGCATACATAATTCATATGTTCTTTGTTTTCCCAGAAAGAGCTGTGCTTACCTTCCCTGATAGTCCACAGTTCACTCTCGTTGCCGGCCTCCTGCATTTTTTTAACAAACAAAACAGAATCATCATAGTAGACAAGGCTGTCCCGGTCTCCATGAATAATATAGACAGGAACATTTCCGGACACAACATTCGTCATTGGACAGATCTGCAGCACCTGTTCACTGTCAAGACCAACGGCCATATAAAGATTATTGTTTTTAAATGTAACCGGCGGAGCAAATGCCCACACAAGATCCGGAACCGAACTGATCTGAGCATCCTCACCCTCTTCAATTATTCCGGGAAACATCGAATTTGCGATTACCAGATGTCCTCCCGCCGAAAGCCCGACAGCCGCGATATGGTCAGTATCAATATTTAACTCTTTATTAAAGGTCCGGAGCCAGCGTATTGCTGAATTAACATCCTTAACACATTCAATTCCGGTTACATTTATATAATCTACCAGGCGATATTCAAAAGATAGCGCGATAAAACCCAGAGACGCGAAATGTTCAGCATACGGATACCCCTCCGAAGGAGATCCCTGGCTCCAGCCGCCCCCGTGGAAATATGCAGCAACCTTGTACGGCTCTTCTCTGTCCGCATCGTACCCTTCCGGATAAAAAATATGAACCTCGAGCTTGTCCATTGCAAACTTGTCAGAGTGAAATTCTTTATATACACGTTTTTCAGGCACACCCGAATCTGATACAATTTTATTAACTAACGATGAAGGCCCTTTTGTGCAGGAAATAAATGGTAAAGCAGATATCAAAATCAGCATTTTTAATAATTTCATATCGTTATTCTCCGATTATGCGTCCTATGCTGGTCATCCGGTACCACTTTGAAAACACAAAGAGGCGCTATGCCTGTCCCGGGATGACTCTTGCTGCTCACATATTATATTTTATACTATTTATATTCATAATAATTCTATAGCAGTACAAGTAATGTTCAAATTGTTTTCGTTTAATAATATAACCATGAATTAGAACTAAAGTACGAAGCGACTTTATTAGAGGTGAATGATCTGTTGCTCTCAAAACAATAGACATTCCAGGCTAAAGCTGTTCACAGAACATGATTGAAGATCTTTGTATTTCATGTGCAAAGTATAGTTCTCTTCTATATCAAAGTTACATTTCTTTATGGGTTTTAACCGAATCATAAAATTGAGCAATATCATCGGGCATAGGCACTTTTATTTCTATAAAATTACTGCTCAGTGGATGCGTAAATTTCAAACAGCTGCAATAGAGAGCCTGCCGTTGCATCTCTTCCGAAGCCGATCCGTACAGCTCATCCCCGGCTATGGGGTGACCTGTCATAGCCATATGCACCCTTATCTGGTGAGTCCTTCCGGTATGCATAATAAATTTCAGTTCACTGAAATTTCCCCTGTGTGACAAAACCTGATATTCCGTTTCGGACTCTTTTCCCCTGCCGCCGCAAATTCTTTTTATTGTACCGTCATTAGCTCTTGATATGCAGGATGAAACCCTTCCCTCTTTTTTTTTCAATACGCCTTCTACAATGCCCCGGTACTCTTTATAAAAAATGCCCTCTTTTATCTGCCGGCTTATTCTTTCCTGGATATATCTGTTTTTAGCAATAAGACATATACCGCTTGTGTTTCGATCAAGTCTGTTGATGATTCTGATTTTATTTTTTATTTTTCGTGAGACAAACAGTGCCGCTGCTCCGTTGGCAAGTGTTCCACTCTGGTGTCTTATTGAGGTATGAACAGGCATATATGGCGGTTTGTTAAAAGCGATTAAAGCCTCGTCTTCAAAAATAATTTTCAGATCCATTTGTTCCGGCTTTTCATAAATTTCTTCATGCTCGGTTAAATCAAAGACTACAGTGTCCCCGGGATTAATTGACTTGTCCGGCCAGGTCGGGTTTCCGTTAAGCAGAATATTTGAGGCATGTTTAATAACCGGCAGATATTTTTTAGATATCATAAAATGATTATAGGCGATATCTCTGACTGTTTCATATTCACAATCTCTGTTAACCGGATATATCAGTTTCATAAAATCCTTTCCATAACTTACAGCGCTTGCAACTGAAAAATAAAAATTTAGGTTGCCGTTTAATCTGCACAAATTAGTTTATTCTTCAATAAGGGAACTTCGAAAAATTACAATATTTCAGAAGGTTACACTGTTTTAGTGCCTATTTTAAAGGAATTTTTCGCAAGTTCCATGAAAAAACTTTAATTATTAGAGGATCCCATAAGACTGTTCGGTTGGCAATCAGGTTTTATCATCGGTCATGCAATATTCTGATTGAACCAAATTTTTGATGGAGAAGCTTTCAGATATGTTAAGGAAAAATTTTTTTATCATAATGACTTTTTTTCTGATTTCGGGCAGTTTATCAGCTGCTGATATATCGGTAAGCGTTGAACCTTCCACAATTTACAATGAAGATGACTCATTTATCAAGGTTCTGCTTGATATTGACTCTAAAGGGTATATCTACGCAAACCCCAAGGGGCCCGGAACAGGAAAAGCCATACAAATTTCCCTGCACTTTGACTCAACTCCGGTATCGACCCTGCTTTACAGCCAGCCTTCGGTTAAATATCAGCCCGCTGCCGGTGAATGGGTAAACATTTACAGAGATAAGGCTCTCTTTTATTTACTTATTCCTGATAAACTTAAAACAGACAACAACACTCTTTCAATAACGGTTGATACTCTTTTTTGTGACGATATAAGCTGTACTCCATTTACCAAAACGGTTACAACAACTCTAAAAAATGCCGACGGCAGCAGAACATCCGATAACAGCATACCTCCCGGGTTTACCCAATCGGATATTCCACAAGGCTCCGATAAAGATGAAGCCGTTACAAATGACAAACCATCGTCCGCAATTCCACAAATAGAGAAACCTCTGTTTATTGAACGCTCTTCGGTAACAACAGTACTTGGCGCGATTATTACAGGACTTTTAGCCGGCCTGTTCCTTAATATAATGCCGTGTGTTTTGCCCGTTCTTTCTTTAAAACTTATGTACCTTATCAAAAACAGCGGGAAAAGCCGCTCGATGATTATTACCAACTCAATATTTTATTCAATAGGAATTATTTTAACCTTTTTTATTCTTGCTACACTTGCGGCATTCGCCGGACATAACTGGGGCTCTCTTTTTCAGAACACGGCTTTTATCAGAATAATGACCGTAATAATCTTTACAATGGCTCTCTCTCTACTGGGAGTCTTCACCCTGTCAACACCTCCGGTTTTTTCATCACTTTCGGGCAAGTTTTCCGGCAATATTCCTTCTGCTCTTTTTAACGGATTTCTGGCAACAGTACTTGCCACACCATGCAGCGGACCATTTCTGGGGGCGACACTGGCATGGACGCTTACACAGCCTCCGCTGATAATTTACGCCGTTTTCCTCAGTATCGGCACCGGTCTGGCTTTACCCTTTTTTGTATTAACACTTTTTCCAAAGCTGATATCGTATATTCCAAAAGGAGGGGCCTGGTCACTTTACAGTGAAAGAGTTTTCGGCTTTATTCTGGCCGCAAGTGCCGTATACTTTTTATCCATACTCGAAAGCCGGGCTCTTGTCGGAACATTGATTCTTATCTGGTTTGTGTCGGCGGGGCTTTGGCAGCTGGGACAGTTCGCAACACCCGTACGATCCGTTAAAAGCCGGACAATATCTTATATTGTTCTGCTTTTGCTTGTATTAGCCGGTTACAGACTTTCTGTTTATTACAGCAGCCCGGTAAATTCTTCTATAGATACAGCTGATTACAGCCATTCACTGCTTAACGGAATAAATAGTGAGGATAGAATTATCGCTGTCAAGTTTACAGCCGACTGGTGTTCTAACTGCAAATATGTAGAAATGACCGTTTTTAATAAAGAGAGCGTAAAAGAAAAATTTGAAGAAAACAATATAACATTAATCAAAGCCGATATTACCGCTCAGGGAACCGAGGCCGAAGAGCTTCTATCAGCTCTTGAAAGCCGCTCAATACCATTTCTGGCTCTCTTTTACCCAGGAGAAGGCCGGAAAAACCCTCTGTGCCTGGACGATATATACTCGGAAAAAGATCTTTTAAATATTATTGAAATGGCTGTTGCACATTCAAGCCATCAAAAACCGCAGAATAACAATCAGACAGATACACCCGGAACATTTGAAGCATTAACCGAAATTACACCATAAAATTAAAAGTTGAACTTAATACTTGAATCTAAGAAACTTTATTCTTGACTATAAAACCGGCCTGATGTTTTTAGATACCGGATCGAAAGACAGCACGTTGTTATAAATCCTTAGCGGCTTTACACCGCCTTCCAAATGAACCTTACCAGGGACCGCGTACCGCTTAAAGTTATTTCTGTTGCTGTTATAAAATCACAGATAAAAGAGGATACTATGAGCTGTTCAGTTGTAATTGGAGCACAGTGGGGAGACGAGGGCAAAGCCAAAATGATAGATTTTTTCTCCCAAAACGCGGATATTATTGTCCGTTACCAGGGAGGAGCAAATGCCGGCCATACAGTAGTGGCAAACGGCGAAAAACATGTCTTTCATCTTATACCTTCCGGAATTCTTCATCCTGGTAAAATATGTGTTTTAGGAAACGGGGTTGTTCTTGATCCTATGCAGCTGCAAAAAGAGATGGATAACCTGACGGCTCAATCCATAGATATAAATTACCGGCTTCTTATCTCTGATGCCGCGCATCTTATACTTCCGTATCATAAGGCTCTGGACAGCGCGCTCGAAGAGCTTCGCAGCAACAAGATAGGTACTACCGGCCGCGGAATCGGCCCCTGTTACGCTGATAAATGTCTAAGAACCGGAATAAGAGTAGGCGACATCTTTCTTGACGAAAAAACTCTCGAAAAGAAAGTTCGGCAAACACTGGAAGTTAAAAACCTGCAGCTTGTAAAAATGCACAAAAAAGATCCGTTTTCTATTGAAGAGATAATGGATATAATTCTGGATTTCAAAAAACACACTCAAAAGATGATTATTAATACCGGGTACTATCTTAACGAAGAGGCGAAAAAGAATAAGACAATAATTCTTGAAGGTGCTCAGGGTTTTGGTCTTGATATTGATCACGGAACATATCCCTTTGTGACATCTTCTAACCCTACAATAGGCGGAGCCCTTCTGGGGTCGGGGCTTAACCATTCGGTTATAGACAAGGTTATCGGTATCTCCAAAGCATACATTACGCGTGTTGGTGAAGGGCCTTTTCCAACTGAAGACTTTGGTGATGACGGCAACACACTAAGAGACAAAGGCGGTGAGTACGGATCAACCACCGGACGCCCCAGACGCTGTGGTTGGTTTGATGTAGAGCTGATGAAACAGACTGCTCGCATCTGCGGTCTGACTGACATTACTCTTACAAAGATAGATGTACTTTCAGGATTCGAAAAAATTAAGGTAGCTGTTGGATATGAATATAAAGGCAAAAAAATCGATATGTTTCCATCGTATTTGCTTGATGATATCAAACCGATTTACGAAGAGCTTGATGGATGGACCGAGGATATTTCTGAATGCAAGACTTATGAAGAACTTCCGCAAAACACCAGAGACTATATAGACTTTCTGGAAAAAAGCGTTGGGGTTCCGATGTCCATTATTTCGGTTGGACCTGATCGTGAAAACACAATCGTCCGGGATATTTGGCAGCGGTAAAATAATCTTAATTAGTTCCTTTAAAATAATAAAGCTCTCTTTTTGCGGAGGGCTTTTATTATTTAACTCAAAAGTTTTTCATGATTAAACTATTCATAACCTTTTTATTTATTGAGAAACACTAATAATTAACTTTTTTAAAGGAACTTGCCCTTGTAGGTTGTTCTTATCAGAACAATAAGTTTATTTCGCAAGATATAAACCCCACGGATAACACGAAAAATTCCTTTAAAATAGGCACTAAAACAGTGTAACCTTCTGAAATATTGTAATTTGTCGAAGTTCCCTATTATTTATACTTAACATTTCCTGATACAGCTTTCATTAATATCTTCAACACGTTGACAACCGGTCAAAATCATACATTTCATAAATTCTTCTTTAACTGTATTCAGATAATAAGCTACACCATCCTCTTCCATTCCAACGGCGGCAATACAAACAGGGCGTCCAATAGAAACGGCATCGGCTCCAACAGCCAGAGCCTTAAACACATCAATACCGCTTCTGAAACCGCCGTCTGCGATTATTGAGATTTTCCCTTTCACCTCTCTGCATATTTCAGGAAGCACATCCATAACCCCCGGCATCTGATCCAAAACTCTTCCACCATGGTTTGAGACCACAATGGCAGCTGCTCCGGCAGAAACGGCATCCCGGGCATCTTCAACAGACATAACTCCCTTCAAGACGAAAGGAAGTTTACTGTTGGTAATTATTTCTTTTAACTTGTCAACACCGCGCGCTCCGGTTGCCTGATTACGTAAATTCATCGTCTTCAGTACAATTGCGTCAATATCCACACCGATTGCGATGGCTCCGGCATCTTCAGCCTCTTTAATTCGTGTCAGTAACTCTTTTTTCTCTTTTCGGGGTTTAAAAACAGGTATACCACCTCCAAACTCCTTTATCGCGTTTAAACCAACCCTGTATTTTTCGGGAGAGGCTCCGTCGCCAACCATTGCAACTATTCCACATTGCACCGAACCTTTAACAACAGCCTTGTTGTATAAAAATTCATCAATTGCCCCGTTCATATTTGTGACGGTCCCGGTAATCGGAGAGGCAAAAACCGGCATGCTCATTTTTTTATTAAAAATATTAGCAGACATATCCGGATTATTTACGTCGTGAATTACTCTTGTTATGATCTTGTGCTCGGCCAACGAACGTATGTTTCTTTTAAAAGATTCTCCGGTGCCAACAGCGCCCATTCCGGGAATCGAAGAGGTACAGTTCTCACCGTTACATTCCTTACAGCAGATACAGGCCTTTCCAAACTTTTCACGGGCTTTTGCCCTGATAATATCCATGGATACTTCGTTGTCTGATGCTATCTTTATTGAAATAGTATTGCGTGCCTTTTTAACAGCCTCTTCAGCCTCTTCCAGGGTATCCGCTGTAGCAATAATATGACCGGCTTTTTCGACATTAGATTTTGGTTTAACAACCCTGTCTCCCGGAACAACATTTATAAAAATATCATTAATTCCCCTGATTGCTGCGGCTTCCTGTAAATTATCTATCGATTTAATAATGCCGGGTTCTGTGATTATCGCCCGCTCGATTGATACCCTGCTTATCACCGGCTCCAGGTTGCCCGGCTCCTGCCCAAGAGCAATCTCTATAGCCGCCTTCATAAGATCAACACCGGTCGAATATGGAAAAGTATGGGTCGACATAAAACCGCCGGACAAGCGTGCCGCAAGTTCTCCAATTTTTACCCCGTCGGGAGTAACTTTAATATCTCCTTTGGCGTAGCCATGATTAATTCCCAATGCTTTAATTCCCAGCTTCATTACCCGTTTTGATTCTTCTATTATTTCAGAATCAAGCTGCGACGGCATAGTATGACCTTTTTCAATAAAATATGGAAAGTCTTCGATTATACGATCAGCAATGCCTGTAAAGGTAACTTCTCCATCAAAAACAACAGCATCTATCGAAAGTTCGGGGCCTTCCATATACTCTTCCATAATAAGCTCACCGGATGGTGAAGCACTCTTTGCGGCATGAAAGGCATCTGAAATCTCGTTTTTGTTGTTTACACAACGAACTCCTCTGGCACCCATATTGTCCGAAGGCTTTATAACCAGCGGAAAACCCAGTTTCTTACAGGCAGTTTTCGCCTCTACCAAAGACCAGACCGAACAGAAAGCAGGAGAAGGAACCCCATGATTCTTGAATCTGGTGCGCATCTTTATCTTGTTTGTCGCTGCTTCGGCATCCTCAAATTTTATTCCGGGAAGCCCCAGGGCATTTGCAACAGCCGCTACCGTCATAGATGCATCCGTACCGCAGGTAACAACTCCGCTTATTGGTGTTAATTCGTGCTGTTTTTTTGCTATACGAACCGATCCCTCTATATCACGCGTGCTCATAATCAATGGTACATCGGCATATTGAAGACCTATTACATCGGGATTATAATCGGTTACAATGACTGTTAATCCCATCTCCCTGCCTTTTTTGATTAGCGGAAGCTGAAGTAACCCGCCGCCGATTACCAGTATTGATTTTTTCATTAAATTACCTGTATATTCTGCCCAAAAGAGTTATCGGTTTATTTGTGATTCTTAAACTATCCTGTAATGCCATTTCGTCAATTAATAAACTTTTCGGGTTTAATATCCCGGGCAGCTGATACAATTCAACCAAGAATATCATCCCCGTTATTATATTTTGATAATTCTGTAACTATTGCTACTATTAATGTATGTGTTTATAACCCATAGATCATGTTTTGAAAAACCAGCTGTATACTTTTACAAACAAAACAAGAACATTACTGGAGATAATTATGCGCCTTTCATTAAAATTGAAACTTCCTCTCATGACAATAATTATTATCATTCTTAGCGTTTCAATTACTGCTTTTATCAGTCTTTCAGAAGTTGCAAAAGATGCAGAACTCAAAGGAGCCCGTGATCTTTCACAAAGAATTTCGGTTATGCGGCTTATTTTTAACCAGAGAGGCGGAAGTTTCAGATTACAGGATGGGAAACTTTACGCGGGTGATCTGCTGATCAATGATGACACAATCGTTGTAGACCAGATCAGTTCCCTGTTTGGCGGAACCGCTACTGTTTTTTTAAACAATACCAGAATATCTACTAATGTCATTACAGATACCGGAGAACGCGCAACAGGAACAATCCTCGATAAAAGAATAAGCGACCTGGTTCTTAACCAAAAAGAGGCATACTATGGTCAAGCGCAAATTTTGGGTGAAAACTATTTTACCGGTTACGAACCAATTTTCTTTAATAACAGAGTTATTGGAATATTGTATGCCGGTGTTAAAACAGAAGAGTATCACAAAGCCTATAATCAGATTAAAAAAGTCGTAATAATATCATCGATTGTTTTAGTTTTTATATTTGGTCTTATTACCGCTCTTTATATGATGAGGCTGGGCAATGCGATGAAAAAGACTTCAAATCTTGCCGAAAATATAGCCGCTGGAGATCTTAGAGACAAAGATATTACTATAAGAAGCGATGAACTTGGAGATATTCAGAAAGCCATACAAATAATGACATCTTTTTTACGTCAAACGGTGATTACGATACAGGAATCCGGAGACAGTGTTGTTAGGCTTTCGCAGGAGATTGATAAATCTTCACAATCACTGAGTGAGTCAACTGAAGAGCAGGCTGCCAACCTTGAAGAGACAACAAGTTCTCTTGAAGAGATAAGCTCGATGATTGATCAGAACACTGAAAGTGCACAACAAACAAATAGTATTGCATCGGATAATGTGGAGCAGGCCGAACAAAGCGGCGACGCTGTTTCACGTACCGAAAACGCCATGCAGACCGTTGCTGAAAAAGTCGGGATCATAGAAGATATTGCCTATCAGACAAACCTTCTAGCTCTTAACGCTGCAATTGAAGCCGCACGTGCCGGAGAGCACGGCAGAGGCTTTTCTGTTGTTGCATCAGAAGTGCGCAAACTTGCAGAAAAATCTCAAAACGCTGCACAGGAGATAACCGGGTTACTCTCTGATTCCCTGTCAATATCTTCGCATGCAAAACAACAACTTGCTTCCATGGTGCCTTCAATTTATAAAACAGCTCAACTGGTACAGGAAATTGCACTTGCCAGCGAACAACAGAACGATGGAACCAAACAGATATCTCTCGGCATGGAACAACTGAATGAAATTACCCAATACAATGCAATGATGTCACAAAATCTTGCTAACAGTGCCTCACTACTGTCAGAAAACGCCAGCAAGCTGCATGACATGATTTCCGGTTTTACGGTGTAAGTTACTAATTTAATGATTCCATTAAACTGTAGAAATATTCCGCTTCTTTTGTTTTAAACAATTGATACCATGCTTCAAGCGTTTCCGGCTTCATTACACCGGTTTTTTTAAAAATCTCATATGTGAAATCAAGCGGAGCAAGACCCGTTGCTGTTATCAGGTTGCCATCGATAACAGCGGGCCTATTTTCGTAGAACTGCTCACCGGTATATTCCGGACAGGTCATCTTTAAATATTCTTTTGCAATGCTGATATGCTTTCTGTTATTCAAGATCCCCTTCTTTGCCAGAGCAACTGTAGCACCGCAAATTGCGGCAATTATAACATTTTTTTCTAACAGATCACAGACTATATCCAGTATTTTATTATTACTCTCCTCCAGCCAGGTGTCTGCACCCGGCAATATGAGCAAATCGGAATCTTTAAAGCTTATATCATCAACACTTTTATCAGGAGTAATCAGCATTCCTCCCATTGTCTGTACGGGGTCTGTACTGTTGCTAATTTTAATTAACCGTACAGGCGATTTTGTCTTGTCTAAATATCTGCCGCTATTCAATTCAGCAGTGAGATAACCGATTTCCCAATCTGCCAATGTGTTCAGTACATATAAATATGCGTTCATAAGTTATCCTGTTCATTATTTCTCATTAAGAAATATGTTTTTAATCTGTGCCTGATCGCCGGGGCCTGCTCCGGGTGTTTTCACACCCGGCTTCTTTCAGTTGTTTTTCCATCGTTCAAGACGCGGAATACCCCGCGTAAACAGCCAGGCAACCGGCCGTGGCATTCCCTGCTCTTTCATTAACTTGATGCAGAACTGCTGCATCTTTTTGGCTGTGTCTATGCCGGGACTGGTAAAAGCACCTTCCGAATAGCAATAGGAGCAGTATTTTTTACTTTTTGTTCCGTCTTTCTCACTTCCGCCCTGCTTCGGATCCTTATTTAACGGCATACCGCAGCTCTGACAGAATTTATACTCTTTCATATATAACCTCCTTTATAGCCGCTCTACACGTACTTTCTGATTCTAACTTCTTTTCCGCAGCTCTTCACAGTTTTTTCTTGCTTCCGGAGCATGATTAAATAATTCAGCCAGCTTGCCGCATGGATAATCCACGCAAACGGCACATCCGGATAATGACGCGTCACGCGCGCATTTTCTGATTTCACACTGCAGGCAATGGCCAAACAGGGGTCCGGCATCCGAAAGGCAGCCGGCGCAATTTACCATTTCCGGAGAGATGGAAGCATTATAGGCAGTACTCCACTCTACGGCGGTTTTAATTCGTAACTCATTATCATCATTTTTTACTGCAATAAAGGCTGGACATTCGCCGCAATTGATTCCGCACATTGCGATTTTTGTATTCATACGCTTCTCCTGTTACCTGGTATAACAGAAGTATAGCCTGTTAACCCTGACACTTTATGTCATGGTTTTGTGAAAAAATTTCCTGAGCTCTGTTTTTTACCATTTTTTTCAGTTTTTCCGGTGAAATTACCGTCCACCGCCCCGGTATGCCCATAAAGACAGAGAGGCTCCACTCATTAATGGGCATACTGACCCGTATTTCGATTGTGTCATTACCGCATTCTGTTATCCGTGCCCAGCTGAATAATTCACAAAACCGGAGTTTGTTATATGCGGCAGTTTGTATGATTACCTCTTCAAACTTATCCTGCTCCCACTCTTTTTCCCAGGGCTTTTTACTCAGATCAATACAGGGGGATTTTCGCGGAACAGCGCAGGGAGATACTGAACTTATTCTCGAAAGCCTGAAAATTCTGAAATCATTTCGCAGATGACAAAAAGAGTACAGATACCACGCGCTCCAGTGGTACACTAACGCAAGCGGCTCTATAATCCGTTCTGTATTACGATTCATGGAATCGTAATATACAATGGTGAGTGTCGTCAAATCACGAATACTCTTTTCAATAGAATCAATACAACCCCTTTCTTTGAACGGAGGAGAGAAGTCGATAAATACGTGATTAGGAGGAACCGGTATCCCTTTTTGCTGAGACTGAGAGAGAAGATGCTGCAATTTTGCAATTATGCCCGCACTTTTTTTATCACTGATGGCATTTTGCAGCCCCTCCAGTGATGACAGTATTCTCTGCACCTCACCGGTTTCCAGAAGCTGCCGGTCAATTGCAAATCCCTCCATCAATTCAATACCGCCGTCACGTCCCGTTGTTGCATAGACTGGAATTCCCGCCAGAGACAGGGTATCAATATCACGGTATATTGTTCTCACCGAAACATTGCAGTGCCGTGCAAGCATGGGCGCGGAGATCTTTCTCCTGTTTAAAAGTATATTAAGAATTGTAAATAGTCGTTCTGCTTTCACGGTATATTTCCTGCTTGTTATTGATAAGGCACTGCTCTCATTAATGGAGACAACTTTTACCCGCAAATCTTATTCTATATGCCCCCAACCCCCAAAGGGGGCTTCTTATTCATCTTTTCCAATAAATCAGTTAGTATTTTATTAATTTCCGTACTATTATTACTTATGACTTCTTATACTGAAAAACGGAGAGTTGTTCCAATACTTTCTAAAAGATTACCCCAATAACTATCATAATCAACACACAATTTATGAATATCTATATTTTTTTTATAAATACTGTTCTGTGCAATAACTATTGGCAACCTCTATTAATTAATTTTTCGAAGTTCCCCGTAATAAAGACACTTTTTTAACGATCTGTTTGAGAAATTTGACTATTATTCTTGAAAATAATTTTTTTATATATATAATCAGGTTATGGCATAACTATGGCGGATAATACTCTTATCTGTCAGTATATACGCCATATGGCGTATAAAGTTTAGTTGGGCGAAAGTGGTTAGAACTTCGTACCTTTTCTATTTAAAGCTGGCGTCCTGCCAGCCAATATGTGAGGATGAAATTAGTGTTCAAAAAGAAATATAATCTGATAATATTATTATTAGATGTTATTATTTTCTGTAATTCAAAGTATGTTCATGCAGAGGATAATGACGATAATGCAAATAAACAAGTCAGCACTTCTGGCAATTTCTTTTATTATGGTCAGGACTATGGCTCAGAATCACAATTTGGCCCACTAAATGTTTTTATTAATGTAGGATTTATGTTCACTGCATCGGGTCTTTTTAATGATCCAAGACTAAATAAAATTGATTACCAACAACACTCGGAAGATTTGTATTATTCAATATTTGAACCCAATTATGACGAGGGTTATCATTCAACAGGAGGATTTATATTTATTGAATTTTTTCCTGTGCTTAGTGTTGTCTCTTATCCTAATTATGTACTGCACTTTATAGGTGAAGGAATGCTCTATCGTAAATTAGATGAGTATTTTATTTATCAGGGTTACAGCAGCACTGCGAGTAAATGGCTTGCTGGTATAACCATTACATCAAGTCAACTTATGAATGAATTCATTGAAGCGAGACATACTCCAAGAGGAGACGCTCAGGCTGATATGGTCTTCAATGCCATGGGCATTTTTGCTTTTTCGTTTGATGGTTTTGCAGGGTTGTTTTCAAATGATAATTTAAAATTATTATACTGGCCTGGCCAACCAATAATTGATGTAAGAGATACGGCATTGTATAATCACTCAGAGACTTATTTATTCAGAATCACAATGGGCGACTGGACAAATTCAAAAATTGGTGTTCTCGTAGGCGCTCCAGCCTCAGGACTTGGAATCTCGCTTCCTTCATATTATTTTGGGATAGACAAAGCTAAGAATGATTTTTTTTCAATCTTTCTGATAGGGACACAAAAAGTGGTTCCTTCATACAATATTCAAGCAGAACCCATTGAAAGATTAAGGTATGTTGTAGAAGAAGATTCAAACATTGAAGAAACTTCAGATAATGAAGAATCTACAGGCGAGGCTGGCCTAAGGTTAGCTTGGGATAAATATGGATCGCTTATGAGTTATTTACAATTTACCGCACGTGATGTTAATCCCGAATCTAATTGGTCAGTCACAATGAACTGGTATCCATCGTTTCTCAGAATTGGCTCAACGTCGTTCGGTGCATTTATTCATTATGGTCATAAAGCAGAGAGCGCATTTGCAATCACTATAAATCATTCATTAGCACCCGGTTATCGGTTCAGGTCGCCTAATAATTATTAAGGCAATATAAATATGTACACTATTATTAATATAATTTTTCGGGTAACGGCAGAAAACATCCGTGTTTTTTGCCGATCTGTCATTGCACCACAATCGCCCAACACGGCGTCATGCGCGGTGCTCCCTTCGGCACATTGGGTCACAAGCGTTCGCCAACATTGTCGACTCTCGTACGTTGTATGCAATTCTTTGCCTAAAATTTGAAATAACCTGCCCCCCATTGAAAACAAAAATTATAAAAAAACTTGATATTTTAAAACATGATATGTATCATGATACCTATCAAATAATCAAAGGCGAATATCATGAATACAGCAAAAATATTTACAACCGGTAGAAGTCAAGCCGTAAGATTACCAAAAGAATATAGATTTACAACTGAATCGGTATTTGTAAAAAAAATTGATGATATGGTCATTCTTATACCAAAAGAAAAGGTTTGGGATAATTTCTCAAAAAGTCTGGAAAAATTTCCAGATAATTTTATGTCTGATCGAGTTCAACCAGATCTTAAATCAAGAGATAATATTGAATGAAATACCTTCTTGATACAAATATATGTATTTATATCATTAACAAAAGACCTCTTTCAGTTTTAAATCGATTGTCAAAATATGATATAGATGATATTGCTATTTCATCAATAACAGTTTCTGAACTTGAATATGGCATTAACAAAAGCATAAATCCTGATAATAGCAGAATAGCTTTAATTGAATTTTTATTGCCATTTAACCTGATAGATTATGATTCAAAAGCAGCAAAACAATACGGAATGATTAGATCTGACTTAGAGAAAACAGGACAACCGATTGGAGCAATGGATTATTTATTGGCTGCACATGCAATATCTTTAGATTTGATTTTAATATCAAATAATTTAAAGGAGTTTTCAAGAGTCAAAAAATTAAGATTTGAAAACTGGGTATAATCACGACAAATAACAGCAGGCAGCTTCGGGTATCTGCTCCGCTCCTCGCTCACGATGGTCACTACGGTGCTTGACTTCGCACCATCTTATTTGTGTATAGCATAATGAAAAATGTAAATTATAATTACTCTCCAAGAATATGGTAGTTATGACTCAAGTATAAATACAATTATTGAAACAATTGATGGCCATAAAGTTGAAGGATTTGTTGACTACATTATACCGTAGGACCTATCCTTCGTAACCGTCAATTTCCCCCCATCTTCACATAAATCCTGGTCTGTGGTATTCTCTCCTCATTTTAACAGGAGGAACCATGAGATCAAGAGAAAACCGTAACCAGTACTGGCAGGAACATCTCAAAGCATATTATACATCCGGTCTGTCTCAAAAAGAGTACTGCCGCCAAGAAGATATCGGCTACTGGTCATTCAACCAGTGGAAGCGCCGAATCGAAGGACAAAGCAAAACCAACCTGACAGAAATCAAGTTGCCAGTGCCGATACAACCGTCCCATCAAGTTATGACACTCAAGTACAGGGAAGAGCTGACAATAACATTGCCACTATCAGTATCAGGAAAAACACTCCGGGAAATACTAGCAGTACTTGGAGAAATGCAATGAGAATCGACTGGAACACAGTTCGGATATTCATCAAACCCGGCATTACAGATATGCGTAAGCAGATAAACGGATTAACGATAATAACCGAGGAAGAGATGAAGAAGGATCCGTTAAGTGGACACCTGTTCATGTTCTGCAGTCGAAACCGCAAACTTTTGAAAGTTGTGTACTGGGACAGAAATGGATTCTGCCTATGGATGAAACGGCTTGAGAAACATCATTTCCCCTGGCCGAATAGTGAAGAAGAAGCGAGGGAGATAACTGAACAACAACTTACAATGCTTTTGTCCGGCATAGATTTTTTCAATGCTCATACAACGCTAAATTTTTCTGAAGCTTCGTAAAAAAATGCTATTAATCTTTTTTTGCTCCGTGTATGTTGTCTTATATGAGAATAGATCCAACCACACTTCCAGACGATCCTGCCGTATTGAAAGAGATGCTACTGGCTCTCAATACGGCAAACAACACTATCCAGAATAAATATTCGCATCTTGAAGAACAACATTCGCATCTTGAAACAGAATATAATTCTTTAAGGCAGAAACTAGCAGATTTCAAACGGATGCTTTTCGGCTGGTCATTTCGCTTCGCTCCATTGCTCGCCCAAGCAACCCGGGCACAAGAAGTGAAAAATTGTCAAAAGAAGAGATGGATCAGCTTTTTTTGTTTAATGAGGCAGAAGACGGTGTAGATGAAAAATCCCTGGAAGCAAAGGGGCAAGATAAAATAACCGTACCATCCTATACACGTAAAAAACATGGGCGCAAAAGACTTTCTGAAGACATCCCTCGTAAAGAGGTTATCCATGATCTTGATGATGATGAAAAACAGTGCCCCTGCTGTGGAAAAGACTTACCACATATCGGAGAAGAGGTAACTGAAGAACTTGATATTATCCCGCAACAGATAATCGTAAACAAACATATAAAGAAAAAATATGGCCCATGTAACTGCGATGATTTTCTTGCGGAAGAAATTCCTGAAATTAAAACAACCAAAGTACCCGAACGATTCATTCCTGGAAGTATTGCTACACCGGGTCTTATTTCATACTCAATAGTTTCAAAATTCTGTGACGCATTACCGTTTTATCGTCAGGCAAAAATATATTCCCGATTCGGAGTTGATATCTCCCGGGCAACATTGTGCAACTGGTCTCTTCTTGCGGCTGAAAAATGCACGGGACTTTTGAAAGTGCTTGAAGAAACAATACTTTCAGGCTCGGTTGTTCGTATGGATGAGACCACGGTGCAGGTTTTACGCGAAGATGATAAAAAGCCTGAATCAAAATCGTATATGTGGGTGACTTATGGTTACGGAAATAACGATCAACCGCTTTTGCTATACCAATATCATCCAGCGCGATCATCAGACGTTCCAAAAAAACTGCTGGGGCACTATTCCGGTTTTGTACAAACTGACGGGTATAATGGTTACAACTTTGATGACTCTTCATACAAAGGCATGGTAACACATGTCGGCTGCCTTGCTCATGTCAGGCGAAAATTTGAAAAAGCATATAAGGCAAATAAAAAATCAAAATGTGCTCACGCAGCAATTAAATATATTCGTGATATTTATAATATTGAAAGAGATCAACGCGAAAGAAAATTAATGCCTGATGAATTTGTTCGCAAACGGAAAGAAAAGATTGAACCTCTACTTGATAAGTTTTATAACTGGCTTTGTGAACAGAAAAAAAGTATTCTGCCGAGAAGCCTAAGCGGTGAAGCTGTGTCATACACTTTTAATGAATGGGGAAAAGTAATTAGTTACCTTGGCCATCACTTACTGACACCGGATAATAATAAAATTGAAAACTCTATACGGCCATTTGTAATTGGTCGCAAGAACTGGTTATTTTCGAATACACCTCGTGGCGCACATAGTAGTGCATGCTTTTATTCACTAATCGAAAGTGCCAAGGCGAATTAACTGGAACCGTATTATTATCTACGGTATGTTTTTGAAAAACTGCCGGCCTGTGAGAGCAAAGAAGAACTACGAAAGCTGTTGCCGGATGTAGTTTCGCCTGATATGATCAAAATCACCTGACCTGCGGTGAATTTGACGCTTACTATAATTCAAACTAGTTTTGGAATTACTTGCATTTTTATATCAGAAATAGTTGAATATTGTTTCTTTTATATCATTCTCTTTGTTGATTTTTTAGGAAACTTCACTGTATAGTATACCGTATAGTAAGGCAAAATGCTTTGTAAAAGACATAAGCTCTTATATCGGAAGTAGTTTTACAGGTACTTTGTACAGTAAAAAATCCAGTAGTACGGTGATTAATTAAAATTTGCTTCTATTATATTCACCCCTTTTCTGTCACACAATGTTCTCAATATTTCGCCAACATCCTTTTTGATCTTATTGTATATTACCTGTCTACGATATTTCGCAGCAAATACTATATGGTACTTGCAATTTCAGCTTGTATGAGCTAAACTATTTTTATCCATATTTGGATTAACCTCCTTTGTTGTTTTTATTACGGTTGGTAGCCGACTTCAAAATAACTCTGGAGGTTATATATTTCTACTCATAGCTAAAGCTTTTTGGAACCACCTGCATAGCAGGTGGATTTCGTTTCACATGAAATTCTTAAAAATAAACTATTTTTAAGAATTATTTGTCTAGCGACAATTATCTGAATCTGTTTGTAATTACTTTTCTTTGTCTTTAAAAAAGTATTGTAAAGAACCGTTCACAAAAACGTGCATTTGTGATCCATAAACATGCAAGAATTCCCAGTCTCTTTTTTTTTGACACTCTTGATTGTCATCACTACATGTTTCC
Organism: Spirochaetota bacterium; assembly: GCA_016934935.1. Classification (GTDB taxonomy): domain Bacteria; phylum Spirochaetota; class UBA4802; order UBA4802; family JAFGJZ01; genus JAFGRW01. Next base: position 3,115 of record JAFGRW010000098.1, on the reverse strand, counting down.
TTTTCCGGTTGTGAATATGCTGTAAGCTTATTATTTTCATATAACCATTTTCCATGTTCTTTTCGACCACCAGATTTTACATGAAATTCACCATTATCCAGGAACTTTATATAGTTATAATAACCAAATCCTGGTACTTCAGCCCAAATGTGTGTTCTTATTTCCTTGAACTGCTCTGATTCTATTATACTTTTTTCTAAATCCAGTGTGTTAAACGCGGGAAAATGTCCTGTTTTTTTGGTGACCCATCCCTTCATACCATTCCAGGACACAAAAAACCAGTCCGTTTTTTGTTTAGCATTATCAACATCCGGTTTATTCGATACAAGAGTAATAACATCAAGTTTTGTGCCGTATGGCACCACTCCAATAACTTCAGGGTCGGCTCGTACCTCTTTATAAAGCTTTGCTCCTTCCCGGTATGTAACCCAGCGTACATAGAAAAATGTAATTCCGGATGTAATTCCTGAAATAATGCTGACTGCAGGAAATTCATTTGCTTGGTTACGAGCATCAATAGATACCCCGCTTCTGTAAAGTTGTTCGAAAAGATGGTAATCTTCAGCATCCATGAAATGAAGTGGAGAATTTCCATTTTTATCTTTTGCATTAATGTTAGCACCTTTGGAAATTAGTTCTTCAGCTATACGTATCTTTAATTCTTCATTAATATTTGAACGACATAGTTCATGCAAAGGCGTCCTGCCTTCATTATTGGCTGTATTTACATCTTTTGTCATATAAATTAAAAAATTGATGATTGATTCATTTCCAGAAAACATACTATAATGTAGCGGCAGATTGCCGCTATTATCCTGAACATTAAGAGAAGCACCATAAAATATCATTAGTTCATATAAACTGCTTGAAATTGAGTGCGATTTGTTTTGAGCTAAATAATGTATAGCTGTTTTTCCATCTCTATCAGCTATTGTTGGGTCTGCTCCCATTTCAAGCATTTGCTCTAGTAAATGCACTTTACTAGATTGGAAGCGAATATCTTGCGTGAAAGCTGAATCAGCAAAATAATGCAGAATAGTTTTGCCGTTTTTGTCCTGTTTATTTATTAAATCTTTATATTCACTTTTTTTTCTTCTTAGTAAAAACTGGTTAGCTGCAAAATATTTATTTGTCTTTAAATATATCATAGGTAAAGTAATACCATCAGAGTCTGAAAGCAACATTTCATCTGGGCCGTCTTTACTATAACGAAATTCGTTCATAATGTCAGCAATATTTAAAATATTTGGATTTTTAAAAATGATCTGATATGGAGCATATCCATCATTGTTTTTTATATGCATGTCTGCCCCGTATATCAAAAGTTTCCTAACATTATTTAAAGAACCCATTTCAACTGCAAGATGTAAGGGAGTATTGCCTGATTTATTGGCTAAGTTGACATTTGCCTTTTTTTTTAGAATAGCATCAATAGCCACATAATTCTGAGTTTTAACTGCAAGATGTAAAGGGGTATTGCCTGATTTATCGGCAATGTCAACATTTGCCTTTCTTTTTAGAATAACATTCAAAGCCTCAATATTTTTTTTTTCGATTGCATGATGCAGAGCGGTTTGACCGTTCTTATCAATTGCGTTTATATTGATCAATGGAATGTTAACCGCTTTGGGATCCTTTGGCCGCCTGGGCCTTGTTACAAAATATATTGTTCCTATTAGAATAATTATGCTCAGTATGGATAACAAAAAGATAGTAATGATTTTTCTTTTACTCATATTTTGTACCTTTTTTTGCAGATAACAATACACTATAAGAAACTCTCTAGTGAGGGATAATTCTTGGTCAAGGAATTGTTTAGCGACAATTAAAAACCCCGCCCGCATTGAATCTTAAATATTGTTACTCTAATGGATTTATTGCCTCTAACTTTTTATTTATTACATCAATACTAATCTTTTTTGAATCGTGTTGTAAGATCAGCTCCGGTAAACCTTTCATCAATATAAAAACCGTCCATGAAACTACCATATCCATAAAAATTAATCAATATCCTCTTTTCATACGGACTTTTTGTGTACCTCCCGCCTTTAACTTCTCGAGCACGTACCCCTTCAAAGACAAAGTCTGTTAATTTTTTTTTGCCATGTTTTGAGGAATACAGCCAGATCTCTCCATATTTTCTTGCCTCTGTTAATTCATCTTCACCGTGATTTATATATTTTAATATTTTTATTTCAGCTGAATACTCTGAACCATTTATTGTATCCGGCAAATTTTTAAACTTTTGTATATTCATATCTATTTTATATTGCTTAAAAGATGGTGTCGCTTCTTTTACACCAGTTTCGAATAATGACCGCAAAGCCTTATCAAGTGTTGATTGCGGCACTTTTTTTGTATTTCCTTCTTCATCAATATTATAAAAATCTTCAGAGGTCTTTTCATATTTCCATAATACTTTATCATTAACTGCATTAACTATTATTATTTCAATTTTGTAACCAAAAGCCCCCGACACATCATCCCAATTGCTTAATTGTATAACAGCACACTTCCCATCTTTTGACCACCCGTAAGAATATAGCCCTGTTTTCAAATTTTTTGGTACTGAAGAGCCATAAGCGATACTGGGTAAAACCAGAAACGTTACAAATAGATTTAACACTATCCATTTTATTATTTTTTTACACATTTTTTTCTCCACATTTTCTTTAAAATAAAAATACACGAAAAACCTACAAAAAAACACTACGCTAAATGTATATTTGAAATATCACATTTTAACCTATCACATTACATTATATATCTTTTCCCTCGTTTTTGAGTAATGATCCACTCAAATCTGTTAATTCCATTAATTTTAAATGGTAGTATACACTAATAAATACTGTTTGTCTTGTTGAATTACATATCAACAAGACATTTTGGTGATTTTAAGAAAAAAACGGCCTTTTTAGCACAATAACCTATACCCGATTCATTTATTGAATAGGGTTCTACATATGTTTATTTCTAAGGATTTTATATCGTTCTCTTTTATTAGGTTGTTATGATAATAGTACACTGAAAAATTACTGTGTTGAAGAAAGCGGTAGATGGCTTTATCTTATACTCAAGGACCGGAAAAACTTGAGTATGGGAGATTGAGCTGGTC
>JAFGRW010000097.1 GCA_016934935.1 Spirochaetota bacterium | reverse complement strand
AGCTATTCTTTGGATAAATACAGACGTTGATTACTATTTGAGTTTTACGGTCGCTTGCACTTATACAGTGCCGGCGGCCGCAAGAGTAAGTAAAAGCTGAGCATTGTAATAGAGAGGCAAAACCAGAAGTGAAGCTTGTCCTCGCCTTTTCAGTAACATCTCCTGGGACAAAAGAATATCCGATAACATAAAAAACAGGCCACCTGCAGCGAAACGTATATCGCCGATAATAATTGAAACGTTAACCGCTGTGCAGACCATTATTCCAAGCGTGACCGCGTATGCTGTTACCAGTAAACTTAAATTTTTATATCCTTTGCGTAGTTTCCTTATCAGTAATGGTAAATAAATTGCCGAAGGCAATAAAGCTAAAAAAGCTCCGGGGTTAAAGTTTGAACCCGTGATGCCCATAAAAAAGAGAATATAAATACAATGTCCCGCAAAAAATAGTATCATGCCGTATCGGAAATCATCGAGACGGGCTATCAGGTAGTCACCCACACCTCCGAAAAAAAGTGCCAAGGGAACCGCATATTTGTAGAGCGCAATATGCGCCTCTATATTTAATAAGATTGAAGTGAGAAGAATACAGCATAATAAGACCGGTATGGGCTTTATATTTACAAAAACGCATGATTTTCTATTCTCCAGAACAAGAACCCATAGAACAGCAAATGCATAGAATGCGATAAAAATCTGATAATTGTTTATCATTTGAATTACCTGTTCGTATTATTAAGATAGCGATTCAAATTTTCCAATAAAAAAATTGCTGTTATAGTCAATTATAGTGACATTTGGCAAAAAATAGTTGATTTTGGTATGTCAAAAAATAGTTAGTAATCTTTTAAAAGAAAATTGTCAGGGATTTTCCCGGTGCAAGGTGTAACATGATGAAGATAAAAGCTGATTTGCTTTACGACGGTTTTACAGAAACAGAAAGTCGTTATATCACTATTGAGGGTGACCGAATTGTTTCGGTAAGTAGCGAGCCCTGCAATTTTGATTACGAAGGGGTTGTTACTCCGGCATTTATAGATCCCCATTCGCATATCGGTATGGAGCGTCAGGGTGAGCCCGGTGAAGAGGGCGAAACAAATGACGAGATAGATCAGATTACTCCGCTTAATAATCCGCTTAACAGCATCTATTTTGATGACCGGGCTTTTAAGGACGCGGTCGATTTTGGTGTTCTTTATAGTTGTGTTGTTCCGGGAAGTGGAAACCTTTTGGGGGGCAAGGCCATGATTATAAAAAACTTCGCCCTTAATCGCCATGAGGCTTTTATAAAACATTATGGATACAAGATGGCTCTTGGGTTTAATCCGCGTTCTACCGGAAACTGGAAAGGAACACGCCCTACAACCCGAATGGGTGTATATGCTCATCTTGAATCAACTTTTGATGAGGTGCTGCAAAAAAGAGAAAAGGAGCGCTGCTCGCTTGAGGATTCATTAAGCGATATCGAAGAGAAGTTTAATGATGATAAAATTGACGAAGAGACACGCCGGGAAAGAATTGAGATAGTGCATCTTGAACATGAGTTGGAGTTTAGCCCTACCGAGAAAGCATTGCTCGAAATTCTTGATGGAAAGAAAACATGCAAGGTTCATGTGCATAAAGAAGACGATATCATTTATTTGCTTGAACTGGTCGAGAAATATGAACTGAAAATAACTATCGACCATGCTTGCGATGTATTTAACAGGGAAATTTTCGAATTAATAGCTCAAAAAAATATTCCTGTTGTATACGGTCCGCTAGGTTCTTTTGATTACAAGGTCGAGTTGAAGCATGCCTATTATCAAAACCCGGCTCTTTTAATGGGAAGTGGAGTCGACTATACACTTATGACGGATCATCCTGTTGTACTGTCTCATCATTTGCGCGATTCATTAAAATATTTTCTTATTCAAGGAATGGCTCCGGCCGAAGCAATAGGTTTGATAACATCGGCCAGTGCCCGGATTTTAGGGCTGGATAAAGATTTGGGATCAATCGCCGAAGGCAAGCTTGCCAGTCTTGTTGTCTGGGATAAAGACCCTTTCAATTTGGGAGCCTTCCCCCGCGCGGTTATCGCTGAGGGGAAAGTGATACGGGATTTTGCTTCAAGATAGCAAGTGGGGTGCTGCTATGCCAGTTTCTTGTCTTCGTCTTCGTCGTTATCTTCTGAAATCATGTAATCAGGATAAGCTGGATCACAATCCGGCTTATCCTGAATTATATCATCGGGATCGTGAGTTTCATTAAATAAAGAGTCAATCTGCTGTTGAGAGTTCTCATTATCAACAAGCTTGTCTATCTCGTTATTAACCGCTGTTGTGGCGGCGGCCATCTCCTCGGTTGCTGCGGTTACTTCGGTGGTAAGCTGTGCCATCTTTTCAAAATTTTTAAATACATCATTTGATGAATCACTTATCCTGTTGAAAACTTTTTGCAGGTTGTCTGTAAAAGAGCCTATTTTACGGATTTCGTCCTGGGTGTTTTCAGCAAGTTTTTTAACCTCGTCTGATACTACCGCGAATCCTTTACCAACATCTCCCGCGCGTGCGGCCTCAATACTGGCATTAAGTGCAAGCATATCGGTTTGCTCGGCAACATCGTTTATTGCCTCGGCAATGGACTTGAATTCTGATGTAATTTTGCCGGCTTCGGATAGTGTGCTAAACAGCAGTGTAAGACTTTTTTCCTGATCGCGTGACAGACCGGAGAGATTTTCTGTCATTTTAGCGATGGCCCGGTTGTTGTTTTCCATCTCGGTTGTTGTTGCCGATATCTGAGTGGCAATATCCATCTTTGACTGGTGTTCCTTTTCTATTTTAATTCTGTTTTTTTCGATCTCTTCGGCGGCTTGTACGGCTTTTTTATGCTCTTCTTCGGTTTTGAAATGTTCTTCGATTAGCAGTTTCTGTTTGTAATAGTGACAGTTTTCGGGTATATTAAGTCCGTTATGTATGGCTATAGCCATGCCCTCGCAGCTTCCGTAACCGCAAGAGTTACAGTTGATTATTTCGGCGTCCGAGAATTTTTTCATGGATTCGTATATATTTTTAAGCTCTGACTTGTTGGGAGTCTTAACGGTATATTGATCTGAACGGTTTTTGTAACTACGGTCGTAAAGACCCGGTTTCCAATATTTAGAAAGTAGTTTGTTTATTTTTTTTGATGTTTTTTCGGTACTTGACTGCTGATACTTCTTTTGCATCTGTTTGTTTCTATCGTTTATGTAGTGTTCGATTTCGTCTACAGATTTATCAATATTTAGAGTCCCCGGCCCACCGTTACAACCGGCTTCGCAGTTCAGGCAGTCTACAAGAAGAGGAGCAATGCCATGGTCTATACTCTCTTTAAGAGAGTCCAGATAATGGTATATTGTATGTGTTCCTTCTATTTTACGTGTCTTCTCGGCAATACCGGGGATGTCACGTTCAGCAGTTTTCAGCAGCCCTCCCGGTGTCGAAAAAAGAACTGCTCGCTCTGCCGGCGGGTTCGAAAAATCAATCTTTTTATAGTCAGACAATTTTTTACGGTTGTCGTTAAGATAGTTGCTTAATGACTGATAAGTTACATTATAAACGGTATCGCCAAGGCCTGTCGAGTCAAACTCCCGTCTTTTTGCAAGGCAGGGAGAAACTACGATTACCCTGTGGTTTTTGTATTGCGGATAAAACTCTTTTACCATTTTTATTGTATGCAGCATCGGGCTGTCGGCCGGAGCAAGATATGGCAATAGTTCCGGTTTATGAATCTCTACATAACTGACAATGGCCGGACAAGGTTGCGCAATAACTGTTTTAGGATTCTTTGTCTTGATTGCTTCTATATATGACTTAACGGTCAGCTCGGCTCCGAAACTTACATCAAAAAAGGCTTGAACTCCAAGTGACTCCAGAAATCCGTTAAGATTAAGGTAGTTACCCGGAAAGTTTGCGGCAACAGCAGGTGCAACAATTGCGAAGAACCTGTGCTTATTCCGGTCACTCATAAACTGATCAAAATCATCTACGATTATTCGCGCGTTATGAGTACAGGCTTTAACGCAGCTGCCGCAGCCTATACACATGTCGTGGTTTATTTCAACATAATCTTTACTGGCATCGTTGCAATATTTGACAGGGCACGCCGCTACACAGGCGTGACAGTTTACACAGTTATCAATATTTACGTTTACTACAGGTTTCATCTGTTTCATGTCGATACTCTCTTTGTTGTGTTTGAAAATATGCTTAGGGATATATATTTATAAGTAAAAATGTATAATAAAAAATAAATAACTAACTAACAATCATTGTGAGTTAATAAAATGGACACCATAATAGTATCGGCAATTATTATTGAAACAATAACTGATAATTTTAACTATCATCACAATAAATAATTGTTATGGCAGAAATAACTCTGCATAACAATATTGTTTAATATTATAACCGGGCAGACTCCGGTACTAAAAGGAAAAGGTAAAATAATACCTTTATACGTGATAGGGATGAACGCAAGGGATTGTTTGTTAATTGCTACATAAGTATTACAGGATTCAATAGTGTCAAGTATATAATTATGATTAGTACTGTATTCATAGAGTGATTCTACGCGCGTGCCTGGTAATGCCATCTTGTCTTGATAGCTGTTGCGTCGGCGTGTGGATTGAAAATAATCAATGAAAAAATGAATTTCGGCCACAAGAGAAATTGGAAACCAGTATCCGGTCACATATTTCGTGATTAGATCATTACCAAAAAATCCTTGCCAGTAAACCCTGTGGTAAGTAAATGATGCCTTGGTTTAAAAATTTTAAGATTTGTCTTGCCCAAGAAAATATCATTGCTGTCACCGTTTAATGTGTCATTTGAAACACGAACGGGCGGTAAGGGATGCAAAATCGAATCAAGGGACATTGTAATGAAAAAATGTGTATCTGATGTTTATAGAAATTTACTGATTATTACAATTATCTTTTTAACAGTTGGTTGTGCTTTGCCCGATCTGTTAAAATCGGCAGGACCGGTTGTGGGGCAATCGGAAAAGATGGTGCAAAAGATTCATCAGCCGGACAGCTATTTTGTACCTATCGAAGATTTCGAAAACGGCCAGATGAAACTGTATACCGGTAGTTATAAATTTAGTCATTATCAGTACACTCAAGTAAAGGGCAAGCCTGAACTTGTCTCTGTTGGCAAAGAAATTATTACTACTGAATTTCGTACACATGTTATCGAAAATCGTTATATCAAGGTCGCCCTGTTGCCCCAGTTTGGTGGCCGAATAATTTCAATAATTGATAAGAAGAGTGGGCGTGAACTTCTTTATCAGGGAAAAGACCTTCGAATTATTCGAAGCAAAGCCGGAAATCTTCACAATGGTTGGCATATAGAGCTTGGCGGAGTCACCCCTTCCTTGATGCAGGGTGATCACGGAATAGGCTGGTGCATGCCGTGGAACTCTGAGCTGGTAAAGGCCGATAAAGAGCTGATAAGCATAAAGATGAGCTATACTGTTCCTGATTTGCCGGGTGCACTATGTTCGGTTGTAGTTTCTGTTGACAGTAAACACTCCCGTGTTAAAACAGATTTTGCTTTAAGTGCATCAGCAGAGTCAGCGGTTTCCTGGTATTATCGAACTTCGTACCTGTTCACCTATTCTGCCAACAGTTCCCTGTTTATGCCCAAAATATTTAAAGCCAACAAGAACTGGTTTTCGTCTATTGACAAGAGTATAAATGCCGGAGTGGTTCGAGTCGCAACCGGTTATCCAGAGCCTGGTGTTATTGGTCAAGGTGAGCGATTCACAGGCACTCTTTTTTCGTTACCGCTGATATGTGACCTTGAACCAGGGCAATCTGTTAACTGGAGTGAGTTTCTTTATCCGGTTAACGATATGCCACTAATCAGATCTGCCGGTGATTTTTGCGCTTATGCGCTAACAAAAGAGAAAAATCACCGGTTTTATTTTAACTATCCGGGTGTGGAGTACGAGATTCAGTTTAAGCGCAATGGAAGGTTAATGTTTGCCCGTACAGTGACGCCTCGGGGGGGCGAGGCTTTCGAGGTAAGCGCAAGTTCGCTGCCAGCTCCGGCTGATTACTTAACTATTATTTTTAAGGGCAAAGAAGTGCTGGATAGCAGGGATCTTTAATAGAATTAATTAATGTTAAAGGTCTTATTTGAATATAGTCAAAATAACGATTGAGGTATTATTATGAGATATGCTGGTTTCTGGAGGCGTGCGGCAGCCTTTTTTATCGATATGCTTGTTGTTGGCGCTGTTGCCGAGATAACTGGTCAGGTTTTTCTTGTTGTGTTTGGCGGCCCTAACGAACAGGGCATTATGGCATGGGGGTATGCGAATATGGTTATGTACGGCCTTTTTTGGGTCTACTTCGCGCTAATGGAATCATCATCATTTCATGCAACTATAGGTAAACTTTTTTTTGACGTTAGGGTTATCGCGGACAACGACAAAGAGATGAATTTTAAAAGGGCGGCTATACGTAATTTATGTAAAGTACCTTCTGCTATGATTTTATTAATTGGCTTTTTTATGGCCGGCTGGACATCAAAAAAACAGGCATTACATGATATTATTTCCGGTTCACTTGTTATCGACAAGCCGGGGCACAATATTATTTTTCAGAAAAAAAGTGATAACGAAGAATAGGTCCGGATTGCAAATCAGGTGTTTGCTCGGTCAACCCTGTTCCTGTTTTCTGCGGTAATCGTTTGGTTTCATTCCGGTAACTTTTTTGAACACCCGGTTGAAGGCAATCTCTGAACTGAATCCAGCCTGGCAGGCGATTGTTACGAAAGGGAAGCTTTTGCTTATCGGGTCATTAAGCATCTCTATGGACTTTTTTGCGCGTATAGTGTTTACAAAGTAGTAAAAACTTCCTCCCGTCTTTCCTTTAATGGCATTTACAATTTCACACGGAGTACATTTTAGTATTGCTGCAACTTTAATAATGTCAATATCCGGTTCAAGGTACAGTTTTTTTCTGATAATCAGTTCTTTGGTTTTACTGTACAGTTCTTTGAAAGAAATTGTGTTATGGGTAAAGTACCCGTCTTTATTGTCTTCAACAATTGTAAGAGGCTGGGCGGCAACAAGTGCGATTACTAACACATAAAAACCATATAAAGGTATCACTCTAAGCAAACTGGCTATCGGATATAAATTTCTTATTTGCAAAGGGGACGCAAAGGTAAATATTGCAGCAGAAAAAATTGAAAGACAGACCACTAGAAAAAGCGCCACTATCAGAAAAAAAAGTCTTTGAGTGGCGTAATAGTTTATTGATGAATATATATTGTGAATACTGTCGTAATAATTCTTGTACTCCTTCACAGCAAAGAAAAAATAGAGTATAATTAAAGCTGTAGAAAAAACCAGAAGAACACGTTCTACCTGTTCGTGGCTTACAAAACTGGCAAACGTAAAATCCGGTATTACAAAAAAAATCGACGCTGTAATCGCGAAAAGAAGTGTTATTAAATGTGAAAGTGATTTTGGGTCTTTAAATGTGTTTTTCCGGCAACAACTCTTTAACAGATACAGCATAAATACTGAACTTGTAAGCGATGTTGTCCAATAGAGCCCGGAAAACTTGTCCATCCAGCCTGCGAACATAAAAACAAGGCTAAAAATCATTTGTAAAGCCTGAGTAGTAGTCAGAAGAGCCGCAGTTTTTGTTAATCCCGGGTTTTCCCCTTTGTAGAGTGTCAAAAAAATAAGAGTGACGATTCCACCGGCCAGACCGAGTATAGACGATATTAAGAGTGATGATGAATTCATGTTATATCCAGTATAATTCTAATAATTACTTTTTCAATTGGCAACAATAGACCTGATCTTTGCCGTTTTGTCCATAAATTTATATAAACAGGGTTTATGAACGGGTTTTGATTTACTGCTAATTGAAAGATTAACACATTATCTTATTGACAACTACTCGCATGATTCTGCTAACATGATGAAATGATGTTTTTGTGTGTAATTATACTAATTGTAAGGAAATAATAAATGAACAAAAAAAGGAAAATACTGGTTACTTCTGCTTTGCCGTATGCCAACGGCGATATACATCTTGGTCATCTTGTCGAATATCTTCAGACAGATTTTTGGGTGCGTTTTCAGAAGATGCGAGGGCACGACTGCCACTATATGTGTGCCGATGACACTCATGGTACTCCGATTATGATAAGCGCGCGTGACAGGGGTATTACTCCGGAGGCTTTAATTGCCGAATGCCATGATCGCCACTTTAATGATTTTAAGAACTTTAAAATAGAGTTTGATAATTACTATACAACCAACAGTCCCGAAAACCGTGAACTCTCCTCTGAGATTTTTCTGGCGATGAAAGAGAAGGGGCATATTGAAGAGCGGACAATTTCTCAGCTATATTGCGCGCACGACAGGATGTTTTTGCCGGACCGCTTCGTGACAGGGGTGTGCCCATCTTGCGGTGCCGAAGGTCAGTATGGTGATTCCTGTGATGTTTGCAGTGCTACCTATTCGCCTTCCGATCTAAAGGACGCGGCCTGTGTTATTTGCGGAAAAAAACCGGAGCTCAAGGAAAGTGTGCATCTCTTTTTTAAATTGAACAATTTCAGGGATTTCTTAAAGGGCTGGGTCAGGGATCACGCGTCACGGGAGACAGCTAACAAGCTGGAAGAGTGGCTTTCTGAAGACCTGAGAGACTGGGATATATCACGAGATGCGCCTTATTTCGGATTCGAGATTCCAGGTTATAAAGACAAGTTTTTTTACGTCTGGGTAGACGCTCCAATAGGCTATATCTCGGCGACAAAAAACTGGTGTGATAAAAACGGCCGTGACTACAAGGAGTTCTGGAAAGCGGATGACGCGGAACTTTATCACTTTATAGGCAAGGATATCGTCTATTTCCATACCCTGTTCTGGCCGGCCATGCTTCATAATGCAGGGTACAAAACACCGGATTCGGTATTTGTGCACGGGTTTTTGACTGTAAACGGCGAAAAGATGAGCAAATCAAAAGGAACATTTATCAAGGCCCGCACTTATCTTGACCACCTTTCGCCCGCCTATTTGCGTTATTACTATGCCTGTAAGCTAAACGCAACTATCGATGATGTCGATCTGAGTTTTGATGATTTTGTAACCAGAGTTAATTCAGAGCTTATTGGCAAAATAACCAATATTGCGTCGCGAAGCATACAAATGCTGAAAAAACTGGAACTTAAAACCGGAGTTTTGTCCGACGACGGTAAAGAGCTTGTGCAAAAGGCTCAGGAACGTTCGGAAAGTATTGCCCGTCATTATGAAGACCGCAATTTCTCGAAGGCAATCAAAGAGGTGAGAGAACTTGCGGAAGATGCAAACCGGTATATTGATCACCATGAACCATGGAAACATGTTGCTTCTGATCCTGAAAAAGTTCGTTCAATATTGACTGCCCTTATTAATGTGTTTCGAATAATCACTGTTTATCTTAAGCCTGTACTTCCGGCCTATGCTGCCGATGTAGAAGAGCTGCTTAACAGCGGAGTTTTGACCTGGAATTCAGTGAACGAAGTACTAGAAAATCATGTAGTTAAGCCGTACAAACATTTGCTTAACCGAATTGAAAAAGAGTCTTGTGATGCTATTATTGAAAGTGAGGTTAAGGCTGCTGCGAGCGCTAATAATGCGAATAAAACAAGCGCGCCGTCGATTGCCGATACGATATCTTTTGATGATTTTGCCAAGGTCGATCTTCGTGTGGCAGAGGTAATTAATGCCGAAGATGTAGAGGGCGCGGATAAGCTGCTTAAACTTACAATCTGGCTTGGCGGTGATGACCGGAGAACAATATTTGCAGGAATAAAGAAGTATTATTCTCCAGAGCAGATCAAGGGGCGCCTTATTGCTGTAGTGGCCAATCTTGCTCCAAGAAAGATGAAGTTCGGGCTTTCTGAAGGTATGCTTTTGGCAGCATCAGCCGAAGACAAGAGTACTGTTCTTCTCTTGGCGCCTGATTCTGGAGCAAAACCGGGTCAGAAAATTTCTTAAATAATGTTAAACCGGATGTTCGAATTGAAAAAGTTCAAAAAATCTTGTTTTAACTGTCAATTGTGTTATTTTTTAACGTAATTAACCGGTTATTCGGTTATGTTTGAATATTTCGTATCGTTTTACGAGTTGTTTTGGTTCGGAAATCCTAATACTGGCTTAAAAAACGCTTCGCATCTTTTTCTATATATGAGTAACAGGGTAATGTGTCTGACTATGAACAAAACGGTTGTTTTTGAAAAATATCTTGCAAAGGCAGTCATGAAAGACGATGAACTGCCTTCCATTCGCAAAATAGAAGGTTTTTTTAAGGGTTTGTCCGAAGAAGAACTGATAAGTCTGATAGACACGGTTATTTCATCAAACGATCATGATGAGTTTCAGCTTTTTTTATACTACCTGCTTCTTTTCAGAGAAAATCAGAATATTCAGAAATTCATTAATTCGCCGCGTCTTAATATCGAGCTTCTTGAGAGGGTTGTTCTTTTTACATACGGTTACTGTACGCTTAAGGATTACCCGACAGAGGTTATATTTGACGAGATTCTGTATTTTGTTGATCAACAAAGGTTACTCAGTCTGCTTATTGATGGAAAGTTTGTTCACCGCGACAAGTTGCTGCTTCTTTACGTGCTCTCGAAGCTGGATTCCAACTCGATAAAGATATATTTTGAAGAAAAAAAGACCATTCTTGACTTTATATCCTTTTTTATCAAACTGCCCGACGAACTTGTGCGTTCTGTAATCATGAAGAACTACAGTCTTTTTCAGTATATCATTGTAATGAGTGTAGAACATATCCGGGATGAAACTGTTCACGCTTTTTTCATCAAATACCAGCAGGATATGGATCAGATTAGTAAACTTAATGACATGCTGAGAAACTACCAGAAAAAGGCAAACCTTGAAAAAGAGCGGTCGCTTCCTTTTGAGCAGAGAGATATGAACAGAATATCCTTTTTGGTGAACCGAATCCGTGAATTACCTGATTCGGTAAAAGCCATTGAGCATTTTGATGCAGAGGGCGCTTTCGCTGATTCTGTTGAAAAACAGATGGTAAAAACAATTGTTCTGGATCCCTTTTTTGTCTCGATGTTTCGAAATAAACAGTCTCTGTTTGATAGCATCGATTAGGTTGTTTTTGTTCATCGTTCACTGCAAAATTGATATTCGCTTTGCATGGAACTTCCGCTTACTGCATCCGCGCAGCCCAGCATGCAAACCATGGAAATCAATTTTGTAAGGCTGTTCCGGACAGGTGGCTGGTTTAGCAAAGCTTTCTCAATGCACTCATCCGCAGTTTTTACTGTTTTTCCTACACTATAACAGGGTTTATACACCTCATCGTAAAGTATCTTTTGTGTAGCGTCACAAGCAGCGCTGGCTGTATGATAACAAAACATAATCAGAACTATAATATTCAGTAAGGGTATCAGGATGGTTTTTTTCACATATACCTACCCATAATGTTTATGTTTTCAGTTGTTGCCTTCTTGAACAGGGCAATTTTTCTGTGTTTGCTATAGTGATTCGCTTAAAGACAAGATTCATTAAATACTATTAGAAAATCAGTTGTAAGTCAAATGATAATTGCATCAAAATTTTAAATTGATAATTCAGGAGGTCTTATAATTATTATTGACAGCATGTTATAAATTCAAAAAAATGATCTTGAATCATGTTCGGGTTTAGTTTGATAATAAATATTTATTAGTAAATTTATAAGTGCTAACAAATAAACAGGGAGAACAATAAATGAAAAAAATATTAATGGTTTTAACGGTGCTGTTTTTTACAGCTCTTTTTCTGCAGACCGGCTGCTCAAAAAAGGATTCTGATACTACAGACGGCGAAAAAACAGAGATTGAAGAGCAGGCTGCCAATGAGGATGATGGATATCAGGAGATCCGTGTGGCGCGTTACCGAGCTTCTATATTTAAAGAGGCTGATCTGAAAGACTGGAAGGCGGCTCTTAATAAGGGTGAAGAGGTTACGTTACTTGAAGAGACAGAGCAAGATGTCAAAGGTAAATCAATATCAGTAGCTCTTGTGCGTTTGTCTGATGATACTGAAGGTTATATCCGTTCGGATTATCTGGCTCTTTACGCTGTTGCCATAATGAACGATAAAACTCCGGCTTATGAACGTAATAATTCTACAAGTCGTGTTGTTGCTCGGTTGCCCTTAGGAACTGTAGCCATGGTTCTTGATGAAAAGGGCGGATGGCTTAAGGTAACTGTGGGTGAACTCCCAGATGGTACATCAGTATATAACCGTTGGATTCAGAATGGTTATGAAAAAAATCCGGAATTAGTTATTGATGCCCTTATGATTGATAATGCTGTTTCAATATTAACAGGAAAATATAAAGGTGATTCCGAGATTGCCACACAGACTCTAAGAAAAGTTGCCGAGGCTGATTCTGCATTATCATCTGTGGCTGCCTCTTTTCTTGATGGTTCCGACTCTTCTGCAGAATACGAGTATCCTGATAGTATCGAAAATTTTGGAAAGGTTAATGCCGGTGGCGGATTGAAGATTCGATCTGATGCGTCAACCGATGCTGAAGAATTGGTGCTTGTTCCTTCGGGTGAAAAACTTGGTTTAATCGAAACAGTTGGAGATGAAGTTGAAGTTGCAGGAAAAACAGGTTTTTGGTACAAGGTTAATTATAAAGGAACAGTAGGTTACGCTTTTGGCGCTTTTATCGATTCGATTTAATTAATAGAACGAATTAACGAAAATTAATAGATCCGGTGCTTTCAGTGCCGGATTTTTTATTGCCTTTATCTTATATTGCACTTTATAGAGTTACCTAAAGTGAAAAAGGAGATGAAGAATAGTTCTCTTGAGTTATGGAGTCAATACTTTATTAATGAAGGAGCGGATGATAATATTTTGAAAACACTTTTAAAAGACGATCCAATAATTGAAAAAGCTCACAATGAATTTAATAAATTTACAACAGATGACCGGCTTCGTAATATATATGAATCACGGCTTAAAGCTCAAAGAGACCATGCCTATTTTATGGAAATTGCAAGAGAAGAGGGATTGGAAAAGGGCATGAAAGAAGGTATCGAGAAAGGTATCGAGAAAGGTATCGAGAAAGGTATCGAGAAAGGTATCGAGAAAGGTATCGAGAAAGTAGCCATTACATTACTGGATGATTTTGACGACGAAACTATAGCGCAAAAAACCGGATTAACACTGGATCATGTCCGTACATTACGAGTGCAAAACAAGTAAATTCCCGATTTTTTTGTCCTTGTCATGCCAAAGCCTGTTTATCTTTTGCTGAAAATCGGTACGAAACTTATCGTCGTTAAGATAATCGCCTATAAGGTTTTTTGTTACTGAAATCTCTTCTATATTTATAATGACCTTATCAATTTGTCCGCTAAAAAAGCTGCTGAATCCTGGTATGCCTCCTGGATATACGAGTGTAACGTTAAGAATTTTGTGTATATTATCACCCATGGCAGATAAAACATAGCCTATACCGCCTGCTTTCGGATTTAACAGGTATTTGTATGACGAATTTTGTTTGGCATGTTTTGCCGCTGTAAAACGTGTGCCCTCGGGAAAGTTCATGATTGATACTGGGCGATTCTGATATTTGGAACATGCTTTACGGGTAATTTCGAGATCCTTACCCTTCATTTTTGGGTTTTTAACCAGAAATTCACGTGAATAGCGTTTCATGAAGGGATAATCAAGAGCCCACCATGCCAGCCCCAAAAATGGAACCCAGATAAGCTCCTTTTTTAAGAAAAACCTGAAAAAAGGAATTTTGTTGTTAAATACCAGTTGTAAGGCAACTATATCAACAGCTGAGCAGTGGTTAGCTATAACAAGATAGTTCTTATCTATATCCCACCCTTTAAAGTTTTCTGGTAAACCGGTTGTAATCCATTTTGTAGGAAGTAAAAGTTTTATAAAAAAATTATTAACCGATGACCAGCTGATAGCTATTCCATTAACTATCAGGGTGATAAATTCTCTGATTGTATTAACAGGTATTATAAACTTAAAAAAGGCAAAAACAGTGAGAGGTAGACACCAAAAAAGTGTGTTTATAATAAAAAGACAAAAGGTACTGATACCTAGAAATAAACCTAAAACTTTTTTCATAATCGAACTCCGGTAAATAATTACTATCGATGCTGTAATGAGTTCATCAGTATATAATGCTGACAAGGTGGTTCTCGTTCACATTCCACGCACTACTGATTATAAGTCCCCTGCTTGTTTTACTGTTTCGGGGCTTTGGTATAGTTATGTTTCAACTACTTATATGTGTATGACTTCTACATAATCAAATCGTAATTTGCCGTCGAGAAAAAAACTTTATTGGTCACAACAAATGTTGACTCGATTACGACATTAGCCGTAAATTCAATATCTTCGGATGATCGCCCAATCATAAGTTTTACTGTGCCCTCTTCTACGCCGTATCTGTTTTCATGATTATAAAAAGCAAACATCTCGATCGGCAATGTAAATGTTATCAGGGCACTTTGTTCTTTTTTAAGAAAAACCTTTTTGTACCCAACAAGCTGTTTAACCGGGCGTGTAACAGAGACATTTTGCTGAGTTTGATAGAGCTGCACGGTCTCGGCTCCATCATAATTGCCGATATTCCTGATTTTAAGTTTTAATATAACAGATCCGTTTTTGTCAATAGCATCCGTTGATACAGAAAAGTTGCTGTATTTAAAATTTGTATAGCTTAGACCAAAACCAAAAGGATAAAGAGGTTTGGGGCTCATCTCTACATAGTCTCCGTACCAGTGCGAGCGCCCTCCAGAGGGCTTATGGTTGTAAAAAAGAGGCATCTGCCCGACCGAACGTGGAAAAGATACTGGTAGTTTTCCCGATGGTACCGCGTTGCCTAACAGAGTATCCACAACTGGAGTTGCTCCATATTCACCTGGAATCCAGACTTCGAGTATCGCATCACAGTTTTCAGACTCCCACTCGAGCGCAGCCGGTCGGCCATTAATAAGGACAAGCACAAGAGGTTTGCCGCATTTTTTAAGCTCTTTTAACATTTCTCTCTGGTGTCCTGGAAGATTAAGTTCTGCCCTGTCACGCGCTTCGCCGGTTGTGGAGGCTGTGTCTATCCCTGAGCGGTCTCCCATAACTGCTATCACCAATTCTGATGATTCGGCTGCTTTTACGGCAGCTTCTATGTCAAGATTTTTGTCTCCGGTTACTTCACAACCTTTCGCGTATATAACTTGAACATCCGGTGCCAGTTTTGATTTTAGCGCTTCGAGTATTGATTGAGAATTATACAGATATGATATAAGTTCTTCAATGTTATTAAACTGATCCAGTTTGCGCACGCGTTCAAGAGGTAGCATAAAACGCTGATGTCTTATTGTGTCTACTGCACCCCAAAGTTGGCCGGGATTTGTAATCGTCTGTGGGTTAACACCGATAATTTCTTTTATTTGGTTGGCAAGATCGTTATTATTATAGGCTTCCGTAAGTTCGTTGAAAGTGCAGGTTTCGATATCAAGTCGATAAAGTCCTGTTATAAGTTTTTCTGCTTTTTGTAACTCTGTTGCTTCGGATTGACCCGATGTCGAAAAAGAGTGAAGCATTTCAAAAGCGCCTTCCAGATGACCACCGTACGTATAGTCTCCGAACAGGTTTCTAGTAGAGTCTGCATTTGGCCCAACAACTGCTATTTTTTTTGTTGTAGCGGCAATTGGTAAAACACCGTTATTTTTCAATAACACAAATGAGTTTTCACATATATCTCTTGCAAGTGCGGCGCATTTCTCCGCTCCGAAGAGAACAGGAATATCTTCCTTTTTCCCATAAGGATTTTCAAAAAGACCAAGCTCGAATTTTTTAGTTAATACTCTCTTGCAGGCAATATTGATATATTCTTCATCAAGTGTTCCGTCTTTGACACAGTCTCCCAGAAAGGAGTAGGCTTCAAGTTTCGGCAGTTCCATGTCAAGTCCGGCCTTTAATGTTTCGATAGCGACTTCTTTTGCAGATTTTTTAAGATTGTGATAGGTATGCGCGGTCATAACAGCTCCATAATCGGCAACGACCACTCCTTTGAAACCAAGAGTATCCCGTAAAAGATCGGTAAGGATTTCTTTTGAAGCCGCGCATGGTACTCCGTCAATTTCAGAATAAGAGTTCATAATTGATCCCAGATTTGCCTCATGAATAGCGGCTTCAAAAGTTCTGGAATAGACTTCAAGCAGCTCCCGTCTATTAATATGGGACGGTGACCAGTTCATACCACCTTCGGTGACGCCATAACCGATAAAATGTTTTCCAGTAGCCAATACACCTTCTTTCAGATCTTCGCTCTGGAGCCCTTTAATAAAGGCTGTCGCGAAAGCTGATGCAAGGTAGGGGCATTCGCCGTATGTTTCTTCGACTCTTCCCCAGCGAGCATCACGAACAATATCAAGTACAGGCGACAATCCATGGGTTGATCCTACTGCTCTCATTTCTTTGCGAATGTAGTCTGTCATTTTGAATGCCAGCTCCTCGTTCCAGGTTGCAGCAATTCCGATACTTTGCGGGTAGGCAGTACTGCCCTTTGTCTGGTAACCGGTAAGACACTCGTCATGAACAATGGCAGGGATACCGAGTCTTGTCTCTTCGGTAAGATATTTTTGAACAGCAGTTACAAGATCGGCACACTCCTCAGGGTTTATATCTCCCAGCATCCACTGTGTCCGTGAGATCTGACCGATGCCATTTCTCAAAAATGATTCAGCCTTTTTATTATTAAATCCGTTGTTATCTACTATGTAAAGCAGCATTGCTCCACCAAGCTGGGCAATTTTTTCTTCAAGTGTCATTTTGGAGATTAGATCCTGGACTCGCTTTTCTAGCGGTTGAGTGCTGTCTTTGTACATTATAGAAACCTCGCTTGATCGGGTTTTTGTTATTCAAATTTATTAAAATATATTTTGTCTATTATTATCTCGGTAATATATAATGAGTTAAGTTTAATAGTTTGTCAACTAAATAGTAGGGTAGTATAAATCATCGATAATTTGCTTGTGATGTTATGAGTATTCAGCGCATTGTAATAAATGTTATTGCTTGCGAATTTTTCTCAAATACAAATGGATTTATGAATATATAAATTATAACTAAACAAATAAAATGACATTTTTTTGATTTGTTTACAGTTATTAATAATATAATAGTTGACTCTTATGTGTTTTGTGATAATTAAAAGTATCAAAAAAAAACATAAGGAGGTGCGTTGTGGTGAAAATCAGCAAATCAGCAAATCAGCAAATCAGCAAATCAGCAAATCAGCAAATCAGCAAATCAGCAAATCAGCAAATCAGCACTGATTACGTTTTTTTTAATGGTGCTTCTTGTGTTTGCAGCCTTTGGATGTGATGTTGAAGAGCCAAAGTTTAAACGAGAGGTAAAAGCTGAAAACGGACGTTTTGCCATCCGTGAGCGCGTGATTAAAAAAGACGCGAAAGAGATTAAAAACATTTTGTCACTTGTGGACGAGAGAAAACGATCATCACGCAATATGCGGGGGATCAGAAGTGCCGAAGACGAGATGAGTGACGAGGATTTTGAAGATCAGCGTATCTTGTCAATTTATGAGCCTCAGGATGTTGTGGACGGTCTGGTAGAGATAATACATGATTTGCCACAAGAAGATCTTGATCAACTTGAAGACGCTGAAGAAATCGAATTTACACTTTCTGAGGATATTGAGCTGGATGAGATAGACGCAAGGTTTATCTCGCGAAATGCGGAAGATGAAATTGTTGTTACTGATCCCGAAATTATTGGAGAACGTATCGAGTCGGATATCTGCAATCTGGTTATCGATACCCTTGCCGAAAGATACGTACCTACCGCCATTCTTGCTCAAAAATATCCCGAACTTTTTTCAGTAGAAATTGAAGAAAACATGCTTGATGGAGAGGTTGACCTTTTTAAAAGAATTACATCCGGGATAATTGGAGAAGGCGAAGTAACAAATTATGAAAAAATCATTAGCGATTATACCCAAAACTTTAACTTCACAAGGCTCGAAGAGCTGTTTGCGGAACTTGAAGAAAACGAAAAGCTGAAAGAGCAGATACTTGTCGAAGATGGATTTACAGATGCCGATGAAGATGAAGATGACAATGCTGAGCCTGTAGAGATTGATGAGGATCTTTTAGCTGAGCTTGAGTTCGGGGATTTGGATGGGGCTCGTGCTGCCAGGTTATCACGAGCTGATAAGAATTATTTAATCGGCAAGTCTCTCGCTAGAAATTATCCGGGTGCAATTATGCTGAATCACAGATCCGATTCCTTTGTTAGCTACCAAAGGGCAGTACCTGCTTTGAAAGCCGGCATTTTTGGTGTGCTGTTTGGCAAGAAGCAGAGCCAGACACATGGCGGTATGTTTAGTAAGCAGATTTGGGATCGTTTGCTTAAAAGAGAAGGTGGAACACCAAAAGCCATTATGAGTGCGGGCGCAAACAGTAAAACAGAATGGATACATGGTATGGCCACAAAACTTGATGGAATGAATAATTATGAAAGAAAGTCAAAAAAAGGAAGAATTTTATTGCCTTTGAAGTACAAAGCCACTGATGGTGTAGCCGCCGAAAAAGCCGCCTATAACAGTTTTAAATTTAGTGATGAAGGCAAAGGAACTATAGCTTACTGGATACCTGTTCTTGACTATTTCAGGGTAACAAACAGAACAAAGTCAAAGTCAGATAAATCTTTTGCTTATTGCACGCGTATACCTTATTATGGGTGGAAATGGTCAAATAAGCGCAGGGTCAATCTGGATTCAAGAGACGATTTTTTTGCCGGAAATCTTGTAACCCCTCATAATGTTAAACGCACTACAAGGGATCGGTTTTTTAAATTACCGTATCTTTCAATTAAACGAAAAGGCTGGAGAATACGAATAAAAACCAAGTGGAAAAAAATATATACATACAGGGCAGTTGCTCAGGAATTGCGCTTTCCTGATTATGAGTAATAAGATGCGGCCGTAAGGCCGCTTTACAAAAAAATACAGGGTATTATCATGAAAACAGGATTCAAAAAATTTATTTTAGTATTATTATCGCTGTTGTTAGGTGTATCAATAAACAGCTGTGGTCCTTTAAATGATATAGATATAAAAAGGGATTACCCCAAGCAGTTTGATCCGATCGAATACAGCGACGATATACTGGTGCTGCCTTTTGTCGAAGACAAGCTTGTTGCCATAAACAGTGTTACTGCTGAACAGGTTGCTGTATATGACTTTACTACAAAAAATCATTTTGTAAATGGCTTTGTACATTATAAAAAGCATTGCTATCTGATAATAGAAGATGACAAAAACTGTGAATACGCGTTATTGGTCAGATTAAACCTTGAAACTGGCAAGGTGGACGAAATTGACTATTATAATATTTTCCCGGAAATTGATTCACATGCTAAAAACTATCTGCTAATAGGCAGTCCTCTTGGCGGTAGTGATACTATGCTGTATGACATGGAAACTGGAAAAAAAGAAAGAAAGAAGACTTATTCGTCATGGGGTAAATCATTAACATTATCTAAAGAAATCCTTTATGTTATTGATAACACTGATAAAGGGTATGATGAGGTTAGCTGGATTAGTTATACTAATGATACAAGAGTTACATATAAAAATACTGAATATATTTCAGATTTAATAGGTAATACTTCTGAAAACTATGTAATGATGATACAGTCAAATAAACGTAATCAGGAGCTTAAAGATAATACAATTGCAATTGTAGGTCCTGATAATAATACAGGGAGTGAAAGATTAAAGTATTATAAAATAATTGATTTTGAAAACAAAGAGCTTGAGCTTATTTATGATTTTGTTGATCAAGGGGATTATGTCTATGTTTCTTATGGAGTTGTTTTGGGTGATTATGCCTATTTGGCTAATGATTTTGATAGGTCATTTATCAAATTGTATAAAGTTAACATGACGACAAAAAATATAGTTGCGAATATAACATTGCCAGCTAATTTTTCTTTGATCTATAAAAACGGCTATTTCTGGTTGTCTGATGACTGGAGCTATCCTGATGATGGTAACATCTACTACTATCGCGTAAATCCGGAAGACATGAGCGTAGTAAAATTCAAAATAGATGAAAGCAAATGAGAAGAGTCCTGATATTGATTTTATTGCTTGCTCCGATTGATAATAACCTTTTGGCAGAGGAAGACGGTGCGACGGTAAAAAAAGGATATTTGTCTTTTTCTATAACAACCGGTACCGGTTTTGCTCAAATGAATGTTAATGAGTATGTATATGATAAATCCCGAACGATTAGTCAGCTTGACTGGGAAAACAATACTTTTTTAGTGCATTGTTTTTGCATTAATGCAAGCTGGAAAAATATGGTTATAACCGGATATGCTAATAATTCATTTAAATCGCTCGACGGCAATGTCGAAAACTCGGATTGGGTTGGTACCACTTCGGATAAAACACACTATTCCAGACATGATTCTATTGTTGATAGGTATGCCAATTACGGGTTCATTGCGGGTTACAACCTTTTATTTGGTAGTTTTATTCTAACACCCGGTATTGGCTATGGATATACGGGTGTCAGTTTGTATGCAAATGACGGTTATTACAAGTATCCTCCAACAGCACCAAAGGAGGAAGTTTATGGAACGGCAATTGTTTATACTTTGAAATATCATTGTCCTTTTGCAAGTTTAGGGCTTGCTTTTGTTTATAATAAGCTAAGGCTGGATCTGAATTTACGGTACAGTTGTGTTGGAACTCTTGATGCTAAAGATTCACATGTAATGCGGTCTATCGATTTTTATGACAGTTTTGAGGGCTTGAAATACTACCTCGTCGAACCGAAAATATCATATTTTGCGACAAAAAAGCTTTCCGTTTTTATAAGCTGCCATTCCGAATATGTCCCAAAAAAGAGGGGCTCATCGTATTTTATCGATACCGAAAGCGGAGACAAATCATATAAAGAAAAAGATGTTGTTGGTAACAGCTATAAGAGCTTAATGATTATTGCTGGAGTCGGATTTAAGATATAATCAAGAAAGAGCAAATTTGTCAGGATTTGAGCAGTTCGCCTGGATGCTGGTTATAATATAATTCATTTAAATTATTATGTTGATAAGTGAAAATGGCTTGTCCGGTTTGTTGGTTCACCTGTAAACAAATTCAATCCGCCGCCGGTTAGGTTTTAACCGGCAGCGAAGTATTTGTTTAGTCATTATGGGGGTACGGTTTGTTTATTGGATTGTGAGTATATCTCTTTGATCCGCCAGTGTAATCGGCACGTACGTGACCCCGGCCTATCAGTTTATATTTGTATATCAGAAGACCTTCGAGGCCTACCGGGCCGCGTGCGTGAATCTTGTTTGTGCTTATTCCGACTTCCGCGCCAAAGCCGTACACAAATCCGTCCGAAAACCGGGTCGAGGCGTTCCAGAAAACGTTTCCGGAGTCCACAAGATCCATGAAAATGCCGGCTGCATGCCCGTTATTTGTAACAATAGAATCTGTGTGTCCTGATCCGTAGCAGTTAATATGGTCAACAGCTTCTTCCAGAGAAGACACAACTTTTATTGAGAGTTTATAGTCCAGATATTCGTTTTTCCAGGTGTTGTCATCAGCAGCTTCGCACTCGATTATGCGTGCGGTTTTATCACATCCTGTAATCTTAACACCAGATTCGTCCAATCGTTTCCTGACTGCGGGCAGGAAGATTTCGGCAATATCCTCATGTACAAGAAGGGTCTCTAACGCGTTACATACAGCTACCGACTGAACTTTTGAGTCAATCGTAAGATTTACAGCCATTTCGGTGTCAGCTTCCTTGTCAATATAAAGATGACAGATTCCATCAGCATGACCCAGAACAGGAATATTAGAGTTATCCATTATATATTTTACAAACTCGTTAGAACCACGGGGAATTATCAGGTCAATGCTGTCGTCTAAAGAGAGCATCTCTTTAACTTCGGATCGGGTTTCAAGAAGATACAGCCAGCCTTCGGGCATAGAGGCCTCAAGTGAAGCATTATAGATGATATCTGCCAAAATACGGTTTGTCTCCATGGCCTCGCTTCCGCCTTTAAGAAGAAGAGCGTTGCCGCTTTTAAGGCAAAGTGTGGCGATCTGTACCAGAGCATCGGGACGGGATTCAAAAATTACACCTATTACGCCTATTGGGCAGCTGATCTTGTAAAGTTCAAGCCCTGTGTCAAGTTCGGTTGAGAGAAGGGTTTTGCCAACCGGATCTTTAAGGGTAACAAGGTCTTTTATACCGGCAATTGTCTGGTCAATTTTATTATCATCAAAGAGCAGCCGTTTTAACAGTGGTTGCGCCAGGTTTTCTGATTTGCTTCGCTGGATATCTGTACTGTTAGCCGCCTTGATCTCTTCCCGGCGGGAATCAAGCTGCTGAGCGATTGTCTCAAGGGCGCTGTTTTTCGAATTTTCATCTTTCGAAGCAAGATATATAGATGCTTTTTTTGAATGCTGTGCCGTTTCATGAAGTGTCATGAACGTACCTCCCAAAATGATAATACCATTCGACTGTTTAGAATGCCGTTTTGTCAATTTATTTTGCAATACGCTATGCCCGGAGAATTTAGAATAATATTATTTTCAATTTTTATTAAAAAAATCTATTTTTCATACTTTTTTTGGCATTAATTTTGCGTTTATTTTGTTGTATAAGATGAGTTGAGCTATTAAATAGTATGCTTAACTTACTTTTCCTATCTTAACTATAAAAGGCTGTGAAGCTGTAAAACTGATCATTATTTTTGTTTTCAAAATAGAACACCGCTTTTTGTAGAAACTTCCTCCTTAATTTAGAAGTGACCACCTTGTTACTGCCCCACCCCCGGGGCAGTTTTTTTATATTGTTTTATGAACATATTTTCAATTATGCGGGCTGCTTTATATCACAAGTAGGTGTAATTACTGCTATTTTCAAGTTTTACAGATTTTATGGATAATTTCGTTAAGCAAAATCATTGTAAACCCGTTTTTTGCTTTACATTGGAAATATAATTTTATATATAAGATTTATGTTAAACACAAGAGTTGAAAATTCATATGTCATTGTAGAGATGCCCGAAAATATTGATCTTTACAATGCTGCAGAAATCAAAAAAACGCTTTTCCCCTTGTCGGAGGAGAACGATTTTATTGCCATTGATTTTGAAAAGGTCAAGGTTATTGATTCTTCCGGTCTTGGAGTATTGGCTGTTTTAAGTAAGCAGATGGCTCTTGAGAACAAATCCTTTGCCCTGTTTAATATACCGAACAATATTTTTCAAATAATGAAAATAACATCTGCCGATAAATATTTCTCCATTTATAACTCATTTGAAGAGATTCAGCGTTCTTAGTCCTGTACTCTTTTCAACAATATTACAGTTAGATCATCACCAAGGGCTTTCCTGTTGCTTATTGACAACGACTTGAGAATCTGGTCTAGTTGCGATTGAGCCGACTGGTGTTTCTTGCATTTCATAAGATTATCTTTTATTAAATCAAACTCCCTGGTTAATAAAACTCCGTCATGGCGGTATTCGTAAAGTCCGTCACTGTAAAGCAGTAAAGAATCATCCTCTTCAATAAGATACGTGTCGGTCCCATAAGGTTCATCCATTATTCCGATACCTAAAAAACTACCTTTACTCTGTTTTGGTGAGAGCTCTCGGACGGTATTACCAGAGTGTGATCTGTGTAAGATATTGGCGTGGGATGCATTTGCGACTTCTATGGAGTTGCCTTTTATTTTCATAAGTATGCCGGTCATATAGTTTTCAATGCTGCCAATCTCTTCAATTAGTCGTTTGTTAATGATTTCCAGTATTGATCCGGCAGGCTTTTCATATAATTTGTAGTAGAGCTCGGAGATAAGGTTTTTCGCGAGCATCGTTATTAGAGCCGACTGTACGCCGTGACCCGAAACGTCAAAAAGAGTAGCTCCCAGTAAGATATTGTTGCTGACATAAAAATCATACATGTCGCCGGAAACCTGATGCATGGGGTTATAAATAAAAGCGATTTCCCAACCTTTCACGCGGGGAATTTTTTCGCTGAAATAGAGTCTTTGCACATTAGAGGCCATTACAAGGTCATGTTCAATGGACGCATGTGCCTTTTCAAGCTCTCTAAGTGTCGCTTCGACACTGCTCAAAGCGTTTTTATATTCGTTTGTGCGTATATTTACTGTCTCTTCAAGATTCTGGTTTAATACCTTAAGTTCAAAGTTAGCTTTTACAAGCTTGGCCGACTTTATAGCCAGCTCCTGGGTAAGTTTTTGCTCGGATGCGAAACAGCCTGTTAGCTTTTTATGGGCGGGGCTGATTAATATTATCATAAAAAGAAGAAGGGTTACCTGATAAACATAACGGGCATGGTACAGATAAAGTGGAGCAAATGAGTCAATAATGGCGGCAGCAGAAAGAAAAATAAGAGACAGGGCAAAGAGTAGAGAGAGCCGTTTATTATCAAATACGTTGGTTTTAATTACAGCGACAGCTGCGATTATTAAAATAACCAGCAAAATTGAGTAAATAGTCGGGATAATATAGACCAGAGACACAATTGGTGGAATCATAAGTACAAGAGTGATAAAGAAAAAGACTATAGAAGCGATTATAATTAACTTTTTATCAATGGCAGACAGATTTATGTGATATAGTGAAATTATTAGACAGATAATGGAAAGTGCTCCAATTGGATAATAGAGCCTAAGAAAAACAGTGTTAGGTATGGATATTTCCATAAAAAAACCGGTAACCAAGGCTATTTGTAACGCTGCGAGTATTGGTGCAATTGCTGAAAATAGAAGTTGAACCTCCCTTTTTTGAATTTTCAGATTCTTTATATGTGAAAAAGAGTTTGCGAGCAATAGAAGGATAATCATTACGGATAAGAGTATGTAACGTATCGATTTCTGCTGTGTTAATGTTAATGATTCTATTGAAAAAGGCTCGAAATCACTTTCGCTCATTTTTCCGTACAGGTGTATTGCGATGGTAACTGTGCCTGCAGATGGAATTGTTACCGCTCTTTTTTGCGGGTGATGAATATTGCGTTCGGTAAAGGACCCGAGCAGCCGTTTGTCGATAAAAACGTTACAGCTTGTATTAAAAAATGGTGATCTGAAAACAGTAATACCGGCTGATTCTGGAATTGAGAGTGTAAAAATATAAGTTCCCGGCTCAAGCTGTTCTATCGTGTCGCAATTCACCTCCTTTTGAACAAAGGATCTGGTTATTATGCTCTTTTCGTCGGGTAGCTCCCGTATATATCGGTCTTTTACGTACGTAATATGCGATATAAGCTTTCTGGATTCAAGATCGGATTCAGAGATATGAATACTGCCGCTTGCAATATCAAAAATAGCCGAATCGTAACCGCCACAAGAGAAAAGGATGAATAAAAGTATCAATATTGATTTTTTCACAACTTATCCTGATAACTATTTAAAACAGATTATAAAATATAAAAAAAATAATGCAATTGTTTTTTAAATTCCTGGTAATCTTGTACTTGATTGGAAATAGATAACGTAATCGTATAACAACGAGGCAGGGCTGGTTCTCTAATAAAGATATTGACCGGGATAAAGTGTATGCTATATCAAGTCATAATTAAATTTGGAGGTCTTTATGATAGCAGCAGGGCTTTTTTTTCTTGGTATTTGCATTTTGGCTGGTGCATTTATATTGATCAGTGTCAGGGCTGCACAGTATAATTCCGTGCTGGTTAAGAAAATTTTCAAATATATCATTATTCTTACAATCGGAATTGTTTTCAGTATAGCATCGGTTCTTGTGGGTTTGCGACTTGATGAACGAAATAGCAGTTCTTTTAGTAAGGTATCAACTTCGGTGATGCAGATCTGGGGTGGACGTATTTTTCAGAATTTACCGTCTGTCTGGTACGATAGCACTGCGGAAGAACAGTATACAGATGAAAAAACCGGCGAATATCGAACACGTATAAAAGAGGTCAGGGTTATTACCGGTTTTCTGGATCATAATGTTAAAATAGATATCAGGTCGAATATCCGTAAAAAGGGGTTAATGAAATTTGCGGGTTACAATCTTGGATTTTCATCATCTTACAAATTTAAAAACACATCTGACAGGAAACTTGTGTACAATTTTAATTTTCCGCTTCCATCAGAAGCAGGAAATATTACGGGTATAGCTGTAAATTTAAATGGAGAAAAGTATACCGGAGATGTCAATTATGCTGATGGAATCGATTGGAAAGGTGAGTTGAGCCCGGATGAAGAGGTAAAGTTTGATGTTGTATATAACGCACAGGGGCTCAACGTTTTTGAATATGGGCTTGGGAGCAGCCTGAACCGCAATCAGGAATATTCTGTGGAACCAGCTCAGAAAAACGTTGCAGCCGGGGTGGAAGTTGGTAGTTTTTACACTGAACTGGCAACAGATTTTACAGACGTTATTATTCCAGACGGAGCCATGGCTCCTTCGTCCGGTTTGACAGATGACCAGGGATCCATTTATAAATGGGAGTCAGCTAATCTGGTATTAACACAAAAAATCGGCCTGGACTTTACCATAAAAGCCAATTACGGAGAGATTTTTGCAAAGATATTTTATTATTCACCAATAACTATTTTTCTGTTTATAGCATTTTTACTTGTTTTCTCAATTGCCAGACAGATAAGGATTCACCCTGTTAATTTCATATTTGTAATGGCGGGTTTTTTTGTTTATTACCTGTTAAGCTCTTATTTGGTCTCTTATCTGAATATTCTTGTTGCAATTGCAATATCGCTCACAGTGTCTACCTTGATGTCGGTTTACTATATTTACAGTATGAGCAAAAATGGCGAATTGACAAAAATTGCTGCTCTCTGCTTTGTTATTTTTCAGTGGTTTTTTTCAGCTACTTTTTTCTTTCCAAAACATACAGGACTTATGATTACACTGGCCTCTGTCGCGGCTCTTTTTATTTTAATGAAGCTGACTGCTGCAATTGACTGGGAAAACAAGTGGTAACACAGTATTATTGTTATAAAGCACAGGCTGGTTCTTAGCAACCGGTTTTGCCGGCTACTTATAAAAAACAATAAGCCGCCCGTCGGTTTTGAAAGATTCAAATCCGACGGCTTTCTGAATGTATGCGAGTGTCTCTTTTTGATAGAAGATATAGTGAGTAGGGTCGTTGTTGTAGTGCCATTTCTCAAAGTCCACTGTGTCTGTAAAAAGCTCGGTCATGCAAATAAGCTGGCCATCAGTATTTAAAAGAGAGTGCAGAAGTGCAAATTCGGCTGACGGGTTTGTGAAGTGTTCCGCGACTTCACAGCAGATTATGTAATCATATTTATCTTTTAACGCACTGTTTCCGGGGTAAAAAAAAGGATCGTAAAGTGATGTCGTGTAACCTGAATCGGCAAGAAGTTTGGAAATAACAGGCCCTGTCCCGCAGCCGAAATCAAGCCCCTTGTGCTCTTTTGTGAAGGAGTTAAGTATGTGGTTGACCACAGGTTTTACAAATTTTTGATATCCTGGATCATTTACATCGTTATTATGTTGAAGATAGCGTTCTTTTTCCTCGTCTATTGAAAGCCTTGAGGCCGGGTTCATGAAGAGCGCCCGGCATTTGGAACATAAAAAATAGTCTATTTTTCTGTTGCTATTGTAATAATCCGATCTGCCCCCGCAAAGTATACATGGTGAATATCTCGTCAGGTCTGACATTTTTATAATTATCCTTTATAATCCTCTTTTGTCGGAGGTGTATCGAAAAGTTCAATGTCAGGATTATCCTTTATAAAAGATTTTAATCCCCACTCATTTTGAAAAAAAAGAACTTCCCGTTTCTGATCGTCACAGCCGAATGTCGAATTGTATGGTAAAGAGCTTTCAAGCTCTGCTCCGGTTATACCGTAAGGAAGCCAGCGCATTACCTGCCATGGCTTGTTTTCCAGTCGGGTTTCGACTCCGTACTCATCTTTTAACCTGTACTGCATTATTTCAAACTGAAGAGGACCAACAGCCCCGAGCAGAGGCTGCCCGAAATTATTATTTAAAAAGAAAGACTGAACGATATGCTCGGCAAGAAGATGATCGAGCCCTTTTCTAAAAGATTTTGCTGCCGACATTGTTGTGTTTAAAAGATAGGCGAAACATTCAGGAGCAAATCTGGGTATTTCATTAAACGATACTGAAGCATCTGAGCTTATTGTGTCACCGATTGTGAAATCGGCATTTGTGATAAAACCAATAATATCTCCGGGATAGGCTGTATCTACAATTTCACGATCTCTTCCAAAAATATTGTGCGAGCTTCCAAGCCGTACCTCCTTTCCGCTGCGAGTGTTAAAAACAGACATGTCTCGATGAAAAACGCCTGAACAGATGCGCGCGAAAACCATTCGGTCCCGGTGTTGCGGGTTCATATTTGTCTGTATTTTAAAAACAAAACCGGAAAAAACGTGGCTCTCCATAGGGAACTCTGTGCCATTGATATAGCGAGGTATTGGAGGGCACGAATACTTGATCAGATTTTTAAGTAAAAGTTCAACACCAAAGTTGTTAACCGCACTTCCGAAAAACACAGGAGTAGTGCGTCCAGCAAGAACAGCTTCTTCATCAAAACCTTCCTGCGCGATATCGAGCATTTCAAGCTCTTCGTTTATCTCCTTGTATGTTTCCGCGTGCAGCATCTCTTTAATAAAGGGATCCGAAGCATCGTGAAGAGAAACCGGAACCCTGTACGAACCTCCGGGGACACGTTCAAAAAGATTAAACTCTTTTTTTAAACGGTCGTAAACACCTTTAAAGTCGGGGCCGTTGTCTAATGGCCAGTTAGCCGGGTAAGCATGAATATTAAGAACTTTTTCAAGTTCATCAATAAGATCAAGTGGTGGTCGCGATGGGCGATCAAGTTTGTTAATAAAAGTAAAAATTGGAACATCCCGTTTGCGGCATATTTCAAACAGTTTAAGGGTTTGACTCTCAATACCTTTTCCGGCATCGATAACCATAATGACAAAATCAACGGCCATTAGTACGCGGTAAGTGTCTTCCGAGAAGTCCCGGTGGCCGGGAGTATCCAGAAGGTTAAGTTTGTATCCGTTATACTCAAATTGCAGAACAGTCGAAGATATCGAAATACCACGCTTGCGTTCGAGCTCCATCCAGTCTGATGATGTTGCACTCTGTTTTTTAGAGCTTACGGATCCGGCAAGTTCAAGCGCACCCCCGTAAAGAAGAAGTTTCTCTGTCAGTGTTGTTTTGCCCGCGTCAGGGTGCGAAATAATAGCGAACGTTCGTCGGCGGTTTATCTCTTTAGTAATTTCGGGATTACTCATAAATACTCTCGTCAATAATAATTTTGAATTACCAAGGTAAATCTTTACACCATTATTTTGTACAGGTCGGCACTGTCAATACTATATCGGCGTCGAAAGATGATGGTAACCGGTAAGAGTTGGTGTTAAGGTTTATCAAGTCAGGTGCGGCTAATTAGGGATGTAGCGGCCTTAAAAAGTGCAGGATCGTGATCTGAATCAATTATATAGGCTATGAATCGTGAATTGTCGCGGTTTAGGTCAATATCGGCGTGACGTTTGTCAGGTTCTATTGAAAGTAGATTAAAATCATCGAAAGCTGTTTTGGGGTTTGTTTTGATACGTGGTGAGAGTGTGGCAAATCTTTTTATTACCGGGCGGCTTTGAAAACGCGAACTCTCCATCACCATGCAAATCTCATAGTTTTTGCCCCCGTCAAAAGATGCGGTTTCAGTAATTATAATGTCGCCCGATTTAATAATCTCGCTATTGTCACACAGGCTTATTGCCGAATAGTCAAGAAATTCGCGTATTGCCTGATTTGAATAGGTGAATGTAGCGTTGTTGATAATAGCACGAACCGCTTCTATGGCTGAATAGCTTTCCCGATAAGGTGCCGGAGTGGTTAGATACGAAAACTTTGAGGCGATGCCAGTAATATTGGCATTATGTGAATAGATAGCCCCCGTTTTAAGCGCGTGAAGCTGCAAGGCGGTATCGCTGATTTTTGAAAGCCTTTTTTTTAGTTCGCTCTGTATTAAAAACATATCCGGGTAGTTGTTGGGTTTGTCTTTTTGACGGTAGTGCTGAAAGAGTACCAGATGTTTAACGTTATGGGGCAGGGCATGTTCATTTGCAATCATTAGATATGATATTAGTGGATGACGCTTCATCTTTATATATTCCTGGGGTGTTAACTTTCTGTCTCGGGGAAGATCCATTTTAAGAAAAGCGATATCAGATAACAGAGAGGCGATCATTACTGTTGTGATCTCATCATTGAGCCTGTTCCGCTCTTCGCTATTAATGGCAAGCATTCCCCGTGTTTTAAGCGCCATGGAAATTACAGTACGCTTAACAGCAAGTATTACTTCGTACTCATCATTGCTTGCATCCATAAGTTCAAGAATATTCAAAAGCCCCGTCATGGCATCGGGTTGTTTGGAAAAGTCTGTGAAAATATCGGCGAGCATAGTGGCTATGTTCCTGGCGGTAACCGAATCGATGCTCTCTCTCTTGAGTCTGTTAAAAAGGTCAGAAGTAAACCGGGACAGTTTATCCGCTGTTTGTTGTGAAAACAGTTTAGTGTCGGTTAAGCCCTTTGGTATATATCGCTGTGTGTTAAGGGTTGTGTGAGAGATCCTGTTTTTACCTGTTAGGGTGTCGTAATCATTTTGATCATAATATATTCCTGTATCCCGGAATTTTAAAAGCTGATTTACCTCATGAACTGACGCGTTCTCTTTTTTATGAATAAGTATCTGACCGAACCGGTTGTAAAAGTTAACAGGAATATGGTTCTCGTTTTTAAAACGTTCAATAAGGTGTTCTGTAAATTGAAACTGTTTAAGATCCATACTCCTTCTCCGGTTTTTATTTTTAACCCGAAAGAAACTATACAGTACTGACTGCTGTCAGTACTTGTAAAATATACCAACCATATTTATAATATCTTCTCCGGTAGTATATTCGTTGTACATAAAGCGGTAAGAGATACCGGCGTGTTTATGTACATAAGCATTAAGTATTGCCGATAGCGAATAGTTGTTGGTTTCAGTCTTAAGATTTCTATCAATAAGGTATTTAAATTGAACACAAAAATAACGGTCGAAGGTAAAGTGTAAATTAATACCGGTAAGAAAAACATTTTCGTCGGTATCGCTCTCAAGAGGAACAGTTGTCGATGGAGCTCCCTCTGCGGGGCTGAAAGTAAAAGAGCCCTCGCTTTCTGAGTATTTTTTACCAAAACCTATCCAGGGGAAAATACGAAGGTTGGTCGTTTGTCCGAATATTACGTTTTGCCCTATACGCGCGTACGGAGTTACTATGCTCTGATCCATAGTGAAATCGTCACGTGACGTATCGGTAGAAAGATAGTTCATTCCGGCGCCGACAGCCAAAGATCCAATCGCAAAGGAGTAGGGATAAAAGTCCGCGATAAAATGGTTGCCCGTTATTTTAGTATCATTAATGTCGGGGGAATGGTACAGAAAATTGTTAATTTGAAACAGGTCAGGGTTAATAACCTGTGTGTAGAGTCCGAAAACAGACGCTGTTTCTTCAAGCTTTATGTTATTTTCAAGATTTTGCGTATTGCTGCTGAATCCCCCGTAGGGGCCAGCTAAAAACATGGTTTCCGCGTTTGCGGCAACACAAAAAAAGATCAAGATACTTAATAGTTTTTTCAAAATTTTTCCTTTCAGGATCAGCAAAATAATCTATTTATCGGCTGATCCTGTTTAGCTTAAAATAAAACTGCAATGGTTGCCTAAAGACCCTTTGCAGCCTCGTCTTTTGTCGCTTTTTTCCAGACCTGAGTTCTGCCAAGAGCGGCAACTCCGAGATATCCCCGGACCATAAGGTTCCCGTCTTCGACCCAAACCTTGGCTTTGTACTGCTTGCCCACGCGTGTATCGACAATATAGCCGGTATCCCACACTCCGTCACTGTTACGTTCAGTCAGGCGTAACCAGCTGGTTTTTAAAATAGGTTTGTTTTTGAAGGAACCCTTGCATTTGTCACAGACATCACCGTCTTTCATGTCCTTATAGCTTATTATCCGGCCGGTAAGCACTGAGCCCTTCACTGAAAACTTCCAAAAAGCAGTTGGTTTTCCTGAGTCTTCATCGATGCTTTTCCAGTAGCCCTCTACGGGGTCAGCAGCGTTTGCAAAAGTAAATCCGGTGACAGTAAGCAATGTGAAAATAGCAATAAACATTATAATACGTTTCATATAGTACCTCTTTTGAAATTGGATTAATGAGTTTGGTAGATCAAGAGAAGCTATTTTGCGATAAATAAAGGCTCTCGCCCTAGCCAAAGTCAATATACAATAATTTAACACTGAAGTTGCCAAAACAGACCAAAAAAGCATCTGTTGGGCATGTTTAGCTAAATTTCCCAGTAATCAAGGCAAATTTAAGATAAAATTTACAAAAATAATCTCTGATCATCCGGCTTTTCCCAAAATATAAACGGCCAAATCGGCCATGCTGTTAATCTCTTTATCGATTGTCTGTGCAGATTCAGTATCAAAAGCATATCGCTTTGTGATTCTTATGTTCAGAGTATCGCATAATATCTCGAAATCATTTATTGAAAAAAACCTTATATTGGGGGTATTGTACCACTGGTAATGAAGTATTCCGGGAGATACAGGGGCCAGTCCCTTGTCGTTAAACATTTTTCGAAGTTTATAATATGCGAAATTCGGAATACTGATAACAGCCTGTTTGCCAACTCTTGTGATTTCGGTTAATATCTGTTCAGTATTCTTTACTGCCTGAAGAGTAAGGGAGAGTATTACATAATCGAAATGGTTGTCGGGAAAAGGAAGTGGATTCGCGAGATCGAAACTTATAGCCGGTATATCTTTCTTAACACAGTTAGAAATTGCTTCAAAATCTATATCCAGCCCCTGTATGTGTGTTGCTCCTTTTCCCTTTAGGCAGGCAAGAAGCTCTCCGTTTCCTGATCCGAGATCCAAAACGCTTGATTCCGGTGCAATAAGTTGAGCAAAAAAAGAGAGGTCGTTACGACCCGGCAGAAGAACAGTGTTGGTGTCTTCAATATTGCAGCAGTTTGCGTTATTCTCACTGTCTGGTTGCAGAAAATTGGATATCAATGTCCCATATTGCTTACTGTCGTTTTCGATTAAAAAAGCGTCGTGTCCGGCGCTGCTTTGAATACAGTGGTGGCTTACAGGTATATGATTAAGAATCAGAGCCTCTGTTATTTTTAGAGAATCTTCCGGTGTAAACAACCAGTCGCTGCTAAAACTAAGGATAAGCCATTTTGATCCGGAATTTCGTAATTTGCCGGCGATATCTTCAGCAGTAGAACCCTGGTCAAAGCTGTCAAGAGCCTGAGTCAGGGTTATGTAGCTGTTTGCATCAAATCGTTCCACAAATTTTTCCCCCTGATAGCTCAGATAACTGCCAACGGAGAAGTTTTTTTCAAAAGAGGTATCAATATCTCTTGGATTATGACGGGAGCTTTCAAATTTATCACGCATTACTTCAGCCGACAGGTAGGTGATATGCCCTATCATTCGAGCGATGGCAAGACCGTTTTTTGGAACAACGCCTTTTAGGGCGTACTCTCCATCGTGAAAGTTCTGGTCATGTCTTATTGCGTTGCGTCCGACAATATCAAAAGCCAGAGCCTGGCTTGATAATCTGGCCGATGTTGCCAGTAATACTATTCTATGTGCAGAATCCGGAAATAGAATTCCCCAGGAGAGGGCAAGCTGCCCACCCATAGAACCGCCTATAACTGCGTGCAGTTTTTTTATACCCAGATAATCTATCAATATTTTTTGGGCAGCCGCCATGTCTTCGATTGTAATATCGGGAAAAGCGGAACCGTAAATACGGCCGGAGTCAGGGTTGATATTGCCTGGACCGGTTGACCCGCTGCAGCCGCCAATTGTATTGGCGCAGATAACAAAAAATGTATTGGTGTCAATATACTTGCCTGGACCGACAAGTACATCCCACCAGCCCGGGTGGTCATCGTTGTGATGTTTTGCAATATGTGAATCGCCGCTTAAGGCATGAAAAATCAGTATGGCGTTGCTGCTGTCACCATTAAGAATTCCATGGGTTTCGTAACAGAGTGTAAACTCAGAGAGTGAATCTCCACTTTTTAATACAAGTGGTTCAGTACTTGTATAAAATTTGTGATATTCTTTGATATGATAGTTTTGTTCGTCTGTTCCTGTCATAGGCATAAGTCCTTTATGGTATAAAGTAATAACGGTTCTGATTTTATACCCGGTGCGGTAAAATATAACTGCACTGGGTATAAAGTTATAATAACTGGTTATACTGCTGATAAGGCCTGTTCCAAATCGGCTATTATGTCATTCACATCTTCAATACCAACACAAAGCCTTATGTAGCCGGGGGTGACTCCGGCTTTAAGCTGCTCCTCTTCACCAAGCTGCTGATGCGTAGTGCTTGCCGGATGTATTATCAGCGTTTTAGCGTCACCGATATTTGCAAGATGTCTTGCAAGTTTAATATTGTCTATAAGCTTTGCGCCGGCTTCGATACCTCCTTTCACCTCAAAACCCACAATTGGACTTCCGGGATAGGTAAATAATTGTGCTGCTCTCTTGTTGTGAGGATGTGCTTTAAGCGATGGATGATTAACTGAAAGAACCTTTTCGTGACCCGACAGATAGTTCGCAACAGTATTCGCGTTTTCGATATGGCTGGGAACTCTTAAATGCAGAGTCTCAATGCCTTGAAGCAGCAGGAATGCCGCCCATGGGCTGAGGCATGCGCCTGTATCCCTAAGCCAGTGTGTGCGGGCGTGAACGATAAAAGCAATATTGCCAATTGGCGCAAGAGCTTCTGTAAAGACAAGTCCATGATACGATGGATCCGGTTGGCAAAAGTCCGGCCATTTTCCGGGATCATCAGCCCATACAAAATTGCCGCTGTCTACTATCACTCCCCCGACATGAGTACCGTGCCCTCCTAGATATTTTGTAGCAGAATAGACTACAATATCAGCACCGTGATCGATCGGGCGAAATTGTACAGGTGTCAAAACGGTATTATCGACAACAAAAGGAATACCGGCGTTATGAGCTATCTCGCTTATTGCTTTGCAGTCGGGAATATCGTTTTTAGGGTTACCTATTGATTCGATAAAGACAGCTCTGGTTTTATCGTCGATAATCTTTTTGAGTAATTCATGATCTTCGGGATCAAAAAAGTTTACAGTAATGCCCAGTTTGGGCAAGGTGCAGCTGAAAAGGGTGACTGTACCTCCGTAAAGACTTGTCGAGGCTGCGATGTTTTCTCCGGCATGTGCAAGAGTGCAAATAGCTGCGGTTATCGCTGCCATTCCGCTTGCAAAGGCCAGGGCACCGACACCGCCGTCAAGAGCCGCGACTCTTTTTTCAAACACATCCACTGTGGGGTTTCCCAGTCGCGAATAGATATTGCCGAACTCTTTGAGCGCAAAGAGGTTAGCGGCGTGTTCTGTACTGTCAAAAAGATATGAGCTTGTTGAGTAAATCGGTACTGCGCACGAGTTTGTCGCGGGATCGCCATCGAACCCCGCGTGCAGTGCAAGAGTTGCCTGCTTCAGGTTTCTTTTGTTCATAATAGAACCTCCGAGAATTCCGGAGTACGCTAAGGCTGGAGATACGGAAGTGGTTGCTCTGTAAACAGAACCAAATCGTCCCCAAACGGGCTGGCATTGGCACCTTATCAATTTTATTTTTGTGACAGGTTGCCGTGCGTCAACGGGCCAGTTCCCTTACGCACTCTCAATTATTTTGCTAATATAAAAAAAATAATAAAAAAGTCAAGCATAAAATCACCAAAAAGGTGATATTATGACTGAAAAGTTTCAGATAACTGATCATCAAACTGTTGATTGGACCAGGATTCACCTGTGGCAGTGAGGTCAAGAAAATCATTATTGCCAAGCTTTTCTTTTAAAATTGCAGTAAGACGCTTATATTCGAGGGAGGCAATGTTGTATTTTTCATGTGACATCTGCGGATATCTTTTAGACAGGGCTGCAATAAACTGTACAGCCCGGTTGTAGTTGTTTTTTTCTAGAAGCAGATATGTAATTGCGAGTCCAATAAAAGAGTTCTTCTGGTCAGTGAACATTCCTGCCGAAATAGTTCTAAAGTGGTCGATAGTCTCTATGACTTTCAGGGTCTGAT
Source organism: Spirochaetota bacterium (assembly GCA_016934935.1). Lineage (GTDB taxonomy): Bacteria > Spirochaetota > UBA4802 > UBA4802 > JAFGJZ01 > JAFGRW01. The sequence continues at coordinate 8,078 of JAFGRW010000097.1, read as the reverse complement.
CTTCGAGTTGAAAATAGCGTAAAAGAATTCCGAAACCGTAAACATGAATAAACTCTTCGCCAATCGCGCCGGCTCTGTTAATGATTTTCCATAATTTTTCTTCGATATCTTCATCGTCTCTTCTTTCAATCAATAACATGACCGAATAAAGTTTTGCATAATCTGCCTGGTTTATGCCTCCTATCATGCTGTGAAGCATTCTGCTTTGCGAGAGCTCAGCTTCAGCATCATCGTATCTCTTCTCAATCATTAGACAAAATCCAAGAAATTCACCGTTGTTTGCAAGACCCCATCTGTCACCTGCAAGTGTAAAGTAGTCTCTGGCTTTTTCCAGATGTTCCATTACGTCATCTTCCCTGGCAAGTTGTTGCAGATAGTCGGCAATTGTAAAATGAGCCCAACCTATACCAGAGTAGTCTCTGATATCAGTTCGTATTTGCAGACTTCTACTCATAAGATTCAGAGCTTCATGGTAGTTGTGGTCAACAATAGCACTAGTCATTGCCTGGCCGGCCAGAGCTTCGGCAATACCCCATTTGTCATCAAGTTTGGTGTAAAGCTTTAAGCTGTCGTCGAAATTTGCTTTGCAGTAACGGACTTGTTTGGAGTGGTCATCCTGAGTGTTCAGGAAAAATGTATTTATTAATTGTGCAAGCCCAAGGCCTCTTTTGGCAAACGCAATTCTTCTTTCAATTTCGTCTTCGATTGCTAAAGTTTTATAATATTCCAGAGCCTTGGTGAATACTTTTTGAGAGTCGGCCAATTTCAGCATCTGGTGATAAATCACACCCAGACAGCAGTTGGCATCGGCTTCAAGAGTCAGGTCTCTTTCGTTAAGTTTCTTTTGTATTTCGAGTAGCAGTTCAAGCCATCGAGCACCTTCGACATTGTTACCGAGAGACCACCATGCAGGTGCGATATCACGTGCCATTTGTAAACCCTTAAGAGGGCAGTTCTGAATGGACCACGACAGAGCCTGTTTCAGATTTTCATGTTCGGTCTGCATTTTAGTCTTTTTCTTTAAAAAGAGGTCTCCGTAGTACAAATCATGATTTTCGGCAGCCAGAGTGCTGAAGTACTCAAAATGCTTCTGTTCTAATTTGCTGATTTCCGTACCGATTTTATCCTTTGCGTATTCACGCAATGTTTCAAGAAGGCGAAATCGGTAGTCTCCTTCACGAAATACCATCGATTTTGAACAGAGCCTTGCTAAAACATCCATCACGTCACAATCATTGCCGCATACGGCCTCGGCGGCACTCATATCAAAACTGCTGGAGAAAACCGATAGTCTTGAAAAAAGAAGCTGCTCGTCCGGTTCAAGAATATCATAACTCCAGTCAATAAGACCGCGCAGGGTCTGCTGTCTGGGGGTCGCTGTACGGAATCCGCTATTAAGAAGCTTAAGGGGGTTCTTAATTCGTTCACGAATTTGCTCTAAAGAAAGTATCTGTATTTTTGCTGCGGCAAGTTCTAAGGCCAAAGGAACTCCGTCTACTCTCTGGCAGATATCAGCCAGGGCAGGAGCGTTTTCTGACGTAACTGAAAATGAAGGCTGCACAGCACGTGCTCTCTCAATAAAAAGCTTAACAGCTTCGTACTGTCCGAATTTCGGAAGCGAAAAACTGTCGTTTTTTTCCGGCAGCATCAGTGGCGGTATAGGTATGATATTTTCACCCCGGATTTGAAGTATTTCCCGGCTTGTCGCGATAACCTTTATTCCTTCGCCTGCTTCAAGCAGGCATTCCGCGATGCGGGCTGAGGCGAGTATAAGGTGTTCGCAGTTATCCAGAATAATAAGCATGGAGCGCTTTTTAAGAGCCCTTTTTATCAATTCGGGAACGGGATCACTGCTTTTCTGTTCGATACCCAGAATTCTTGTTAATGTAGAGAAAGCGCACTCCTCATTTTGAACAGGGGAAAGATCTACAAACCAGACTCCGTCAGGAAAACGGTCAATTGAGTCGGCTCCCCATTGAAGGGAAAGACGTGTTTTGCCGGCGCCCCCTGTTCCCAGCAGTGTAATAAGACGCACATTCGCGGAGCCCGTACCGTCCGGATAAAAAGTTCGTGTTATTTGAGACAGCTGTTCTTCACGGCCGACAAAGCTTGTGCTTTGGGGCGGAATATTATGGTTACGGTTGTTCAGGGTGTTCAAAGGCGGAAAGTCAGTGCGTGTGCCTTTTTTGTTAACCTGGTAAATTATTTCGGGTCTTATCAGGTCTTTAAGCCGGTGCTCACCCATGTTTCTGGTTTCAACCAGAGAATCCAGAGAATCTCTTGCAAGCTCAAGGGCGGCATGGCTGATCAGTGTCTGGCCACCGTGTCCGCTTGAGAGCAACCGTGCCGCTCGATTAAGAGTCTGGCCGTAATAGTCGCCGTCTCGCAACTCGGCTTTGCCGCAGTGTATTGCCATGCGGACCCTGATCGGGTCCGGCAGATCCCACTCCTCTTTTTCGAGGGCTTCCTGTGCCTCAAGCGCCGCTTTTAGAGCCGATCCGGCATCACTGAAAGCCGCGTGAAAAGCGTCTCCCATGGTTTTAAAAACATAGGCCCCGTGAGGCGTTAAACATCCGGTTAAAATGTCGTCATGACGTTTCAAGGCAAGCTTCATCTCTTGTGGATAGTTTTCCCAGAGTTGGGTGCTCCCCTCGATATCGGTAAAAAGAAAAGAGACTGTTCCTGTAGGCTTTTCGTTCATGGTAAATAGAATATTACGGCCTGACTGATTTGTCCAATATATTTTTTGCGAACTTCGGTATCACCTGTAAGAATCATTACGAATTGAGACAAAATATTTTAATTTTATTGACATAACCGTAATAAAAGAACAGATTTTGCAGTCTTCAAATAAACAGTTACAATGCCGGTTTTGGACAGGGGATGAAGCATGAGATGTCTTAAATTAGATATAAACACTGTTTTTGTAATAAAATTGAAAAGAATAAAAAAAATATTGTTATCCTTTTCGTTTCTACGGTTTCGTATTTATCGTTATATTTATCTGTTTTACGCCAATAAGTGTCTGTCTGCCGAAAGACTGAGTAAAAAATATAATAAATTCTGCAGTTATGTGCCTTATGACAGCCTGCTGTGTCTGGTGTCAAATGTCTATAACAGGTCTTCAGATAATTTTGTGATTGCTGATATGCTGGCTGGATTGTTACAGGCCGGCAATCGTCATGAAGAGGCTTATCTTCTGGTAAAGAACAGCTGTATTCTGAGAAAAAAGACGGCCTCAGCATTTTTGAGTGATGACTATGAATCTAAAGTTTCCGGGAGTCCTTTAGGGACCTTCGTTCAGATATCAGGTTATTTTTATTCGGGCTCCGGTGCCGTTTTGGATTATCTTAAAGGGTATAAAAATAGCATTAAATGGGCTCCTGGCTGCGAGGCTAGAATCGTTAAATTTCCCGGAGGTCTTGGAGATCTATACCTGAAATTGAAATCTGATAAAGTTATAACTATAGCCGAAATAGTTGATCTATATTTACATATAGTCGGATCTTTTTATGTTACAGCAAGAGGAAATCAGTACAATAAGTATGCGTGCGTGAACAGAGATAGCAAGAAGGTGCTTGATAAACCACAATCTGTATCGTATGTTTATGAACTTTTAATACTATGGGAAGCGCTTCGCGAATTTTCAGAAAAAAAAGTCCAGACAGAAAAAGAATTTCTGCATATTGTCCGCCATGGTTTGCATAGGGCATTCAATTCGATTCTTTTTTTTAACAAGGCCGAATTATTATTGATGGATCAGATGGTAACCGCATGGCGGATGCCTGACGCAGTTTTACTGCCGCCGTCAAGGTTTATAGTTGTGCATCGTGATCCGAGAGATCAGTATGTTGACGCGAATAGCGTTATGGGGGATCCGGGAAGATCCAAGTGGACAGCAGATGAATTTATTAAGGTCTATAAGAGTCGAAGGGCTTTAGTTAGGGAGTGGATTCCGAAACTGGAGGCTGATTCCGGTCATACTTTTTTACAAATCAGCTTTGATGAATTTGTAAACAACCCTGTTGAGCAAAAGGAAATAATCGATAATTATCTGAAATTGGAAAAGGCAGATTATTGTGAAAAAATGTCCGGTTTTAATCCGGATGTTTCAAGAAAAAATGTGGGCAAGTATAAGAAGTATCTAAAACAGGAGGTCCAGTTGTACTTTAAGGAAAACATTCCTGAGTTCTGCCGGGATTAGTAATATAGAACCCTCTAGATGATCTCAATTAATGAGTTCCGCTGTTTCGTATCATTAAGCTCATGAACAATTATTGGATCTTGTTTTTACCTGCTCCGGAAGCGCAGTAAAGAGCCTCTCCAAATATACCTGAACAGCCGGGGCAGGTCCCGCAGTTTTTTGCGCATATCATCAGGTCAAATCGAAGAAATCAACTGATATTACCGCCGTTGCCTTCTTCATGATTATTAACCAGATGAAACTTTATAATACTTAAAGAACGCTTTTCTTTATCGATATTAAAAGTGCCGTTGAGCTGTTCACAAAGCATTCTTATAATTGTCAGACCGAATCCCTGACAGGCGTTTATATTAATGTCATCGGGAAATCCTGCTCCGTTATCTTCAACCTCCAGTAATACATAATCTTTATCTTTTTTTATGCTTAATCTGATTTCTCCTTTATCGTTTGTTTTGAAGGAGTGTTTTACTATATTTGTAATTAGCTCATTGATTATTATCCCTAAAGAGAATAGCTCTTTGGCCGGCATCAAAAAATCTTCAATCTCAAGATTTACAGATATTGAGCCTCCTTTGGGGAAAACATTTATTATGGAGCTGATAAGGGTTTTGACATAATCTTTGACGCTGTTCCGGTTATAGCTCTCCTGCGACAATAGTTTTTCATAAAGAATCCGCATGCTTTGAACACGCCCCATTGTGTTTTGCAAAACGCGTCCAGTTTCATCGCTGTGGTTTTCCCGGAGCTGAAGTTCCAGCAGGCTTTCTATGGAAAGTATGTTATTCTTTATTCTATGATGAGATTCTTTCAGTAGAAGTTCTTTCTCCCGGAGTAGGCGTTTTGCCTCATTTTCTGCGATTGTTCGCTGCTCCAGAAGTCTGGTTTTTTCAAGTGTCTCTTTTTGTGCCCTTGCCCGGGATCTTTTTATTGTAAGATAGAGCGTTGTCGAGACCGTAAAAAGAAAAAGCAGCAGTATTATAACAGTGACAGTTACTGCTGTTTTTATTCTATTGTTTCTAATCGTTTGGGTTACATCCATGATTCGTGAAACAAGTACGGTTTTCCCGCTTATCATCATCGGATATGAGTTTACGTGTACTGTTCTGATTTGCCCGTTTGCAAGCTTATGATCAAATTCAAAAAAGTTCCGGTTCTCGGTTTTGGCCCTGTTCATCTCTTCTGAAATCTGTTTGGAGCTAAGTGTATTAATCTGATTAATATTCATTCCAATCAGGCTGCTGTAGCCGTAATAATCTTTTGCTCCAAGGCTATGTTCAATAATGGAGCCGCTGGCCGGGTCAATAATCAGCATAATGGTTTTGTACTGGTGCAGCATCTCGATTGAAAAATATATTTTATTATCGGGCAGATCTTTCTCCTGCGCGTGTAAACCTGTAAAAAGTAAAATAAAGACGATTAGTTTAAACAGTTTCATTGTTTCCTTATGAAGTTCATTATATATAATGTCGTACTCTAAAAAATACTCATGCTGACAAGTATCATCGAATTTAATCACATCTCCTTGAGCCACGCAATGTGATCAACAGTATATCCACTATACAATTTATGCAATATTGCGGGTTCCTTCAAATATATGTTGGCTTGAAAAGGATAAATATGGTATTTCCGGAAATTCGAAACCTGTACACATAACTTACGTTCCTCTTATAGAATATTCCAATAGCAAAGCTGAAATAGAGCAATTTCTTCAGAGTGCAGTAATTCTGAGGTTTTTAGAGTGCTAGCAGATAAAATAATTAATAAATAAGGAAAAAGTATTGACAATATGCAACTACTGTTGCACAACAAATGTTGTACAAAGAGGAAAATATGGCACCAGAACATAAAACATCGCGTGAAGAGATTATCGGGACGGCTCTTTCTATTGTGGAAGAGGGAGGGGTTTCTGCTCTTACGGCCCGGGAGATTGGTAAAAGGCTTGGTTTGTCTAGTCGCCCAATATATTCGTTTTTCCCTTCGATGGATCATCTTAAACTTCAAGTTATTGATGAGATTGGACAAATGTTTAAAGAATATCTCCTGACAAGCCAGAGCGAGGATTTGTTTCTTGATATGGGTTTAGGTCAAATCAGGTTTGCCCGTGAAAAACCGGTGTTATATCGAATTTTGCTTAATGAAGCGGAAAAAAACCCTTTCATGGCCTACGAGATTAACAATGTGCTTGTGAGCGAACTAAAGAACCATCCCTGTTACGGTGTTTTATCCGGGCCGGCGCTTGAGGATATACTCCTGAAAATGGGAATCTTTACAAACGGTCTCGCGGAGGCCGTTCTGAGTAAAACAATATCCGATGTTTCGGACGGTAATATTCTAAGGTTGCTGAGTGAGACAGGTGAGGCTGTTATTCTCAGGGCAATGCAAAAAATTGAGGAGGAAGGCGTATGAAAATAGCAGTTTTTAACTGTAATTCCGATCAGTCAAAAACAGTAGTGGATTGGGCAGCGGAAAAGCTTGAGCAAATGCTTATTAAGTCAGGGCATGAGGTCGAAGTGCTGCTTCTCAGGGATAAAAATATCAAAGACTGTATCGGCTGTTTCGGTTGCTGGGTGAAAACACCCGGGGTATGTGTTCACAATGATGATATGAAAGATGTACTCAAAAGGATGCTTAAAACCCAGGTACAGATTATTGTAACTGATTCCAGGTTTGGTATGGTTAGTCCGCTTGTGACATCAGTTGTAAACAGATTTTTGCCTCTGGGCTGTGCCTATATGCATATAGATAAACAGGGAAAAACAGCACATTGGAACCGCTACGATTTTAATAACAGGATGGCTCTTGTTGTGGAAGATTCAGGATTGGATAACAATACGGCACTTAACGATATCGGTTATTTTTTACATCAGAATAACATGGAAAATTATCTGGGAACATATGTTATCGGGAAAAATGAGGAGGAAATAGTAAATGCGCTTAACAGTAATTAACGCTTCGCCGCGGTTAAAGACAAGCAATACGGCAAAACTGCTTGATCAGTTTTTGAAGGGATTTTGCAGAGTTGAAAACAATACTTATGAAATTATATACTATAATGAAATTGATTCCGACGATGCCGCATTGGAAATTTTCAAACAGGCAGAAAACATACTTTTGGCGTTTCCCCTCTACTCATACGGACTTCCGCCTTCGGCAAGCCGCTTTGTGTACAGGCTTTCTTCACTCGAGGATAGTAAAAAAAGAAGTATGGGCTTCTTTTGTCAATATGGCTTTAATGAGGCTTGTCATGCCCGTTCACTGGAACGTCAATTAGAGAATATGTGTCATGAGTTAAAAGTGGAGTACCTTGGAATGTTAATCCGGGGAGGGTGTGAGGGACTCAGATATAGACCCGAATCCGCAAATAGAGCTTTTTATAAAAAGTTTGAGATAGCGGGTTCAAACTTCGGACAAAACGGTCGTTTTATAAAACAGGAAATGGATAAGTTCTCTGCACCCGAGTTTTCAAAGGGCAGTATCTTTTCCTCTATTTCCGGCAGATTATTTGTAGCTATTGGTAATTTCTTTTTCTGGCGGGTACTGTTAAAAAAGAATGGAGCTCTACATAAACACTGGGACCGCCCTCTGCAAAATGACTGAAAATTGTAATTTGTCGAAGTTTCCTGTCATATATCAGAAAGTAAAATGCTTTATGTTCAAAATTAAAGCAATTTATCGCAAGTTCCCTTAATTAATAAGTTTGTCTGTTTAAGGCAGCTGATTTGCTTGCGATGTGAATTGTGCTTGAAAAACAGAGATGATAAGATAATATAAGAACCATTATGGTTCTTTTTTTTGTTTGCCCAGCGAAGCTGGCAAACCCAGTCTTCTGAAAGAAGAAGACATCGCCCCGATCAGGGGGAAGATAATCCGAATT
>JAFGRW010000014.1 GCA_016934935.1 Spirochaetota bacterium | reverse complement strand
TGTTTTTATAATCGGAGGCTAGTTCTGTTATTCTGGGAACCAGAGAATAGGCTGCCCATGTAACAATCATAACATGGAGGCTGGGCATACAGTTTAAATGAGGATCCATCTTGTGTATAAGGGCGAATGTGCGGTCGCCCTCTACAGGTGCGGGTCGTGTTGTAGTGGATTGACATTTTCTGTATATCGAACCTGCAGTAAGGTAAATAAGTTTAACTTCTTTGAGTGATTTTACAATATAAGGTACCGATTTGCGTTTGAACGCAAAAAACATCCAGGTAACTGTATAGACCCATAGACCAATAAAACTTATGTAAATATTAACCCATTCCGGAGCAAATGGAATATTGTTATCTATTTCGTGATCAATATTGACAAAAGGTGGTCTCTTCTTGCGTGGAACAAGGCGTGTCTGAAGATAAAAAAAATCTCTTAAAATAATTATTACAGTAAAAAAGACCTGGATGAATATACGCGGTGAAAGTATAACCATAAGTATGGTATGCATGGAGTTTGTTTTGTAATAAGACTCTTTTATGTTTTTCATGGATCCTGTGATGTCCTTTAATGAAGAGTAATGTCGGTTTATATGTCAGTAGTGGACGGGTTAAACTGTTCTGTTAGCGGATCATGAATACTATCTTTTTCGAGTACAGGTACTTCACCTATGATATTGTTAACGAACCAGTTCATTTTTACAATATGCGCGCGTGATCCGTTTTTGCCTTCCGGTATTCTAATGTGCCCGGCCTGATCAAACACGGGCCCTTCAAAAACAGCCAGTTCATCCTGAATAAGCATACGGCGCATAAATTCAACAAACTTTTGGGTATCACGAGGTATAAGTGTTGTTGAGTAAAAAATATCTACTAGGCCTGAATTTATGCCCCACCAGATATTTATGGGACGTGAGTCTGTTTTCCCACCCTCAAAAAAAAGCTTCCATGTATCGTTAAGAATATTGGAGATGACTTTTTCATAAAAAACACCCCAGTGCCATATCGGTATGGCAAAGTGCTTATGTGGTTCAAAAAGGCCGGTCTTCTCGTCTCTTTTTGTGGAAAACAGACCATAGGCTTTCTTTTTGCTTTTCAGAATTGGAAGATCGTCCTGGCTTATAAGGTCTATTCCCATTTCTGATAATTCGTGTGCACCCTGAAAAGAGAGTGACTCGTTTTCCCAGCGATACATCCACCTGACGTGAACTCGGGCAAGCGGATTAACCATTGCCGCACCAAGCGCAAAGGCGTTTATACTGCTTATGACTTCCGGTATCGGATACGAGGCAACATATCCGATCTGATCTGTTTTGGTAAGTGAACCAGCTATAAGCCCCATTAAGAAACGGACTTCATGAATACGCCCGAAGAAAGAACGTACGTTTTTTGATGAATCTTCAGCAGAGCAGTTGAAGAACTTGATTTTGGGGTATTCCAACGCTGCCTTGATAGTTGTGTTTTTAAAAGTCGGAGAAGTTGTAAAGATTACATCCATCTTTTTTGCGGCAAGTTTATCGATGTAATCGTAAGCATTTTCGTCTTGCGGCACGTCATTTATATATGTTGTTTCGACCATTTTACCAAGCATGCTTATAATGTGCTGGCGCCCCTGTTCGTGTGAGTTGGTCCAGCCTGATGTTTCGGGAGATTTGGCGTTGATAAAACCTATTTTCAGTTTTTTATTGGTAACTTTTTTTGCAATTGCGTTGATAACATTGGATGCAGACCTTTTTTGAGGTGATGTCAAGTCGGTCGCCACACTGCTGTTTAGGGTTTCAAACTCGGGAAATAGTTTCTTGATAGTGGTACGGTGCTCTCTTTCTGTTATTTCGTCTGGTATGCCGTACAGATCAAGAAACTGAAGCAGCGCGTCAGCGGTTGTTATGTCCAGCTTGTCTCCGTCAAGTTCGTGATAGATCTTTGAAAAGGGCATATATATATTAGAGAAAAATTTCTGATATTTATTAACGTTTAATAATAATTTGGGATTGTATCCCGACAAATGCTGGATAAGTTTTGGAAAACGACCCGGACGTGAAAACCAGATCGTGAATATTTGAGTCAATTTGTTAAATTCCAGAAATTCATAATATATGGTATTTGTCATATCCGAAGGATCGCGTTTGGGAATGATTCTTCGAATCTCGGCATTGATGGAGTAGGCGTTGTTATATTTTAATACTGAAACCCTTTTATTGCCTTCTCTGACATAAAACCAGTTGAGGTATTCGTATGCGGTAATGCTGTCACGAATGCCATCCGAAAGATGGGCATCGTAGAGCATCATCCACTTGCTGGCAAATTCGGTGTTTAGTTGCTGTATCGGGTAAAAATTACGGGCGAACGCGGTTGCACGCGAATGAGATGCTGTACCAATGATTTTTTTTAGAGGTATTTCGTGTGTGCCTATATTTAATTCAGAGGCGATATCCGTGTGTCGTATCAGCCCGTCAAGTGCTGGAAGATATCCTGAACCGCCATCAGATACCCTTTTCAAAAAATTTGTTTTGGCCTGCTTTTGTGCCTGACGGTAAATCTCTACTGTTGTTTCATTGTACATTATGACTCCTGCGGGCAGTCCTGCAATAGGTGAAACACCGGCTTTTTGCAAGGTTTATGAACTATATATAGTGGATTAAAGAAAACAGGTTAATTGTCAACACTTTTAGAAACTGAAGATTATTTCATCGGATTTGAATCCTGCATTTTAACATAATATATCTTTTTTTATTTACATAAATCATTATAAAAATACATTGTCATCTCTTATTATGCGTTTTAAGTGCATTCCGCTGGAACTTCCCGCATTTTCAGAAGCTACCTCGCAGGTTTAGCCGAATAGTCAAGGATATAGATAAACAAATGAAGAAGATTAGAAATGTCGCAATCATCGCCCATGTTGACCATGGTAAAACAACATTAATTGATGCCCTTTTGCGCCAATCGGGGTTGTATCGGGATAATCAGACGCTCGACGAACGGGTTATGGACTCCAATGATATCGAAAAAGAACGGGGTATTACCATATTCTCCAAAAATGCTTCCATTCCTTACGATGATGTGAAGATAAACATAGTGGATACTCCCGGGCACGCGGATTTTGGCGGAGAAGTACAGCGGATCATAAAAATGGTCGATTCGGTATTGCTGGTTGTTGATGCGTTTGAAGGACCCATGCCTCAAACAAGATACGTATTAAAGAAGGCTCTTTCTGAAGGCCACTGCCCGATAGTGGTCATTAATAAAATAGACCGCCCCGATGCTCAGCCAGAAAGTGTTGTTGATAAGGTGTTTGATCTTTTTGTAGAGCTTGAAGCAGAGGATAATCAACTCGATTTTCCGGTAATTTTTGCTTCGGCCAAAGAAGGATTGGCGCATAAAACACTGTATGACGAGAGCAGTGATATGACTCCGTTATTTAAAGCAATAATAGAGCATGTTAAAGAACCGGAAGGTGATGACGCACAGCCATTCCAGTTTCTTGTCTCTGCAATTGACTATGATAATTATATAGGAAGGCTTTGCACAGGTAAGATAGCGAACGGAGTTTTGCGTGCCGGGCAGGAAGTTTGTCATATTGACTCTGAAGATGTTAAGAAAAAATATAAAGTTACAAGACTGATGGCGTATCAGGGGCTGCAGCGTGTCGAGATAGATGAGGCCTTCGCCGGAGATGTGATAACGATCGCGGGTATTGATGAAATCTCGCTGGGAGATACCCTTTGTGATGTTGATAACCCCAAAAAACTGGAATCAATAACGATTGATGAACCTACGATAGCCATGACTTTCTCTGTGAATGATTCTCCATTCATGGGGCGTGAAGGTGATTTCGTGAGTTCGCGACATTTAACCGAACGTTTAAACCGCGAGCTTAAAAATAATGTGAGTATGAAGGTTGAAAAGTCTCATCTTAAGGATTCTTATGTAGTTAAGGGGCGCGGTGAGCTTCAGCTATCAATTCTTATTGAAAACATGCGCCGTGAAGGGTATGAGTTTCAGGTTTCAAGGCCACAGGTAATTATGCAGGAAGTTGACGGCAAAAAATGTGAACCGATAGAACATGCAATTATTGATGTTGCTGATGACTTTACCGGGGTGGTTATTGAGAAGATGGGTCTGCGAAAGGCAGAGCTGTTGGGAATGACTCAGGGAACTGATGGATATAGCAGGCTTGAATTCAAGGTTCCAGCCAGGGGATTGATCGGTTTTCGAAACGAGTTTTTAACCGAAACCAAGGGAACGGGTATTTTGAACCATTCGTTTTATGGGTATGAACCTTTTAAGGGGGCTTTGGCTTCGCGCAACAGGGGAGTGCTTGTGGCAATGGAAGCCGGAGTATCAGCGGCATACGCGATTTTTAATCTGCAGGATCGTGGTATGTTTTTTATCGATTCAGGTACCGAAGTTTACGAGGGGATGATTGTTGGAGAACATAACCGTGATAACGATCTTGTTGTAAATGTTTGTAAAACAAAAAAACTTACAAACATGCGTGCTTCGGGGTCAGACGAGAATGTTCGTGTTGCGCCGCCACGTAAATTCTCTTTGGAACAGGCACTCGAATATATTCAGGATGATGAACTTCTCGAGATAACACCGCAAAACGTCAGATTAAGAAAAAAAATTCTTGATGAAAACAGCCGAAGGAAAGCATCCAGATCGTAAATATAAACAGGAACTGCAGAAACAGTCAAAGCCTGCCTGTTAAGAAAAAACGAACTATTTTATAACTCAGATAAAGAGACCGGGATTTACCGGTCTCTTTTTATGCGATGTAAAAAAAGTAATTGCAAGTTAATGATGAAATGGCAAAAACTAGTTTAAAAGCGAAACATTGGCAAAAGATGCATTGATTCAGGGTGACTTCAAACAACCAGTTTATGAGAGCCGTTATGGCTGCCATGTTTTTATCGTATTATCATGAAATCTGGAGGTTATTGGTGATTTCAAAATCTCTTCGTGTTTTTGTAATAATAGCTGTAACGATTTTTGCCTGTTTGTCTTGTGCCAAAGAAAAGGTGCCCGGCAAGATTAAAATAGGTCTTTCAATGGACTCATTAAAAGAAGAGAGATGGCAAAAAGATCGTGATATTTTCAAGGCTGTTGCCGAATTGATGGGAGCTGAGGTTGTAATACAGGCGGCGCAGGGCAATGACGCGACACAGATTGCCCAGTGCGAGAACCTGATTACTCAGGGCGTTGATGTCCTTGTTATTATCCCTCACAATGGTGAAGCAATGGCTGTTGCGGTTGAGAAAGCGCATGAATCTGGAATTCCTGTCATAGCGTATGATAGACTGATCATGAATTGTGATCTGGATATCTATATCTCCTTCGATAATGTCAGGGTTGGAGAGTTACAGGCTACCGAGATAACCAAGCTAGTACCAAAAGGAAATTATGTCTATATTGGCGGAGCTCCTACTGACAATAATGCTCTCTTGTTTAAACAGGGAGCGATGAATATACTTAATCCATTAATTGAAAAGGGCGATATAAATCTTGTTTTTGATCAGTTTTCTGATGATTGGTCGGCATCGGTTGCACAAAAACATATGGAAAACGCGTTAACTAAAAACAATAACGAAATTGACGCTGTTATTGCAGCTAATGACGGAACCGCAGGAGGAGCCGTGCAGGCGCTTTCCGAACAGGGGCTTGCGGGCAAGGTGCCAATATCCGGACAGGATGCCGATATCGCGGGTTGTATGCGTATCGTTGAAGGAACACAGTCCATGACTGTCTATAAATCGATAAAATCCATTGCGGCCGAGGCTGTTAAATTATCAATCAGAATGGCAAAGGGTGAGTCGATTGCGGCTGCTAATACTGTTAACAACAATAAAAAAGATGTCCCCTCGGTTCTTTTGACTCCTGTAGCTGTGACAAAAGATAATATGTATCAGGTAGTTGTAAGGGATGGACATCACAGGCTTGAGGCAGTATATAAAAATATACCGAAGGATCAGTGGCCCGAATAATCCCGATTATAGTGTTAATACCAATCTGAAAGGATAGCCAGATGAATAAGACGGTTTCTACCGAAATTATTTCCACGGATAATAAAAAGAGTATTTTGAATATTAATATCCGTGATTATACAATGATTATCGCACTTGTGTTCATCTGGATCGTTTTGACTGTATTAACGGATGGCTTTTTTATTGGATCCCGTAATTTGTCTAACCTTATGAGATCGATATCCGTGACTTCGGCGCTTTCATTGGGAATTTTTCTGATTATAGTAGCAGGGCATATCGATTTTTCAACAGGATCGGTTTGTGGGTTTATTGGTGCTATTGCCGCCATTTTGAACGTCTGGTTAGGGTGGGGAACATTCTCCAGTATTGTTGTGGCTCTGTTTCTTGGAATGGTGATCGGGTTTGCCCAGGGTTATCTTGTTGCCTACCAGAAGGTTCCCGCCTTTATAGTAACTCTTGGAGGGTTGATGATCTTCAGAGGCCTACTAGTAGGAGTTACGCGTGGTATCACCGTTGCTCCATTAAGTGCTTCTTTCGTTGCGATTGGTCAGAACTATGTGCTGCCCGTTATAGGCTGGATTATTGCCGGTGTGGCTGTGTCTGCTATATGGGTGCTTGAATTACGTACAAGAAGCACCAGATTAAAATATGGATTTTCCGTAAGTTCGTTCAAGATTGTTGTTGCTAAATCGATTTTATACTCGGGAATAGTGTTGTTGTTTGTTGCAATAATGAATAATTACCGGGGAATACCTCTGCCGGTATTTATTATTATGTTAATTGCTTTAAGTCTTGCTTTTGTTGCTTGCAGAACCCAATTCGGACGTTATGTGTTTGCTTTGGGGGGAAATATAGACGCGGCACGTCTGTCGGGCATCAATGTCGAGCTTACAACGATGGTGTTGTTTGTTGTGGGAGGGTTTATGTCTGGTGTAGGTGGTATTATTTTAACCTCGCGTCTAAATGCTGCCACAACAGATGCCGGAAATATGTACGAATTTGATGCTATAGCGGCCTGTATTATTGGTGGTACATCAATCAAGGGGGGCGCAGGAACGGTTATCGGTGTAATAGTCGGAGCTCTTGTGATGGCTTCGCTTGACAATGGCATGAGTCTTTTAAACACAAATACCTTTTGGCAGCATGTAGTAAAAGGCGTAATACTGATTGCAGCGGTGTGGTTTGATATAAATGCCAAAAATAAAAAGATATAAGGCTTAAACTTAATCAAAGTATATTTTGGACTTCTGCTTGCGAAAATTCTGGGGAGAAATTTTCTCTTTGGATTTGAACATGCGTGAGAAATATAGAGGATCACTGAAACCAACAATCTCGGCAATTTCGTCAATCTTCTTGTTCGTTTTAAGAAGTAACTCTTTTGCTTTATCAATCTTGAGTCTTAAAAAGAACTGCTTGGGAGAGATTCCCGTTTTTTCTTTGAACATTTTTCTAAAAACATGATAGTGCATACCAACCTTGGCAGCAAGTTCGTTAAAGTCAATTGACTCTTCGCTTAAAGATTTGCACATAATTTTTTTTGTGTTATAGATCGGATCATAAATCGAAAGAATATTCAGTTCTTCAGAAGATGTTGCCTGGTTTCTTAGCTCATCTATACTGCGACTTTTATGATCTGTGATTTCAACAAAACCGTCTTCCGTTAAAAAATAAAATTTATCCCCAACAATTTGGGACTCTTCCAGATTTTCAGGAATATAAATTATTCCATTTCCGGCTTTTTTCTTCTCTTCAATAATTTGTTCCAGGGTTTCAAACTGGTTAAGGGTAAGGTATCGGGAGACTTTATAAAAGATGGATAATTTTGGTTTAAGCAGAATAATACTTATCAGGTCAATTATAGTTCGCTCATTAAGATTATAGTCTTTTATTGGTGCACCCAGATCAATATCGGTATCAAAACGTTTAAGAAGCGACTGTATATCGGAAAGCAGGCGTTTACGGTGTATGATTCCGAAATTTGAATAGTGCTTCCCGCCCTTAAGCGCAATATTGTCAAATCCGCTCAAATTCATAAAAAGTGATTTGCTTTGCCAGGCTATTCCAATCTGGTTGCCTATATGGTCACTGATAACTCTTTCACCCTTGAAGAGAACCTCGCCACTGTCTTTCTTTTCCTGGTCAGCAAGAACCGAGACGAAGAGCCTTGCCCTCGAATCATTGTCAGATACAATGCAGCAAATTTCATTTGAGTGCACAACCAGATTTGACTGATTAAAACATAGCGCGTTGTCCACATATTTCGTCAGATTTTTAACTTTTAGAAGTATCATTTTCTTTATTCTATTCCTGTTTATACTCTTTATAAACAATACTTCTGATTTTGTCCATCATTTTGTTAAAGATGCCTGGATTGTTATCCACCTAATCCGGAGTACAGGCTGCTCTTCCGGCCAAAAGATATGATAAAATCATCAATAGAGTTAAAAAAGGAAGAAGATAAAGACCGCGGGAGAGTCCGAACTGATGGCTTATAGCACCCGCAAAGAAGGGCATAAAGGCGGAACCGATATTGGAGCTGGCGTACAATGATCCGGTGGCAAGATCTATTTCGGAATTGAAACGTTTTATAATGCCGTTTTGAATTATCGGGAAAAGCCCTGAAATAGTAAGCCCGCTCAAAGGGATAAAAACGTAACAACCATAAATTTGAACAGGTAAAATGAATGCCGGAACTACAATAAGCAGCGTTATTCCTGATAAAAGGGCGAAAAGATGCTCCTGTTTTATACGGTGCGAAATCAGAGCCGAAACAAGACGTCCCGCGGTAAATAGTATAAAAAAAGCAATCATTACCTTTGAAATATGGTCTTTGCTTCGGCCAAGAAAGTCTTCCATAAAAGTTGGGGCCCAGTTTATAATGGTAAATTCGATGCCAACATAACCTATCGCGGCCATAGCAAAAAACAGCATAACCTTTGATGTGATAACAGGAAGACGAAATTTATGTTCTTTCGGTTTCTGGCTGTTTTTGTGTTCGCTGTCGGGAAAAGTTGCAATAATCAGTATAATAAAAGTTAATAACGAAACAGATGAAAAAGAGAGATACACATAACGCCATGATCCGCTAAAATCGAGTATGGTCTTAGCGAATGCGAGTGCGATTATTGCGCCGGCACCGAAAAAGAAGTGAAGCAAATGTATCGAACTTTCTCTGTAGCGATAGGCGTGAGCCTGAAAAAAAGCCGATACTCCGATATTTACTCCAAGAATTACTATTAATGTTGCGAAACCAAGTAAAGAATTAATGGCCAAAAAAAAGAGATAATTTGGAGAATAGGCTAACGCGGCCTGAAGCAGGGTAAGCAAAAGTGTTCCGCTCAAAAGGATTATCTTGCGTCTCATTATTTTGTACAGATAACCACCAAAGAAAGAGCCGATCAATGCTGGTATTAGCGGAACCAGAAACATAAGCCCTGATGACTGGTAGTTAATTGAAAAATCGTTGTTAATTTCCGGCAATAAAAATCCTCTGATTGCTATGGTTATACCCATGTATATTTGCAGAATATAGGCTGCAAGAATCAAAAGCATATCACGCTTCTTCATTAAGAATTGTATCCTTTAATTAATTGAAATGTTTGAAAACAGTCTGAATTATTCGATAATTCAGATACCGTGTTAATACACAGTATAATCATTTTATGATAAAGAACTTCGAAAAATTACCATTTCTGGAACTGCTATGCCGTTTAAAGCATATTAAAGACAATTTTTCGCAAGTTCCTATGCTCACTCGCCCAGCACCACTTTGAAAAATAAAGTGGTGCTGGGCTGCTCGCATATGCGGCCTGGTTAAAAAGTTAATTATAAGAGATTACCAATAGCCTATTTCCTGGAACAATACGAGGAAATTTCCTCAAAGTTTATCGAGTAGGGTAAAATCGGATAATTAGTCCGATTTTATCCCTCTCACAGAACCGTACGTACGGACCTCGTATACGGCTCCTGT
>JAFGRW010000096.1 GCA_016934935.1 Spirochaetota bacterium | reverse complement strand
GCCGGCACTGTATAAGTGCAAGCGACCGTAAAACTCAAATAGTAATCAACGTCTGTATTTATCCAAAGAATAGCTCTGTCTAAAAAGCAATTTCTCGCTATCATCAAAAATCAGTATAGTTGCCTTGTTAAAAAATTCATACTTGCGCCTGTAATGGCATAAAAATTCGTACCTGAAAGCCATATAGTCGCTAAGGTGGTACGGTTTTCCAGTTTCAGTATTTACACCAGCCTTAATGTTTTTCGGGTACTTGACAATTGTCTTTTCTCCATCAATTTCATACTCAAAGAGTGACCGGTCATCAGGAAGGCTGCTAAAGTACCTTGTATCAATTTTTTTCGGTACAATTTTTTTCTCACCGAAACTGTCGTATGCCCAAATCAACTCTTCGTGTGTAACTATGATATGAATATAAAGATCCAGAGCTACATCCACCTCATTTTCCAGCTGGAAATCCACCTGTAAAAGTTCTCCTTTACCTGCCGGATCAACTTTCTTGTTAAAAGAGATGTGGCGAATAGCAAATTCATCGCTATCTATCATCTGAGTAGGGAAATCCTTTTCAGTTGAACTTCCGCTTTTTTTAGTACTATCTTCTTTTTTGTCGGCCGCCTGAGCTGTTAAAATCATTGGAACAAGCAGCATAATCACTATTATCTTTTTCATATCATCCTCCGTGTTTTCCGGGTTAATACCCGCCTTCGATACCTATCTGAAGAGCCGCGCCATGATACGCGCGAGAAGGCATAACAGCCTCCAACATTATTTTTTCGTACAAAACAAAATTATCAGAAAACCTCTGCTCAAACTTTGCACTTATCACATGACTCAATGTACTTATTCCCGACAGAGGATCTCCCTTTAACCATTTACGGGTGTTTATACCAAACATACCCTGTCCGTTAAAGCTCGAATAGGGGTTACGGTTATTATAATCACTCATATATATTCTTTCGATCAGATGAAGATGTATACGGTGAAAGGCCGAAGCGTTGTTATTAAAAATTACACCCGCCTTTACTTCATAAACACCATTATAATCTGACACCGGCTCGTCGGCCTTGTTATCAAAAAAATAGAATTCAGTTGATTTGAATCCAAAACTAAGATCAAAACTTCTTCTATAAGCCCTTACCCAATCAACTTCGAGCAGAGCTGTATCAAGATATCGCTCACTGCCGTATCCGGTTTCATGTGGAATAAGTCTCGGATACCAGCGCATATCAAGACGATTTTTATCGTTTTCATATCCATAAACAATTCCAATTTTAAAATCGTGTAAAAGCATATCCTTTGAAAAATGGTGATCACCCTGGTAATGTGAAACCATAAGCCCGGCGCCGACATAATGAGCTTCTCCAATAATATAACCTTCAAGTCTTTCTGTCAGAAAAATCGTATCCGGCATTAATGTGCCGAAGTAGGGATTGCCGACATAAAGACGTGCTCCCCAACGATTTTTATGATTGTACTCTCCATAAGCTTCAATTGAAAAATCAGCACCAAAAGGCCCGCGATTATCAAGATACTCAACAGAATAGTCATCGGTGCTTATACCAAGTGGGCCAAAAATGGCTGCTCCAGCAGTAAAGACATTGCGCCTTGCTGGTTTAAATGTACGGTTAGGGTCATCCAGCAGATACTTGTTTCGGCTGTAACGCTCTCTATATGCCGATGTTAACCATGTAGGAATCTCCTCGTTAGTCGGGTCAAGCCGCATGCCCTCTTCACCTATTTCGACGGCTTTTTGGTGTTGACCCAATTTATAACTGACATATCCTGCTCTTTCATACGAAACTATCTGCCGGGAGTTACGCTTTATGGCCTCTTCATAATTTATCAGTGCATTTTTCAAATCACCCTGCTGTTCATAACTCCAGCCAAGGTTGTGATAAACCAGTGCGGCACCCTCGTCTGATTTTTTAACTCCACTGTTAAAATCTTTTTCGGCCTCGTAATAATTTCCGCTTTTACTTTTCTCTACCCCCGAACTGTTGTACTGCTCCACGGTTTGTGCCGGCAGATAGTGTGCCCGCAAAAGCATAATAGTCAGAAGCAGGTAATACATTGCACATGATTTTTTCATCTTATGTACCCCGCTCCAAACCTGATTACATATTCGTGCCTGTCCGCCTCATAACCAGCCAGTTCCAAAAGAACACTCTGATAAATAAAGAAGTTTTCTGAAAATCTCTCATCAAACCGTAGTTGAAAAATTGTTGTTTTCTGATCCTGTCCGGAAACAAGAGAGCCGTTATCACGGTTTTTATCAATACCCAGAAAGCTCTGCCCGTTAAGAAAGGAGTATGGATCATCAACAGTTTTTATAATGTACTGTCGCAACCCCGCCTCTGCAGTAAGTTTAAGATCCACACCCGGGAAAAAACTGTAGTTCGAGACAGTCGCTCCAATTGCAGCATCAAAGAAACCGTAATAATCCGACAATGGATCATCATGATTTATGAAATAGTAGTCGTAACTCGCAATTCTTGTATAGTAGATGAAATCGGGTTTAAAAAGATATGTGTACTTAAACTCGAACCGGGCTGTATCGTAACTGGTGCCTGATAGAAAACTCCAATCCAGAAGCAGCAATCTGGGATAAAAGAGAAGATCCATAATATAGTCTTCACCTTCGTAATGTAAAGAACCACCTAGTTTATAGTCATGTAATGTCTGCTTCTTGTCTTGAAAAATATTACCGTCGTAATGGTTAAGAAGAAGTCCTCCCCCAACTACGAGTCTTCCCATATAATAGAGACACTCAAAGCGCTCACTCTGCGAAACAACATCTGCAAATCCCAAACCTGTGTATGGATGTTCCAAACTGCCAAAAAAACCAATTTTATCGAATGGTCTGTAATAGGCCTGCATAAGATAGGGGAAATTTGTTAGAATTCCCTCGCTTTTCTGGTAGCCGCTAACCGAATCCTCATCCGGCTGATAAAAAAAGCGCAAAGAAAAATCGAATGTTCCGTAGAAGCCGCCCCTGTAGGGATCAATTCTCTGGTAAGGGCTTTTTCCCTGCCAAATCGGATCCCTGTTTACAGCCGCCTCTTTCTCTTCGGCAGGTTCAATTGTATCTATCTTCCTGCGGTACGCATCATGAATCCAGCTCTTAACCTGCCGGTTATCCGGATCAATTTCCAGGGCTTTTTCACCATAGGTAACCGCTTTGGAATACCTTCCCTGTTTATAATTCAGATAACCAAGCCGCTCAAAAGATACAGCCTGGCGGGGATTACGTCTGACAGCCTCTTCAAAAGCGGCTATTGCGTCATCAATATTGCCACGTTTTTCAAACATTACGCCTTTGTTATGTAAAAGACGAGCCGATTCACGGTTATAAATGGAAACAGCCCGCGAGAAATCATCACGCGCTCTTTCGTGCAACCCGTCCTTGGCCCTTTCGACCCCTCGTTTATTAAGCGAATCACTTGTCTGGGCAGACAGAACACGCGATGCACAAAACATCTGTACTACGAGCAGTGCGGCAATCACTGTAAATTTGACTATTTTCACATCAGTACACTTAAACTTGTATTTTTTCATGGCCACGGAACCTGTTTTATGCCCGCTATAAAGAGTATCGACCCTTTTTAAGAATTGTTTTATAGAAAACTTCGAAAAATTAGCCATGAAAAAACAGTGTCTAAACATTTTATTAATAGGGAACTTCGAAAAATTACCTTTTTTCAAAAGGCGATCTCGTTTAAGTGCCTATTTTAAAGGAATTTTTCGTATTACCCGTGGGGCTTTTATCTTATGATAAAAGCTTATTGTTCTGACAAGAACAACCTACAAGGGCAAGTTCCTTTGCTGGACGCCCAGCACCACTTTGAAAAATAAAGTGGTGCTGGACTGCTTGCATATGCAACCTAGTTGAAAAGTTAATTAATAGAGATTGCCAATAGTTATAATGACATTTTTTAAGCCCAATCGGATCAGTAATCACCATAATTGAATTGACACATAAAGTCGATTACATGTCTGTTAATAGAATTAACCCAAACCACGAGATTTAAAATATTCGGTTAATGTACAAACTAATTCCATTTTACTGACTTGATTACATTCATAATTTGTTCACACATTTTATGTTTAGAAACAGGCAATGCAATGAATAACTCTCACCCAATAGCAATCGAACTATGTTCGATAGTAAATATCCACTCCGGAAACTGTTCCGAAAATTGTCTATTTTGTGCCCAATCAAGACACAATTCCTGTGATATTGAGAAGTTCGATTCAATTGACCAGAATAATCTTATTTATCACGCTGAAATGCTTCAGTCACATGGAGTAAAATATATATCCCTTGTTGCAAGCGGACGCGGACCCTCAAAAGAGCTTTTAGCAACTGTCACCGCTTTAACGGAAAAGATATTGTCTAATACAACACTTCAAGTCTGCTGTTCGCTGGGGCTTTTGACAAAATCAGACGCCAATTTTCTGAAAAAATCGGGTATCAGCCGATACCATCACAATCTGGAGACCGCAGAATCGTTTTTCACTCAAGTTTGCTCGACTCACAGCTTTGATGACCGAATTCGAACAATTGAAAACGCGCGCGAAGCAGGTCTTGAAGTCTGTTCGGGAGGGATGATAAATATTGGCGAAAACATGGAAGACCGTATAAGCATGGTCGAAACAGCGATAAAAAAAGGTGCAACCTCTGTGCCTCTTAATGTTCTTTTACCTGTAGAGGGCACACCTCTTTACGGCAAAATTCTGATGGATCCGGACGAGCTTATTTACACCATTACATCTCTCTGTTCCATGTTCCCCGACACAATTTTCCGTTTTGCAGGTGGACGGAGCCAATATTCAGAAGAAGTTACGATAAAAAGCCTAAAAGCCGGTATTCGGGGAATCATGACGGGAAACTATCTTACAGAAGCAGGTATTCCTGTGGACAAGGATATTAAATTAATTGGACAAAACGGATATTCTGTTGCATCTTAACAGATAATTACTGAAGAAAACTCACTTACTATAGTAGAAAATAGTAAAAAATACAAAACAGGCAATACTGTCGAGGTGACAATGTTTATTAAAAACTATGACAAAGAAGCCATTATAGAAAATGGTGAAGAGATATCTTATTCAGACCTGCTGCGAGCAGTGAGCAACTACTCCTCCTTTATAAAAAAAACAAAAGCGGGTAGTCGCATCGCCATTGTTGCCGAAAATCGCTCCGAGTGGTTTTACGCTTTTCTTGCCTGTTGGAACACCGGCACTGTTCCTGTACCGATTGATTTTATGTCAACCGAAGAAGAGATTGCCTATATACTAAAGGACTGCAAACCGGACTACATCTTTATAACCAATACCACAAAGAAAGTCTGCCAGAAGGCATTAAAAAAAGTGCGTAAATCAATAAAACCGCTTAATATTGATACCTTAAATTTTAACCCTGACAAGTTTACACCGGTGCCACTTGAAGGGCTCCAGCCCGACGACACAGCTGTTATTATTTATACCTCTGGTACTACCGGAAGCCCCAAGGGCGTCATGCTCAGTTACGACAATATCATGGCTAATATAGAATCTGTAAGTTGCCCCGAATCACTTTTTTATAAACCGGACACCAGAACAATGGTCTTGTTGCCTCTTCATCACTCTTTTCCTATAATGGGGTCTTTTCTTGCTCCGCTTCATGTTGGCGGCACCTGTGTTTTTTGCCCATCTCTTTCAGGGGAAGATATAATGGCAACCCTGCAAAACTATGGAATAACCCTTTTTATCGGAGTTCCCCGTCTGTATGATATGATCATCAAAGCAATACGCAACAAGATATACGCAAAAAAAATCACAAAGGCTGTTTTTAAAACAGCAGCTTTTTTAAGGTCACGCGGGCTCTCTGCAATACTGTTTAAATCAGTACACGAAAAATTCGGTGGCAAAATAGAAGGTTTTGTCTCGGGTGGAGCCGCACTTGATTACCAGACTGCAAAAGACTTCACAACTTTAGGGTTTGATGTTATGGAAGGCTACGGCATGACCGAGACAGCACCGATGATCTCGTGTCCCCGCCCCGGCAAAGTAAAAATAGGCAATGTTGGATACCCTATAACAAACACCGAAGTAAAGATTATTGACAACGAAATATGCTGCCGTGGCCGTAACGTTATGAAAGGCTACTACAACCGTCCTCAAGAGACTGCAGAAGTAATCTATGACGGCTGGCTTCATACGGGTGACAAAGGTTATTTTGACAGAAAGGGCTATCTGCATGTTAATGGCCGGATTAAGGAGATCATCATACTCTCGAACGGAAAGAACGTTAATCCTGTAGAGATTGAGCAAAAGCTGGAGAAGAACAGTGATCTTGTTAAAGAAGCAGCTGTAATAGAAGAAAATGACCTTCTTGCAGCTGTTATTCACCCTGACAGCGAATATCTGCAAAAGCAGGGCATACTGAATATCGAAGAACATATTAAGCAGGAAGTTATCGATCCGTATAACCGCTCTGCCTCTTCTTACAAACGCATCAAAAAGGTCATTCTAACCTCTACCGATTTTCCCCGTACACGTTTGGGCAAGATTCAACGCTTTAAACTTGAGCGAACTCCGGTACCAGCCGACAGGCAAAGCTCTCATCAAACCGGCAACTCGAAAGAGTCCACAATAATTATGGATTATATACTAAAGGAAACTGGACGTAAGGTCAAGGTTAGTGATCATATCGAAATTGATGTGGGGCTGGACTCTCTTGATAAACTCTCGCTTATAAGCTTTATTCAAACCCGTTTTAATATGGACGCGGATGAGGATATATTATCCAAATACCCGACTATACAAGCCATAGCGGATTATATTGGCATAAACAAAAACAGCGGTGTCAGTGAAACCGGAGATGAAAATCCTCTTGAATTACCCAAAAGCCGCTTTCCTCATATTACACTGCGGAATCTTCTCTGTCTGCCGCTCAGGTTTCTTTCGCGTATAAAAATTAGCGGACGCGAAAATATTCCGGCCGGAGCATATATAATTTGTGCCAATCACCAGAGCGCTTTTGACTGGCTGTTTGTCGCCCACTCGATGCACAAATCGGAGTTACGCAAGAGCTATATTTTTGCAAAAGTTAAACATTTCAAAAGCGCCCTTCGCCGTTTTCTTGCTTCACGAGCAAACATCATTCTTCTTGATGTTAACCGGGACCTTAACGCCTCGCTTGACAATATGCAAAATGTTGTTAAAAGCGGAAAAAACCTGGTTCTTTTTCCTGAAGGCACAAGAAGCAAAGACGGTTCGCTACTTGAGTTCAAAAAGACATTTGCTGTTCTTTCAAAAGAGGCAAACGTGCCTGTGCTTCCTATTGCCATTGACGGGGCTTACAGGGTATTACCTAAATCGGCTTATTTTATCCGCCCTTTCAGAACAGTCAAAGTCAAATATCTTGAACCTGTGTACCCCTCGGGACGAACTGTTGAAGAGGTATTAAGCATAACACGTTCACGCATAGAAGACGCACTTGACAATTAGGTGGGAACTTCGAATAGTTACCATACCATTGTAATCGGGGCTGGCCCTGCCGGCCTCTTCTGTGCAGGCACTCTTGGTTCTCTTAAGCCCGGCTTACCTGTTCTGTTGCTGGAAAAGATGAAACGACCCGGCCGCAAGCTTCTTTTAAGCGGAGCCGGCAGCTGCAATATAACAAACGACTCTTCCATCGACCAGTTTACCACGCATTACGGAAAAAACGGTCGCTTTATGAAGCATGCCCTTTACTCGTTTTCACCGACCGAGCTTATCGCTTTTTTTAAGTCCAGAAACATCAATTGTATAACAGACAAAAATGGAAAATATTTTCCCTCTTCTAAAAAAGCATCTGACATACTTAACTCTCTAACTGATTATTGCCTCGAAAACGGAGTAATCACAAAGACATCAACTTCTGCGACAACCATTATAAAGCACAATGATCTTTTCATTGTTCGAACTGCCGGAGAATCTTTTACCACCCTAAACGTTGTTGTTGCCACAGGTGGTAAAAGTTATCCGGGAACCGGATCTACTGGTGACGGCTACCTGCTGGCTCAATCATTAGGCCACACTATTGTTCCACCTGTGCCGGCTCTCGCTTCAGTAGTTGTTGACACCTATAAGTTTTGTGAGCTTAGCGGAATCTCGTTTGAAGATGTAATACTTACACAAACTGCAACAAAGAACAGAACCCGCGGCGGATTGCTCTTTACCCATACCGGTATTTCAGGACCCGCAGTGCTGCATCTTTCCAGATACTTAAATAAAAAAGATACGATATGCGCCGATCTGATTCCCGACGAAAAGGAAGAAGAGACTCTTGAAAAAATCAAAGCAGCAGTAAATCAAAACGGCCGGCAAAAACTGAAGCATGCCCTTGGAGTGTTACCTGTAAGTTCACGATTTATGCTGAAACTTTACCAAAACCTGCGAATTGATCCAGATATTGACGCCGCACAAGTATCAAAAAAAACATTACGCGATATAGCGAATACTCTGCACAATCTTGCATTTAAAATACAAAATATCGAATCTTTTGAGATTTGTATGGCCACAGCAGGTGGCATAAGCCTAAAAGAGATATCAGGAAAGAGCTTCGAATCAAAACTTGTTAAGGGACTATATTTTATTGGAGAAACAATCGATATTGACGGAGACAGCGGTGGCTATAATTTACAGGCCGCCTTCTCAACCGCTTTTTGCGCGGCCAGGCATATTAGTCAAAGAAAGTGACCCTTCAGGCAATCAGCAAAACCAATGTTCTTTCAGCTCAGCTTGTTTACAGATTGTTTCAGTAAAATTCTTTTCAGAATCTTTTTAATATTTTCAGCATAGTATCAAGACTTTTGAGGACATTACTGGCTATAAAAAAATAATTCTTTTATAATAAGCCGATATTTATCAATCACATATCGTAAAAAAAATCACTGTTTGTTAACTCCTCTTCCGGTTCTGAAGAGCCTTGAAAATCCGGTGACCCTTCCCTTATTACACGCAGCTGCGCTTCGAGCTCGTTTGTCTCAGTTTCCCAGTAGGCCTCGGTACCGAAATGGGGAAACGCAATAGGAAAAACGGGGTCTTTCCAACGCTTTGCTATCCACCCGGCATAACGGATAAACCTGAGAGCACGTAAAGGTTCTATAAGGTTAAACCATGACCGGTTAAATGGCCTGAAGGTCTCATAAGCGTCTATAAGAATTTCGCGGTGCCGTTTTCCGTACGAATCATTACCTCCGCAGAGCATCCAGATATCCTGAACTGCAGGGCCGGAGCAAAAATCATCAAAATCCAGAATAAACCAGCCGTCACTTCCGTTAAGAAGATTACCTGGATGGCAATCGGCATGGATACGGTGGAAAGGAACGTTTTCACTTAATTCGGTATATATCTGAGCGACCTGGTGTACAGCCTTTTCGAATCTGTCGCGGCAATGAGATGGTAATAGATTATTTTGCAGAATATATTCGAGCGGATCAAGAGCGTAGCTTTTAGCGTCAAGTTTGTGACGTGACTGAATGTTTTTTGAGGCTCCCACATTATGTATGCAGGCAAGCATGCGGCCGATTATCTGAATGTCGGTGTCCGACAGATCGTGCGCAGAACGACCGCCGGTGCGGCGCCAGACAGCGTAAAATATACCGTTCACAGAATGAAGGGTATCGCCGTCTGGAAACCGCATAGGTGCACAAACGGGCACCTCTGCCTCAGCAATCTCAAGCAGAAAAGAGTGCTCTTCACGAATCTGCTCCTCGTTCCACCGCCCCGGGCGGTAAAATTTGGAGACGATGTGAGAGCCATCTTCCAGCTTGAGATCGTATACCCGGTTTTCGTAGCTATTAAGGGCCATTATGTGCCCCGTCGGATTAAATCCCCCCTTTTCAATAGCACGGAAAACCGGTTCGGGAGTTAATTCGTAAAAATAATCACCCATCAGTCAATACTATAGAACAGCGGAGTACTGGCAACGACTTTTCTCAATTGCCTCGTGGAAATCATACTCAAGCGATTACAACATATATAAAGTAAACAGACCTTTTTATTCTCCAAATTTATTAAACCATGCCCTTTGTGAAAAATCCCTTTTCGATGGCAATGAAGGTTCCGTTTCAGCAATTCCTATCGGCAGAAAACAGACCAGCTCGTAATCTTCCGGTACATCTAAAATCTTTGCCATCTTGTCACCGATTTTATCTTCATCAGTTATATGCCCCTCAATCCAGCAGCTCTGATATCCCAGATCTATTATCGCAAGAAGCATGTTTTCAATTGCCGCCGAGTAGTCATGAATCGCGAAGCACTTGTCCCTGTAGGCGTTTATTCTTTGAGTAAGCACACAAATCATTGCCGGCGCGGTATCGGCCATAGGCGGATTAATTACACTTCTTAATTTTGCAAGTACCGTCGGATCATCTACCGTTATTAAACTTGTAGTCTGTTTGTTGCATCCCGATGGCGCGGCAAGTCCGGCCTTCATTATTGTGATCAAATCGTCTTTGGGAACACACTGTTGCTTGTACTTACCGCGGTAACTATGTCTTGCAAAGATTGCATCTATAACATTCATCAAACGGCCTCTTTAAAATAATTTCCTATTTTCTTTACTGCAAATTTTAAGCGGTATTGTATCAGCTCCCGGATGATGCGTTTACACTTTATACCCAATTCTCAATTTTGATTTTATCTACTCCTTCAAATTCTTTGATATTATTTGTAACGAGCAAATACACTATATATTTTCCCTTTCCCGGTCTTTTCCCTGATCACGTCCTTCATTCATAAAGTCTTCAGAGAAATTGTTTAACCCATGAAGGAATATTTCCCATGATTTATCGTGAGGCAGCAGTAATACGGCATCTCTGACTTTTTGGATAAAAACATCTTTTCCTTAAAATTGAAATTCTTTTGGTAATCTAACAGCCTGGCTTCTGCCGTTTATAAATAATTTTGCACTTTGCATTCTATTTTCCTCTTTACACAGAATATATACCAAGGTATATATTCTGTGTAAAGAGGAAAACCAATAGAAGACTACTTTTATATATAACAAATAGCGAACCTGAGGAGCTCATCATTTAGGTACATAAACACCTTTTATAATATAACGCTATAGCAAAAAATTCAGAACTGCGGATTACTTTCCAGACCGGACAAAAATTTCGATTGCAGATATTAAAGAAAATATGCGTTAAAAAGCCATCTCAATTTCACTGTAACCGTTTTCGTGGTAACGGATTATCATGCTCAGCTTATCCAGATCATAGGTGGAAGTCCAGACTGTTTTAAGATACTTCATCGCCTTTAATTCTGTTTCTTTAAATACCAGCTTTTTAAGATAAGTATTATCATAACGATAAGAGAGCGATTTCATTATCTGATAGATACTCTCATGCGAGTCGATATTTTTGCTATTAATCAATTGATCGGCTAATGAATAACGGGGGCATTTGTTTAATTTATCGTCCCCCTCCATAATCGGTGTATTTGTTGCGATCAGCTTTTTATCAAAACGTTGCAAAACAATTTTTCCGTTTTCATCCCACTCCGCGATACAAAAATTTCCACCAGAATCCGCTATATAAATATGCCACAGATCGTTTGTAAACCAGACCGGTACTTTTTGCAAAAGGCTAACTGCCTCATTAACATTTGCGCACGTATCAAGAATTATTCTAAGCATATGGGCGCAATATACTGAAGGAACATCAGGGTAACGGGATTTTAGATTTCTTTTATATTTTGGATCGGTAATACTCATCTCGCCGGCAAAGAGTCCCTTTTCGTTAATGCCGTCCACAGCATAGTTGTAATAAGCCTCGCCCGAGGTATTTACAGTTTTGTACACCCCGTCCATTGTGCTGTTTACCAGAAAACCGGTAATATTAAAAGTATCAAGGTTACGGCCTATATATGTTGTTCCGTTAGAACCTGTTGCGCCTGTAACTGTACACATGTTTTTAAAACCGCTTTTGGCACTTTTTTTAATACGGTATCCCTCATAACCCATTCGGGCAAAAAAATGTTCCATCACAGTAAGATCCATTGCTTCAACAGAAGCGCCATAGGCATCGGCAACTCCCTGCAACTGTTTCAGATATTGCGGATAGCAATCTTTATACATATCAATTATCCGCAGGTTTAAATCCTCTCTCTTTTTTTTGAGCTTTGGAAAACGGTACCCAAGTTCTATGGCACAATGTCCTAAAAAAAGACCAAGGTTATAAAAACTGCCAGAAACATCAACTTTTCTGAACATTGATAAATCATCACTAATCGGACCAACAATTAATGCGTCGGATTCAAGCTTATCGGAAACCCGTGCGATTATCTGTTCTATATTTTGTTTTGGTTTTATTAACATAAAGAGCCTATTTGGCCGGTTCATATTCGGCCAGCCGAAACATTACCGGATCAGTTGTTATATTCTGATTAGTCAGAACAGAGACTGTTTTATCGAGTTGTACGCAATGGTATAACATTGCCTTCTGCCCACTAAGAGAACCGTCATGACCAATATAATCGGCCCTGTTAGAGACCTTGAGTCTGATAAGATGAAAACCTCTTCCATAGTAGACATCACTATTGCTATCGGAGCCTGCATGGGCAAAATCCCCAAGCATAGTATTAAGTGTATCTTTTGATACAATTTTACCTGCAAAAAGCGAGCGCAAAAAAAGCACTGCTTCAAATGAATTTACAGAAAATGCCCCCGCGGCATGAGCATTAGCCGGGTGCTCGTAGTGGTAATGACCGGCGGTCACAGTATCACCCTTGACATCAAAGGAGTCAAACATACCAGCATATGAATTTTTATCGGTATTGTAACAACTTTTTTTTAGGCCGCACTTTACCTTGATGATATCAAATAACTCACTCATTGTTTGACCAGAGGCTTTTTGGGCAATCATTCCAAGCAAAACATATCCGGTATTGCAATAGTGTAAAGAGCCTCCAGGTTCAAAGAGCAGGTTTTGTTCTGCATCCAGTGCCAGATCGACAAGTTCTTTTTCGGTGTGATATCTGTTTTTGTTTTGATCGTACTCTTTTATAATGGTGAAGTTGACTATACCGGATCTGTGTGAAAGCAGGTGATCTATGGTAACAGATTCCAGCAGTTCATACTCCGGAAAATAGCGTGTTACCCTGTCATTAAGCTTAAGCTCACCTTTCTCGATCAGTGAAAATATTATCACAGAAGTAATCATTTTTCCAGTGCTCCCAGAATAGAACATACTATCTTCACAAACCGGGATCTTCTTTTTCGAGTCAATATATCCTTTGAATAGTTCTATAAAATTACCATCCGCATTTATCAGAGCCGCGCTCATCCCGGCCAGACAGCCGCTTTTTGAAAATAGTTCGTTAAATACCGTCTGATACTCTTCATGCCTATCATCTGAAACCTTCGTTAAGTCCTTACATTTAACCTCCGGCACTTCCAAAGAGATAAAATCACTAAGTGGAATTATTTCCGGCTCAACAGTAAAGTCAGAAGTGGTCTCTTTATCGGACACCGATTGACACGAGGATAAGACGCATAATACAAAAAGTACAGCAAAATAATTCTTTATCATACATTCTCCTTTATATGAAACAACAGACTTTCAAATTTCACACATAAAACTTGCCAAAAAAAATAAAAACCACTCAATACCTACCCGGAGTATTTAGGATTTCAAAAAATACAGATGTGTTTAACTTCGATAAAAGCAATAATCCATTTTAAATTTTAGTTGTAACCGGCTTTAGTAGTTATAGTTGAAACATGAAGAATTGATAATAGCAGTTTTATGGAATTTGTCGTCCTGTCCTATAAAATAGCACTCTCTTTTTAAAAAAATTTCATTTGGGGATTAACTTTAAAGCTGAAGATATCAATTATTTTAAGCTGTTTTTACCGAATTGTGTTGGTGTAGTCCCGGTCTCTTTTTTAAAAGCGGAGTTAAAAACAGATTTTGATCCGAAGCCTGATTCAAACGCAATTTGCAGTATGGTCTTACTTGCATCACTATTTTGCATAAGTTTTTTCGCGTGTTCAACACGGAAGGAGTTGATGAATGCCGAAAAACTTTTTTTATAAATAGTGTTAATGGATTGTGAAATATGATGTACAGGAAGATTCAAATGACGGCTCAGGCTTTCAAGTGTAAGATCGGCATCTGTGAAAAGTTCCTCTTCGACCATTGCTAGCCTGATCTCTTGCGCGTACTGAGCAATCATTTGCGGAGTGAGCGATGAGTTTTTATATGTTTTTTGTTTGAGTCTGTTTTTTCCTGACAAAACAGGATTTCCCGAAGCATAGTTAAACTGAACCGTGATTATAAATAATGAGAGAGCAATCAAAAAAAAGAAATAAAAATCGTGATCCGTTATATTATCAAGAATAACAAGTACTAAAAAAAACAGGGAAAATCCAGATAGCATTAACGCCCAAATTCGTTTTTCACGCGTTACACTGCTATTTTGTTGGCTCTTGTAAACGATAAAGAATATTATCGATATATAAGCAAGCGACTGCAACAGAAGTGTACTGTCCATAATAATATCCGGGATTATTTCCTGCAACACCAGAAACGATAAAAAAAGGATTCCGTGAGTCAGATCTTTTATAACAAAATCTTTTTTAATACCGCATAAAAACATAACATCTAAATATATTGTCGGAGCCCAAAGCAGATGAGCATACTTCCAAAATTGATTATAAAACAGTCTAAAACCTGGAATCTGTAATGTGAATACCGACAAGATCTCAACGGCTGCGAAAAATAGAAACATCGCTAAAAGCCTATTTTCGTATCTGTTTTCTCGCAACCGCAATAGCGCACCAACAAGAAATAGCGCACTTCCCGGAACAATTATTAAATAGAGACCAAGCAGAGTTAAAAAAATTTCTTTCATTATTAAGAAACCCGATTAATCAAATTTTTTATTAGCCGGTTTTTACAAATGTTTATCTGATTGTGCTTATTCGTTGTACTCTTTTTCGATGCGACTTTCGCTGGTACAGCATTTTCTTAAAACACCTTAATTTGAAACAGCTTTCTTTGAAACAGCTTTCTTTGAAATAGCTTTCTTAGAAATAGCTTTCTTTGAAAAAGCTTTCTTTGAAAAAGCTTTCTTTGAAGCGGCTTTCTTTGAAAAAGCTTTCTTTGAAGCGGCTTTCTTTGAAGAAACTTTCTTTGAAGCGGCTTTCTTTGAAGAAACTTTCTTTGAAACGGCCTTCTTTGAAGCAGCCTTCTTTGAAACAGCCTTACTGGAAGCTACTTTCTTTGAAACGGCTTTTTTGATTATGCGTTGAGATGATTCTGCCAAAGATAATCCCTCAGATTCGATTCCAAAGGTTGTTAGCAGATCAACATCCTTAATTACTCTTCTTCCTGCTACCGAAGCCTGCTTCATCATCTTGTCTGACTTAGCAATTACAGCTTTTGATATAAGATCATCAACATTAACTCCCCTTAAAAGAAAAAAAAGCGATGGATCTTCATCAAATCTGGCACCGACTCCATACAAAACCGCCGCAACATGCTTGCACATGGAGGCCCAGTCGGGGCAAGAACAATCAAACTCGATTTGCTTTGGCGACGGAAAAAGACCTTTATTTTTTATGGTAAATAGATCAGCCAAGGCTGTGGGAAATTTACCCGAAAGTAACTCTTGCAACGAGTCAAGTTTACCCTCGCAAACAAGGATCATCTCCTTCCATCTTGCTTTATCAAGCGGAGTAATCTTGATATCTATTTTGTAAGGTTGGGATCTGCTCCCCTTAACAAGCGCGCGAACCAGCCCTTTTTCGATCTGGAGATCTAAGACAGATCCATGCCTTACATAACTTCTACCACGCCCAATACGATTGGAGTAATCAGCGTAACACTCAAGATTTTTTATCCAGGCAATCCCCCACCATGTTTTAGCAATTTTTGTACCTTCAATAACAACAGGCTTAATCTGGCTGTTCTTTTTTTTTATTTTTTCTAAGGCTTCTTTTGCCTTCTTTTTCTTTTGCGCTACAGAAACATATTCTGGATAACCGTAATAATCTGACACAGCAGCACTCCTACAGAGCTGTATTTTTTAAGACAGCGAATTGGTGTTAAATTAGCATTGTATAATAACTTTGGTTTTGATTCATAGAGATCCGTTTACAGACATTTTATCAGACAAGAGAAACCAACTGCATGATTTCATCGTTTGACATCTCTGTCAGCCAGTTCTCCTGTTTTTCAGGAAGTATATCGTTAACCAGCTTCATTTTATCGTCAATCATAAGATCAATTTTTTCTTCGATTGTCCCTGCAGTAATAAATTTGTGAACAATTACATTTTTCTTCTGCCCTATTCTAAAGACCCTGTCTGTTGCCTGGTTTTCGACAGCCGGGTTCCACCAGCGATCAAAATGTATTACGTGATTTGCGGCGGTAAGATTAAGGCCAGTACCTCCCGCCTTGATTGATAGTATCATATACGGTACATATTCACGCCCCTGAAACGCTTCTACAAGATCTTTTCGCTTTTTTACTGCGACCCCACCATGCAACACAAGCCCGCTATGACCAAAAAGACGCGCTAGATAATCAGAAAGATGTTCAGTAATTTCTTTAAACTGAGTAAAGATAAGCACCCTCTCGCGTTTAGCTTTTATCGTCTCACAGATTTCTCGCAAACGCTCAAATTT
This sequence comes from Spirochaetota bacterium, assembly GCA_016934935.1. GTDB lineage: Bacteria > Spirochaetota > UBA4802 > UBA4802 > JAFGJZ01 > JAFGRW01. The sequence goes on along the minus strand of JAFGRW010000096.1, from coordinate 54,088 downwards.
GCCGCTGTCCGTTTCGCTATAGTTATCCTGTCCTGTATACTGATCTGGATGATTACAAATCTGTTTAAACTTCATAATCGAAGCGAGAATTAATCCCTTGCGACTGATTCCGTCATCGGCACTGCCAAGAGCATTTCGAAGAGACTGAACAAGATTCTGATAGAGTAGTGCCTGCTTTGGAGTGAGATGAGAATATGTTTTCATCTCAATTTTTTCTGGTAAATCAGATATGATTTTCGTGTCCGTTTTTAATCGGCGCAAAATAAACGGGCTGATAATTTTTTTTAGTCGTGTATACCCTTCTGGATTATCGCTAAGACTTTTTGTAAAACTGATAAATTCTTTTGAGTTGCCAAGCAATCCCGGATTAATAAAATCAAAGATTGACCATAAATCCATTAAAGAGTTCTCTACGGGAGTTCCGGTAAGTGCAAGTCGATAAGAAGCCGGTACTACTTTTACAGCTTTAGCCTGTTTGGTATTTGGATTTTTTATTGCCTGTGCCTCATCTAAAATTAGATAATCCCAGGTAATTTGTGAAAGCCATTTGTTTCGCACCAATATAGCATAGGTTGTAATATATACACCGCCGTTTTTTTTAACATATACATCATCAATTGAAGAAGCCGAGGCATTTGACGGGTGTACAACATGATATCGCAGGTTTGGTGCAAAACGTTTTATCTCGTTTACCCAGTTACCTATAAGCGAAGCTGGAATGACAATCAAAGACTTATGCTTTTTTTGTTTAAGTGAAAGATGATTTAAATGTGCAATAACCTGTATCGTTTTTCCGAGTCCCATGTCATCTGCTAAACAGGCACCCAGACCAATCAAATTTAGATAGTGCAGCCAGTTTAAACCTTTTAACTGATATTCTCGAAGAACTGCGTTAAAGTTATTTCCTGCATCGATATCCGGCAATGTCTCCGGACGAGTAAGCCCGGCCATTATCTCTGTTAGCCATGTACCATTATTTACTTCAATCTCGTCAGAGTCGCTTGTTTTTGTAAAAAGCTTTCCTTCGTTAAGCTGTATTCTTATTGCCTCGGACAGGGTTATACCACTGTTTACATATTCAGATTCTGCTTTCTCATATAGTTTAATGACCTCTTTAAGCCTCTGATGATCAACTTCGACCCAACGGTTTTTTATCATCGTTAAACCTTCTGCTTCGCTTAACAATTGCTTTGCCTGTTTTACTGAAATTGTATCTGCACCAAGAGAAATGGAAATATCAAAACTAAGCAGGGTGTCTTGCGAGAAGTAGCTCTCTTTTTTGTCACCTACCGTGATAGCTACAGAAAGCGAATTTTGTTTTTTACGATACCAATCCGGTATACGACAGATAACACCTGACTCTTCATAGAGGCTAACCTCTTTTAAAAAAGTATATGCATCAACGGCCGAAAAATTTAGAGGATAAAATATTTCTCCTGATTGTACAACCTCCGCGATTAGAGAGCTTTTTTCTGACGCCTTATTTACAGTCGAAAGCAGTTCAAGCATTTTACGTGTATTATCTCCATACTCTTCAAGAGCATTTTTAAGAGGAAGATGTCGGCTCTTTGCCTTTTGTGAAGAGTAGGTTGTATAGGTTGCCAAAAAAGCAAAAGGCTCCTCTCCCGATTTATTTTCTACAAGATGAAAATAGACTCTACCCGGAAGATGAAGTGCCGGATTATTTTGATGCAGATAATCTGATACCGCCCCATTGAATGCTTTAATCTGAGTGCAAAAGGTGTGATTAAGATTTATCCATAGATTACTCAACCATTTTAAGGAGAGATTTTCAGATCCGCAAATAAAAGGTGCGGACTTAATCAGGCTTTCAAAGGTTTCGGCATCTTCATCTACTAAGACTTTCTCTCTTCTGCTTTCAAGCTCATCCATCTTTGTTAACAAATAAACAAATGAGGATGCAATACTCCACAAATAACGTAATGATTCAGACCACTCACTATTATTGTTCTGAAATCCAAGAAATAAAAGGGCTGCCAAAGGATCCTTTTTATATCTCAAAAACAGCTCTTCACAAAAACTATCTGGCTGTTCTGACTCTTCATCCCAATCAAAAATATAGCCAGCTTCTTGCTCAATAATCACGATCAGTTTTCTTTTCATATTGCTTTTCACCACATAGATTAAGACGGAAGGTTAGATTTAATAATATTAGACCACAAGTAAATAAAATTCATACCGGTTTATAAAGTTTAACCTGCTCTGATCGCCCTCTAAGCTTACAAAGGGCTGCTTTTTTAAAGCCGGCATTCGTATCAAGCTGATCTATTGTCATCTCTGTTATCAAAAGAGAAAGCTTAAGCTCTTTGGTCATCTTCTCAACACGGGCGGCAACGTTAACCGTATCTCCGATAACGGTATACTCCATACGGCTTGCCGATCCAATATTGCCGGCTAATACTTTACCAGTATGAACACCAATACCTGCATTAATCGCCGGCAAACCTTCGACCTTAAACTGTTCGTTCATTTTTTCACGTGCCTCTATCATTGCAAGAGCTGCCATAGCAGCATTTGATGCGTGATCCTTATCCTCGCGGGGAGCTCCGAAAACTGCCATAAGAGCGTCACCGATATATTTATTTACAATACCCCCGTAACGCGTTACGGGCCCGGATACGGAGTTAAAATATCTGTTAAGCCACATCACTACGGTTTCCGGATCCATCTTTTCTGTTAATCCCGTATAGTTACGTATGTCCGTAAAGAGCACCGTTACAATGCGCTCTTCTCCGCCCAGTTTCAGATTTCCACTCATAAGATGATCCCGAACCGAAGGATCCACCACTTTGCCAAAGGTCTCTTTCATAAGCTCTTTTTCAAGAAGTTCCTTGCCAAGGTCATTCAGATTTTCTGACAGAAGTCCAAGTTCGTCGTTAGAAGTTACAGGCAGATTTACGTTGTAGTCACCCTGTCGGATATTTAGTACGGCATTTTTCATCAATAACAGAGGTTCCCTAAAGTATCCCGAAACAAGATAGGTTAAAACAGCACCTGATACCAGAATCACCACAATCATGGTGATGTAACCCGAATAACTATCGCTTTCTCCAATACGTGATAAAACAAATAGGGAAAGAATGTATATCGGAAACAATGCGGCCGTAATATAATAGACAAAGAATCTTCCGCGTATCGAAAAGTTGGTATTACCAGCCAGCTCGGAAAGATTGCCATCAGGAAAAACCCTGGGTATAACATATCTTCTGAAAACCATTTCTAAAATAAAGAAAGATACAACAAAACTGAATATTGCAGCGAGCAGCATCTCAAGCGACGTTACGATCAGTGTAGAAGACGCGATCAGAGGCTGTTTAAACCAGATACTAAGAAACAGTATCTCCTCTACTATCCAGCCGCTAATACCTATTAAACTGATCTTTAAAGGAACATCAAGAATACGCCCCGGACTAAACCTTTTGGCCGGTTTACCTATTAGCTTACGATACATTGCAATAAGAATTGGAGTTAGATACAGTATTATAAGAACAGAGGGTACAACCCTGTTAAGCCACTCCTTGTCTTTGATCAACTCGAAAAGCTGTTCACTTGCGATCCAGTCGGCTTGTGTAAAAACAAGAGGCCCAACCAGATATATTATTACTACAGCTCCTATATTACTAAGAGGATTGAGCAAAAACACTGCAAGCATTGTAGTCAGAACTATTCGAAGTGATTTTTTCTTTTTACTATCCATTGTAACCTCTTGTAAAAAAAGCCTTATATATAATGATCAGATAATTTTCCGGTTAATTTTGCCTTATCATACTTATAGCTACTCTATTTCGACAAATGCCGCTCCCATATCGTAATCCTTTCTGTCAATAGCTTCTCCTTCGGCTCTTACCTGTACATAAACGAAGTAGAGATATTTTTTGCCGTTATATTCGCAGAGAGTCGGTTCACCAGCACCAAAAATTTCTCCTATACCAGTTTCACCCGCTTTCACAACAACAACCTCATCCCGCCAGCTGTCATTATTTGTATAATCATTTTCCGAACTCCCTATAAATTCATGATAAACTATTGAGACTTCCCTGTTCAGATAAAGACGTTTACCGGTAAAAAAAGGCTGGGTCTCAGAGGCAGTTGTATTGATTTTTGCCGGTAAATTTTTATGTGTCCACGTTCCATCCGGAAAATCAGCGTCAATAAGAACATTAACTGTTATATCTCTGGTATCACGTTCGTCATCTGTCCATATAGATCTTATTTTTTTATCGTTATCATAATAGAGATGTGAATTACCCTGAACCCCAATATGAGAATCAAAACCCACAGGCCTAATAACCGGATCTATCGACGAAAAACCTTCACCCTCATAAATAACCTTGCCAAGACTGGAATCCTCACCCATTGTTATATTCCCGTAATACACATCAAAACCGTCATCTCCAAGATGATTAAAATAGTTATCCCACGAAACAATAAAGAGTGCCTCATTATCACTCTTCATCATAAAGGAGAGACCATAAGGAGAGTTGGCACCTTTAAAATCATCAAATGCCAGTTTAAACGGATCTCCAAATGTACCATCTTCCAACCGTTTAAATCCGTAAAAAACAGTCGGAAAAAGCGCAATCCTGTTTGCCACATTTTCAAGTACAATATCAAGATGAGTCAGCCTTCCATCCTTAATGCCGCCTACAGGAAACCCGGGTCTTTCAGGAGCGGTATATGGACCTATTGTATTAAAAACCCAATCACTATCCGGTTTACTCTGACAACTTACCAGATCATACAACGACCACCCGTCCTCTGCGCAAATATCCTGATGAAGAAATACTCCGCTGAAATATAATGGTCCATACTGAATAAAAAGGTATTGTCCGTCCGGAGTGATGGTTATACCGTCCTCATAGCCATCGGTATTTACCAAACCCGGAACGAGTAAAGGCTGCCCTAAATCATCGGATAATTCGGTCACAACCAGAGCTTCACGTTTAACCGCAACATTACTATATTCAACAATAACGGGATATATTCCACTGGAAACAGGATAAACAGTGAAACAGGGATTTCCCTCTTTATCGAAGGTTATTTCCGAAACTTTACCTTTTTCAACTTGCACTTTGGGATATACATTAGTAACTTGCTGATCATCCTTGAATATTTTTACAGTAACATCAAAGGGATTATATGACGAAGTCTTAATTCTTGTAAACTCCAGATCGATCACCACACTCTTTTTAACATCTTTATCTGATGCCGAACTACAGCCCGCAACCATCATAAAAAAGAGACCGGTAAACAAAAAGGTTTTCATTTTTCTCTCCTACACAATCCGGTTAACTACAGGAATTCTGATAACAAGCGCAGCCGATATAAAGGCAGTAATAATTGCCATAATTGAACATAGCAAAAACTTTATCATCGGTGCAAAATCCAGAGGCATAAGCAGCATAGCCGCGCCAACACAGAAAAACGGATGTGTAATATAAACCACATAGGCGCCACGTCCGGCTTCTTTTAAAATTGCCGGTGCAATATTTAATTTATTTTTAAATAATTGCATAAGTTTAAGGCAAATTCCAAAACAGACAAAAGGATCCCAAAAGCAGTACATAAGTGACTGAACTGTAAAGCCCCCGTTAAAGGCATCAGGACTACCGGCGGCAATCATAACTATGGGAAGAACAACTATAAGAACAAGTGAAGTAATAAACCATCTTTTTGTAACAGAGCTGTCAATTTTATCAAGCCAGTTGTTTCGTGCCGCAATAATTCCCGACGCAAACAGCAAAATATATAAAGGAAAATAACCCAATTTAAACGAGAAAAAAGCCTTATCTACCGGTAAAAATACTCTTATTACAAAAGCAGCAGACGCAGCGCATACAGCGCCAGCAATCAACTTTTTATTAGATGGGAAATAGATTCTTTTATCAAACTTACCGCTAATCATGCGTACAATGGCATAAACAATAGAGAATATCAGAAGCGCCTGTACAAACCAGAGTGGACCCGGTCCGGCATAATTTGGCATGTTCTTTAACCAGAAAGAGACAAAAGATCCATTGTATTCACCATAATACAGCCTTAGTATGTAAACCAGCAATGGATTTAAAACAGTGTAGAACAGAATAAGAGGTACACCGAGACGTATCAATCGGTCACGCAGATATGCGACAGCACCTTTTTTATCAAAAGAACCCGGAGTAAAAAAACCTGAGATAAAAAAGAAGAGCCCCATAAAGAAAGACTGGTTAACGGCTGTAAACAGGGTTAAAATCAGTGATGTAAGCTCATTACGATTGGGATCCATGATATACCAGTCGCCGGATCCCCCGTATGTTATTGAAACATGGTGGGCAATAACAAGCATTGTTAATAAAACTTTAAGATTATCAAGGTAGTAAAAGCGATTTTTCATAGGTTCTCATCCTTATACAAATATCTGAAAAGCATATCTGTTGTTTCATTGATTAACTTCTCTTTAGATATTGTAACATCCGAGAAGACGATAATATGCACTATTTCTTCAAGGGTTGTCTGAATAAGCACCGAAACGGTTTGGATATCACTGATACGCAGTTTATCGATTCTTGATGATAAGAATTTTTTTGCGAGACTGATCGCTTCGATACGCGCGTTGTTATGAAGTGTCGCTATATCGGGATCAGATGCCGACATAACTGTCAACTCCTGATGAAGCCCGGGATAAATCTCATGTGCTTCGATCAGCTTGGTTATCAGATAGTTCAGGAAGGTCTTGCCATCACTGAAAGATCCGTTTTCCGGATTTTCTATATCATTTAATACATCGCATATTTTTTGATTATACAGTTCAACAACTTCCATAAATAGAGCTTTTTTATCGGTAAAGTACATGTAAAAACTGCCTATCGAAACACCGGCCCGCTTCGCAATCTCTTTAGAGTTGGTTTTATAATAACCTTTTTCAGAAAAAAGCTGCAAGCCCGCTTCTATGATACTGTTTTTTGATTCTTTGCTTCTATCCTGTTGAGGAACTCGGATTTTACTATTACTCATGGTTAATTACAATCCCGTTTGTATTTGTATGACCCCGTATAATGTCTATTTGAATAAATGTCAATCAGTCAAGTAAAACATGATCAAAAGTTCATATTAATCTTGACTTTTGTGAACCATGGTTCACATTGTATCAACACAGATGAACCATGGTTCATGTTTTGACAATTACCCGATCCAGAAGGAGAGGAGTTTAACAGGAGGAATTATTATGTCTGTTTTGGAAACAATTAGCGGAAGCGGCATGGATCGTATTCCGAATATCGCTTTTAGAGGAATGTCTTTTCTTTTCGCAATCTGGGAAATATTTGCTTCGCCGGAAAAATTGCTGAAAAAATTCAATATTAAAGAAGGAGATACCGTTGTAGATTATGGATGCGGACCGGGCAGCTATATCAAAGCAGCGTCAATTCTTGCTGGAAATAGCGGTACAGTTTACGCGGCCGATGTTCATGAATTGGCGATAGCAGCAGTAAATAAAAAGATTGAACGATATGGATTAACAAATGTTAAAACGGCACAGGTAACCGGTTATAAAAGCACTGTACCTGACAACTGTGCCGATATTGTGTATGCATTGGATATGTTTCATATGGTAAAAAAGCCGGATCTTTTTTTAAAAGAGATTAACCGCATACTGAAAAAAAATGGCAGGCTGTATATTGAAGACGGGCACCAACCGCGCAAACGGAGCAAAAACAAGATTGAGAGTTCAAAGATGTTTAAAATAGCCGAAGAGCATCGCGGGTTTCTGGTATGTTCGCCTGTTTAATCAATAACAGCTATACGGCCATTATCCACGAGGATATTGTCTTCCAACGGAAAGGGTTTGTTAACCGGAGCAATAATTGTTCTTCGTATAACAGACCCTTCTCCATAATAAGCTTCAAATTTTGCAAAGCCTTTGCACTCTTTTTTTGACGGTTTTTCTGTAAGTTTTGCCTCAAACAGAATATAGCGGCCGCCCTTTTCGATAACAAAATCAACTTCGTTGCCGGTGCGGTCGCGCCAGAACCAGAGGGGCGGGTTAATATTACCCTCTTTTAAGAAAGCATGATAAATCTGGCAGAACGCGTAGGTCTCCCAAACTGCACCGCAAAGTGGCGACGCAAGAAGTTCGCTATATTTATTGATCCCGACCAGATGGCACAAAAGACCGGTATCCGTATAATAGACCTTAGGGGACTTTACAAGACGCTTGCCTTTATTTAAAAAATAGGGCTCCAGCAGCTTGACAATGCCGGACGACTCAACTGTGCTTAACCAGGCTTTTGCGGTATTAGGCGCGATCCCTACATCCCTTGCCAGATCAGATAAAGATAATATCTGCCCGGAGCGCAGAGCTAATGCTCTCATAAAACGGTTAAAATCACGAAGATAGTTGACATTGATTATGTTTCGAACGTCACGTTCAAGATATGTGTTTATGTAAGAAGGAAACCAATACTCAGCCTTCATCATGTTGTCAGAATACAACGCCGGGTATCCCCCATGGACAATATAATCGGACAAACTGGTATCCTGCTGTGACGAAAGTTCATCAAATGAGAGAGTAAGCATGCTAAGCACTCCGCAACGGCCGGCAAGACTCTCCGCGATATTGTGCATTATATTAAACTGCTGAGAACCTGTTAATACATATGAGCCGGGTTTTTTATTAATATCCACGGCTGATTTTATATAACGGAAAAGCTCCGGCGCGTATTGTATCTCATCGATAATTACCGGGATAGAAAGCGAATCAAGAAACTGTTGCGGCATATTAACTGCCCGTTCGGCTTCTGCCGGATCATCAAGTGTTACATATTTATATTCAGACAACTGATTAAGCAAAAAAGTGGTTTTACCAGTCTGACGCGGGCCGGTCAGCAATATTACCGGAAAAAGGTTTAAATATAATTGCACCTGATCTCTGATATTTCTGAATATATACATAGTACAAAACCTCAACGGGTATTAGAGCTGACTTCGATATATTTAACAATTTTGTTGTTAAATATTGACGATTTTGCAATTAAATTGCAAAATTGTCAATAAAATATCTGATAAAAATAGGGAACTTCAAAAATTACTTCTTAACCGGTTATTTGAAATCTATCAGCCATTACATATGAATACTCGAAAAAATAGCCAGAAAACCATCCGAATTCCCCTTGACCTATACATCTGAGTAGTAAATTATGTCTTTTTGATTTATAGGCAGCCATCCAGCAGGAATACACGAACAGCATGAAATACACAAAAGACAATATCCGGAAATACCTGATTAACTATCACAACCTTAATGAACGAATCACACCATCAGAGATTGTTCCTTTACTGTTCAAAAAATTCGGATGCATACAGTACGATCCGCTGAATATAACCGGACGTAACGCCGACCTGGTACTTCAGTCGAGGGTACAAAACTACAGACCGTCCATTCTGGATAATCTGCTTTATAGCGAGCGCAAACTTATAGACGGCTGGGACAAGATGATGTCTATCTATCCCGTCACGGACTGGCCTCTGTTTACCCGTATGCGTATTCATAAAGAGAGAGAAACCAAAGGCGCCCTTGAATGGAGAAAATCTCTTTACGTCCTGGAAAAAATCGGTGATGTAATTGAGCATCTTAACAAAAACGGTGAATCAAAGCCGGCCGACATTGATCTTGGAAACCTTGATCCGGGTAAGTGGGGACATCGACGCGAATCCACAGCCGTTCTGGACTACCTTTTTCATACAGGCAAGGCGGCAGTGGCAAGAAAGAACGGAACCCAAAAGTCATTTGACCTTGCTGAAAGACTGTTGCCAGCCGGGATTCTTAAAACCAAAGATCCCTTCCCCGACGATGCAGCCTACCATCGCTGGCTTGTCTTGCGTCGTGTCTCATCGGTCGGCATCTTATGGAACCGCAACAGCGTACTTTGGCAAAATATCGGAGACGATCTTAAAAACAGAAGCTACCGTCAAAAGTTAATCGATGATCTGATAAAAGAGAAAAAGCTGACAACTGTAAATATCGAAGATATTACAGAACCATTTTATATAAAAAACTGTGATACTAAAATACTAAAATCAGCGGCGGATATTTCTCTGAACGGGAATATGCGCTTTATTGCTCCACTGGATAACCTTATATGGGATCGTGACATGATAGAGCAGCTTTTCGGTTTCAATTACCGCTGGGAAGTTTATATGCCGGCCGCAAAAAGGGAGTACGGCTACTACGTGCTGCCGATACTTTATAATGATAAATTTGCGGGCAGACTGGAACCTGTCGCCGACCGGAAAAACAGTACATTAATTATCAAAAATTTCTGGAAAGAACCTGAAGTCAAATGGACAAAAAAGATGTACGCAGCTATGGACAGGGAGCTGAAAAACTTTGCCGGATTTCTTGGACTGAATTACATCTCTTAAATACTTTCAGGGTTATCGACTATTTTCCAAAACCGGTTTCCACAAACCTTCTGCCAAAAGAGTAGGTCAGCCCCGAGCTGAAACCTATAAGAATATATTCGACAGCATCGTTAATACTGAAAATGTCGATATTGCCGTATATTATAGAAAAAAACGGCACCAGACAGAGACCAAGCAAAGCCTTTCCGGTAATATTTCCATAATCTCCGTCAAGCAGCCCATCCACTATGCCATCGATCAATCCCAGAAGCAGACCGATTGACGCGTAAAAGTATATGGAAGATATACTGCTGAAGAAAATGTATATGACATATCCGACCAGAGATCCGGAAATACCGTAGAGAAAGGGCCTGACCTTAAGTTCTTTTTTAAGATAATCAGTATCATCTATTTGTAATTTATACAACAAAAAAATGATTAAAACCTGTTTACCAGTATTGGACCTGAAAATATCAGATATTATGAAGTATGAGAATCTTCGCGAACCAGCCATACGTATATATTGACTGCTTGGTTCAGAGATTTTTTATAAATTATATGTATACAAAGGTATTGCTCTAAATATGTTCTTTTTCTGTTGCCGTAAACAAAACAATATTATATTATTATTAATGGTGCAACCTTCATGTAATGCGGTATTGCTTATTACAAGGGTATATCCCTTTTCGCAAACCGTTGGAGGTTGCACCGTTTATATTATAGCTGCTACTTATAATGTGAATTTACTCTTTACTACTTTCTATACATGTTTTACTCAAGACATATTAATCTTTGGTTATTATAATCGTATAAGAAACAGTCATATCATCCCAATTCTCGACATCGATTTCATATTTCTTATTAGCGGTCATCGCACATGTTATCTGCTCTGATTCCTGGCCGCTATTCTCGGAAGAATCTAATAGATCCAAGGAAACACTATACAACAGAAGATCACAATCACCATTTAATTCTGTAAGAAAAATTGTATAATCTCCGGATAATTCCGGCTCGAAAATATAAGTATCGAAGCGGTTTTTATTAACATGATCCGAAATTGAGTTATCTAGTGTAATTTCAGACGAATCTTCCTTAAAAAGGCCATCGCCATCTCCTACACCGGGGCAACAGAGCAATTCGTCTGCATTATCAGCATCAATATAACAATTTATCTGATCATCAGTCATATCTTTTACACAATCAGCAATCATTTCACTTTCATCTTTATCTGAATCAGATGTAAATCCCGCTTCTGTCAGAATGTTTTCTGCATTACTTATTGCCTTTTCACAACGCTCTTCTTTTGTTTCATCCCCTGAATCACCACAAGCACATAACACAACAGCAAAAACAAGAGTAAGACCAAATAAAACTAAAATATTTTCCTATTCCTTATCCTTGAATTTATTACGCATATTTTAAAAAATTACTGGTTCAACTACTTTACATCTAAATCGGCTATCTTCCAGTATTCATCTTCATTTGACTTTTTCATTATTCCGGTATAAACAGATAATGTATTTTCTTTGCGAACTGATACAATCCAGTTAACCGGTTTGTCTGTACACGCTTTCCAGTAATGCAAGATCACACTGCTTTGACCGGCGGGAGCCTTTTGCCAATAAATATTTTCGTTGTTTACCTTATCAATGCTGCATGCAGGATTGCTGTCAAGATCAAGAAAGCCTTTGCTGTCTGAAGAGGTGTTTCCATAATAAATTTCAGTACCATCCGGTTCTTTCACATGCAGATCCATATCGGTATACTGATCGAACCAGAGGCTTACCTGCGAGCTGCCAACTGTAACATTCTGTATCTGAACTTCCGCTTCTTTTACATCGCCAGATTGCCCGTTTTTTTCGCCTCGCACCTGCAATATCTGTTCAACCCTGACAGGAAAGAAAGTTGATAAATCCTTGTCCGAGATATAATCACTACCAATAAATCTGTCGCCATCACACAAAAGATTGGTTGTCACACCCAAACCTTCAAAAAAATCGGAATACCGTTCCACACCCTTGAGATACTCAGGCACTTCAAATTTTCCATCGTTGCAATACTGATCAAAACCGTTATCAAATTCCGTCTGCAACACGGATTGCAGTTTATAACTAAAATGCACATCAACTTCAACACTTGTTCCATTAACCGCAAACTTGTAATAACCTTTGTCATTTTTCAGGTTAACAATAGCAGAATCTGTATGACGGTCGAATGTCATTTTAAGTTTAACTGTTCCGCCCGGAATTGATGTGCCAACAGCATTAACCGAAACAACGACTGGGCCGTCAACACCAGGTCCCGGCTCTTCGGTAAAATAGGTACCCGTTGATTTTAGAAGTGAGTCGTTTTCCGTTAAATCAATGGTATAGCGATAAATTTCTCCGGAATCCCGCATATCCCTGATTTCATCATCAGATGTAGAATCGTCACACGCTATAAAAATCATGGAAACCCAAAATACAAACAACAAAAAAAAAGATAACGGCAGTCTAACAAAGCTGATTTTCATGCTTAAGACCTCATATTTTAATTATATTATAATCTCATCAGAGAAAAGAGAGGCATACAGTAAATTCGCATCACGATTCTGCACAATAGCATAATTTAACAATTTTCCACATGATAACGCGTCATTATTTACAACAAAAATCTTCACAATAACGTCCTATTGTAAATCAAAAAACATATTATACTAAATATTCAATAGATATTTATCAAAATTGAATATTTTAACGGAAAAAAAGCTATTGACTTTAAAGAATAATTTGATATCGATTATTTTTACATTTAAGGAGAAATATAATGCCAGGAAAGATTATTATTGTTATGTTAACTCTAACAATGGCCTTCTCATGTGCTTCCTCAAAAAACTACAAACACGCAGCTGCAAAATCAAAGATTACCGGCAGTTACGATATTGGCTTATTAAACACCGAAACTTCATACGATGTGCTTCTTTATGTCAATAAGCTCCCGGTTGGAGTAAGCGCTTTTAAGACAAATAACCCATTACCCGTGATGGTAAAAAGCTCTGACAATAAAACTTTTAAGATTACCGGTTTTACTTCAATATCCCTGGTCGAAGCGATAAAGAGCGATAACAGCACCTACTCATATCTTGCAACAGAATACCGAATAAAGAAACAACATCTTAAGATATTAAATTCCTTAATCATGAACGGCGAAGTCTCTTTTCAGGAAATTATTAACAGCATAAACCCTGAAAAAGATATGACTGTTAAACATAAGGGGAACAAAAACCAGCCGGATACAAAAAAATTCACTGTTTTGCGTTTAGCGAATGTGTACAACCTGCACATAAAGGATTCCAAAAACAGGAACTATATTTTACAACTCTGTGTAGAAAACTTTGCCGATTCTGACAAGTTCTTGATTATAAGGCCGTCTCTACCCGGTTTCGCCCCTTCTCTTTTGCACGATACAGCGCCTGATCGGCCTTACGGATAAGCTGCAAAGGATCATCATCGGGACCGGGTTTCATAGAGGCGCAGCCCAGACTTAATGAGACATACTGTTCTACCGAATCATCAGCCGCAGGCACTTGAAGTTCAAGCGTAGCTGTACGCATATTCTCCGCTACAGCCTTTGCTCCATCGATTCCGGTGGAAGGCAGAAATAAGGCAAACTCTTCTCCGCCGTATCGGGCAGCCAGATCAGCCGGGCGCCGCAGACACGACTGTATAGCCAGGGCAACACGACGCAGCACGTCATCACCTGAAACATGCCCGTTTTGATCGTTAAACGATTTAAAAAAGTCAATATCAATCATAATAACTGAAACAGCATCCCCTGCCCTTATAGCACGTTTGAAACCATCACTCATATATTCATCAAGCCGTCTTCGATTTGCAAGTCCTGTCAATGGATCTATATAAGAAAGATTTCGCAGAGTTAGCGCAGTACCTTCGAGCTTTGTTTTTTCAGAAAACAGCTCTTCCATTATAACAAAAGCAGTTGTATACCTTTTTGCCAGAATCAGAGCCTGAATAAATACAAATGAATAAAAACCGAACGGCACAATGTAACCTGTCGGCACAATATGCCGGTGAAAAAGAATATCATTAACAATACAGATCAGGTAAAAGAAAAAGGCTATCAGAAAAGCGGCTGCTCCCTCTCTTTTATGAAGCATGGCTCTGAAAAGAGCAACCAATCCGTAAATTGAAGAAACTGTTATCAGAATCTGGAAGTAAACCACGAACTCTGTAAAAACAAGCGGAGACGCAAAGAGAATCATTAACGCATAAAACGTTGCAAGCCCGGTAACTACTGACACGGCGAAACGGTTTATCTCTTCCTTGAAGATGGATCTTAACAGCATTATAAAAACAGGAAGCGCGAGCGTAAAGGCAAGATAGGTTATACGTACATGGATATTCCAGGGTATTGACGGAAAAAATATCAGAAGCCCGTGTTCATTAATTACCAGAGAACGCAGAGCCATTGTAAAGCAAAACATCGAAAACCAGAGAGCGCTCTTCTCTTTGCTTCTAAGAAAGAAAATAACTATATGATACAGCGATATCATAAGAAGACCGCCGAAGCTGAAAAGCTTTAAGGCAACGCCCTTTTCACGCAAACTGGTTATTGCGGTTATATTTCCCGCAAACGGCATCATACCCGGGCCGCCTCTTGCATGATCAAAATTCGAGATATGAACTACAATATCGTTCACGCCCGGATTAACATCAAAACGTCCAATACGCGGAGACCATGCCGGCACAGCAGTTTCAGAACTCTCAGCAGCAATTCCGGCCCGGGCAGTCAATTTTCCATTAACATAGAGCCTGTAAGCGGATTCCCAACCGGGAACAAGCAGGGAAAGTTCATCCGGTGCGTTCTCACCAATCAGGATTTTAAGCCTGTATGTCGCAATTCCCGTTCCCGGCAATGCTCTGCCCTTATATTTTTGATTTTTCCATGACGCGGGAACACCAACCTGTTGAAAAGCTGTTCTATACTTTTCGTTATCTATTTCAGCAGGCGTGATATGAACACCATATACAAAAAGCCACTGCCCCCCAAGAGTGTAGACATGATCATTTGCAAAATCAGCGGAACTCAGATCAAGCACACCGTTAACAGCGACACATGACTCTTTTTTATCCTGTAAACATAGATTTGCAAAGAGAAGAATCGAAAGTATAAAAGCGAAAAGAACATAAACTGAGGGTAAAAAATTACTTCTGAAACAGGATAAAAAAAATTCGCGCCATTCAGGAATGGTCTTTGGTATATTTTTCAGCATCTCGGCACCCGAATTATCATTTAAAAAAACGTACCATTTTGTCCCTATAAATCAACTTATTTTTTTCCTTTACGGCCTTTCCGCAACATCCGACTTACTTATCACAAAGCAAATAGCTTGACATTTTTAAAACAGCCAGTCTAATCAAGCATTACTCTGAAAATTTTATAATTCGCCATTTTGGGGGCTGTATGAGAAAAATTATAATTTTACCGCTATTTCTGTTTCTATTACTCAACTGCTCGAAAAAAAGCCCGTCTGAAGCAGAAGAGGTCTCCGGCGGATTAATGGAAAAAGAATCCGCCCCAATGTCTTTATCCGCCAATGATTTAGAAGATTCCGAATCAGAAACCAGATCAAAAAAAGTCTCGTCATCTGTTGAAAACGATGAGGAGCTCGACCCGGCAGGCTATAACAATTTTTACCCGGTAGAGGGCCGGATGCTTGAGTACTCGGTAGAGATGCATTTCGAAAGCGAAAATCTTGTCTCCAGCAGGCAGCTTTTATATGACTCTATCGCAAAACACGGCTTTTTACAAAACTCCAGAACTTCTCTATACTCAACCGCACCATCACTGGAAATAAACGCACGTATAAAAAGCGAAAACTTTTATCAAATGCTGAAAGAGCTGCGAAACGCCGGTTCGCTCAAAAGCGAAGCGATAAACGTATACGATCTGACTTCTGACAATATAATGACTCTTATCACAAAAAACCGGCGAGAAGAGAGAATAAAACGCCGCTCTTCGACGCTTTTGAATCCGTCACTCTCGCCTAAAGACCATTCGGCCCGTGAAAGAGCACTTGAAGAGAGTGAAGACCAGATGGACATGACCGAGCATCAGCTTTGGCAGCTGCAGGACCGTGTTACCTGGGCAAGCCTTACGATTTACGTAACCGGCCCTGATACCGGCAAAAACATTGTTGTGCCCAGGTTCAAAGATGCATTCACATCCCTGTTAAACAGTACTCTCGAAATTATTTACAATTTGATTACTGTTTCTCCATTTTTAATAATACTTGTTATTATCTTTATCAAAAGAAAAAGACTGTGGGATATTTTTATGACACAGCATAAATCCGGAAAAAACAGAGAGGATTAAGATGATCGACTTTTACCTTTTTCAGGTTTCTATACCTCTGGTATGGCTGGCAGCCGGCATTATTATAAGTTCGACAGAATTTATTATTCCAACCAATCTTTCTATATGGCCCGGAATAGCTGCCGCAATTGTGGCATTGCTAATTGCTACCGGCCTTGTTAACGAATACAGCTTTGTGTGGCAGTTTTTCTGGTTCGCGATCTTTACAATTTTGTTGACTCTGCTCTGGTTTTTTGTTATTAAAAAATATACAAGACTTGGAAGCCTTACAACTGACGAACACCGTGACGCAACACTTTTTAACCTCCGGGGGGTAGTGACCGAAACAATAAAACCCGGGCGCCCGGGGAAAGTAGAGCTTTTTTCATCTTTTCATGGAATCAAAAACTGGATGGCTGAATCCGATCAGACAATCGAGCCGGAGATCGAGATATCTGTGCTTGAAAGTGATGGCATTAAGCTTATAGTAAAAAAAATAGAGGGGGAGTAAACATGAACTTTTATCTTGTAATAGCACTTTTTGTATTGGCAGGAGTGCTGATACTAAAGGGTGTACGGATTGTACCACAGGCTGAAAACTGGATTGTTGAACGTTTCGGGCAGTACAGAGTTACACTTCAGGCTGGTCTTAACTTGATAAATCCATTTTTTTCACGGGTTGTAAAAAAGATCGATATTCGGGAACAGCTGATAGATATGCCAAGCCAATCGATTATTACTGCGGATAATGCCACAGTTAATGTTAACGGTGTGGTATTTTTCAAAATCATGGATCCGTATAAGGCTTTTTACGGAATCGATCATCTTGAATTCGGCATTCAATCACTTGCCCAGACTTCATTACGCGCCATCATGGGGAAACTGACTCTTGATGAATCTCTTTCAAAACGGGACAAAATTAACAGTGAGCTTCTTGCGATTCTTGATGATGCCACAGATGCATGGGGCACAAAGATCACAAGGGTGGAGCTGCAGGACATTGACCCTCCTGCTGATATTAAAGACGCGATGGCAAGCCAGATGAAGGCCGAACGTAACAAACGTGCTCAGATTCTTGAGGCCGAAGGTCAGAAACAGAGCGCTATCGAGAAAGCAGAAGGAATGAAACGCTCCGCGATATTAAAAGCCGAAGGTGAGAAAGAAGCCGCCGAGTTAGAGGCAGAAGCTCGTGAAAGGCTCGCACAGGCCGAAGCCAAGGCGCTTGAAATGGTAGCAGAATCGCTTAAAGTTGTTAAAGGAGATCCTATGATGTATCTTCTTGGACAGGAATATATCAAGAAAATGGGCGATCTTGCCGGATCTCCGAATTCCAAGTTTGTTGTACTTCCATCTGATCTTCAGCAGACAATCAGGGGAATATTTGAAAAAAAATAACTTTTTGTTTACTTCTTAACCGCAAATACAGAGCGATATATCGCTCTGTATTTTTTTTCCGGCACATTACGGATAAACCCAAAAAAAATTATAATGAGCAGGCTATTTTAAGGTTATTAAAATGAAAATCATTGTTGAACAGGGCGATATTACCGGATATGAAACTGACGCTATTGTAAACGCGGCCAACAGCAGGCTTGCCGGAGGTGGCGGTGTAGACGGAGCCATACATAGAGCCGGTGGTGAGGCGATCTCCAGAGAATGTGCCAAAATCAGGAAAGAGTCTGGCGGATGCAAAACCGGTAACGCGGTGTATACCTCCGGTGGCAACCTTTTGGCTAAATATGTGATACATACTGTAGGCCCTGTCTGGGAATCAGGCGGTAAACAGGAGACCGGTCTTTTGAAAAGCTGCTATTTAAATTCGATGTTTCTTGCCCAAAAACTTTCCTGTAAATCAATAGCCTTCCCCAATATCAGCACAGGAGTATATGGTTTCCCCAAAGAACAGGCAGCCGCAGCAGTGGCTCAGCTTTTTCTTGACCGGGATTTCAGGGATAAATATAGAAATATAGAAAAAGTAATTTTTGTAAATTTCGATTATGAAAACTATATGTTGTATAAGGATAAATTCGGGATGTAATGTTTTTCATTCTATTTTGCAATCTTGAAATATTTTGTCTTTTCATGTATGTTATCCGCCATACTTGTTAACTCGACTGTACTTCTATTTAAAATATCAGCGCTAGTTGCACTATTTTGCGATAATTCATTAACTTCTGATACAGTCTGCACGATATCCGCTACCGCTATCTTCTGTTCATAGGTTGAATTTCGTATCATATCTGCTTTTACCTTAACTTCTTCGATATCCATTACAACCAATTCGCTCTCTTTATGCTCATTTTTTAAATCTTTCGCAACGTTATTCATAAGATTATTAATGTTTATTACACCATAACCTATTATACCTATCTCTTCAGCAACATTTGCCGACTCGTCAGTGAATTCTGAAATATGCAAATTGGATTCATTTATTAACTCATAAATATCTTTAAGGCTGGAAGCGGTCTGTTCGGCAAGTTTCGAAACCTCATCTGCTACAACTGCAAAACCACGCCCTGCATCACCGGCACGAGCAGCCTCGATTGCGGCATTTAGGGATAGAAGATTTATCTGTTCTGAGATATTTCCGATTATTGCAACAATGGAAACCATCTTCTCGGAACTTTCACCAACTCTACTTATCTTATCTTCCATTCTTTGAAGCAGTTTTTTTACAGATTCAGCTTTACCAAGTATTGAATCAGTCTCCCTCTGTGTATAGGTTACTCTGGATTCAACAGCTACGATATTTTCTTTCAGTGTTTTTATGCGATCAAATAATGCATTAACACTCTCTAACTGATCTGTCG
The DNA here is from genome assembly GCA_016934935.1 of Spirochaetota bacterium. Taxonomy (GTDB): domain Bacteria; phylum Spirochaetota; class UBA4802; order UBA4802; family JAFGJZ01; genus JAFGRW01. The sequence continues at coordinate 34,526 of JAFGRW010000096.1, read as the reverse complement.
TCTGATTTGATACATTTTCCATTTCAGCCGAAATTTCTTCAAGGGTTGCAGTAATCTCCTCTGTCGATGTAGCCTGTGTTTGCGCAGTTTCTGAAAATCTGTCGGCCGAAACAGCAATATCCTTAACCGCCTTTTTTTGATGTAATGCCATTACAGTCATTTCACGAATTATCTCACTGATTCTTTGAGCAAAAGCATTAAACGACTGCATCATTTGTGCAATATCATCAGCTCCTTTATAGCTCAGCGAAACAGTAAGATCTCCGTCTTTAACTCTCAGCAAGCTTGACTTCATCTGTCGAATTGGTTTAACAATTCCATTAGTTATGAGCCAAAATATCAGTGTAGAAACACACATAACAAGCAAATTTGACATTATTGTAAAACGTCTGACTATTACAATTTGCTCCTTATAAAAACCTGTATATCTACCAGTTCCGACAACCCATCCCCACGGCTCAAACATCTTGACATGCGCTACCTTCTTTTCAGAGAGGCCTTGATTATCCGGATTAGACCACATATACTCCACAAAGCCGCCATTATTATTTTTTGATACGGCAACAAATTCTTGAAATATTTTTAATCCATTCTCATCTTCGTAATCACTTAAATTCTTTCCAATCAAGTCTTTATCATAAGGATGAGCAATAAGAACATTTTGATCGTTATTTATCCAAAGGTAATCGCTGCTTCCCGCTCCATGTCTCATTTTCTCTATCACTCTGATTGAATTTTTCTGTGCCTCTTCAAGAGTCATGGTTCCTTTGTTATATTTATCATAATAATCTTCTATAACGTCTATACCAACATCAACTATTGACTTAAGACTTCTTTGATCTATTTCAAGCATCTGTCTTGTAAAACATGGAATAACAAATAAACCAATCAAAAACTGATACGACATGAACATTACAAAACCCGCGATATATATTTTCGCACGAACAGAAACCTTACCCCAGCCTACCATAGTCAACTCCGGAAATTGTTAATATACCAATTGAGTGTTATTCGTAAAACAAAAAACCCATAAAGGGAACCCTTCTCTTTATTATATCACATTATATCAACCAAAAAAATTTATTTGCATATAACTTCACATCCCGCCCATGCTGACTGCAAAATAAAACAAGCGCCTTCTTAAAATACTGTTAAATATACAGCACAAGCCAACACCTTTACCCTGCGATCCACTGCAAAAAACATATTATTCAATTATTTATCAAAAAAATACGGTTTTTAAGTATTTGTACGGGTGACAAATTTCCGGTTTTGGTTTAAATAATTTTTCGTGTTGTTTTGCAAGATGTTAAAGAACCAAGTAATCAGATTGGTGCACTGTTTTTAACAGTATCTCTAATAAATAAACATTATCAAACAGCAAGGATCAATTTATTGCCTTAGTAATATCTTGTTAACAATTTACAAACCGGGATATCAAGATATTCTATTCGGCAGTATTGTTATCATCTGGAAATCAAATTATTTATGGAGAAAACTAATGAAAAAAACAATTCTGATTTTGCTTTTTTTTAAGTTCAATATTCTTCAGTGCATGTGATGGAGATGTGACTTTAGCCATTTTTTGTAGACACACAGTTAAGCTAACATTTTCTTTTCATAATTCATTGGACTAACATTCAAACAGCTTGAATGTCTTCTTTCTCTGTTGTAAAATCTTTCAATATAAAAAAATACTTTAAATCTAACATCTCCAACCGAATGAAAATATTTTCCAATAATCATTCCACTTTTGAAGTGACTGAAAAACTTTCAGCACATGCATTATCCTAGCAATTACCAGGTCTGCTCATACTTTGAATACAACCTGTCAATTCAATATGGTTTTTAAATTTGAAACTTGTATATTGACAACCTCTGTCTGAATGGACAATTAGACCTTTTCCGGACGTATTAATAAATATGCTTTATTAAAAGCTTATAAAATAAGATCAGTATTCACTGACTTTGATACAGACCATCCTGCAATAACCTTAGAATATAAATTAAGAAATACACATAAATATGCCCAACCCATTTCTGTATAAATATATGCTATATCAGAAACCCAGACCTTATTTGGTTCTGTTTGCGAAAATTCCCTATTAAGAATATTCTCTGAAATATATACAACGTCATTTTTAGTCTTCTTATATGAATGTTTACGGTTAATTCCTGCTATAAAATTATTAATCCGCATAATACGAGCAATTTTATTAACTCCGCATGATATTTCTTTCCCAACTATCTCGCTAAACATTCTTGGACTGTCATAACAAAGTTTCCTTTTATCTTCATAGATCTCTTTAATTATTTTAAGAATCTGAATATCAAGAATCGATCTTTTAGATGGACCACGTTTTGACCATGCATGATATGCTGATGGCTTTATTGATAATACACGACATATTCCCGCTACTGTGAAATTTTTTTATTCTCATTGATAAATTCGTATCTCATTTTTGATCCTTCGAGAATATGCCGAGGGACTTTTTTAGAATATCCCTTTCTTCTTTTAGAATCCTATTTTGTTTCTAAGTTTCATTATTTCAAGATCTTTACCGGATAACTTACCATTTCCTGGATAAGAATCATTGCCTTTTTCTTTATATTCTTTAACCCATCTTCCAATTGTACCATGAGAAACCCCCAGATCAGATTCAATTTCATATACTTGTTTCTCTGTTTCAAGATGAAGTTTTACTGCATTTTCCTTAAACTCTTTGTCATACTTTCACCGATTTCGCTTTTCTTTTCTCCTTGTAATTTAAATCAGCTTAACTTAGTATCTACATTATCGGGACAAGATCAACCCGGACAATGACACTCTTAACTATTCCTGGTGGAACTATTTCGAACCGGGTACATATAACCGAAAAATAGAAATACAGAACAGTACATCAAAAAAATCAGCATTACTATTCCTTCAGATGCGAAGAGCGAAGACACTATCCATATTGTTTTAACAGTACGCGATAGTGGAACTCCTGTTCTTACCTCTTATAGAAGAGTTGTAATAACTGTTAAATAAAAAACTGACTTCATTTTACGTTAAAGTAGCCTTGAGTAACTATTTACTCAAGGTTTTTATTTATTACACATAGCGACTGAAACTCCACGTTAGGCCAAAATTTGAGTTTTAAAAAAACTCAAACAAATGATTCAATGAATAAACGATTCAGTATCTTCCCCTGCTTTTTCGAGCACATGCAGGGACTTGATGATATTATCCAGCGACTGCCCGTTTACTGATAGGGCCGCGTGGCCATTATCCATACTTTTGTCCTCAAATCCCTCTCCCAGAGCAGGTGTCCCGGTAATATCATAAACCTTACGTTTTTTTACTTCATCATCGTATACTTCTCTCAATATGTAATAACGGATTCTTCCAAGTGTTGGAATATTGCCTTCATACGCGTTTTGCCGCTTGTTAATCTTTTTTTTAATCAGTTCCCCTTTTTCAATTTCCGCCAAACAGTTAAAGTTCCCGGGTAAAATTATCCGTCTAAGCCGTCCGAAACCCATTATCGCGTAAGCAAAAATTGGTGAAGGTATTTCTCTTTCTATTTTCACATAAAGATAGGGAACAAAATTTTGCCTCTCTTCTGCCTGTCGGCGCAGAACCTCTTCTTCGATTGCCTGTTGTATCTCTTCCCGTGTTTTGTCTGCCATCTTCCTGATTTCAGATATGTCTGCACCTACTCCTTTATGCAGATTATTAATCAGAAACGAGTTTGACATATCTCCTTCCATAAAAGCCTTGAACCTTCTGGTTCCCTTGCTCAGGTTATTGAACCCGATTCTTTTAAGAACTACGGATTCTTTTAAATTTTTTTCTTTCATTAAATCACAGATATACCTTTGCAGCGTGTACATGTACACCTCTCTTGAACTAATTAGATAATGTCAGCAGTTGTAAACAAGTCTCAATAAGTACAAAATACAGGATAACTGAAATATAAGGTAGTTACTGAAAGTCTACGTTGAAAAAAACTGATCACACCTATCCCAAAAAGATAAGAAATTTACAGTGAAGCGCAACCGGTTGAAAAAATATTGACAAAACTGCTCTATTCAGGAGATGATCTCTAAAGATTTAAGCAAACTTTCCGCAAAATTACTATTTCGCAAAAATCAAACTATCTTTCCCCGGAGGTTCTTATGTTCAGACTTAAAAATGAAAATAAATGTTTGCCCAAACATTCACTGCTGGTTCACAGTTTTTTGCAGACATTGCTATTCGTTATTACTTTCAGTATGATTATGACACTTTTTTCCTGCGATCCTCTCAAAAAATATGATGCGAAGATTGAAACGGATATAACTCCTATCAAAGATGTTTTTAAAGAAGATTTTATTGTCGGTGCGGCCATCGAGCCTAACCAGTTAGAGGGGGCCGAAGGGGCATTACTCAGATATCATTTTAGCGGGTTAACAGCTGAAAACGCGATGAAATTCAAGACAATTCACCCAAAAAGAAAGGTCTGGTCATTTGAAAAAGCTGATAAAATTGTAAAATTTGCCAGAAAATACGATATGAAAGTTCGCGGACACGCCTTTGTGTGGCATCATCCTGCCGAACACGCGCATTGGGCTTTTCTGAATATGGATGGTTCAAAAAAATCCCGCGAAGAGACCCTCGAAATTCTTGAAGAACATATTACCACACTTATGGATCGTTACAAAGACGATGTCTACTGCTGGGACGTTGTAAATGAAGCTATTGATGAATATGAAAAAGACGGCATGCGCAAAACAGAATGGTACCGGCGTATTGGACCGGACTATGTAGCCGAGGCGTTCAAAATAGCGCACAAGGCTGATCCCAAGATCAAACTTTTTTACAACGATTATGAAAACTATAAGCCAAACAAAAGAAAACTGATTAAGAAGTTTATAAAAGGTATGCTTGATGATGGTGTGCCGATTCATGGTATCGGAATGCAGCTTCATATAAGCAACGGCTTTCCTTCAATTGAAATGATCGAAGACGCAATTAATGACTACCGTGACCTTGGATTAGAAATTCACATTACCGAACTCGATATTTCGATGTATGCTCACGAATATGACAAGATAGACGGCACACCATCGGAAGCGCATATTGTACATCAAGCCTACAGGTACAAACAGTTAATGGAGCTTTTCCGCAAAAACAAAGATGTTGTTACTAATGTTACATTATGGGGTTATCATAATGGACATACCTGGTTAACAGGTGCGCCATATAACCGCCCGGACTGGCCTTTTCCGTTTAATGATGATTTTCAATCAAATCTTTCATATAAAGGAATCACTTTACAGGAGCTGCCTCCATTTCAGGAAGTTATAGAAATTCATGAACCAAAAACATATGAAGCACCTATGGGTACAGTTAACATTGATGCCAATATGGATGCCGCATGGAAGAAGGCACCAATCGGCGAAACCGATGTTATCACAACCGGTGATAATGTATCTAAAGCGAAGGTCAGAACGCTTTGGGACAAGAAGCATCTCTACTTTTTGCTTGAAGTCGAGGATGATGACATGAGCGTGAATGCCGGTGAAGCTTATATGAACGACTCTGTTGAAGTCTTTATCGATGAAAACAACGCAAAAACCGCGTCTTACGAAGAAGGCAATGATTTTCAACTGCGTGTCGACTACGAGAACAAGGTCTCTGTCGGCGGATATGCCGATAAAGGGATGATAAAATCCGCGGCTAAAAAAACTGCCACAGGGTATATTGTCGAAATCGCATTTGCTCTACAGTCCATTGAAGGGAAAGAGGGCGCTGTGCTGGGCATAGATTATCAGGTCAATAATAATGACGGATCCGGCTCCCGTGTTGCAATAGCGAAATGGAATGATTTTACCAACGAGTCATGGCGAAGTACGGCAGGCTGGGGTACGTTAAAACTTGTGAAATAGTTATTAGCAGGAATACAGCTCAAATAATAATATGAAGCCGCTTCCAGCATGGAGGCGGCTTCATATTATTTAAAATTATTTAAATGACCTGATTGATTATGGGAATAATCTAATAATTAACTTTTTTTTAAGGAACTTGCGAAAAATTCTTTTAAAATAGGCACTAAAACAGTGTAACCTTCTGAAAAATTGTAATTTTTCGAAATTCCCTTATGATTAAAACTTATATTGTTACTACTTAGCTGTTGCTTAAATAACTGTAAAGTGAGGCTTTTTTCCCTCCCCCGCCTTCGGCGGCTGACTTCTACCCACATTTATTATCTTGCAAATGTCTAACATTAAGCCCCCTAAATCCCCCGGAGGGGGACTTTAAATTGTTATTGCATAGAATAGTATTTATAAAAGAATACAGATATGCTATATAATGAAACAAAAGTAAATACACCTAAATATGTTTTTGAACTTGCTAGACAAAACAGAAAAAACCTGACTGTTTCTGAGCAAAAATTATGGTCTCAATACTAACTGCATTATTGAAAAAAGATGATTAAGAAGCCCCCTTTGGGGGTTGGGGGCATATAGATTAGGATTTGTGGGTAAAAATCAGCTTCGGCGGGGGAGGAAAATAGCCTTCATTTATTGATTAAAACTTTTAACCGGTACTCTGAGAATACCCCGGCCATTATACTGTTTTTCACTATTCTTTTCCGGCGCGACCAGTTCTGTTATATAAAGAATCTCTTCGCCCTCCTCCATACGAATACGGCACGATGATGCCTGCCCGAACCCTGATATTTTATAGCGAATCAATTTATCACTTTCGGGATCATACACTTTTAAAGTGTGATTAATAGGATCTGTCATCCATATTCTTTCATCAGAGTCCAGACACAGATCATCGAAGGCTTCTTTCATCTTTGTTTTTTGATACACAATAATATTATCACGATTTTGAGAGCTTATAAATCCGGCATTTACCAGGGTGTTACTGTAATAGAGCCTTTTTTGAGAAGAACTGAATAGCAGTCCGTTAGCAAGCCCAATGTCTTCCGTATAAGGTTGGGGTTCGGATAACACTCCATTATTATCAATCAGGAATCGCATAATTTTACCACCTGGAAAAATAAAACTGAAATTGCTCGTGGCAAAATAGCCATACCCTTTATTGTCAAAAGCCAAACCGTTGATTGCGGGATATTCATCTGTTAAAGGCTCAACTTTATCCAGATCGGAAGATACTCTCGCGATGTAACCCCCTGTATTCTTCCAGTATTTTTCACTTGTCTCTTTGCAAATCGCGGCATAGAGCTGACCGTCGCCGGCGCGGTCGATTCCTAAAGCATACCCGCCCACATGCTCGGATTTTACAATGGATAATTCATGCCCGGATGGTCCGTCCAGAAGAAAGATGTATCCTTCAAGGCTTGTCACATACACCCGATTGGAATTTTCATCCAGATAGATGTTTTCGCAGGCAGGCATATCTCCGTAAAAACGCGCCCCTTTCAGGTCTTCCATTTTTACCTGATATTCCAGAACAGTTTTAACTTTTCCGGTACGTATAAAATGAAAACATGACGAGTTTGCCAGCAATACCAGCAACACAATGAATAAACTTTTTAGCTTCATGCACAAGACTCCATTTGTATGATATGTAATTATAACATATCTTCTATATCGCGCATTTACCTATGTTTATTTTTGATTTTTTTTTCTTATTCTGCTTAATGAAACAGGGGATATTCCCAGGTAAGATGCCACATGATGCAGTTTTAACCGTTTTTCAATATGAGAAAAACGGCTCTGAAAGTCACGATAGCGGGTAATCGCATCATCGAGCACCAAAGAAGCCTCACGTTTCTCTTTTTCGAGTAATGCCTCTAAAAGAAAATTCCGCGACAGTGATCTTGCAGATTCCGAAGAATTCTCAAGTTCATTCAAAACACTAATTGGAAATTCAGCTACTTGTGAATCTTCCAGCGCCTCAATGGAAAAACGCGATGCTATGCCTTTTGACACAGACGCAAAAGAGGGAATGAAGCTGTTTTCGTCGGCAAACCATGCTGTATAGTCTTTTCCCTCGCAATCACAATAACAGAAGCGGAATAATCCGGATGCCACATATCCAAAATTCGCACTCTGTTCACCGGCTCTGAGATAGTAACAGGATCGCGAAATATTTCGTATACGGGTATTGCTGCGTAAATAATCCAGATGCTTTTTTTCAAAAGGCGCCAGGGAACAGAAAAAGTCGATCATTTTGTCAATGGGATCACTCATCATACAGCACGCTTATACCTATTGTAATATGCGGATCAAAGGCTAACAGAATTCAGTATAAATATGCTTCGAATAATATACTGTAATCAAGGCTGTCGCCTCTTCATCCCTGTAAGAAACTAGCCTAAGTGGCTGTTAACCGGTTCTTTTTTTACAGTATAACCGAAATCATGCAACATAATTTTACAACCAGCGCTCCCACGAGTTCTGATAAACAACAGGTATGCCGAAATTTTTGCATACCCGTATTGTATGACCTGTACCTCCCGACTCCGGATCATCGGGATCGACATAAAAAACAGCAGCCACAGGCATAGCAAACTTGTCTGTCCCCAGAACCTTCATCGTGTCCCGTATCAGATATTTACTTTTGGCCGCTAAGGTTCTGTTTTTGTGGCGATTACGAATCAGACTTGCGTTTTTCGGAGTCGCAATTATGGTCTCGTAAATTGCCCTCTCCTCCTGAAGTGTCGAAAGATCTTCCGGATACAGATATTGCGCAGAACCTATCATTGCCTTTTTACGATGCCCGACATAGGGTGCCACAAGCTGAACTCTGGATGGGTCCACTTTCTTTATACCCTCTATAAATGCCGAATCTGAACCTTCGGCATTTCCTGATCTGAAGATCATTGACGGATACTTTTGGGTCAGCATCTCAGTCAACAGTGCCGCTTTATGCATGTATGTTTCCGGGATATTCCGTTTGCCTTCAAAAAGCACAACGGGTTCTTTTTGACATTCTATCAAATCCGCGAACTCCTGTAATAACATATTAGCCTCTCACAATATCTTGATTTTTCCAATATTTCAATACCAGAATACCATATCAGGCAGCCGAAAGGTATAGACTGAGTGTCTACCTTTTAAAAAAATATCAATTTTTAGTATAATATCCAGCGAAAAAACTACATGCTTATCAAACAACTCACTGTTTTGTCAGCACTCTTTATGCTTAACCGGAGTTACTTCATATTATAACATTTTAAATGATTACGAAACGCGGAGGAGCTTATGTCAGACAAACAAATACCCGGCGAAACAACCCAGATAGATATTTTGCGCAGATATTTGCATATTATCGCCCTGCTTCAAAACAGATAAAATTATTAAACCGGACTCCGTCAGAAACTAGATGACCGCAATGCTGAGGAAAAACCTTGGTGCTTACGAATGATTTTACCAGTTTGTCAGCCAGGACCCGGCACGACGCACCACAGCTCCTGAAGGATAGGTTTTCTCTTTTCGAAGATCTTTTACGAGTTGAACAATTTGAACATCAGGTAGTTGCTCTGAAAAAGAATTAAAATTTTTGGACAGTGCGTCATCGCTTTTTTTTACTTCTATCATTGTATGAGGAACACCTTCTTTGGTGATTAAAAAATCAACTTCTACCCCACCACGCTTTGATAAATAGTTGATCTGCCACGTTTCGCCCAGACAATCTTCACGAAATTGACACTCTTTAAGTAACGATGAAGCCACTGCATTTTCAATTTTGGCTCCTTCCCCGGAGGCAACGCTCATACAATCGTAAAAGTAGTACTTGGGTTTTTTTTGAACTGCTCTTGCGATATTCCGGTGATATGGTGTAATCTTGAAAATTATAAACATCTCTTCAAGAATATTGAGCCAGTGTTTTACAGTTTTATCATTTACTTTTAGATCTTCGGCAAGCGAAATATAAGAGATTGGTGAGCCTACTTTTTTACAAAGAAGATCTACAAGAAGCTCGATTCCGACAATATTTCGCACAGACTCATACGATACAATATCCTGTTTAATGATTATATCCAGATGAGTTTTTTTCCATTTGTTATAAAATCTCTCATCCGCCTCCAGGAATGGCTCAGGAAAGCCGCTAAAACGTAAAATTTTATCAAAGACAGAATCGGGATCCGCAGAATCATCCATCTGACAAATTTCACGTACATCCAGAGGATGCATACGATACCCAAAATAGCGACCAGCCAGAGACTCCCCGAACTTTTTATATGTATTCAGGCATGTACTTCCGGTGATTACAAGAGACGGATTATTACTTTCTGTATCAATAAGTCCTTTTATAAATTGTTTCCAACCGGGCATTTTATGCAGTTCATCGAATATTATGTAGTCTGCTGTTCTGTTCCAGGAATTTTGCGTAATAATATCCCGGTCTTCCCGGAGGTCATAATTAAAATATTCCTTTGTTCCAGTAAGCATAGTTGCTGCAGTTGTTTTTCCACACTGTCTCGGGCCGGTTATAACAAGAGCCTTCTTTTTACTGTCCTTCTCGAAACATGGTATATATATTCTGTTAACCTGCGACATCTTGACATTTTCGGAGTCAACTCCGAAAATGTCAAGACAAACTCGGAGTAGGCTCCGAAAATGTCATCATTATTAGAAATTTTTTTATTAATTACTGTTTTTATGTACGAATTTATAAGCACGGTCGATTAACCTTCATTTTCGTGTTAATCTCCTCTTAATCGAATTGATGCTGGAGGTTAACATGCAAAGTATTTTTAAACACCGGGAATCAGAAAACAGCCGGGCCTTTCAATTATTCATAATTATAGTCTGTTTTATTTTCCTGACAGCCTGTTCAAAATCAGTTCCACAATCTGTTATGTTTATTCAAGGCGGCGAATATTTTTCCGGTGACGGTATAAACCACGCTCAGTATAAGGTCGAAATAGATGACTTTCACATGCTGGATCACGAAGTAACAAATTCTGAATTTGCGGATGTTATGAACTGGGCCTTAAGCAAGGATATGCTTTATGTAAACGAAGAGCGCCAGCAGGTATTGCTGAACCAGGATTTCCCATGGAATTTGATTGAACTGTATAAAGAAGGCTGTCAGATAAAATTGGAAAATAACAGTTTTTCCGTTTCAGAGGGCATGGAAGATTATCCCGTAATCTTTGTATCCTGGTACGGCGCGGTTACATATTGTAATTTCCTCGGCCTGAAAGAGGGGCGAAATGAATTATACGATTTTAATGACTGGGTTTACGATAGAAACGCTGTTAACGGATACCGCCTGCCGACTAACGAGGAATGGGAGTACGCGGCAACGGAACGCGGAACATCCGGAAAGACTTTCTCGGGAGCAGCTGAACCAGAGAACAGCGCCTGGTATAAAACAAACAGCGGCGGAAGCACTCATCCTGTAAAACAGCTTGAACCGAATAAATTGGGCCTATACGACATGAGCGGAAATGTCTGGGAGTTCTGTACCGAAAAAATGGGCGATTTTCGCGGGCAGATACAGACTCCGGAGTTAAGCTTAAACACCTCATATCGTCTGATACGGGGAGCAAGTTTCCTGTCTGAAGATATAAATCTGTACAGGTTCGTACAGATTATCGATTATCCAAACTATCTGAAAGGATCGGAAGAGACGGGATTCAGGACGGTATTTGTTAAGTAGCAAAATGCGGTCATTATCGTGTTGTTGTATGGAACAGTCATCACCATGTCGCAGGGAACGGTCGCGACCGTTCCCTGCGACATGGGAAACATCATCGGTCCCCGCAACATGCGGGCAAATATGTATTATACCGTGCATATGATTCGACATAATGCAATATTCATTGCACAATAATTCTGAACGGATTTCAAATGATTTTAACCATTCCCTGTTTATTTATACACATTGTGATAAAATACGCGCCCGGCGATTCATAATTGCATTCCGGCAAACGCGCGGATTCTATACGATATCTATTTTATTTTATAGAAAATTTTCCATATAAAGACTCGTGCTAAACACAGAAAATCCCTATGGAAGAGGAAGCCCGCCCCAGAAAATATCTTTAATCATATATGCTGAGCAATTGGGGCAAATCTTCGGATTCTTTTCAAAAGAATGCTCAACTGCTTTCGCCCAGGTGTTTCTATCAACTTCTTCAAACTTTTTATCAATATTATGGGCGTATATCCCATAATATTTCATAGCGGACTTTAAACAAAGAGTATTACAACTTAAAATCAAATCCATAAAACCATATTGAAAAAGATTAATAATCCTTCCCCTGCGGGGTCGAGTGGTAGCCGCCCCTCGTGGCAGTCACCACTTCGCACAGCTGACACTCCGCGAGTGTGGTGATTCGTTTATGGAGTCTTTTTGCGCCAACTCGCAAAACCGCTTAAACCATATGAAATTCAAAAAACCTTGACGAATTACCTGCACAATAATAGTGTTTACGCAAACATAGCAAAGGAGACTCAATAATGAAGTGTACTCGAATAATTTTTCCAATTGGAATATTAATTGCCGTAACTTTGTATTTCAGCTGTATCGCGGATAATAATAAATCAGTAACTGCCCCGGGGGCAACTTTAAACAACGTAGAAACCCTATGTGGCGACTGGGCTGTTATTACCGATGGGATATATAAGTACGAGAACAACACCTGGGGTGTTAACAGCAGTATCAGCTACCAGCAGTGTCTAATCACAGACAAAAAGACAAAAAAACGGGGCTGGACATGGACTTTCAGCGGAAAGGCTCCAAACTGGGTCTACTCGTACCCGGAAATAATCGTAGGCTGGAAACCATGGGGGCAATCGACATCAACACATAAGGATTACCCCGTGAAGCTCTCTGACATAAAAAAACTTGAAATACGTTATGATGTAGACTTAACAACAACCGGCAGTTATAATCTTGCCCCTGAAATTTGGCTGGTAAGAGAAAAACCGGTATCAATTCCGATGCAAAAACCTGAAGCACTGATATCTACCGAAATTATGTTCTGGATGGATTACTCAAGCGATGCCCGGCCAGCAGGTTCAAAAGTCGGCAGTTTTAAATTTGATGGGAAAGAATATGACCTCTGGGTAAAGGCGGACCACAACAACTCCGGAGATACTGTCTCGTGGCAGATTTATTCACTTGTAAGCAAAGAAAAACAGTTAAAAGGTACTATTGATGTTATAGGCCTGGTTAAAGCATTACGTGACAAAGGATACAAGATTAATATGAGCGAATACGTTGCTTCGGTGGAATTTGGAAACGAGACCATTGGCCCAAAGCCAAACAGCAAGGCTACCGGTACAACCTGGATTAACAAATATGAAGTAGAGCTTGTAAAAAAATAGTTTTTTAATACAGATTATATTAACTGAATTCCTGAATTCAGAAATTCAAACGGAGAAACCGCAATGGATATTAACTCACAACTAAAGGGCGTTAATCTTGGGGGCTGGTTCAGCCAGATTGACGCGATAGAAGAGAAAGACCCGGAGCATTTTCCCGGAATAGACGAACATATAAAGAACTTCATCGGACAAGAGGATATTGAGTACATAAAAAACAGTGGGTACAATCATGTCCGTGTTCCTATAGATTATCAGGTTTTTTTTGATGAAAACGGCAATATCCGATTTAAAGATCGCCTCTTGTATCTTGAAAAAATGATAAAAGTGATACTCGAAAATGATCTATCAATTATGCTGGATCTTCACGAATGTCCCGGTCATGATTTTGATACCGGCAACAGGCAGATACAACGGTTTTTTACAGAAAAAGAACCGGTACAGGCTACTTTAAAAATATGGAAGCAACTTGCCGAAATATTCTCATTTGATAAACGCATCTATTTTGAGATTCTTAACGAACCAGTGGCAGAAGATAATCTGGTATGGGATCGTCTCAAAGATCAACTGGTTGAGGAGGTACGGCATTTTGCTCCAGACCAGACATTAATTGTCGGATCAAACAGATGGAGCAATGTAAACTCATTCAAGGATTTTACTCCGATTGAAAATGACGAAAATATTATCTATAACTGTCACTTCTACAATCCTCTTATTTTTACTCATCAGTTTGCATCATGGGTACATAACCCGGAATGTCATATTAAAAGAGAATATCCCGGCACATACACTCCCGAGGGAGAAATATTTGGTCAGGTAAGTGAAAAAGATTATGGCTTGTGGAACCGGGATCGTCTTAAAGAGACTCTTATGCCTGTTCTTGAATGGAGAGCAAAATATAATCTGCCTGTAATCTGCAATGAGTTTGGCGTCTTTCACCAGGCTCCAAGGCAATCGCAGTTAAATTATTTAAAAGACATAATTTCGATACTTCAGGAAGTTGGAATAGGTTGGACTTACTGGAATTACAAAAATCTGGATTTCGGGATAATATCTATTGGTGAACGGCTTCATGCCGATCTACCACAGTTTCAAAATCCACAAAGACGGGACATGGAACTTGCGGAGTACCTGACAGGTGTTGTTTAAATAAACATTTTATTATAATGTACTAGTTACCCGGCAGGCCTTTAGACGCCATGTTGCTAAAACAGAACAATCTAGCACGACTCATGATTTATGTATCCTGATTTAATAATCAATAATTCAGGATTTTGATAAATATTGTTTGATTCATCTGCATGTTAAAGAGAATAATGGTTCGCAAATTGTCCTGACTAAGGTCTTTATTTAAGATGATATATAGAATATCATAAATGGTGCAAAAATGACGACTCAAAAAGATGTAGCGAAAAAGGCCGGAGTTTCTTTTATAACTGTTTCCCGTGTAATTAACAATAAGGGAAACGTGAAGCAGAAGACCCGGGAGCGCGTACTCAAGGTAATAGAAGAACTAAACTACTATCCCAACACCCTGGCGCAGGGTCTTAACGCTAACAAATCTAATACCATATCGATACTTCCATTATTAAGAGAGATAGCAATGATGGAAGAGATATCGTTTTACCGTCGAATCATTGCCGGTGTTGAACGTTACTGTTGTGAGAGTGAAATAGACATACTGCTTTCTACATTAAGAGGCGACCCGGAAAAGATTGACTATCTTCGGCATTATTACCTGCGAAAGTCGGACGGTCTTATATTAATAGGTATTTCTCCGGATAGACTAATCGATAAAATTGAGAAAGATAAAATTCCATGCAGCTTTATTGGAGAAAAAGGTCGTCCTGGCAGGGCTAATTATATGCATTCAGATAACAGGCTGGGAAGCCGTCAAATTACTGAATATCTGTTAAAAAACGGGCATAAAAAAATAGCTTATATTTTCACGGAAAACCCTTCGACCGATGTTATCGAAAGATACGAAAGTTTTATAGAAGTGATGGAAGAAAACAGGACAGCTTTTCCTGAAGAGTATCTGCTTTATGGTGACTATATGGAAAAAGGCGGTCGAAAGGCTATACGCAAAATAGCGGCCATGAAAGACAGGCCAACTGCGATTATCAGTTCAACCGACACAATGGCTCTTGGCGTATTTGACGAGGCAAAAAAACTTGGTATTGATATCCCTAACGATATATCTCTTGTCGGGTTTGACGGTCACGAATTTTGCCAATTTATGACACCGCCTATAGCGACTGTTATTCAGGATCTGGAGGGTCTGGGTTATCTGGCCGCTAAACTCACAATAGAGCAGATAAACGATCCCGATAAACAGGGTGAATCACATATATTTCCGGTTGTATTTGAACCTCGAGGTACTGTAAAGAGTCTTATTGATTAGACTCCCTTGTTTTTATATAACATCGCATAACAATGCCCTTTTCAGCCTGTTTGCCTTTATACTCAAAGAAGTTATTTACTGCAAAAAGCTCCTGAAACCCATATTTTTTATATATCTGTATGGCCTTTTCCCATTTTTCCGAAACTATCAGAATACCGGTTTTCAGATATTCATGTTTTTTATTAACATTATCAAGAGCCTGCTCAAACATATAGCGTCCCATACCTGCCCCCCGATAATCAGGATGCAACCCCATCGAGGATATATATAATTCGCTACCTCGCACGTCATGATAATCGCAGATACTATGACCAGGAATGAAACGTTGAGGGGTGGGTTCTTTAATAAATTTCCATATCTCTGAACAAAAATAACCGGCAATCCTGCTGTTATGTTCCAAAACATAAAATCCATCAGAAAAAACATTTAATCTTGTTAAAAAAACATCTTCATCTTCACAAATTTCCAGAGCAAAAGAGAGTCGCTCAATTTCCATTATGTTTGAAATATCTTCTTTCCGGGCAAGCCTTATGGCGTAATCATTTTTCACAACGGGTCTCCAAAATACGTAATCTTCAGTAAAGAATGTTCTGACCATAATGCTGTAATATTAAATTCAATAAAT
This sequence comes from Spirochaetota bacterium, assembly GCA_016934935.1. Taxonomy (GTDB): domain Bacteria; phylum Spirochaetota; class UBA4802; order UBA4802; family JAFGJZ01; genus JAFGRW01. The sequence continues at coordinate 18,213 of JAFGRW010000096.1, read as the reverse complement.
CACTTTTCTGATAAAATGGATACCGCCTTCTTTATGTTACCCCCGGTATTTTTTCATCAATTTTCTGCCTGGATAAATTGTATTTAAAAAAACATCAATCCAATCCATTACAAATGAAACCGCATAAATGTAATTACCGATCTCCATTACAAAGATCATCTGATTTGGAAAATTCTGATTTTCAATAATATCAATAATGTCATTATTTACTAATTTAACAGCAATTTCTTTATAAGAATAACCTCTTTCAGATTGAAGTAATTTGTCCTTATCAGCATTCCATTTAATCATGGGAAAAACATACTAATGTACATACAATAGCAATCTTTTTTCGAATGCTTTTAGCTGAAGCTCCGTTTTGCTGAAAGCACAACATTTTGTATTCTTCAGTTCGGTTTTTTTTATGATTCTATTTTTATTCTAATTACTTCACAATTAATTATTGATAAACCAGACATATGTTTTTAATATCACTACAAAGGTGAGATATTAAATGAAACAATTTGAAAATAGAGCAAGGGGCTTGCCGCAAAAAGGTCTGTATCTGTTTGGCGGGTACGCGCTTTTTTGGGGCAAAACTACAGACACAGCAGAACACGTACACCATCTTATTCAGATAACATTAAGCCCGCAGAGTACATTTAAACTCGTAATAGACAATCATACGATTGAAAGCAGTGCACTTTTAATTGATAGTGATATTGCTCACAAATTTGAAGTTAATGACAGCCTGCATTTAATAGTGCTCATCGATCCGGAAATGGAAGTTGCTTCTAAATTAAGATTGATGCTCAACAAAAAAGCTTATATGGAGTTAAACTCCGCTTTATTTTTAGAACTATACCAAACAATCTTAGGTTCTGATCTGACTGTTCTAACCCCAGACAGAATATCCATGGCAATTGATAAGCTTTTAAATACAATAACGGACCGGCATATTATCGCAAATCCCTCGGATTATCGAATTATCAAACTGTTGCGTTACATAAACGGGACGGAGGATAAAAACATATCAGTCAAAGTGTTTGCGGACTATGTTAATCTTTCCGAAAGCAGATTGATACACCTTTTCTCCGAAGAAGTCGGCATCCCTATACGCAGATATCTTCTTTGGAAAAAACTCTACCTTGCAATGCAGACTATATTTGAAGGCAAGGATTTCACTTATGCAGCTCATCAGGCGGGCTTTTCGGATTCGGCTCATCTTAGCCGCACGTTCAAGAAGATGTTTGGTTTAACTCTGCAAAATTTATTCAAATAATCGCTGACCGCTTTTTTAAAAAATCCTCCGAAACAGCAGATTCGTTCAAGTCAGATTCTTTTAAATAAGCTATGTTCCAATAGAAATTAAACAAAGGAGCCCATACTTATGAAAAGGACTATTTATGCAGACTATGACAACATACTGGTAAAAGAAACTGCCGAAAGACTTACTCAAAATCAAAATTCTATCCGGGAAAAAGTCGAAAATATCTTTTATTACGTTAGAGACGAAATAAAATTCAGCTTTCCACTCAAGGGCGATCTTGTAAAGGCATCTGAAACAATTAAAAATAAAAAGGGACAGTGTAATACCAAATCGGCACTATTTCTTGCGCTCTGCAAAGCGGCCGCTATTCCGGCAAAAATACATTTTTCACTTATAAAAAAGGAGATTCAAAAAGGGCTTTTTACGGGATTTATGTACAGGCTTATGCCAAATTTCATTTCCCATAGTTGGGTAGAAGTAGATATTGAAGGAACATGGAGAAAAATCGACTCTTTTATAAATGATGAGTCATTTTACAGAGCTGGCCGGGCAAAACTTAAAGAGAACAAAATGGATACGGGATATTCCATATCCTGTTCCAGTGGCGAATCAAGTATCTCGTTTAATCCGGACGAAGAGAAATTTGTACAGATGGATGCTGTAACAGATGATCATGGTCTGTGGTATGAGCCTTACGACTACTATGCTTCGCACTTGTACAAAAATCGTCCCGGAATAATCAAATTAATTATTTACCGGATTATGATACCCCGTATTAACAAGAGGGTAAACCAGATGAGAAACAAATGCCAAAATGGACTCTGCTGATTAAGCATTCCAGAATATTCATAATCGATTTAATCAAAATTATTGTAGTGTAATTACGGATACCATGGATTGATTCTGAGTCCAGTAATATGCTTAAATATGGCGATACAATCAATATGTTTTACAATATCCGAGAAACTCCTGTATTACTGACAAATTCAGGAATAAATTTAATAAGATAACTTCAAAAAACAGAGTCAATGAATCATTAATTACTGGACAAATTTAAACTCCGAGTTTAAATTTGTCCAATGACAATTAAGAGAGAAATTACTGCAGAGTTGCTTCATTGCGCTAACGAGTATCCCGTAATCACCCTGATTGGTCCAAGGCAATCAGGCAAAACAACTCTGGTAAAAAAAATTTTTCCTAACCACAGTTATGTTAATCTCGAAAATCCGGAAATCAAAAAAATTGCGGTCAATGACCCTAAAACACTTTTTGCCCACTTTCCTCCACCGGTAATATTTGATGAGATTCAGAATGTCCCGGAACTGCTGTCATGGATTCAGGTTGTAGTCGATGATAAACCCGATAAAAAAGCTCAATTTATTTTAACAGGCAGTCATCAAATGCAACTACGGCAATCGGTAACTCAATCACTTGCAGGTAGAACAGCACTGTTGAAACTTCTTCCTTTCTCGATGTTCGAGCTGTCAGACTATGTGAACGAGACAGAAAGATCGACAATATTACTTAACGGATTTATGCCAAGGCTCCATGATCAGAATATCCGAAGAGAACGGTATTATCAAGACTACTACCTGACTTATGTCGAGCGAGATGTACGAAAACTAATTTCTATAGAAAATCAAAATACATTTGAACTTTTTCTTCGTCTATTAGCTGGCAGAGTCGGAAATGAGATCAATTACAGTGATATCTCAAATCAGGTTGGAATAAGTTCCGTACAGATAAAAAAATGGATCAGCATATTGGAAGCATCTTTTATAATATTTCGCCTGCCGCCATATTATGCAAATTTTGGTAAACGCCTAACAAAATCACCAAAAATTTACTTTATTGAAGTTGGTCTGGCTGCCTACCTTCTGGGAATTGAAAATGAGCAGCAACTGGAGCGAGACCCCGCTTTTGGAGGGCTATTTGAAAACATGTTAATTGCCGAAGCTCTTAAACAGAGACTCAATGCCGGCAAGGATCCGGCGCTCTATTTTTTTCGTGATCACCATCAAAATGAAGTTGATCTGCTCTATACTATTGAAGGGGAGACTACTGCTGTCGAAATTAAGTCATCACGAACCTATAATCAGGAATTCAATAAAGGCATCAGATACTTCCAGAAAATTTCAAAAACAAAAAACAGAGGACTTGTGCTGTATGATGGAGATCTGCAAATTTCTAACGACACAGCGGATGTAATTAATTTCAGAAATTTTTTTACAAGATGCAAATGACCACTAACGCGATTCCATTACTCATCTTTTGAGTACAGTCCGGCGCTTTCACTTTTATCAATCACTTCCTTCGCGTAATCCCATAGCTCTCTGGATGCATCAGCTATGTATTTCTTCTTCTCTATTATCTGCCCGGTTTTCAGTTTATGCTTTCTGATTCCCTTGCCGTTTGACAAATAATGATTCATTATAGGCTGCATCCCGTCGAGAGAGGCTGCGAACTTTGCCTCTGGAGATTCCCGATTCTCGAACTCCTTCCAAAGTGATATAAACTCATTTTTAGTATCTTCCGGTAACAGTCCGAAAATACGGCTTGCAGCCAGACTCTCATCTGCCTCTTTTGATTTATTGGCCTCATTGTCGTACAGAAAAGTATCACCCGCGTCAATCTCAACTATATCATGTATCAAAAGCATTTTCAGAACCTTCAGTAAATCAAGATCCTTAAAATCTGAGTACCTGTGTAAAACAATAGCCATAACAGCTATATGCCACGAATGTTCCGCGCTGTTCTCCTGTCGTGAACCATCCACGGCTACATTTTGCCTGTAAACCAGTTTCAGTTTTTCAAGCTCTTCGATAAAAGCTATGCGCTTTTTCAAATCCGGGTTATTCATCCGGCCTCCATAATAATTAGATTATTTTGCTCTTTCTTTTTACAGATCTCTAATATTTGCACAAGTGAAAAATTATTAATTTCTATTAGTAAATATTTATGAAGATTTCTGGAAGTTATTTGTAACACAATCTTGTACCATTCAAATTATATAGTTATAAAATAATCACTTGACGTTGTTTAGAAATGCTAATTATAGTCGCACATCAATAACAGGTGCCATAACAAGAATTTGAATTTTAATATTTTTTAAGGATTCGCCAACAACACTTGATGAACACACAATTGTCCGATGAATAGTATTAAATGCTATGTTATAGCGTACAACACTGTTAATGATATAAGCAACAAAAATTCCATATTAAGGATAAATAATTAATCATGTTAGAAACAATTTTTTGGATTATTCCCGGCGCTTCGGTAATAGCACTTGTTTTCGCACTGCTTTTCTATAAGCAGATGATGAAACATTCGGAAGGCAACAATACAATGCAAGAAATTGCACAACACGTACGCGCTGGAGCAAACGCTTACTTAAGCAGCCAGTATAAAGTGGTATTCAAAGTATTTATAGTACTGGTGATACTTCTTGCCGCTTTAGCTTTCTTGAATTTGCAAAATCCGTTTGTTCCTTTTGCATTTTTAACAGGGGGCTTCTTTTCCGGCTTATGCGGTTATCTTGGAATGAAAACCGCTACAAATGCTTCTGCCCGCACAGCACAGGGAGCTTCAGAATCTTTGAATCAGGGACTTAAAATTGCATTTCGAAGCGGTGCCGTAATGGGGCTTGTTGTTGTTGGTTTTGGACTGTTCGATATTGCAATGTGGTTCTGTTTTTTAAATGAAGTTATCTTTACTCCCGAAAACATGAAAAACGGACTTGAGTGGGCAAGTCTCACCTTTGTTCAGGCAGGTGTTACCGAAAAAGGTAAAATGATCGAAATTACTGTTACAATGTTAACATTCGGCATGGGAGCCTCGACTCAGGCTCTCTTCGCGCGAGTTGGAGGTGGTATTTTTACAAAAGCAGCCGATGTTGGAGCAGACCTTGTAGGGAAAATTGAAGCTGGCATACCCGAAGATGATCCGCGCAACCCGGCCACAATTGCCGACAACGTGGGAGACAATGTTGGAGACGTCGCAGGAATGGGTGCCGATCTTTATGAATCATATTGTGGTTCAATACTTGCGACTGCCGCTCTTGGAGCAGCACTTCCTGCTTTAACAACTGCCGAGCAGATGCATGCAATAATGTCACCAATGATAGTTGCCGCAATCGGAATTCTTCTTTCCATTGCCGGAATATTTTTCGTTCGAACCAAAGAGCATGCCACACAGAAAAATCTTTTAACGTCTTTATTGCTTGGAACAGGCGGCAGCTCATCACTGATACTTATAGCTCTTGTTATTCTCGCATATTTTAACTGGATTAGTTGGGGAATATTAGGAGCCGTAGCCGTTGGTTTAATTGCAGGTGTTATAATTGGTCAAGGAACAGAGTATTTTACATCTGACGAGTTTGGCCCAACAAAAGGTATCGCAGGACAGGGTCTTCAAGGCCCGGCAACATTGATTATTGACGGGATAGCGGTAGGAATGTTTTCGACCTGGCTTCCTGTTGTTACCATAGTTATCGGTATTGTAGGTTCATTCGGATTCGCAGGAGGATTCACAAATTTTGCAATGGGCGTATACGGAATCGGCTTCGCCGCGGTGGGTATGCTTTCGACTCTTGGAATTACCCTGGCTACCGATGCTTTTGGTCCTATCGCCGACAATGCTGGAGGAAACGCCGAAATGTCAAAACTTCCTCCTGAAGTACGTGAGCGCACCGACGCGCTTGATATGCTTGGCAATACGACAGCTGCAACTGGAAAAGGTTTTGCTATCGGCTCTGCGGCACTTACCGCGATGGCTCTTCTTGCGGCCTATATTGAGGAGGTCCGTTTATGGATTGGTAAACTTGCCAAGGCATCAACCGATGGTGTACAACAGGTTGGAGACTACTTTTTTTATCTTACAGGAACTCCCGAGCCGGTAGTTCAGAAAGGCCAGAGAGCTATTGAAATATCTTCGGCTTGTATTCGGGACTTTTCAGCTGCCTACGATTTGTCCCTTTTTAATCCTCTATTGTTAAGTGGTCTATTTTTAGGAGCCATGATGGCCTTTGTATTCAGTTCAATGACAATGAAAGCTGTTGGACGTGCCGCCTGCAAAATGGTCGATGAAGTACGCCGGCAGTTTAAAGAAATTCCAGGCATTATGGAACATAAAAACGAACCCGACTATGCCCGTTGTGTAGCAATATCGACAAAGGGTGCACAACGCGAGATGATTGTTCCTTCTCTGTTGGCAATAGCTGTTCCAGTTGCAACAGGAGTCATTTTGGGAGTACCGGGAGTAATTGGCCTTTTAGCCGGCGGTTTAACAACAGGTTTTACGCTTGCCGTGATGCTAAACAACTCCGGCGGAGCCTGGGATAACGCTAAGAAATATATTGAGAAAGGAAACCATGGCGGTAAAAACGGCTCGGCACACCATGCGGCAGTTGTCGGAGATACAGTTGGAGATCCATTTAAAGATACTTCCGGCCCATCTTTGAATATTTTAATAAAGCTTATGTCCATGGTATCAGTTGTTATGGCAGGATGTACCGTTGTTTTTTCACTTTTTTAATGTATTTTTACTTTAACTGCAGTATATTGTAATAACTTCAGTTTGGAAGTCTCTCAAAACTTCGAGGGACTTCCAAAATTTTCGGCCGCAATTATTAGAGGGCAATCATGTTAGGGACAATCACCGCACAGCTTTTACCTGTTTTTCTTATACTTGCTATAGGCACTCTTTTACGTTATTTTTCGCTGATTACTGAACAGACAATCGACGGATTGAAGAATATTATAATTAAAGTATCTCTGCCGGCAGTTCTCTACCTTGCTTTTTCCACAATGACCATGAATCCTGATTTTATAATTCTCGGTATAATAATCTTTTGTTTATGTATCGTCTTATACGGATTGGGTATAGTAATTGCCCCCTGGTCGGGACCATATAAAGATTTTCTAAAATTTTTATCTACTGGTTTTGAATTTGGCATGTTAGGTGCTGTGTTTTTCGGTGCGGCTTTTGGCATGAAAAACATGGGCTATATTGCTGTAATCGCAATAGGTCATGAAATTTTTATCTGGTTTGTCTACTTTACATTTATAAAAAATCACAATCATACAGAGTCTTCTATAAAAGAGACCGTAAAAGGTTTCTTAACATCACCGGTTATCATTGGCATACTTGCCGGTATTCTTATGAACATAACAGGGATTCATTTGTTAATCGCGGATAATTCAATCGCGAAAGGAATCATTAAAACAATGAATTATCTTACCGGCCTTACTGTTCCATTAATTCTTATTGTAATCGGCTACGGGCTTCGTGTTAAACTTGAAAATGTCAAAAATGCACTAATCTTTTCAGCAAGCCGTCTTTTTATTGTAATTACAATCGGGGTTGCCATAGATATTATTCTTTTCCAGGGTATTCTCAAACTGCCAAAACTTTACAGCGCAGCTCTATATATGTTTATGCTGTTACCTCCACCATTTATATTACCTTTGTTTTTAAACAGCGGCACTGAAGAAAGGGATTTGATTAACAACACTCTTATAGTATACACTGTATTAAGCATCTGTGTCTTTACCGTCTATTACGTTATCTTTACTGTAACGACCTGACTTGACTCTATATAATCCGTATCGAACACTATATACAAACAGATTTCCGTTTAAATTAATCTGTACAGGATACGGATAATCTTTTTCTTTAAATTTTATGTTATCACCAATTTCATAATATCTCATATAAACTGGCAAAGGAACTCCATAATCTCCACCACTTCCCTTATATCCAGTAATAACAGGATCATCAAATTCTTTTAGGGGTTTAGCTTCTTTGGCAAACTCATTTTTATATAGCTGGTTCTGCCTGATTATTAATCGATCATTACGAAAAAAATAGAGGTCGCAGCTCTCACCGGCAAACAGGCTGTTCAGACTTGACTCGCAAGGTTCAATTTGATACTTGTTCGAAAGCTCCTTCTGATATTCGTCGAATATCTTGTTTGCTTTAGATTCATCATCTTTATAAAGCTCATCAAGTTTACACTTTTTATCACGTAAAATATCGTTTATAATAATTGTCCCGTAGGCTTGAGTCTGCTTGTAGTCTGGATAGATATATTTTGTATTTTTATAGTAGAGGTTTCCTTCTATATCAATATACAGTGGTTCACCGTCTTCAATATTTACGCTTCTTACATTATGCCCGTTCAATTCAGATATTTTTAGAATGCCGTGTAAAGAGGTGTACTTACTTAAAACAGGTAAAAACATTATGCGATTATCTTTTAAAAAAACAATTTCGAATTTATTGGAACCTGAACTAATCTTTTCAAATATATTGTGATCTGATACCGCTTCTTCAAAAAAAGGAACATCGGGATATTTATCTTTTTTGGGCAAAGGATTACACGAAATCGCTAAAAAAAGCAGAAGCAAAAGCGTTCTTTTCCAGTTTATCATAAATTATTATCCACTAAGATATTTACTTATATTGATGTGTCATCAATCTGCAATCATCACAATAAGCGTCGGCTTTCAAGTACTGTTCGAGACAAACTGGGCAAAAGGAGACAACCTCGCTGGACTCCTTTTCTGGCTCATGCCATAATTTATCTGAATCAAATCCGATTTGTTCAAGTATCCTTGAAAGAATTTTATTTTCTTTCGCAAGATACTCTTTTTTATTTCCGTCTTGTTCTGTCTGCATTTTAATGCAGACATACCGTAAATATTTTGACACATATTTTTCTGAACTTTCTTTGCTGTTTGCTGCGACATAAACCGCCGCAGGGTGGTATTGCACAAGCAAATCTTTTGAGAGATGCGATACTAACCTGATCGCAGAGAGAGGAGAAACCAGTAACCCAAGAGATCTACCAATAATTGGTAAAAGCGATGCATTATAGATTTTTCTTAAAACATAAGTACCAAGAATAATCTGAAATAAAATCAGAACAAGATAAACTACTAGAAAATTGATCCATACTGCTTCAAAATAATTCCGGAAAACCAAAACAGGAAAGACGATAAAAACCGTAAAGAAAATCAGAAAGGCTATAACAGACATAAATCTTGAGACAGATTTATAAGCCTTAATTACATCAAAGATTTCAGGAACATTTGAAGATTTATTATAAAACTTTTTTATATAATCGGAGCGTTTCTTGAAATCCAGGGTTTTGCAATCATTAACCATTTTTTTACAGTACTGCGCGTATCGTGCTGTACCACAATCAACTAAAGAACCATTAAGAACGAGGAAAGATCCTTCAACTGATACATTCTCAAGAGAATCGTAGTAAAATTTCTCACAGCTGCCCAGACAGTCTATCAAAACTCCATCGTCAACAAGAGTCAGTGCAGCAGGCATAAGTACAAAAATATTGCGTCCAAAACTGAAAAACCCAGCAAACAGATAAAGCTTCTTTCCAAACTGAAAGACTCCCTTGCGGTTTAAAAAATCATAAACAATATTTTTACCGATAAGAGAGCCTTTCTTATTAATAGAAACGAAACATTCAAAGACATAATAAGCAAAAAGTATGAGAAAAAGTTGATAGTTCGAAGTCATTATGCTTTTGTTCCATATTATTATTGCTGTTTATTACGATTGAAAATACGTCCAAAGAATTTTTTTATAAAACCGCCTACTGCAGCAAAAGCTACAAGAATAATTTTCCAAAAACGCTGCAAAAGTCCGCTTTTGGCTGCTGCGGCGACAGTACCACCCGCAACAAGAGCTGACAAGCCGTATTTAGCCATTTTATCGCCAGAGACAAATTCGCTGTATCTATTTCCTTTAGTAAAAGAATATGAAACAAGCAGCGTCTGAGTCTCTTCTATTGCATTAGCAAGCTGATCCGGATTACAGACCAGGATCACTTCCATGACGCCTTTTCGACCAAGATAACGGATATTATAGTTAATTACCTGGTTCCCGTTGCTTGAAAATTCAATTCCCCACTCAAGATTATTTGTTTTTGCATTATAAAAAGGGGCAGTGTGCCAGCCGACGACTTCCATTTCCGGTATATTGTTCTGTTTGCGCCATTCGTTTCCCTGTTTTGTACCCTCTTTTATTGAATCAAGTATTGCATCCTGATCCAAATTCTCTTTTTCATCGTCTTTTATGTAACCGGTCTCTTCAAATTCGAAAACCATAAACCAGGATTGATCCTGAGGTGCAATATACCCCAACTCCCTGTCAGTTATCTGATTTCCATAATACTCCATTATTTTCCGTGTATCATCGCCATTCGCGAAAACATACCCCTCAGGCAACTTTATCTTTGCCAAATTTCCAATATCGGCATCAGCTGGGCCAGCAACCCAGTCAATAGTGATTTGCTCCTCGCTTTCTCCGCTATCCGCCAAAGCCGACACTGTTAAGTTTAAGAAAAACACAATTATAACAATATAACAAACAGCGGCAGGAAATCCTCTTGATAAAAATTTCACAATATCAACCTCTCTATCAAATTTAAAAACGATATAAATAAACAACCACAGAAAACAGACTTACTCTAAGCAAATCCATTGTAATTATTTAAGCAGCCACCATATTATATATTTAAATTGATAGTCAATAAAGTTTTTAAAATCAATTTTTTTTTACCTGGTACATATTCCTGGAAGGAAGATCTTTTCTCCCACAAAAATTTATGCGGGAGAAAATAAAATTGCTGAAGCAGTTTAAAGGATAACTTCTATTCGTTCGCAAATAGCTTCTTTGGAAAAAACAGAAGCAGAAAGATGTTTGTTAATTCGGTTGCCTTCAATATTTTTCTCTGTTCCGTCATGCATAAACAACTTTATAGAAGATCGGTGCGAGTCATTTTTTTTATGCACAACAATCGGCAGCTGGCAAAACGTGAATCCATAACTCCCCGCTTTTAGTTTTAAGCAACACTCCTGACCTTTTTCATTATAATATATAAAATCTGAATCGTTTTTAAGAAACTCCGCTTCCTTGACCAAGGTATCCTCAAAAACCATCTCGCCTTCCAGGATTCGAAGTCCCAATTCGGCAAAACGAGTCAAAACCTCTTCTTTTACCTGCCCCGTCATCCCCGGCTGTTTGGCACCTGCTCCCCAGGGAGTATGCGAATATGGATCAGCTGGAAATGCTCCGTACACTTCCGGAGACTTGTTAAACCCGATGCCATTTCGAATATCAAAATATCTATTGGCAAGTTTTTCAGCCAAATCATTATCCGCTGCCGTAAAAACAGTCTCCTGCGCGGCAAGCAGCAACTTGGAAACCATATGCCAATAGATGCTGCCAAGCCCTTCGTAAGCATAAAATGTACCCGATCTGCCCGTAAAAGAAGCATGATTAAATACCTCTTCGAAAAGCTGGTTTAATATCTGCTTTTCCTGTGAGTTTACAACATCATCATTCGCAAACTGGTTCAAATTCTCAATTGCCCGATTAAGATCGTCAACATTTCTGAAACTGCTGTTAAAATGACAAATATTATCGGCATCTTTTTCGATTATTGTTTTGATCTTGCCATTAAGGAGCTTTTCTTTAAGAGGAGTGTTTGAAATTTTCCCATAATCAAATCTGTTTTTATCAAAATAGCCCTTTAGATCCCTGTTTGGATAAAGCATATATGAGTGTTGATCTTCTCTGTACATCGAACTCTTTTTAAGATCATTGAAAATTGTATCAGATTGTTTTGCATTTAGGAGCCCGGATGAGATACCGGCAACCTGACCTTCGAGCATTTCGTAAAGTCGTGATATAACAGCACTCTCTCCTCTTATCTCCAGGGTATTGTAAGCATGAAAAAGCCCATCTTCACGAATACTATTTTCTAAACTTTTTTTCAAATAGGCATTTACATTTTCGATAAAAGAAATTAGCTCAGCTCTAGATATATTTCTGACAGAATTTGTTAAACCCTTTTTATATAGTATATTACGATACTCATCAGCTGATTTTTGGGATTCACGCATAAACGCAAAACGGTTTTTATCATCAAACCCTTTTTCAAGAGCTGTTCTATATGTCTTTAAGACCTTCTCTTCAGACTTGTACCAGTTATAGCTTTCACTATTTATATTATACAAATCTTCATCATTGCTGCTTATAATTTGCGACAAAAAGCCAACAAACCGATACAAATAGGATAGAGTCACAACAGAAACCCCTTTGCCAACAAGAGCATTATTTGCGTCGTTCCACTCCGGCCTTTGGGTGGTCATCCAGATACCGCCATCAGGGACCAAATTGCTCATCTTTGCCAGAAGAAGAATCAACAACTTATCAACCATACTGGTATGTACCAGTTCACCTTCCGACGCGAAAAGAAGACGGCCATCAGATCCATATTTTAATACACGCTCGGTAATCAAATCATCCTTTTGCTTATTAAAAACAATTGTATCGTATGGATTATTTACCACATCTTCAAACTTCTTAATTTCATAAGGAACATCGGCATGTGTAAATATGGATCTATTCAATAAAGTTTTTAGCGAATCCGGGTTAAACTTCTGCTCAAGCTCCATCAGTTTTAAAAGATAAATTATCTGATGATCGCTCCAGTACCCTATATTTGCCCAGGGATTTTCAGGCTCGGGTTTTTCCCAGTCTATTCCTGAGCGGGATATACGATAAGGGTTGTATCCATCAGCTGTAACAGCATTTAAAAACTTGCAGAAAATATTTTCCGCGAAACGCGGATTACTGAAAAGAAGCGCCTCCCAGTTTTGAAAAATATCACGCCAGTTTCCCTGATAATCGATACGTGCTGTACCGTCTTCATTGCGGGTATTAATTGAAAACTTGTTCCATGGACGACTTGGATCACCATGACGTCGACTAAATGTAACAGGCAGGTATTCACGAACCAGTCGTGAAAGATCCGAGTCTCCTGATTGATCTGCAGATTCGACAACATCGGAAAAAAGCACCTCGCCTGTAAACGATGTCAAAAAGCTTTCAAACTTTCGATAAGTCTCTTTACTATGTTCTTTAATGAAAGATGATAAGTCTTCTATTTGTATCATATATCCATTGTTAAAATATCCTCCGCGCATAACGTTAAAAAGAACATTAGCGCTATGATGTACAGAAGTCATCATATCACCAGTCATCTGAAGACCATCATTGACTCCGATTATTTTTTCCAACGATTTTAAGGCCAGGTTTATGTCGTCCATAACTTCGCCGTAGTGGTTATTGTTCTTGTTATCAAGAAACTTCATAAGGGAACATATCGACGTATGAGTCTGGTTTACCTCACCTGCCATAATCCAATCGGCTCTGGTATTTGCCGGCAACTCGTAATCTTTTTTTACAAAAAACGCCCCGCGACTTCCTTTTATGTCAGTTTCGGTATTTACAGTACCTGTTTTGCGGAATCTATCCAGCTGCGAAGACGAGAGAAGCACAGCATCGGGTTCAAAACCGGCATGCCACCACGTTGTTGATTTTAGGGATTCGCTTGGTTCCGCAAGGTCTGTCAGTGTTGCTGTTAAAGAAAATACTCCAAGCAAGCATGTTTTCACTGGAGCAAGCTCTGCTCTCTTGTATGCATTAAGCAAATTACTCATCTGTGACTGAACCTGTTCGGTTACACCAGCCGGCAGGGTATTACGTATACCGTCAATAATAGAGAAAGATATTTCTCTATTGGATATATTTGCTATGTTCGAAATCTTTACTATACCATATTTTGGACTACTGCTCCATGCATTTGTAAAAACAAGTCCCAAGTCGAAATTTATCTCTTCAAAGACAAGAATATTACCCAAACGGTTTTTGTAAAGATTACGTTTAATATCATAAACACCAAAGTAGCGATCGCTAAAAGGCTCCCAAATTACCGGTTTTTCATCTTTAACACGAATTATTGTTTTGCTACCCGTATTTTTATGATTTTCACTGACCTTATCATCGGTATAATATGGAAAGATGGCATTATCAGAATTTTTACGACCAGCGGTAAGACCTCCTGTAGACGAAATAAAAATCCAATGATCCTCTGGGCTGGTTAATGTCATAAAAAAAGGATCCATTTTGTCGTAAGATTCAATTTTATAAAACTGATCTTCAAACCCGTCCAGGTAAACAAAACCGTTTTCCCGGTTAGCAATCCTCTCTTTATATTTATCATCAATTTTTTTATATTCTGTTAGCATCACAATGCCTCCTATATTTGTTTCTAATGTCAACTAATTGGATTATACCAACAATGTCAATAAATTACAAGTGTAACATAGATTTTTTATCAGATAAATTCAAAAAATCGTTATTCAATTATTTATTAATATATGGAACTAAAAAAAAATCACCACATTTTGAACAGCATGAGGCAATAACCAATGTACGCTATACAAATATCTAAAATCCCGAAAAACCAAAATCTGTTTTCCTTGCAAGCTTCTAAAAAACCTTTATACTTCATGTCGCCAAAACTCTATGATATTAGTGATTCATTTATGGATATTCGGGCTAATCATCCACAAAGGTCTACAATTCACTCAAAGCTGATCAATTGTTTAAACCTTGCAAAATGAAGAGCAGAAAAAACCGTTTGTTAAAATAAATACTCACCCTGTAAGAGAGAACAGACAATGAACAGTGAAAAAATGTAAAATTATTTTAACAAAACTCCTTTTAGACCAGTATACATTTATAGAAACGATCTGGAGGTGACAAATGGAAATTACAGATTTTAGAACATCTATCGATGTCGAAGTAAGCAGATTGGAAAAAATCGAAAATTACGCACAGAAGTATAATATGGATATATCGGATGTTATGAATACAGTTCTGGATATGTATTCAAAAAAACTGGCTGAAAATCCAGTATGCAACGATTCACTTAACAGATACCAAGAAAGAGGTACGCACTATAAATCAGTGCATATTCGCTTTTCGAGTATTACGAAAAGAAAACTTAAGGACATCGCCAATCTTTACTGTTATAGTTTGTCATATATGTTGTTTCTAGCAATGGATTTCTTCGAGGAATTTATGAATGGGGTCAGCGAGTTTGTCAGACCAGTTTTTCATGCTGCTTTTGTTCACCACTTCTTCGGTTTTCCGTACTTCATAAACAGCTGGGGTATGAACTTTTACGAGGGGCAAGACCAAGACCAACCTACTGGACAAGAATCCCAAAAGAGACGGCCCTTACTGTGTTAGATTGCTTTTATAACTGATTTCTACTCATATAAACAGAAAACTCAAACAAAAGCAAACCCTGAAAACAAAAATCAATTGCAACTTTTAAGCTGGATATCGAGAGCATCGACAGAAATATGGATTTCTCTCATCGAGAATCCAAGTGAGGCCATCATTAGAACAAGACTTATTCCGAAAACAATTTCGCCAATAAGCTCCTTGTTTAAAAAAAGGAAAAACATGCTTATTACACAGAAGAAAAGACTGGCAATACCCAAAAACTGCATATACTTGATAAGATAGATCCTTTTTCTCAGATTTTTTATCTGACCGTCTATTTCGGGAAGATTTGAAACACTTCTCTCTTTACAAAGATTACGGATTAAGCCGGCAAGCGTTAAAAAACGGTTTGTATAAGCCAAAAGCAAAAGCGATAGAGCGGGGAAAAGCAGCGCAGGCGTTGTTAAATTCATTTTTAACCTCTTAACAGGATCCCAGAAGTCGCAATATTTCAACCTTGTCGGTACTATCTATAATCTTTTCCTTTATCTCGTCGTTTTTAAGTACGGTCATTATATTGGACATCAGCGATAGATAGTGCTTATGCTGCTTATCGCCAGCAGCTACAAGAATAATCAGATGAACGGGTTTCCCGTCCATCGAATCAAATTCAACACCTTTTTTTGATATTCCAACAGCAAAAGAGATGTTTTTCACCTGTTCGATTTTAGCATGAGGTATGGCAATCCCAAAACCGATACCTGTACTCATTATTCTTTCACGGTCTTTAAGCGCTGCAATCAGCGCTTTTATATCGGTACATACATCACCTTCACTAAAGAGCAAGGCAAGCTCTTCGATGACTCCAAACTTATCCTCAGACTCCACTACTTTAATGAAATCGGTAGATGTATACTCTATAATATCAGACATGATAATATTCCATTCCTATTTTCGTTTACGTTTAGATTTTGCTTTTCCTTTATTTGATTGGTGTTTAACTGATACAATGAAAATTCCAGCAACTTCGACGTTTACGTTTTTATGCTCAGGAATCTGTGAAAAAACATTCTCTTCACATATAAGTGTGACTATCTGTGGTCCCACCTTGGCTACAACAAGAGGCATCTTTTTTAGTTTGTATATTGCCGGAACCTGATCCAATACATTCTTTGGCAATTTTGCATCTGTAATCTTGCCCTTTTTTTTCTCAAGTACAAATATTGAAGCAGGCATTTTGTGTTCGTTAACAATTGCCTTTTGCTCATCCGCTTTTTTTGCAAAACGTTTTCTTAACATCTTGATAACAACAACAACCGCCGCGATCAGAACAACAATACCCGCATAAACCGCAAGCACTTCGATTTTGACACCCCAAAGCATAATCTTTC
This sequence comes from Spirochaetota bacterium, assembly GCA_016934935.1. Classification (GTDB taxonomy): domain Bacteria; phylum Spirochaetota; class UBA4802; order UBA4802; family JAFGJZ01; genus JAFGRW01. Next base: position 1,461 of record JAFGRW010000096.1, on the reverse strand, counting down.
TCCTGATAATCTGTAGTAAGGGAACCTTTAGCAATCAGCCCAGGTTCACCGTCTTATTGTCATTTCCGGCTTAACCGGTAAAAGTCTATAAACGGCAGTTTTTAATTTCTGACTCAATTATTGCCGTAGCGCCAATGGCCTCAAGTTTATCCATAACCGATGGGACATCGCCTTTTAGAACCATAACTTTAACAGCAAAAAGCCCTTCATTCTCTAATGGAGAAAGAGTAGGGCTATTGTAGCCTGGTGTAATCTTCTCGGCCTTGGAAAGATTTTTTTTGTCAATGTTGTATTCCAATATACTATAGCGAGTAGCCACAAGTATACCTTCAATACGCCTACTTATCATTTCGGTCATTGGCGATTTGGAAGCAAAACCATGATTTGCAATCAAAACTGTTTCATAACTTTCTATATCCGAAAACACCTTAAGATTATTATCTCTTAAAGAGTCCCCAGTTTCAACTATATCAACAATGGCATCGGCAAGACCAAGCGCTACCATTATTTCGACTGAACCGTTCATCTGAACAATATTTATATCTGTATTATTTTTTTTAAAGAAATCTGTGGTTATTCTTGGAAAAGATGTTGCTACAGTAGCATTCTTCAAAAAGCTGTAATCTTTAGAATCACACTCTTCTTTAACAGCTACACACAGCCTGCAGCGACCGAAACCAAGCTCAAGAAGTTGCTCAACATCGGCATCACGCTCAATAACCAGATCACTACCGGTTATTCCCATGTCAACGACACCTTTCTGTACAAGAAGAGGAATATCGTCGGCTCGTACGAATATAAATGTTATATTATCTGAAGTACAGGTAGCATAAAGATTTCGCCCCTTCGCGCGAAACCTGAATCCTGCCTTCTGCAAAAGTTCAATAGCCGGATCCTTAAGCCTGCCTTTACCCGGCAGGGCAAACCTGACTCTGCTCTCATCGTTAAGCATTGTTTTTCCTTTCCGCCTTTTCCTGCAGTCCACTCTTTCCAAAACGACGTTCCAGTTCAATTTCAATATCCATAAGCGAAATATCTTTGCTGCCTGCCAATACAAAAGTATGGAAAAGCAGATCACATATTTCATAAACCAGATGGGAACGATCATTGTCAAGTGCTGCTTCTGTAACTTCGGCAGCCTCTTCCATAATCTTGCTGTTTATCTTCTCTGTACCCTTGAACATAAGGCGTGCAACATATGAGTTATCGGGAGATTCCTTTTTTCTGGCACTTATTACATCAAAAAGCCGGCCAAATACAGAATTTTCGCTCATTATCTTCCCCATAAAATTGACTACACAATATACTTTGAGCGATTATGAAGCAGTACCCATTTTAGTCAAGAATATTGACCCCCGAAAAATTAAAAAGGTCTTTTTATCGAGTAGGGTAAAATCGGATAATTAGTCCGATTTTATCCCTCTCACAGAACCGTACGTACGGACCTCGTATACGGCTCCT
>JAFGRW010000095.1 GCA_016934935.1 Spirochaetota bacterium | reverse complement strand
TGCAAAAGTTAGATGTTTTTTTGCAAAACCCAAGCTGTTTTTAGCAAAAGTTATACACTTTTGCTCGCTTTTTAAAATTTTTGTCTTTGATACAGAGGACGCAGAGTTTTTTTAACTATTTTTAGTTACTATGCTGTGTTCGTTATTTCGTTGACGCGAAAATTTTGAAGTCGTAAAATTACATTTTTAGAATTCTTTAGGACAGATCTTGACTTCAGACCAACAGACAAATGAGGATTTAGGAAATCAGATTAAAGCCTTCAACGACTCCTGTGCCAAAAAAGACAAGAGTGTTTTTATGAAAGACTTTCTTCTTAAAATTGTACTTCCAGCCGTATTAGTTATCTCTATTGTAAATTTATTTTTTGATCGTCCAGATTCAAACAAACCCGAAGATGTAATTAAAAAGGCCCGGGCATCAGGTAATCATGAAATCGTTCGTAAACAGCTTGAGCAATTAATTAAGAATGATTTTTTTAATCTTGAACACCATAGGGATTACTTAAGGAGTTGTTTAAGGTTAGCAAAAAATAATGACATATCGAATGAGTCCGATGCAGTAAGAAACGATTATATCAAGTATTCTTTAGATAACGATCCGAATATTTCAGACGTAGGCTATTACGGGTTAGGATTTTATTACGCAATTCGTGACGATTATCAAAATTCCCTAGATTATTACAATAAAGTCAGAGATAAGGAGATGTCATTTTTAAATAATTCGATCGGTTTTGTATATCTTAACCTGGGGGAAGACGAAAAGGCAAAAGGCTATTTTTACAGAGAGATCAAATGCAACGGAAATATAGAAGGGGCTTATTCAAATCTTTCAGAAATATTTTATAAAGAAAGAGATTTTGATAAATTAAACCAGTTTGTCTCAGATGATGGGATAAAAAACTATATCCCAAATCGGATCACCAGAATTACCTATCTAATAAACGGACATTTTTTAAGATACATTTCCAACTGCTTCAATTATGATTTTATTACGAGTTCAGGTTTCATTGCTGCTTTATTAGTACTTATAGTTTGGTTTCAATATTTAAGAAAGATAGATGTTTTTGAGCCCGAAAGAACAGTGTACTTGCTACTGACCCTGATAAGCGGAATGTTTTTCGCGGAATTATGCACTTTCTTATATGATTTTTTTGATTACAGCCTAAGTTTTAAAATAAACGGTAAGATCATAAATGACCTGTTTTATTGTGTGTTTGGAATAGGTTTTATTGAAGAAACAGTAAAGATCATACCTTTCCTGTTAATGCTCAGGTTTTCACGTCAAATCAATGAATCTATTGATTATATAATTTATGCCTCTGTATCCGCGCTAGGTTTTGCATTTATGGAGAACCTCATGTATTTCCAGGATCCGGGGCTGAAAAGCATAACAGGCAGAACACTAATGTCAGTTCTTTTACACATGTCAGCTTCGACATTCGCAATATACGGCATTTTTTATTCTAAGTACAGAAAAAGAAATCAACATAAGATTTTGTATTTTGCGGCATGGTTTGCAATCGCGATAATTGCTCATGGTCTATATGACTTCTGGCTTATAGCGGAAAAACTGCCGCCACAATTTAAAATATTTTCTGTGCTTGTTCTAGCGGTATGTGTGAATAAATTTAGTATTATAATAAGAAATGCTTTAAATAAATCGGAGTTCAATACGGAGAAGAAAACACGCATAGAAAATCTTTCAAAGCACCTTGTCTATTCAATTTCTGCTATAATATTACTTCAATATGTCCTAATGGCCTGGAAATTTGGCGCTCAAAATGCAAATGAGTCAATGCTTAAAGCTATATTCTTATATTATTTTCTGATCCTGATAATTATTAGTAACCTTGGAAAAATCGAGATTACAAAGTCAAAGTGGATCCCCTTTTTTACAAAAAAGAAGCGGAAAGCAATGGTGGGTCGCAGTTAAATATGATAAAGGTAAAGATGAATATCAGACAGCGATTTAGGCAATCATTAAGATGTGGGACAGGGGAAGCTTATTATATTCTCAAGAAAAATCGAGGGATCGACTTTTCCAAAGATATCGAAAAGGCCGCATTGACCAATTATGCCTATGACCCACAATGTGAGGGAAGCCGGGCGTTCTATATTTCACAATTAATAGAACTGTCCGGCAGGAAGGAGCATCTTGTTGAGGCCGTTATAAAAGCACTTGTTAAAGAGCGAGAGGACACTTGGAATCTTCAACAGTTATTTGGATTAGCAAAAATATTTGCTGAGCAAGGCAACACGAAAGCCAAGCAAGCAATTTACAAGAGATTTAAAAAGAGGGCAATTAAGTACTCAGGATGTTTGGGGGAGCAAGAGATATTAGAGCTTGATGGAATTGAGGGACTTAAACATATTGCAGAGGTCAGAGGTAAAATACTAACAAAAAAACCAGAAGAGTGGGAGGACAGTTTTTTAGTTGATGACTTCCAAAAGAAAAACCCAAAGATCAAAGTTTATGCTGAATTAAAGAAAGCAGCAGCCAAAAATCCCTTCATTAAGAAATACCTTAACACCATTACGAAACATAAATGGTCGAGGTCCGAAAGACCGAAAAGACCAAACAAATTCAATTATGAGTTTGTTAAAGAGAGAATTGATGGTGGCAGTAAATATCCGGTTCTACCTGGTATGGCAAGAAGACTAACAAAGACAGCTATATAGAAATTAGCGGACGATTTTCTTCAGGAAGAAGACGCCGTGAAAAAAGCGATATATTTATCAGTATTTACAAACACGAAGTTTCCGTATGACTATCAGCCACTTTTGCAGATCGCTAAAGGCAAAAGGGGCCGTGATGGCCGCTTAGTATGGTTTGCATGTCAGGCACTTAATTTTTTTGAAGCGGATGAGATACGGCAATTTGCAATGAGCAAGCTGTCGAAAACAAATATTCCTTCTGTCTATCTGCCACTTTTGGTGACTAATTACAAAAAAGGCGACCATAAACTATTGGCAAAAATTGCCGAAAAATACAAGAATGAAGATGTTATTCACGATCTTACCAGCGAGTATATTGACATCTACGAAGCTAATAAGACCAAGCAATGCAAGAGACCCCTTGAGATCATATACAGCAAATTGACCTGCGGTTTACACCGAGAGGACATTGTAAGAATACTGCATGAAAACGGCGTGTTGTCCAAAAAAATATTAAGAGAAATGGAATTTGACAGTGACGAGGCAATAAGGGGCCTTTATAAAAAAATCTGTAAATAATTATGAATAAAGTGGCGGGGCTAAACTGTAATGAATAATGTATAGTGGACGACCGATGCTTGCATCGGAGAAAGTAGAACAGGTGAGCAGTTGAACAGGCGAGAAAGACGGGCGCCTTTGGCGGTGGAATTTTTCTGATTAAATAGATCCACCACCACCTATGGTGCAAGCTTCGGCTGCGCTCAGGATGACGACGGGGCGGGAATGACCCGAAAACAGGGAGATTTATTTCGAGAAACCCGATCGGCTACAGCGGCTGGCCAAATAATGTTCTTGTGGATACAAACGGAAATGTCATAGGCTCAGGCTTAAAGGGGCAGGAGCTTGAAGATGCAATTAGTACGACCCTTGGGAAGTTAACGCCAGCGTCGGCAGAGTAATATCACAGATCCGTTATTGTCTTCCTGCTTACATCTTCGTTCTATGAGCCTGGCCGTCACGGATTGGGGAATCACCGTTGGCGGTGATGTTTTGAAACCACCGGTGCCCATGCCGGGCACTCCTCCTTTGCAGGTATGGAATGACAAGCATTAAATATTAGTATCTCAATTCCAAAGTTTATGATAAGATGGATCAGAGTTAAAAGGCAATGGATAGTTATAAAGAGATAATATTTGCATGGTACACGATCAAAAAAGGGATTATATTATATGCCTCCACAGTTTATATTTGAAATGAG
>JAFGRW010000094.1 GCA_016934935.1 Spirochaetota bacterium | reverse complement strand
ACACCCTTGGTGTTCAGCTATGTCTTTCCCACTACCGGGGCAGACTCGGGACTTTAACCCGTTAGATTGCGCCCATGCTGGGCGCACCAAAAGAAAAGCCACTATATGATATAGTGGCTTTTCAGCAAATTTTAACTTTTGGGGGGTGTTAAAATTGCAATTTTATTATCTTGGAAATAAGCTATTTTAAGGGCTTATGACAGAACCACCAGTCGTAGCACTCAAGCGACGAATCTTTCATACGTTCAGCCGCTGTCTTCTCGTCTTTCGGAGGCGACACAATAATGCGATCCTTAATAAGCTCATTGTCGGGCCAACCAGCCGGCACTGCACCCTGAGCATCTGAAATCTGAAGAGCCTTGACTGCACGAACAACCTCATCCATATTACGGCCTATTTCTTGTGGATAGTACATAATCAGGCGAACCTTACCCTGAGGATCACAGATAAAAACCGCACGAACCGTATTTGTACCTTTTCCCGGATGAAGCATTCCAAGTTTAAGCGCCACAGCATCGTTAGCCGCAACAACGGGAAACTTTATTTCTATATCAAGATTTTCCTTGATCCACTGAACCCACTTTATGTGAGAAAATATCTGGTCAACAGACATACCTATCAGCTTGCAGCCGAGTTTTTCAAACTCATCATATCTCTTTTGAAAAGCCACAAACTCTGTTGTGCAAACAGGTGTAAAATCGGCCGGATGACTGAAAAGCACAAACCATGATCCCTTCATATCCCCTGGAATATTCATCGGCCCGTGAGTCGTCTGAACCGACAGTTCAGGAAAGTCATCTCCCAATAACGGCATGTTTGGCATACTGGATTGATTATCCATATTAAAACCTCCTATATTTGTTACTTCATAATATCTGCTGTACAACAATTTCAAGCTGTTAAATTGCGAAACAGCCAATTTAAAATATAATTATTCCCTGCTGCATTGATAAATTCAATTTACTAACAGTTTTATAATAATTCATTTTATTAAACATAAAATAACCCGCTTTAAGTGATAAAGGCTGTAAATATTGAATATTTCTTCATCCAATAGAGACAATATAATCCAGCAAAATACAATGTCAACTCTTTAATGATAATAATTATCATTATTAGTTATAAAATGGTACTAATTTTAGTATCATTTTATTTGCTCGTCAGGAGAATTAGGCAGGCCCGAATGTTGCCTATTTATTATCCGATAGTCAGGGGAGTAATTGGAGGTAACGTAATATCTATAGCACATAGTTTATTGATTTTTTTTCACGTTTTTATCCTGTAATAATTATTCGATCAGAAATAAAGGGGAATTTTCTTGTCCAGCTTGTCCATTATATTATATAAGTATTCTCCCAATATATCCTTCTGTATCTTTTTGGACTTTTCTTCATAAATATGATAATCCGGCGTATGACCAATATAGTTGAAATTTGCATCACGATTTTTAATCTGATATAAACAGATGAAAAATCCAAGTGTAAACACAAAAAGAGTCAGGCACTTATAACTTTTTGTCTTGCATATACCTGTAAGGATAACAGAGCAATTAATAATTGAGACAACCAAAGCTATAATAAAAATATCATAATTGTTCCACCACCAGATGTCCCCTGTGCCACCCACATAAGTTTTTAATGGCCAAAACATATTTACACCGCCCCATACACATGACGGTGTCGGCAAATCTCCCAGCAGATGCATTATGTAACCGCACATAAACGCTAAAAAAATAAACTTTTGTCTTATTAAAAACTCTTTGAAACTTTTTCCAGATATACCGTTATTGTTTGAGCCGAATCTTGAAAGGACTGCCGTTAAAAGAGAGAGAAGTACAGCAAGAAAAACACCGGCAGGCAGAGAATGCATAAATGCATGGTGCGAATACCATAATTTTGCAAAATAAATATTTTTACCGGAATTAACCAGATTGAGAATACTTCCTATTGTACTGTCAAATCCTGACCAGAGACTTAAAGCATCCAGATCAGGAATAAATGCTCCAAAACCCGCAAACAGAACTATTTTTGTTTTATCAGAGATTCCATTCCTGGAAAAGTTTGCAACAGCAGTTCCTGCGGCAACTCCGGACAAAGTATGAGTGATAATATCCATAACTATTAATCCGACTTGGAACCATCTTCTTTAACGTCAGTTTGTTCAATACGAGACCTGTCTACAGTAGAACTCACATTTATGAAGAAAGCGGCACATATAGAAAACTTTTCATTACAAATTGGATGCTGCACTCAATTCTCCTTATCATTGTTAATCATATCATATATCATCTTTACGGTTGAAGTATCCTCATTATATTTTTTTCCAAGGCGGAGTAATGTCTCTCCAAACAGATCCCGTTCGTCCGGTTTATCTCTGTTTTCATAGTCTCTCTGAAATGATGTTTTGGTATCAAAAGGAAAACCACCACCTTTTGCAAACGACTTTTTTACTATATCTGCCGGCAAATCAATACCGGCTTTTTTAGAGATAGCAAAAATCTCGGACATGATCTTTATTACATAGTCTGCGAGTTCATTTGACTGCATTACCTCACCAATGGTTTTGTTATAACATGCGCAAACCAGACCAAACGAAGCAATAAACATGTACTTGCTCCATATCTCGCAAAATGGATTTGAAGTCATATTATAACATATGCCAGCCTGATCTAAAAGATCCGGTAACCAGTTAGTTACGGCTTCTTTTCCCGGATCAACACCAAAGTGGATAATACATGCACCACCACGTTGTACAACTTTTCCAGGTTTTTCGATATGAGTTCCAACGTAAACACAAGCCGGAAATACTGCACCATCACATATTACCGAACGCACTCTGTCATAAATATCGACACCATTTAACAACGGCAGAATAATGGTATCCCTTTTAATTTTTGGTTTCAATTGCTCGAGTACATTCTGCAAATCATAACTCTTGACACAAATCAGACAAATATCAAGTTCGGGTAACTGAGAAATATCATCCGTTATCTCTGTTGGAACAGAGACATAAGTTCCATCATCTGTATCAAGTAGCAGTCCATTTTTTTTGATCGCTTGCAAATGAAGGCCGCGGGCAGCAAAATAGATATTCATATCTTCTCTTTCGTTCAGTTCTTTTGCAATTTTTCCGCCAAAATAGCCGCCAACCCCACCGATACCGATTATTCCAACATTCATGAATTTTCCATACATTTTCAATATTTTCAGACACTCGAATCTATATGTGTAAATACTTTATAATTTTTAATGACTTTGTTATACACTAAACATCAGACATAACTAATTATGATCTTTAATCCCGGAAGTTAATTCTACAAATTCATTTTTGTCTTTTGCCTTTAATAGCACATCGATAATTGGCTGAACCATAACAAACCGTGAAATCTGCGATAGAACGTTTAAATGACTCTGTGTGGATTTTGACAAAGGAGAGAGAAGCACTATCATAATGCGGTATTGCCCACCCTCGCTCAACGACTTGTACACAAAGCCCTGTCTGCTTACTGCAGCGAAAAGACGGTAATCTTCAAGCAGATCGGTACGGCTATGCACCAGAACAACATCATCCGTTAACTCCAAAGGATAGTCATTTAGCACACTGTTAATTGTATCAAATATCCGGGTTCTTTTTTCTGTTCCGATAATATCTGCTATTTGAGCGATTGCCCTTGATGGATCATCATAGTCAAGATTGAATAAAATATTACTAACAGGCAAAAGTTCCCTCATTAAATTCGAAGGCTTGGAGACATCATAATCATCGCCAGCAATTGTCTCGTAACTGTCATCACTGACCGTTGAGGGATACAATGCCAACAGATTATTATTCGGGAATGAACGGCACAACTCAGTTGGCATTTTTTCAAAATCTAGCCGCCAGGATATACTGCTGCGCCGCGGAACAAGTTGTATGATAAAATCATCTGCTCCAATAACATTCTTAAGATGACCGGATAAATTTTTCCAACTAAGAATATTATATGTATTTACTTTCTTTTGAAGTTTATTGAAATAGACAGCAATATCTTCATTGCTCTCCTCTTCAGCAATAATAAGCCAATCCGCCGATATTGCTCCGCTTAGACCAATCAAAGAACTTATGGTTTCATTGAATCCATACTGTTTATAAATGTAAGGAGGGACAATAAGCACTATTCGGTTCATGGTATTTACAGGTTTTATATGTTTGTAAATATAGATCATACGACTGCAATTTTTTGCAATCTGCTCAGCAATAGTATTCAAAACAGAGCCAGTCAGTTTGCCGGACTCATTCCACCCCATCACGAGTTTTGAGATACGCTGTTCATCAACAGCTTTGAGTATCGCGGAAGAGATATTGGTATCTATCTTGTTTAAGGGAAGTGTTGTTTTTTGTACTGCGCTAGCTCGTATACCCGCTTTTGTAAGAATTGTCTCTCCCTCGATAATTCCCTGCTGGACATCACTGCTGTCCACAGTTACATGCAATGGATAAAGCGGTTCTTGTCCGGTTTTGGAATGAAGCAAGAATGCAAAGTCCATAAGCCCTGTAACATTAGACTCTCTGGCAATAGGTATAAGAATTCGATCAACACGCCCTGTTTCGGACTCTGATGGGGATTGAGTCTCTTGCAAGATAATTTTTTTTGCATAACGCTGGGTCACTACCGACCCGACGAAGCAGGTTACTATAATCATCATGATAGTTCCTGTCAAAACATCGGCCGAGAATATTCCCACCCGGTATCCTACAAGTACAGCCGCAAGAGTAGCAGCAGCTTGACTTACACTCATACCGAAAATCAGCCCGCGATTATTTTTAGAAAAACTCGAAATTTCAGCAAACAGTCGCGCGGCTAAATCTTTAGATAATAGAGCAATAACGATCATTACTACCGTAACTTTTACGGCAGTTGTATTTGTAAAGAGCACTACCGGATCTATAAGCATTCCTACAGAGATAAGAAAGAATGGAATAAAAAGAGCATTTCCCACAAACTGTATACGATTCATAAGCACACTTTTTTCAGGGATAAGTGGATTAAGCGTCAGTCCGGCAAGGAAGGCTCCAATGATCGGCTCAAGACCTATAAGATGCGAAAAAAACGCTGCAATAAAAACAGCAGTCAATACAAAGACATAATCCTCCACTCCGGAATCGTTAAAATAATTACGGAAAAACCAGGCTGTTAATCGAGGCAGAAATATAACAACAGAAGCGGTATAAACAATGGAGTATCCAATCAATTTTGGCCAAAAAAGCAGTGTAAGTCCGCCACTATTCATTGCGATAATAACCGCAAGCACAACAAAAGCTAAAGTGTCTGTTATTATTGTACCGCCAACTGTTGCGGCAACTGCCTTCTTTTTTGAAAGACCAAGCCGGCTAACTATGGGAAAAGTCAAAAGCGTATGTGAAGAAAACATACTGGCTAAAAGAATTGATGCCGGAAGATTCATATCAAGAATATAGTATGCTGAGGCTGTTCCAAGAACCAAGGGAATCAAGAAAGTAAGAATACCAAATATTATACTATGGTGTTTGTTTCGCTTTATCTCTTCCAGGTTGATCTCTAACCCAGCCTGAAACATTATGTACAAAAGACCAATTGTTCCAAGAAGTTCTATTGTCTTGTCGCGTTCCAGCAGATTAACAACATGAGGCCCTAGAATCACACCAAAAATAATAAGCCCGACTATACCCGGTAATTTTAATCGCTTAGAGACCAAAGGCGCGATAAGAACCGAGAGCATTACAATTGAAAAAATAAGAACAGGATCGTGCACAGGGAAAATATTCATAAAAACCTCTGACTATGGGCTTAATAAAAATTTCTAAAAATGATACCTTTATCGAAGCTCACATAATATAATTGGCTTCGATTATAGACATTAAGCAATTATATATTCAGCAGCAACTTAACGGTTGTAAAATAGATAACAAGACCGGTAATATCCACTATTGTAGTCAAGGCCGGAATAGCCACAAGAGCCGGATCAAGTTTAAATCTGGATGCACCAAGCGGAAGCAATGCTCCGATCAGGGTGGAAGAGATAACTTGAAGACCAAGTGCAATTGATATTGCCATGGCAATTTGTGACAGTCCGTATTGCGGAGGAATATACGAACCAGCCCCAAAAAATATCACCCGTCCATAAGCAAGCAAGCCCAGAAGAGTCGCCAATAAAAAAGCTATTCCGAGCTCTTTAGATAAAATACGTATTGTATCTCGGGCACAGATCTCCTTTAATGCAAGCGCACGAACAACAAGGGTAGCCGACTGACTACCGGTATTGCCACCTGTTCCCGCGAGCATGGGCATAAAGACAGAAAGGATAGCAAACTGCATAAGCAGACCCTCAAAATTTTGCACAATAAACCCGGAAAAGAGGCCAAAAATTGCAAGCACAACCACCCATGGCGCTCGATTGCGAAAATGATTCAATATTGTCATTTTCATATAAACAGCATCTTCATGGCTACCGCTGATAGCCATGAATTTCTCCATATCCTCAGTATGTTCCTGAGTAATGATATCTATGGCGTCGTCATGCGTGATTATTCCAACAAGTGCATCTTGTTCGTTTAATACCGGAAGCGCGATTAGGTCAAGTTTTTGTATTTTACGCGCGGCATCTTCCTGATCATCACCAACGCGTGCAGTAATAACCTCTGCATTCATGATATCGTCTATCAGTGAATCCTTATGTGATACAATCAGATCTTTTAAGGAAACAAAACCAAGAATATGACGATATTCGTCTATCACGTAAGAATAATAAATTGTCTCTTTGTTTGGCGCGACCTGACGAAGATGATCTATTGCCTGCTGAGCCGTGAGACCCGGCGGCAGGGTAGCATAGTCCGAGGTCATAACAGCGCCAGCGGTTCCCTCTTCGTACGAAGAGAGCCGCCTGATATCCTCTCGCTCTACATGCGCCATTGCAGGAAGTATTGATTCGCCAAGCTCTTCGGGCATATGTTTAAAAAGGTCAGCCCTGTCGTCCGGAGACATGTGTGTTAGAAGTTTGACAATCTCGTCGCGTCGCAGAGTCTTGACTATCTGCACCTGTAGAGTCTCGTCAAGATGACTGTATATTTCAGATCTTATATCTACTTCTGCATATTGCAGTACCGCCCAGACCTCATCCTTATGAAGAGCCGATATCATCTCGGCAATAACGGCAGGGTGCTCGTCAGCAAGAAACTCCCGAAGGGTATCATAATCACCCGAGGCAATAAGTTCACGAAGTTCAGGCACAATGAGTGTATTCATGGTCTCCTCCCTGCGGCAAATTATGCCGAAGAAAAAACTCCATTAACTTATAATATCAGGTTAACGCGTCATCAATCGGCAAGAAAATTTACTGGTATAATAATAACAAATAAAGTAATTTGAGTTATCTGCTGGCTGATACTGCCACCATCCGAACTGCTCATTATTTCCTCTATAAAAAATAGATTTTAACTAAAGAAACAGAATTACTGTTATTGGATCACTCAGAAATTGATTGTAATGATTATTTTATAGTACCGATAAAATCAGCACTACACTTGTCATTTTACAAGAAGTTATCGAAATGTCAAGTTACATTAAAGCCGTATAGACCGGCTTTTATTAATCATGACAAGAATCCCCAATACAACAAGAGCAAGTCCCAACAATTGCATAATATCAGGTTTTTCATTCAGAATAAAATAGGCGGCGGTCATGGTTACCGCCGGTGCGGCTGCCCCCATAGCAATTGTTTTGGATACTTCGAGCCTCTTGAGTGATTCAAGAAACATTATTTTGGACAATCCAAGCGCCAAAATACCATTCAGTAAAACTAACACTATAATTACTGCAACAGACGCCTCAGTGAAATGTCCACGTTCAAAAATCAAGCTGGCAATAAGTGAAAGTGATCCCCCCACAAGACTCCTAAAACAGAGCTGAGTTATTGAAGAGACGCGTTTAAGTGCCTTTTTTTGAAAATAGTTACCTAAAGGCGTTATTGCAAAAACCAGAATTAGTACAAAATCCCAAATTGCAAAATCACCTGAAAAGCTCTTTATTACAATCATCAATACTCCACAAACTACAACCGCCGCACCAAGAGTTTTCTTTATTGTTAGTTTTTCAAAACCCAAAAGTGTAAAGAACAGAAATGTCCAGACAACTTCAGATTGACCGATTATGGCAATATTACCAGCACTCGTCTTCTGCCCCGCAAAAAAGAGAACACCGTAAAAAAGAACCGATATTATAAGAGCACTCATCATCATGTCACGTAAAGCTGCTGCACAGAAAAGTTCGCCGATTTTTTTTTAACCATTAGCACAAAAAGGCAAACGAGGCCTGCTAAAAATATAGAGCTGCCGGAAAAGAAAAGCGGCGGCACTATGCCTGATGAAGAGCGAACAAGAACAGGCATCATACCCCAAAGCAGCATTGCGCCCAGGTTAAAAACTTCGCCTATTGTCTCTTGTGATAAATTCTTAATATGGTTCATTAATATTTAGTTCCCAGTTTATTTTTATTTCTTTTAACTGATAAAGACAGTTATCTTGTTATTCTCCATAACATTATAATTTTTCTAAGCTTTCTGTTAATAATTTTAACTATAATTACCAGCTTCCTCAATATAATATCTTGACCCATATATGGATTAAGATATTAGTGTCAACTAACAAGTTTGAACCTCAACCGGAGATATTATGAAATCATTTATTGACTGCATACCCTGCTTTGTGCGCCAAAGCCTTGACGCATGCCGTATGATAACATCTGACGAAGAGATAATAAGAGCACTTATGCCAAAACTGTTGGCCGAGCTTTCTTCAACTGATCTGACCATGCCACCTCCGGCGGTTGTAAGCCGCGTTCATCGAATCATTCGTAAAGAATTAAACAATAGTGATCCTTACCGCAAGCTAAAAAAGCAGTCAACCCGAAAGGCTCTTGAACTTTCAAAATCGGCTGAAGATATGATCGCAAAAAGCAATTCACCATTCGATTGCGCGGTACGTTTCGCAATAGCCGGAAACATTCTGGATTTTGGTGCAAAAACAGACTGGAATGAAGATCGCGTAATGAACTCATTCAAATCAGCCATGAAAAAGCCACTTACAGACAATCAGGTCACTGGATTATACTCTAAAATTGAAATGGCAAAAACAGTATTGGTTCTTGGAGACAATGCTGGAGAAGCACTTTTTGACCGGTTGCTGATTGAAAAATTCCCGGGAGATGCAAAAGTATACTATGCCGTTAAAGGAAGCCCGGTTATAAACGATGTCACAGAAGAGGATGCACTTGATGTCAATCTGGATAAAGTCGCCTGTATAATATCAAACGGAGCCGATATTCCCGGCACGATGTTAAGTGAATGCTCTGATGAGTTTAAACAATTATTCAAAGAAGCTGATGTTGTTGTATCCAAAGGACAGGGGAATTTTGAAACATTAAACGAAAACGGTCGTGAAATTTTCTTCATATTGCAGATTAAGTGCGCCAGTCTTGCACATCGTAACGGATACACCGAGGGCGACTGGGTAGTAACATCAACAACATCCTTGAAGGAACTAAATGAATAATCAAAAAAGAGAATTTATTAGAATTGGACTCAGGGTTGCCGTTGTTCAAAAACAGGATCAGCGAAGCGGCGCCTTAACAGAAGGCATTGTCGAATCCATTTTAACAAACTCCGGCTTTCACCCGCACGGAATAAAAGTCCGTTTGACAGATGGAACAGTCGGTCGGGTAAAACAGATATTAAATTAACCGGGATAGAGCCTTATTTACTTTTCTCTCTATTTTTTTACTTTGTGATGCAGTCAGCTTGCGAGCGTTATCTATCGCATAGCATTTAGCCCTGATTCCGCAAAACGCCAGAATATCTTTACTTACCTGCTTTAAAGATCTGTCACCGGCATAAAACTTTCCAAAAACACGCGGTCCACCAAAAGAGGAAAAAACAGCCGCCTTGCCTGAAAGAAGTTTCACAGGTATTGTTTTTTCGTACGAATAGGCAAACCGGGGTATCATCAAACGATCAAAAAAACCTTTAAGAATTGCCGGCATACCGTTCCACCAGGTAGGATAAATAAAAATAAATCTGCTCTCATTTTTAAACAGGCCCTGAATGGTTTCATTTTCTTTTGAAACATCTCTGTGACCAGAAGTGTAATGCTCCTCAGGCTTAAGCACCGGATCATAGTGCATAGCGTAAAGATCAAGCAGCTCATAAGAGATGTTCATCTTGTTTAAACGGGATTTTACAGCACGAAGTATCTCTCCGCAATGCCCCTCTCTGTTTGGGTGAGCGTAAACTATTAGCATATTATCTCCCGGTTAAAGTATCATCCTTAAAGCGGTTGACCAGATTATTTAATGCCTCGACTGAATCTTCATCGGACTCTTTTTTAATTATTTTCTCGATACGTTTTTTTTCAAAATCTTTTATTTCGGTCTTTTTGTCGTTTTCTGACATGGATGCCCCGTTTTTTTCGCCTTTTTTTCTAACTTCTTCGTTATATAAGTTAAACCTTCTCAAAACCCAATATCAAGGTAAAAAGATGAAAACTACAATTTATGTTAAAAGAACTATTCTTGAACAGCTTAAAAAAAAAGCAAAAAAAGACAATATCACATTATCAGAGCTTATTAGCCGGCTCTTAACGTCTCTTATCCGCAAAAAAATCTCTTCAAAATCATTTTATCACAGACCAATAAAATATCAGGAATCTGATTCCAAAATCGGTTTCCATCGTCTTCATGTTTGTTTTTCTCTCGACCAGTATGAGGTTTTTCTTGATGCCCGTAAGTTTTTCAAGTCCTCCGTTTCCCGTCTGCTTTTTCTAGCCATGAAAGCCCTGGAAAAAAACATACTTAGTTTTAGCGATAAGTACTACATAGAAAACTACTTTTATGATAAAAAATACTACAATGGGCACATTAGACTAATACAAAAATGGAAAATCCCATAACAGAACCAGTTCAGACCTTCTCCACATACTCAAAATAATCAAAATCGGCATAAGCTTTCATTGTCGCAGGATCGTGACACGCCATGCCGACAAAAGCCCCGGTAAACCCACCGCTGACATCATCAGAGAGAAGGCTCATATCCAAAACATCTCCAACCTTACTCCAGGAAACATCGTCGGTCGAATAGCAAAATTGAAGCTCTGTATAATTAACCTCTGCCTTTAGATATACTCTATCAGCCTTAACCGCAACCCGGCCGCCGGCAAATATATCAAGTTCACCAAGAATATTCGACATAACTGAAATATATTTTCCTATCGAATAATCGTACCCAACATACAAATAATAAAAAAGCTCATTACAATAATAGACAACCAGTCCCGCCATCTGATTTTCTTCGTTTGGAGCAAACTCCATCGCCGTCTGCGCGCTGTACTTAAATGACTGTTGGCGTCTTGCTACAAGAGCCTGCGTATATTTTGAATAAACGGCTTCCTTGCCTTTTAATCGAAGAAACCCGGGCCGTTCCGTTAAAGATGCCATTTTCCCAAAGACATCGCCTCTTAGCCACTGGAAATTAATATTCAACTTGTCTGAATCGAAATCATCCCTGTCCGGATAAACAGTTTTCTGAGTGTCACCGTAATCCGGTATCACAACTTCGGCCATGGGAGTATTCCCTCCGGCCTCAAGCCGCAGCCAATCGTCATCACCCCACATCATCTTCTGTATGCTAGTCTCCCGTCCAAGAATACAACGTTTTTTCTCTCCAACAGGCCTGCTTCCAAGATGCACAAGATAAACATCGCCGTTTTCACACTCTACTATATCGCCATGACCCGCCTTCTGCACTAAAGCGTCTGTACCCTTGGAAGTAATTACGGGGTTTTGCGGATGTATTTCGTAGGGGCCATCAATAGACCTGGAGCGCGCCATGGTAACCGCGTGTTCATAACCAGTTCCACCTTCAGCCGTTACAAGATAATAGTGGCCGTTTCTTTTATATAGATGAGGCCCTTCGGTAACACCGATCACCCTGTCAAAAATTTTTTTAACTGGTCCAACAAGGCTCTTCCTGCTATGATCATATTCTTGAAGAAGTATTCCTTTAAAAAACGGAAACTCCTTTTGGTACTTGTCGTAACTTTCAAGAATCCGCTTAGTCGACACAGTATCCTGCATGCCCCAGTTTAAATTCATCATATTATTCCAGGCAACCATATCAAGATACATTACGGTATACCATTTCCGGCCGTCATCATCATGAAACAGAGAGGGATCAAAACCCCGACTATCAAGATAAACAGGATCCGACCAATCACCTTCTATAGAATCCGACGTAACAAGGTAATTATGCATCGTTCCAGGTTCCTTTACATCCGTATAACAGAGATAAAACAGACCGTTATCGTAACTCAAGCAAGGAGCCCATACCCCCATAGAATAACCTTCGCCCATCATGTTAAGCTGGGACTCTCTTCTTAGCGGTCTGGCAACAAGATTCCAGTTAACAAGATCACGGGAATGGTGAATCTGAACTCCGGGATACCACTCAAATGTAGAAGTCGCGATATAAAAATCCTTACCTACTCTTACTATTGACGGGTCGGGGTTAAACCCCGGTAAAACAGGATTCATAATTGTTTTCATTTTATTCTCCATGATCAGTATTATCAGCAATTATCTATGATATTAGTGTGATAAATAACAATCAAACAAAAAATGATTTGATTAATTAAATACTGTTTTCAAACTACTACACAAATATTTAGCAATTATGGGGCAGATAATGAATATTTCACAGCTGGTTGAGTACCTCAAAGAACAGCCAGATTTTATGCAAAACGTAACCATGTGGGTTCGTAATAATGCAAAACCCGGCAATTATCTTGCATACCCGGATTTTCTGTCTGACAGGCTTACCGGCTATTATATCAATAAGGGCATCAAAGAACTGTACACCCACCAGCGTCTTGCGTGTGACGCTGTTCAGAAAGGAGACGATATTGTCGTCGTTACACCAACTGCTTCAGGCAAAACACTTTGTTACAATCTACCGGTTATAAACTATATGCTCAATAATCCGGAGGCCCGCGCTCTGTATCTATTCCCTACAAAGGCTCTCGCTCAAGACCAGATGAACGAAGTAATGAATATTTGCGAAACACTGGAAGCGCCGATTAAAACCTATACCTTTGACGGAGACACCCCCGGTACCGCGCGCAAGGCTGTACGTGAAGCCGGAAACATAGTGGTAACAAATCCTGATATGCTTCATGCCGGCATTTTACCTCACCATACAATGTGGATCAAGCTTTTCGAAAACCTGAAATACATAGTAATCGACGAGCTGCACACCTATCGTGGTGTTTTCGGAAGCCACCTGGCAAACCTGTTGCGCCGCCTCAGAAGAATATGCGCTTTTTACAACTGTCATCCGCAATTTATACTCTGCTCGGCAACAATTAACAATCCCAAAGAGCATGCCGAAAAACTTCTCGAACGGCCGGTTACGCTTATCGATGATAACGGCGCACCTCAAAGTGAGCGCCACTATGTGGTGTATAATCCGCCTGTTGTCAATAAACAGCTTGGTATCCGCTCGTCATCGGTAAACGAGGCCGCAAAAATCGGTGCACAGATACTTAACAACAAGATACCTCTGATAATCTTTGCCCGCAGCCGCATGCGTGTCGAGATAATCTCTACATATCTTAAAGAACGCTGCCGTAGTGTAACCATAAAAGGGTATCGTGGAGGATACCTGCCCAACGAAAGGCGCGCAATCGAAAAAGGCCTCCGTGACGGCTCCATTGATGGAGTTGTTTCGACTAACGCACTCGAGCTTGGTATCGACATCGGCATGCTGGATGCGGTTATCACAACCGGTTACCCGGGTTCCATATCATCACTTCACCAGCAATTTGGAAGAGCCGGCCGTCGCGATAAACCCTCTCTTGCAATAATGGTTGCCACATCTTCTCCGCTGGATCAGTACTTTGCATCTAATCCCTATTTTTTAATCAGCTCTAATCCCGAAAATGCGGTTATTAATCCGGATAATCTTTTGATATTAATGGACCATATAAAATGCGCCGCATTTGAACTGCCTTTCAAAGCCAACGAGATATTTGCCGAACATCTTGGAACAACCCGGGAAATGCTTAAATACCTCGAAGACGAAGGAATACTTAAACAGGTCGACAACACCTATCACTGGATGAACCAGATATATCCGGCAAACGAAGTCAGCCTGCGCAGCGCCGCTCAGGAAAATTTTGTTATTGTCGATACTACCGCAAAAAACCGGGTAATCGGAGAGGTCGATTATAATTCCGCACCATCACTGATACATGATGACGCAATTTACATACATCAGGGCAAACAGTTTTATATCGACAAACTCGACTGGGAGCGTCGAACAGCCTTCTGTCACGAGACAGACTCCGAATACTATACCGATGCTAATGTTAAAATTGACATTCACGTAATCGGTCAATTCGATAACTCTGACTATGGCAAGGCGGTTCTTTCTAAAGGCGAACTGAACGTCAGGGAAAAAGCCATGATGTTTAAGAAAATAAGATTTAAAACTCACGAAAATCTTGGGTGGGGAAAAATTGATCTACCTGAGCAGGAGATGCACACTTCAAGCTGCTGGATCGATTTTGACGAGGAGTATCTTTACACCTTCGGAGGCAAAGAGACGGCAGGGCATCTTCTTCACTCTCTTGCCTATCTTTTTAACAATATCGCGCCTATTTTTACATTCTGCGATATCAGGGACATACATACTTTTCAGATGGCCCGTTCCAACCACAGCGGCAAACCGGCAGTATTTATATACGACACACTGCCGGGAGGATCAGGAATTTCGCATCGTGTTTTCGAGATACTACCGTTAATAGCCCATGCTGCAAGCGAGTCATTGCAGAAATGCTCCTGCGATAACGGCTGTCCCGGATGCATCGGACCGGTTTCACCCGATTCAGATAATATTAAAAACAAACTGTCTCAGCTTCTGGAGCTGTTTGAAATAAATCCAGGTGACAATTTGCATTAATAATTTTTACTAATCAGCATGTGAGTTATAAGAGTTGCCATTTATTATTTTTAACAGGATAATTGCGGAAAATTGCTTTGCTAAAATAACACTTAAAGCTTCTCTGCAATTTCGATAAGAACACCCGCCGAATAGTTGCTGTCAATATTCTCACCGGGAAAAACAGTGGCATAACTTTCACGAACAACTCTGAAAAACATATCCCGTTTTTCCGGTTTTACACCGGCAATATCAGCGACACAACCAAGATACTCTTTTCCGCTTCCGGCTGCGTCAGATGCGAGGTAAAGCCCGTTTTTATCAACAAATTCACGCATTCTTTCCAGACGGGCACTCCTTTTCCCGACCATATCAGTTAAAGCCGAAACCGCGGTAAGACCGGTCGAAGACAGTGAAGACAAAACCAGTATCACCCCCGCAGATTCTGCAAATAGTCCTGTTGACAATATAAAATACAAAACAAGGCAAATTATCCTTTTCATTTATGCCCCCGTAAAAACTGAAAATATGAATTATATGATTATTCTATCATGACCATTATAAAGAGAATCACGCAGCTTACGCACATCTTCGTTTTCAATATAGTCATCGAAACGCATCATCCTGTCTATATATCCGTTAGGAGTTAACTCAATTATTCTGTTTGCTATAGAATCAATAAACTGATGATCATGAGATGAAAAAAGAATAACCTCTGTAAAAGCGATTAGTCCATTATTTAAAGCAGTTATGGCCTCAAGATCCAGGTGGTTGGTAGGCTCATCAAGTACCAAAGCATTTGCTCCACTTAACATCATTTTAGAAAGCATGCAACGCACCTTCTCGCCCCCCGACAAAACCGATACTTTTTTTAAAGCGTCCTCCCCTGTAAAAAGCATGCGCCCCAGAAAACCACGTACAAAATTTTCATCTTTTTCTTTCGAATATTGACGTAACCAGTTTATAAGATCATAGTCAACATCAAAATACGACGCGCTCTCCTTAGGAAAATAGGATGTCGTTATTGTTTCGCCCCATTTTATTGTACCGGCATCAGGAACCATATTTCCGCAAAGCATGTCAAAAAGAACTGATTTTGCTATATTGTTCGGCCCGACAAAGGCAATCTTGTCTTTCTGATTAACTACAAGATCAAAATCCTTTATCACCTCTACACCGTCAATACTCTTGCAAAGCCCTTCTACCTCAAGAATAACCTTTCCACACTCACGCTCCGGTTTAAATGCCACCCAGGGAAACCTCCGTGATGTGACTGGAATATCTTCCAGAGTTAAACTATCGAGAATTTTTTTACGTGATGTTGCCTGTTTGGCCTTTGAAGCATTCGAGCTGAACCTTTCAACAAAAGCCTGAAGTTCTTTGATCTTATCTTCTTTCTTTTTGTTCTCGTCCTTCTTTTGACGCATCGCAAGCTGGCTAACCTCGGCCCAAAAATCATAGTTACCTGCATACAGCTGTATCTTCTGGAAATCTATATCAGCAATATGAGTACAAACACGGTTCATGAAGTGACGATCGTGAGAAACTACAATAACCGTATTGTCAAAGTTATACAAAAAATTCTCAAGCCATGTAATAGATTCAAGATCCAGGTTGTTTGTGGGCTCATCAAGAAGAAGAATATCCGGGTTTCCAAAAAGCGCTTGAGCCAGAAGCACACGAACCTTTTCTCCACCTTCAAGTTCTTTCATTTTTTTGGTGTGAAGCTCATCCATAATGCCAAGCCCTGACAGCAGAATTGCGGCATTAGATTCGGCTTCATAACCGTCCATCTCTCCGAATATCTCTTCCAGTTCGGCAGCCCTTATTCCATCTTCTTCACTGAATTCACCCTTGGCATAAAGAGTCTCACGTTCTTTAACAATTTCGTACAGCTTGGTGTACCCCATAAAAACAGTATCCAATACTGTATGCTCTTCAAACGCAAACTGATCCTGCTTTAAAATCGCTATTCGCTCATCCGGCCCATGCGAAATAGAACCGCTATCCGGTTTGATTTCACCGGATAATATTTTTAAAAAAGTTGACTTACCCGCGCCATTGGCTCCAATTAGTCCATAGCAAAATCCCGGAGTAAACTTTAAATTTACATTTTTAAATAGAGGCGATTTGTTAAACGCCAAAGAAACATCTGTTACCTGAAGCATATATTACCTGTTTTTTATTAAAATTCGAGCCCTTAAGCTTTATAACCACTACACCAATGAAGAGCTTAACGGTCAAGCCCTTCATTGCCTTTTTATTGCGTTCCGGCTCCAAATTTATCTTGACACTAACCTTACCCGCTTTTCAATTCAAAAAAACGGGATACCGTAAATTTTTAACACTCAATCTCTTCAATACGGTCTTGTCCCGGTAAAAACAGTTAACGATGGAGACAATAATGAGCACATTAACAGATCTTCTTATCGGTATGGAAAAGCATAAATCGATCTTCGAAAACGAAATTCGCAATCTTTCCATTCCGACATGTTCGGATTTTGGATCATCCGAAAATCCTCAACCAATAAGCTTCACACCGTCTGGTGAAAAACTAGAATCAAAAGATAGTGATAAAGTAAAACAGGCTTTCCAAAACTCATTCGAGCAGGCTGTTCTAAAATCTTCGGGAAAAAACCCTTCTCCGCTGTCAAACAAGCGTGTAGCGGTTCTCTTTTCCGGTGGACCTGCAGCCGGCGGCCACAACGTTGTTTATGGACTAAAAAAAATTCTGGGTGCGGGCAATACTCTTCTCGGAGTAAAAGCTGGTCCCAAGGGCCTTATTCAGGGTGACCTTTTCGAAATAACCGACCAGAATATTGCGCCTGTAATAAATACTGGCGGTTTTGACTTTCTTGGTAGCGACCGCACAAAGATCAAAAGCGATGAGCAGTTTCAAAGTGTAAAAAAAACCTGTATAGACAACAACCTTGACGCCATTGTTGTTGTAGGCGGTGATGATTCAAACACAAACGCGGCGATACTTGCTGAATTTCTGTCAAAAGACGTAAAAAGTGACGGCTCGGGAGTACAGGTAATTGGCGTTCCCAAAACAATCGACGGAGACCTTCAAATCGGCGACATACTTCCAATTTCTTTCGGTTTTGATACTGCCACAAAGATCTATGCCGAAATGGTAGGAAACATTCTTCAGGATACTCCATCTTCTCGCAAATACTGGCACTTTATAAAGGTTATGGGAAGATCCGCTTCGCATGTTGCCCTTGAGGTTGCCTTGCAAACTAAACCAGCGATCGCCCTGATTTCAGAAGAGGTTGCCGAAAAATCGATACCACTTTCTGCCATTGTTGATCAGATAGCAAAAGCGGTTGTAAACCGCTCAAAGAAAGGCATTAATCACGGAGTTGTCCTTATTCCTGAGGGCATCATCGAGTTCATTCCGGAAATGAACGCACTTATCGCCGAGCTTAACGATAAAGTCGCAATGTTTCATTCCGAGTTATCTGCCAAAAATAATGAAGAGAAGCGTAACTTCATGTACGCCAAGCTTACTCCAGAACACGCTCAGCTTATGGCATCTCTTCCGGATTATATCGAAGACATGCTGCTTGCAGATCGCGACAGTCATGGAAACCTTCAGGTTTCACTTATTCCAACAGAGCGTCTCTTGATTGATATGGTCAAGGTGCGTGTAAGCGAGCTTGATCAATCGGCTCCATTCGCTACTCTAAACCACTTTTTCGGTTATGAGGGTCGTTGCGGTGCTCCAACTCTTTTTGACGCAGCTTACTGCTATAACCTTGGCCTTACCGCGGGTTCACTTATACTTTCGGGCAAAACCGGATACATGGCAAGTATTGCCGATCTAAACGGCGGAGGAGAACCTCTTGGCATTCCTCTTCCTGGCCTATTAAACATTGAACGCCGTCAGGGTAAAGATGAGTTTGTTATCGAAAAAGCTCTTGCCGACACCAAATCACCGGCAATGGAATTTTTTACTTCAAGACGCGAAGCATGGGCAAGTGAAGACCTGTTTTCTTCTCCAGGACCGCGCCAGCTTTGGGGACCGGTATCACGTCAGATACCAATAACTGTAGCTCTAAACAGAAAATACAGCAGTCTGGATTTTAACATAGGCAAATAAGCCTCTATATTTCCTCTAACTGATTAATAATAAAAGGTGATCCAGTTGGGTCACCTTTTATTTATTCAACAGTTTTTTTACACTACATCATTTAACGCTTAATTAGTTCATCTTACCAAATTTTTTAAAGGTCACGAACCCGCTTTATGAATTCAGTATCACCCGCAATAATCGCCATATCATCTTTACTAAAACGGTAATCCGCTTCCGGCATTCTGCGTTTTTTATGATTATCAGCCTTGAAAACCAGCAGGATAATTATTCCATAGTTTTGCTGCACATTCAATTCACGTATGGTTTTACCGGCAAACTCTAATGGAACATGTATCTGAGCAATGGAATACTTCTCCATGACCTGCATCTCTTCTTCGTTATTCGAAGTCATAATGTCCGCGATCGTTCCCGTCATTTCCAGACTGCGAACCTCGGTATTGTAAACATCCAGAATATCTTCACGCCATATCATTCCTAAAAGCTTTGAGGAGTCATCAGCAGATACAACAGCAACCCCCTCAACCCTCTCTTTCCGCATAATTTCGACAACTGTATCGCAGTTGTCATCAAGAGTTACCGTTTTGTAATCTCTGTCCGCGATATCATCGGCAACCATTACCCCGGCAAGATTCTGAACTTTATTGAAATGACTTTTTATATCATTAATGCTTATAATACCTTTTAACCGGCCGTCACTTAACACGGGTATAATAGGCTGGTTTGCTTCTATAAAAATGTCAATAATGTCCTGGAACTTGTCGTAAACACATAAACTTATAAACCGGCTTTTATAAACCGAACGGACCAGGACCGAACGAAGCACATTATGATCAGTGCCCTCTTTCAGTTTTATACCTCGCCGTACAAGCCGGAGAGTATAGATAGACTCTCTTTGAAATTTTGTTACTATTAATACACTCACCATACAGGTTATCATTATCGGCAGGATAATCTTGTAATCGTGTGTAAGCTCGAACACAATAATGATAGCCGTTATAGGAGCATGTGTCGTTGCGGCAACAACTCCACCCATGGCAACAAGAGCATAGGCACTTGCAGGCGAGACCATTCCAGGAAAAATTATATTAACAATACCGCCAAAAAAAGCTCCGGCCATAGCCCCTAAAAAAAGTGATGGCGCAAAAATACCTCCAGACCCTCCGGAACCTAAAGTCAAAGGAGTTGCAACAAGTTTTAACGCCAATAAAACAAGCGCCAGTTTCCAGAAAATATCACCATGAAGAGCCTGGTCAATCGATTCGTAACCTGCTCCCAGTATACGGGGGAAAACAAGTCCAATTGCACCGATAATCAGACCACCAAGTACAGGTTTTAAATAAATCGGAATCTTTATTTTTTCATCGAAAAAATCTTCTGAAAAGTAGAGTATCTTTATAAAAAGATATGCAACAACAGCACAAAGAAGAGCCAGACCAAAATAGAGAAATAGCTCATAATAACTTGCCATAGCAAAATGCGGCACTTCAAATTCCGGGTAATTACCCATGATTGTATGTGAAACAACTGTTGCTGTTACCGAAGCTATTACGATAGGAGAGAGTTGATAAAACGAAAAATTCCGCAATATTATCTCGGCAGCGAACAGAGCTCCCGCGACAGGTGTATTAAACGCTGCTGCAATACCCGCAGCTGCACCACACCCGACAAGAGTTTTTAACCTGCGGTTTGACATTCTGAAAAACTGTCCTACCGCCGAACCGACACTCGCGCCAACTTGAATAATCGGGCCTTCACGCCCCACAGAGCCACCCGTTCCGATTGTTATGGATGAAGTCAAGGCCTTAACTACAGCCACCCGCGCCCGGATTATGCCTCCTTTAACTATTAAAGACTGCATAACCTCGGGAACTCCATGTCCCTTTGCTTCCCGTGCAAAAATATATGTTATCGGTCCAACAAGTGCCCCTCCCAGAGCCGGAATAAAAAGGACAAGGTACCAGGGAGCACGACTGACAGCTTCAAGAAAACTTCCATTCCCAGCAAAAACCGTATCCGAAATCAGATGTATCATAAGCCGCATGCCAACGGCCGCGAAACCGGCGATAATACCCGTAATAATTGCGGCAACTATTATTATCGAATGCTGTGTTTTGGTAAAGCGTTCAATAATATTTAATAGAAACGATGAAATACGGTTCATCAAAACCTCCGGGAGAAAAGCAAAAGATGCAATAAATTTTATTTAATAGAGAGTAGTGTCAAGAGTAAATTACTGCCCTGTAATAATATGAATTTCTAACCCAGAATTTTCGAAATTAAATAAAATTATTTCTCTTGTTTGTGTAAAGACCTCCAAAACTTTTAATTAAAGAATATTGCTTTTAAAGAAAAAACGGTTGCATAAGATTAAAAGAAAAAAAATATAAGACACTTAAATACATTTGAAAAGTATTGTAACTAAAGGATACCTTCTTTCAAATAGACAGGAACAATCATGATAACTTTTGAATCCATATCTCTCAACTTTGACGACAAGATACTGTTCGAAAATTTTAACCATAAGTTTGAGAAAGGCTCTAAAACCCTTATATACGGTAATTCAGGAAAAGGCAAAAGCACTCTGCTTAGAATGATTCTGGGTTTTCAAAGCGAATACAGAGGAAAAATTAGTTTTAACGGAACACCACTGTCACCTGAAACCATTAACAGGGTGCGGTCACAATGCTCCTATGTAAGTCAGGATGTCGACCTTCCGGACGACACGGTTAAAAATGTAATTGATTCCATTTTTATGCTTAAAGCAAACCGCAAAATTACCCCCGATTATGATCTGTTTAATAAGATGGCCAAAGATTTTCAGTTACCAACCGGTCTGCTTACGAAACCGACCTCAGAGTTATCGGGTGGTGAAAGACAGAGAACCGGACTGATTATTGCCTTTATGCTTAAAAGACCGGTACTGCTTCTTGACGAGCCCACTTCAGCTGTAGAATCAAGTATGAAAAACACAATAGTCTCAAAAATTATGGAAAGCAATAAAACCGCGTTAATAGTCTCGCATGACCCCGAATGGCGCGATTCGTCCGAAATAAATATTCTGGAGATTTAATATGGGAGCTACCGACATATCCGTACTGTCAATGTTTCTATTCTCATCGATCATACTTCTCCCGCTTGTCGCGGGGATATTTCTTAAGCTTGGTATCACAAAGAATCTGATTTATTCTCTTACACGAATGAGTATACAACTTTTGCTGGTAGGCGTGTACCTCAAATATCTCTTTGAGTACAACAATATTTTTGTCAATACCGCATATATTTTCATAATGATTGCTGTAGCAGCTTTTTCCGTTATACGATCCAGCTCATTGTCTTTGGCAAAAACGGTTTTCCCTGTTTTCTGGTCAATCGTTATACCGCAAATAGTTGTACTTGCTCTATTCAACTGGACGACAGTCGGAATAACAGAGTTATTTAACGCAAAATATCTTGTTCCAATAGGTGGAATGATTTTGGGCAACTGCCTTTCCGGCAACATTATCACACTCTCTTCATTCTATAAATCCATAAACAAGGATGAAAAGCGATTTTTACAGATGATCTCGTACGGAGCCGACAAAAGCGAAGCCATAGCGCCCTATCTTCGCGCCAGCATGCTTGCCAGCATTAACCCGGCACTCAGCCGAATGGCCACAATGGGTATTGTCTCACTCCCCGGAATGATGACAGGACAGATTCTTGGTGGCTCGGTACCTATGGTCGCGATAAAATATCAGATACTAATCATGATAGCAATATTCAGTGCCTCCTTTTTTTCAGGGCTGCTGTCAATTTACTTTACACTTCCGGTATCATTTACAGCCTGCGGAACTTTGAACAAGAAAATATTAAACTTGCAAAGTAATTCTCTCGCAAAAGGAAAATAGATATGTTCAGATATTTACTGTTTTTCAATATTGCTACTATAATCATGGGCGCTCTGGCAATTTATACTTCCGGTATACTCGCCATAAAATACAGACAAAAGATTTTAAAAACATACACTCTATTCCTGATTTTTTATCTTCTAACGATTTTAAACAGTACATTTTATGTTATGGAGTTCCTGTTTTTCTTCCGGGCAATAAATACACCAAATATCTATTTACTGTTTTTCAGCATACAAGTGGTTATTCTTTTTTTGATCTCGTCGTCGCAGTTTTTTCTAACCAACAGTTTTTTCAACTCCGAGTTCTGGACAGTAAAAAGACAGGCGCTTTTTATAATTACCATACTGACTGCTGCGTCATTAAGCGCTATGCTTGTTTATATAATCCGCTATGACTGGGTGGCCGTGAATTATATGACAATAGTTTCTACAATTATAGTTATTGCGGCCTCGTTTCATTTTATAATTATAGCTTTGTTAAACCTTAAAAAAGAACAGCTCTTCAGACGAAAACTAATTGTCTTTGCAATTTTTCTTTGTCTTCTAACATGTATGCTGACATCCATTGACTTTATACCCTATTTTTTAAGCGCCTCAACACGCCACTCTTTCATAGTGAAAGGATTCATGTTTTCGAATCTGCATATTTTTTTGCTCTATTCTTTAACAATATACGCCGGACTTCCATATATTTTAAAAGAGCCGATATCGCACCGCGAGATGAATTTTCAGCAGATACTTAACCGATATTCAATAACATCACGCGAACAGGAGATTCTTGAAAAGATTGTACAGGGATACAGCAATATTCAGATCAGCGCCGAGCTCAATATCTCTTTATCTACTGTAAAAAGTCATATATACAATATGTTTCAAAAAACATCTTCCGAAAACCGTATTGAGCTGATCAATGTTTTCAAATAGGCGTGTTTTGTTAAACAATATGTTATTTGATCTCTTCTTTAATTTTTTCAAGTATCAGTATAACAGCCGGGCAATAGAGACTGTTTTGAAAAACAAGATCCAGTTTTTTTTCCATATATTTCGCGTCAGTATGCGGATATTCCATACACGCACGCGGCCTCGCCTTGTATATCGCGCAGGTATTATCGTCTTGTGCCAAAAAAGGACATGGCATACTTTTAAAAACGGCATCACCGTCTTCATCAACAGTAAGATAATGATTTCTGAAACCGGCACGACGCATTCCCAAATAATGGGACATCCGATCCATATCGGAATTATTTATCCTGGGCCCCAGCACCCTGCAGCAGTTTCCGCAATCCAGGCAATCAATTTCATAAAAAATCTCTTCCGTAATCCTCTTAAAAAGCTTGTCCAGATTTTTAATTTTTTTACGTTTTAACTGTTCTAAAAGCAACTTTGTCTCTCTTTTTTGAGATGCTGCCCTGGACAATAAAGCTTTATAACGATTGTTCATAAGAATCCTCTTCCTAGACATTATTAAAACATAAAACAGCAATTATAAACCATAAAAAAGTATATAATTTATTACTTTACACTATCAGAAAAAAAATACTATCTGATAGTTTTGTAAGAATTACTTTTTACTTAACAATAGAAACAGTTAAATAACTGTAAATAACAAAAGTTACCGTGCATATACAAACTTTTGTGTCTACTCCGCAATAAAATTCATTGCTTTTGAATTCATATTGCTCAGAATAGTACTGACTTATTATATAATTACAGAGGCGATTATATGAAATCCGAAGAATTTTTGCGTATACTGCTCTTTTTGCTATCTGTAGCATTACTTGCATCAATATATCTTTTCTTCTCTAGACGAAGTACCCTGGGTGATTTACTGGAACTCTCTGAAGCACACGAGACACAAAGACTTGCCCTTACTGATATATCACGCGACCTGGATACCTTTCGGGAACAAAATGATCTTTACGAAACTATAGAAGTGACGGACAATAAACAAATCGAAACAGTTGATGTTCCACCTTCAATTGACGACATACATAATCGCTTGCGGTCAACAGCTCTGGAACATGCTCAGGCAAAGCGGGAGCTGGCTCCCCGGATAAAAAAACTATTTGGAATTGTTCACCTTGCCGGCAAATGGTCGTTGATACTAGGGGGCATATACATTATTTTCATTTTCGGTTACGGATTTCACTCCCGATATTGATTATATTAAAAATCAAGTCAAAATACCAAAGAACCATTCCCAATATTTTATGTCAGCTTTTAAGCGAAAGCTGAATTCGTCCCCGCTCGTAATCAACTTCAATAACCTTTGCGTTTACACACTGGTTTACCTTTATAACTGCTCCCGGATCACTCACAAAAGAGTCAGATAAATTGGATATATGAATAAGACCGTTTTGCTTGATTCCTATATCCACAAAAGCTCCGAACTTTGTAACATTTGTTACTTTTCCAGGCAAAATCATACCCTCTCTGACATCCTCTATTGACATGATATCAGCGCTAAAGCTGAAAAGCTCTATTGCCGGACGGGGATCCCGCCCCGGCTGTTTAAGCTCCTGAATGATATCCTTTAAGGTATATTCACCGGTTTTTCCGGAAATATATTTTTGCACAGGTATACTCTCGATTAGAGCCCTGTTTTGAATCAACTCTTCACAGCTTGTTTTCATATCCTTGGCGATCTGCCGAACCAGTCCGTACGATTCCGGATGAACGGCTGTATTGTCAAGCACAGTATCCCCGCCCGATACACGCAAAAAGCCCGCGCATTGCTCGTAAGCCTTATCCCCCATTTTCGGAACTTTTTTAAGCTCTTCACGGTTTTTAAACAGTCCGTTTTTGCGCCGGTATTCAACAATATTTGTCGCTAAAGTACTGCCTATACCCGAAACATACTCAAGAAGGTAACGGCTGGCAGTATTAACATTAACGCCTACCGAATTGACACACTGCTCAACAACTTCACCCAGACTCTTCTTAAGCTCTTTCTGATCTACATCGTGCTGATACTGCCCGACACCTACAGATTTTGGGTCAATCTTTACAAGCTCGGCCAAAGGATCGGCCAGCCTTCTGCCAATAGACACAGCACCGCGCACGGTCACATCCTGATCCGGAAACTCTTCTCTTGCAGTTTTTGATGCCGAATATATGGAGGCCCCCTGTTCACTTACAAGAAAGACAGGTATAGCACCTGCTATTTCCCTCATCAGCTGTTCTGTCTCCCGACCGGCTGTTCCGTTGCCCACAGCAATTGCTTCTATTTTATAATCTTTAATCAGCTTCTTTAATATTTCTTCGGTTTCACTGCGTTTTTGCTGAGGCGGATGAGGATACACCGCTGTGTTAAAAAGCAGCTCGCCCTTTTCATCCAGAACAACAACCTTGCACCCCGTACGGTATCCTGGATCCAGAGCCAACAGCCTTTTTTGACCCAAAGGAGAAGCAAGAAGCAACTCTTTGACGTTATACGCGAATACTTTTATCGCTTCATTGTCAGCTTTAAGTTTTACAGCTTTTCTAAACTCGTTTTCTATTGAAGGTTTAATAAGCCGTCCATATCCGTCCATTGCGGCATCGCTGACTATTTTTGCATCATTACCAGACCCTGTTACATATTTCCCGTTAATAATATCATGAGCTTTTTTTTCGTCTACAGAGAGGTCTAACCGGATAATCTTTTCACTCTCGGCTCTAAAAAGAGCCAGAACACGGTGCGAAGGCATATCAGCCATCTTTCCGCTGAAATCAAAGTAGTCTCTGTATTTTTCACCCTCTTTGGCTTTACTCTTAACAACTTTGGAACTAAACCCGGCTTCTTTAGCGAAAAGTTCTCTCACAGCTGATCTGATTTCGGCGTCTTCACTAATGAGTTCTGCGATTATATCCATTGCGCCCGAAACTGCCGCACCGGTATCACTGACATTTTCATTAAGATACGCACGCGCCTCCTGTTCAACATCGCAGCCCTCCTGAGACATGATCTTCTGAGCCAAGCCTTCAAGACCGTATTCTCGAGCCCGGCTTGCACGGGTTTTCTTTTTTGGTTTGTATGGAAGGTAAATATCCTCAAGCTCTGCCGCATCCGTACATTTCTCGATTTTATTTCGTAATTTACTATCAAGTTTACCCTGCTCATCGATAGTTTTAAGAACTGTCTCTTTGCGTTTTACAAACTCAAGCAGCTTCAGATAGCTGTCCCGTACTGCTGCGATAACAACCTCATCAAGGGCACCAGTTGCCTCTTTTCGGTACCTTGCAATAAACGGAATAGTCGCTCCATCATCAAGAAGGCGTACCACGGCGACAACCTGCTTCTCGGCAAGTTTCAGCTGATCAGCTATATATCCATATATGTTCATTTTAGAAACTCTCCTGCTTATAATATTGTTCAATGTGACATAATATGGTAAATTTAGACAAGAATTATTTAGTAATTTGCAATACAGGTTTTGGCAGGATTAATCAAGACGCTGATAAATGATTTTTCCGGCACGATCAATATGCTCAATCAGATCCGGATTGCTAATCTGAGTGAATATGGACAGATCTACCATATACGGCAAGAGAAGCATTTCTATCCTGTCAATAACAGGATATAGGCAATTTGCAAGAGTCAGCTCTCGTCCAATAAGAGTCAGATCAATATCAGAGCCCGATTTATAATTTCCTTTTGCCCGGGATCCATAAAGTATAACCTTTTCAATATTTTCAAACTCGGAGAAGATGTTTCGTAATTTTTCCAGAACATCATCGCTTAAACCATACATGGCAACCTCTGATAATTAACTTTTTAACAAGGAACTTGCGAAAAATCCCTTTATATATGGGCGGTAGACGGCATAGCCGCTCAAAAAAGGTAATTTTTCGAAGTTCCCTCATATTAATTATCTTTCTCTTCTTCTATTAATAGTTTTGATTCCAGTTCATTAAACGCATGGATATAAGAATTTTTAATTAAATCAAAAATCTCTTCGGCAACCTTTTCATTATAAGTATGGCTTGTTAAACGCCTGCTTTTTACAGCATTTAACAGTGCTTCACCTTTCGAGACAAGCCCCCTGTTAAAAGCCAATCTGAAAGCATCAATGCTCCCCTGAATATTGATTTCTCCTTTTGATTCATAAAAATCTTTTACAACATTCCAGGCAAGTTCATATGTGAACTCAAAAGCCTGTATAACGCCCTGTTTTTCAAGATCTGACAGATCACGGCTGCCTGAAAGATTGACAGCCATATTTAAATGCTGTAATGCCTTTTTATAATTCGCAAACCGTTGAAGCCAGCGGGTATCTTCATTCATTATAGGTTTCTCCTTTAATATATAAAAAACCTGTTTTTGCTTAAGTCAGCAAGACCGGCAAAACCAGTCTACTCCTCTTCGGCAACTGCCGGGCATACCCCGAAACGCTGCTGGTGAATTTTACGTAAAAACCAGAGGGCTGTCAATGAATTAACAAACAGAACAATTCCCTTAGCTAAAAATACATATTTCAAATCTGACAAGTCAGCCAGCAGCCCAAGAAGAGTTGTTATACCAACACATCCAAGAGTATACGACGCGATATAGGCATTGTTCAGCGTGTCTTTAAGGCCATCACTGCCGGTATGAATTATCAGTGTACCAAGAAGAGGATACAAAATGGAGTGCCCAAGGCCATAGAGCAGCCCTGAAAAAATTAACTGTTTGCATGTAACAAGATTTAAAGATACAAACATCGCAATCGAAGCAGATAAGAGCCCAGCCGATACAAGCAGAGATGGTCGAAGACGATCCATCCACTTGTTAAAAAATATTCTCATAACTATTGATACAACACCATGCGAAACAAAAAAGTAAGAGAGGTTAGCAAAACCCAGGGAAGTTTTTGAATGACCCGGCAAAAATGTCGCAAAGGTGCTGAATGCTCCGCCAAGAAGAAAGCCGTAAAGATAAAGAGATCGGGATCCCTTA
This sequence comes from Spirochaetota bacterium, assembly GCA_016934935.1. Taxonomy (GTDB): domain Bacteria; phylum Spirochaetota; class UBA4802; order UBA4802; family JAFGJZ01; genus JAFGRW01. The sequence continues at coordinate 2,502 of JAFGRW010000094.1, read as the reverse complement.
CGCATTAATACGGAAAAAAAGTTGCGGGATGATCGTTCTGTTGCCGAAGAGACACCATCCTTTAAAAACATGGACATAAAGAATGCCCCTGTAGAAAAACAGAACGCAAGAACGAAAAGACCGTGATACGAATAGTTGTTAATTATCACCTCTCCCAGAACCGCTCCAGTCGGATTCGAAAATACTCCTGATAAACCGAAAAGAGCCATCCCGCCCGCACGGCGGTTTCGTGGAATCAATTCGAAAGCCATATTTGCATGCATTGTAAAACCAAAAAGGTATGCGAAAGATGCAGCGAAACGCAGCATGGCCAGAACATGAAAATTACTATGAAACATGAACATTAATAAATTGGCCGCCATGCTAATAAAAAAAACAGTATTAAGCGTTCTTTTACGATCCAGACGCGGAATAAAATGGCTGAACAGCACAACGGCAACAACAAGGGTTAATGAATTGATATTCATAAAAAAGCCGGTAAAAGCGTGAGAGGCTCCAAGTTTTTCCAGATATGGAGGAAGTAGATTAATAGCCGCATTGCTGGAAAAGAAGAAATAGTTTTCCAGAAAAAGAAGAAAGAAGCATATATCGGTTTTTTTGATTTTCAATGTCTGTTTCACCTGCATCCAGTTTTGGACAATCAGTTATATATGAAAAACCGGCCGCATAATGCAAATGAAAAAAATGAACCACATAGTCCAAATAATTGCGCAATCCTCAAGCGCGATTATTTGGACGGTTTCGGGCGAATAGCCCGAAAATGTTCCATGCTTATCACCACTCTCGCGGAGTGACAGCGACGCGAAGTGGTGAAACAAAATAATTGTGCAATCCTCAAGCGCGATTATTTGGACGGTTTCGGGCGAATAGCCCGAAAATGTTCCATGCTTATCACTTCTTTTCTCTTCCAGAGAGGGGTGTTTGCTTTTAACAAGGCAATAGTGTTGTTCTTTCTTTTTCAATAGCAAAAAAGAATGAACCACATAGTCCAAACACTTGCGCAATCTTCAAGCGCGATTGTTTGGACGGTTTCGGGCGAATAGCCCGAAAATGTTCCACGCTTATCACTTCTTTTCGCTTCCAGAAGGGGATTTTTGCTTTTGGCAAAGCAACAAACTTGTTGTACTTTCTTTTTCATTAGCAAAAAAAAAAGTACCAAAGAAAATGCCACGAGGGGCGGCTGCCCCTCGACCTCGCAGGAAAGGATTATTTATCTTTGCTTAAAGGTTTTATTAATGTGATTGTGGTTATTGATTCCTGCTTTGCAATGTCCGCTAAGTTGACATCCTGTCAAAAGCGCTACTGCGCCGGCATCGTGCCGGCTTCAGTGTACATAAAATGGAAGTGCTGGTTTTATGGATTTATTCTAAACGGTTCCTGGATTTTGCCGTAGCATTGGTTGTTAGGTCGGATTCGGGCGATCAGCCCGAAAATGTTCCATGCTTATCACTTCTTTTCTCTTCCAGAAGGGGATTTTTGCTTTTGGCAAAGCAACAAACTTGTTGTACTTTCTTTTTCATTAGCAAAAAAGAAAGAACCACATAGTTAAAATAAATACGCAGTCCTCAAGCGTATTTATTTTAACGGTTTCGGGCGATCAGCCCGAAAATGTTCCATGCTTATCACCACTCTCGCGGAGTGACAGCGACGCGAAGTGGTGACTGCCACGAGGGGCGGCTGCCCCTCGACCCTGCAGGTGAGGATTATTAATCAGCTTTGTAAGGTTTATTTATGTGATTTTAGGGCGTAAATCCTTTTGTATACTGTCCGCTAATATAGTTCAAACAAATACGCAGTCCTCAAGCGTAATTGTTTGAACGGTTTCGGGCGAACAGCCCGAAAATTCTCAATAATTAATATCGCTTTCGCGGAGTGACAACGACGCGATGCGATAACATCCTGCCATAATCGCTACGACGCCGGCATCGTGCCGGCTTCAGATTACGTGATCTGAAATTGTTATTATATGGATTAATATCTAAACGGTTTTTGGATTAATCGCAATCATTGATTGTGTGTCTGCTTCGATTAATTATCCAGCCTGGCTTTCAAATTATTAATTTCTCATTATTAATTTCCTCGCCAACGGAGCAACTGCGAATTGGTGAAACGAAATCCAAGCGTGATTATTTGGACGGTTTCGGGCAAATCGTCAGATTACTTATGTTTTCCATTCGCATGTCGACTGACAAACCAGACAAAACCTGGAAATCAATTATAAGCTGGCTAACAAGCCAGAAAATACCCGAAAATCAGCTGCAAGCCGGCTGACAAACCACCGAACAGAAGCAGTGATAAAGATTAATATATTCCATTAAAAAAGACGCATCGGAGAAGAATAGACTCTTAAAAACAGCAAAACGGAGAGTTTATAAAAAAGAGCAGTATGCACTAAACAGAATCTACCGGACAGACAATCGAGTAGGAGGTAGGTAATTATTTTACCTACCGTCCTCTCACACCACCGTGCGTACCGTTCGGTACACGGCGGTTCTTTAGTTT
>JAFGRW010000093.1 GCA_016934935.1 Spirochaetota bacterium | reverse complement strand
CTGCGAGCTTGGCTTCCCCACTTTTAAGATAAGCAATCCAAAGAATATATCTAGTATAACATATAATATGCGAGCAGCCCAGCACCACTTTATTTTTCAAAGTGGTGCTGGGCGAGTGAGCAAAGAAACTTGCGGAAAACTCCTTTAATAGGCTTTAAACAGCATAGCCGTTCCAGAAATTGTAATTATTCGAAGTTCCCTTATATTACAAATTTGCCAATATGAGTTCTTAATTGCGATGAAAGTTTCTTAAGCTCCAAACCGCTTTCGGATATTTTGTTAATTATCGCCCCCTCTTCTTTAACAGATACTGCTATCTTCTCGACAGAAACGGCATTTTGATCAGCAGACTCTGTTATTTCGGCAACTCCCGCAGCAACACTCTCCTGTATACGATCCATATCCTCTATCTTCAAATTCATCTCGTTAATCTGAGTAATAATAATATCAAAGGTCCCGTAAATGTCCTTGAATAAAATATCTGCTTTTTGCAATGCCTCTTTTTCAATAGTGGTATTTTCACGCAAATAATTTAAATGCTCAGTTGTGGTTTCAATTTCAAGGTTTATGTTTTTTACAATCTGTTGTATGCTCGAAGCCTCTCGTTGCGACTGTTCGGCCAACGACCTGACCTCTTCCGCGACAACAGCGAAACCTTTACCAGCATCACCGGCTCGAGCAGCTTCAATACTGGCATTTAATGCCAACAGATTTGTCTGCTCAACAATATCCGAAATAATTGTTACTATATCATTTATCTCAAAGACCCTCTGTCCCAACTTACTTATGGATTGTTCTACATCTTCGGTCGAAGATATTCGCTTCCTGGAAGTACTTCCCAATATCTCTATGTTTTTAAGCCAATCCTTATTCTTATTCACCGCATCATTGGCTTTTTTAGCTACAACATTGCTGATTACGTTTAAATGTTTAAAATTATCACGAAAATTATCCATCGAGGCCATTATCTCTTCTGTCGCGGTAGCCTGCGCCATAATATCATCATTAATTGTTAGTACTGAACTCTGGATGTTATTAAAAATGCTATTGGTTTGGATCATAGAACCGTCAAGAGTCTCCGCTGTATCCGCTACCGACGAACTTACCGTACTTACATTTAACGCTAGTTCTCTTATCTCATCAATCATATTGTTTATTCCGTCGTTCAACAAACCTATCTCGCTCTTTGAAACATCGGTAATTTTTTTGGTAAAATTACCACTTCGTACATAATCAAGAACAGTTAGAATATTTCCCGTTTTAGCCTTTATAAACTTTTGCAGAAAAAAAGAAGCTCCGATAATCAACGCTATAACACCAGCCATAACAAGCGCAATAAAAATCCTTACCCTGGAATGGCTTGCTGTTACCTCGTTCATTCGTATTTTGCCGCCCATGGTCCATCCGTTTTTTAGCTTTTTCAACAGTAAAATATCTCCGTCAACCGATTCAACAGAAATTACAGACTCTTTGCTGTTTTGCCGCACAACCTCTGTTAAGTCTCCGTCACGAATTTTTTCTGTTTCCCCTATCGGTGTTACCATTGGCCCGTTATTGTGAAGAATTATATCCCCTTTATCATCCAGAAGGAAAAGATAGCCGCTTTCAAAAAGCACTGTGTTAAAAACAAGCTCTTTAACAGACTCAAGGTTAAGATCAACTCCCACTATTGCAAGAAGCTCATCATTCTCATACACCGGAATCAGGTATTGAGTCATCAAGACTTCATTTCTGTCGTACGAGCCTCTTATCCAGGTATCTTTTTTCGTTTCATATTTTACAGTATTATACCAGTTACGATGACCTGCCTCTCCTGTTACAAGAAAATAAATAGACGCGGAAACCATTGGCTGTCTCTTAATTGTACCATCATGACTTCTGGAAAACTGTACATTATAGGGGCTTCCACAATAATCCATATCAAGATAAATATAGGCGCTGTATACAAAATCGGGGCTGCTCAGCAATACCCGTTCAATTTCATTTGAATATGATTCAAGCAGATTGTCATAATAGTTTATTTCCCTTTCATCACGACTTGTCTGGTCAATTTCTTCTTTAAAATCCAGGTAAAGTGACTGCGCCATACTCCTTACCAGAACAAGTTCAGTTTCGTTTGTTTGCGACACCTTCTCAAGAATGATTTCCGTGCCCTTTACGGCATTATCAGTCAGGTTTCTAAACAGATATGCTGATATTACAAGCACAGAACTTCCCGCGCTTATAACTGAAACTATTATAAGCAACCCGGTAATTATATGAGATATCGAAAGATATCTTTTGGTTGTTTTAACCGATCCCTTATTAGATTTTTTTCCAAAAAACATATTTCCTCTTAAAATTTGTTAGAAGCAAAATTATAGAATTCATGATGAAAGCCTGACCTTTTCGAACTTAACATCACTATTTTATTAATAGCACCTCTTTGCATAATATAAGAAAGTTTTTAGCGAAAACAAAAAAAGAATCTGAAGTTTCCAAATTTTGACAACTTTTGATAACAGGTCTTATCAGGTTAACAGTGTAATTCTGTTTTACATTAGCTTGAATTTGAGATTATATTATTGTGTGCAAATGATTAGCTGAACTTAAGTGATACATAATAATCACGAAGATAATGTGTTTTGATTTATATGGGTTTATTAAGAGGTAAATAACAGAAGAAAGACTTTAGATTAATATATTATATTATCAAGGGGAAAACAAAAAGGGCCTTTCGGCCCTTTTTGTTGATTATATTGCTGTATTTTTATGCTTTTGCAAGTTGTTCTGGTGTAACAACAGCACCAAATTTTTCTTTAAGAGCAAGCAGACCTTTTTTCTGATCTTCATAAATATCAAAGATTCTTGAAGGAACTTTTTCCTCTTTTGCCCACGCGTCTTTCTGAAGATCAAGACGGGCAACCATGTTATCAACATAGAAAGAGAAATGTTTAACATAAAGCTCTTCTGAATATGGTTTATCGATACCTGCAAAAAGTTTCTTTAGATCATCATAAAGTGGAATAAAACCTATTGGTGTTTCAATAGCATCAACATCTCCGTTAGCACGAAGCTCAAGCCATCCAAGCCACACCTTAACATCTTTTTTCTCACCAAGAAGTTTTTTGCCTTCACCGCCACGGGATCCTTCGGTCAAGAAGTAGTTCAAACCGGCCATAATAGGCTTCTCTTTAAGCTCTGCATTATTAAAAAACTTGAATTGTGCATCCATATAGTCACCAAGCGCGCCCGGGATAAACGGAGCGTTTGCCCAAGGCTGACGGTTAACCCCAGTGGCTCCAACCTCTGTTGCAGTAGCGGCAGAAACAATCGAAGCACCGATGGCAACACCTTCATCCATAGATTTGGCAACCCATACAGGAGGCATTGTATCAGAATCACGACCTGAATAAGTTACTACCTTAACCTGAACTCCTTTTGGGTCTTCAGCATCCTTTTCATTATAGTTATCAATAGCGCTATTTTTAAGAGTACAACGTGAGTTAGGGTGAGACATAGGGACATCTTTCATTTCCGGAGTCCACTCGCCCTGAAAGTTAACACCCTTTGCAGGAGTCGGCTCCCCATCACCAACCCAACGGGGCTTCTTGTTTTCGTCTATAAGAACATTTGAGAAGATAACTTCTGTTCCCTCTTCTCTAAGACGCTTCATAAGATATGGATCACCTTCATAGTTAACATCCTCAACAATACCAAAAATACCTCTTTCCGGGTTAACCGCACGAACAAGGCCACTATTGTCGATCCACATTTGCGCAAGGTCGTCACCAATAAAATCGGTTCCTACCATTGCTGTTGTAGTTTTACCGCAACCTGATGGAGCAGCTCCGGCAAAATAGGTCTTACGGCCGTTTGGCCCTGTAAGTCCGGTAATAAACATATGCTCTGAAAGCTCTTTGCCTGTCTTCTGATAAACTGCCCAGTCACATGCAAAACGGTGGTTACCCTTTTTAAGAAGAAGAGTGTTACCTGCATAGGTACAGAAAGTAGAGTAAGTTGTCTGCCAGCTCCGGTCCATATAGATTCGGGCATTAGGAACATCTTCAGGACGGTTTGGTCCCTGAGAGTGACAGTTTGTAAAAAATACACCGGCACGTTTTACTTCAGCATCAAAATCAGAAAATACGTTACGGTATAAAAGCTCTCCGGATGTTTGGACATAAGTAGACGAAGTAATCATTATCGCCGGAATTGCCGCAGAAGCCCCAACCGGTCCACGGTTAAGAAAAGCGACATACATTGTAAGCCCTTTCATTATACCGGTCATGTTTTCTTTAATATATTTGAAAGATTCGGCACGAAGTTCGGTTTTAGCTATAGAACTTGTCTTTTCCCCTTCGTTTACTATATAAAATGTCTGTTTAACAAGACGACCCTGATCCTGGGGAAGATCAAAGTGTATTGTGTGATCTTTAATAGCAAGAGGCGACTCTTCACCTGTTTCAAGGCTGCGTTTTTTTACATGAAGATAGTCTTCTTTTGTGTCACTGATAATAAAAACGTCATCAGGATCACACATTGATATCGCGTTCGCGATACGTATAACAGCCTCTTCTGTTTTGATTTTTGCAATTTTTGCAAGGTTGGCATCATCCATTTTTTTCTTGAAAATGGCATTTGCTTCATCCATCGTTTTTATCCCGCCCACTTCCGAGATAATATCGACTCCTTTTTTCAATTCTAACATAATTTACTCCTGTCTAGGATTTTTTAAAACCGCTACTATCAGAATTAAATCAAGATACCTGCAAAATAACAGTATCAACTGCATACAAGCGGTTTTATCTTAATCGAAAGGATAGGGGTAAATTGTCAAGAAAAAAAGTTTAGCGCGGACAAAGGAAGACCGTTGTCTTCAGAACAGTTCTGAAAACGGGGTAAAAGGCGTTTATAGAAAGCAGAACAAAATAATAATGAGCCGCCTTATGGCGGCTCATTATGCATCCCCGAGGGGGTTCGAACCCCTGTTGCCGGGATGAAAACCCGGTGTCCTAGACCACTAAACGACGGGGACATTATGTTAAACCCTTACGGGATTTGAGGCGCCGGGGGATCGAACCCCGGACCCACTGCTTAAAAGGCAGTTGCTCTACCGACTGAGCTAGCGCCTCAACGTCTGTACCATGTACTAACAGAGCATATTTGTGTCAAACAAATTTAGATTTTTACGAAAGTTTTTTGTTCCCAACACTTTTTCTGTCTTATAATTCTACTCAAACCTGAAAATTATAACTGGTGTTAATGAATTGTGTCAGTACCACCAGGAAAATAGTTCTTACGTGCCCACTCAAGATCGCGTCTCTCTTCCGGGGTTAATGATTCGAGACCGGTAGCCGCGATCTTTTCAAGCATCCTGTCAATAATGACCTTGGCTTTTATACGCTTATCGATCTCAACTCGTTTATTTTCAACTCTTTTCTTTTTAAAATACTCCGAAATAAAATTTATTTTTTTTGGTGTATTGGCTCGAAAGGGCTCTCTGCTTTTAAAGCTCATTCCTGTTTTTAAAAGTATAAATCCGGCTAACAATCCACCAAAATGGGCAACATGGCTTATTCGGCCCATCTGACCATTTATTGAATTAAGCGTGCCGAAGAATTCGATTGTTCCGAAAATAAGCACAAAATACTTCATCTTCATCGGAATTATACCCCAGATATAAATCTGTCGCTCCGGCCAGGTCATACCGTAAGCAAGAAGCAGGGCATAAATTGCTCCTGAAGCACCGATTGTCGGAACAAATGGGTCACCATATTTAACATAAAGAATATAATTCAACAAGGCAATACACAGCCCCGAGCCTATTCCCGAAAGAATAAAATACCTGATAAAAGACCTGCTGCCCCACAGCCTCTCAAGCTCACAGCCAAACATCCAGAGCGCAAATCCGTTAAACAGAATATGAAGAACTCCACCATGGAGAAACATATAGGTGAATATCTGCCATACAAACATTCGCCCGGCCAAACCGGCATGACTCAGGCCAAATACGGCATTAAACCCCTTCAAAAGTTCTTCAGAAATAAAACCTATAAAGAACTGCAAAATAAAAACTGAACCCATGATTATTAGGAGCGTTTTAACCTGCGGGGTCACAGGTCCGCCAATACTGAATCCCATTCTTCTCTGATACATAGCAATCCCGTTATTAATTATTTGATATTATCAAAAATAGCCGGTAAATCAGCCATACTTTATCTATCACATAATATCAGTGTATACAATCAACCATTTTTGTTTCAAAAAAAGTAAAATCGTGGCTCATTTTACCTGTTTTAGCATGAATGGCAAGGGTTAAACAATTAGCACTGCTATTCTTAAAAAAGAATTATATGTAAGCAAAAAAAGACCTGTTTACTGCGAGATTTACGAAAACTGTTTTTGAATCCGCTCAAATTCATTGTTGTTTTCCATAAAAATTTGAAAAATACCGGGATCAAAGCGATAAAACTCCTGCTGCATAATCTCTACCGCCTTTTGATGGGGAAACTCATCTTTATAGGGTCTCTTTGAAGTTAAAGCATCGTAAATATCACCTATAGTAACTATTCGTGCGCATAGAGGAATATCTTCACCCGTTTTTCCGCTGGGGTAGCCTTTCCCATCCCAGCGCTCGTGATGATACAGGGCGATGTCCTTTGACATATCCAGAAAGGAATCCGCCCCAAGACCTCGAGACGCGTCATCCAGAGCCGAATAACCGATACTGGTATGCGTCTTCATCATATCGAATTCGCGCGGTGTTAACGATGCAGGCTTAAGCAGTATCGCATCCGGAATTCCAACCTTGCCAACATCATGAAGAATGGAAGAGTCATAGATGTTTTTAAAATTCATTATTTATTTCAGGATAATTGCCTGAATATTTTAACAGCTGCGATAAAAGCAGAGAATAGTTTCGCATACGTTCAAGATGCTCGCCGGTTTCATTATCCCTTATTTCGGCCAGTTTGCTTAACGCAAAAATTGTGATTTTTTGAGTCTTCATGATCTCAAAAGTTCTTATCTGAATCATTTTTTCCAGATGACGCGTATGCGTCGAAAGCTCTGACAAGAGCCTTCCCCTCTCAAGACTAAAAGAAATCTGACCCGCGATTGCGGTCAAAAACCGGGCATCTTCTGCAGTATAATATCCGGGGTTTACCGAAGCCAAAACCAGAAAGCCGTGAACAGAGTCTTCGGTAATCAATGGAGTAATAATCGCCGACGTAAAGCCCTCGGTCAAAACCTTGTAAAATATGGAAGGATAATCATCAGAAGCAAAAAAAGCGTGCAGATCCGGAATAATCACAACTTCACGGTTATTCATGATTTTATCCAGAACCTTTCCACGAATAATCAGCTCTTCACCAACCCTCAGGTTTTCAGATCTGTCAGATTTTGACAGGCGAACAGAGAGCATACCCGATTCAGCAAAAAAATCAAAAACTGTTATTCTGTTAAAGGCAATGATATGGTTAAGCGACTCGGTAAGCATAGTAAATATCTCTTCAATGTTTTTGCCCTGATTAAGCATCGATACCACTTCGTTAATATGTTCCATCTGCTTAATTGTGTTTGAGCGTTCATCATGCAGTTTTTTTCTTTCCAAAGCACGGTTTACAGAGTGAACAAGGAGTGATAAATCAGGAATAGGTTTTTTCAAGAAATCATAGGCGCCCGTTTTCAGGGCCAGGAGCAGGTCGTCCTCTTCTTCGTGGGCAGTCAGGATTATGCGTGGAATATTAGGAAACGATTCGGCCATTTTTTTCATAAGAAAACGACCGTCGGCTATAGGCATCTGAAGATCCGTTATAACCAGGTCAAACGAATAGCGGTAAAGCATATCAAAGGCTTCCTGCCCGTTAGAGGCTTCAATCACACGAAATCCCTTCAAGGTGAGAAACTTTACAAGCGTGAAACGCACCGAAGGCTCATCATCAACTACAAGAATTTTCGCACTCTCCATTCCCTCAATCTGTTCACTGTATAAAACAACCGAATCCGTAGTCATTAGCATTACCAAGTTGTCCTGCTGAGATTTTAAAAAATTTTATCTTTTTCACACTTTATATTTTCTGAAAAGAGCTACACCCCCGACACCAGCCGCCGCTATTGCGATCACTACAGTTGTTACCACAGCAGCCGAGAAAGGATTACCGGTTCTTTTCCGAACAATTTTCAACTGCTGGGTGATATTTGTATCAAACTCTTCAAGAGTAGGTACGGAACTTATTTGAGCATATTTGCCTTCCAATATTTGTGCAAGATCGGGAGCACTCGTTTTTGCGCCAATACCGGTAATAAAGACGCTCCAACCACCATCTTTTTTCAGATGAAGCGTTTCGGCAAACAGAGCAGGATCTAACTTGCCGGGATACTTGCTATAAGAGGGCGGTTCGTTAAGCCCGTCTGTTAAAAAAAACACTATTTTTTTGCGTTTGGGATCCGTTTGTTTTTCTATAAACCTGCTCATTTCTATTACAGCATTGGTAATATCTGTATAACCACCTACCGCCTGAACCGAATCAAGGGCGTAGCCAATATCAAAAATATTCGAACTTCCACTCAATTTTCGCTTGAAATAGAACTGTCCATCAAAAGAGAGCAGGTAAACCGTATCCTGAGGCTGGGCAATCTGGTCAAAAATCCTTTTTGCGATAAAATCCTTGATTACAGGCAGGTTTTTCTTGATACTTTTACTCTGATCAACAACGATTACAAGATCGACACCCTCAGATGCAGCATAAGCCGAAGAGGCAAAAAACATGAAAAAAATCAGAACAATAACTGCTTTCCTAGCCATTAACACACTCCCGGACGGTTGAAAGACCATTTTTCTTATAATAAGGGTTTTTAAGACCTTTCATTATAGCTGACTTTTATGGAAATGCAAGTTATTAATCTGATCAGACGGTAAAATTTTCAGAAAAATGGCCTAATAATCCATAATAAACTGAAAAAATATCTTTTAGTAACAATTAATTTTTAATGGTTCTTAATATTCTTCTTGCAAAACAGCAGTGATGAGCTATATTTATTCAATAGCTTAGTATGCGTTTTTGTATACGCAAACAGCATAATTTAAGGAGACAATTATGAAACAGTTTTTCAAAAAACCAAGCCTTTTGATTCTTGTTATGACTATTTTCACAGCAGTTGCTTTTACTTCATGTGACGACCTGCTTGACAAAGCAAAAGATGCAGCAGAAGACGCGCTTACAAGCGATGTTACAGCAAAATGTGAAGGCAGTTACGATGCAAGCGTTATAGGGCTCGATGATTACGGATTTACATTCTGTGATAACTACACACAGGAAACTGACCTTCGCAGCGCCGAAGATGATTGCGATGTGTTACCGGGAACAGAATACACTGCTGATGCAACCTGTGATAAAGCAGATGCTCTTGCGAAATGTGAAGTTACAACTGTAGATAAAGTCAAGTACACCAAATACTATTATGTATCCAGTGGTTCTTATGACCCGGCAGAGTTTTCCACAGTAAATAGTGCTTTAGAAAAGCATTGTGAGGATGTTCTGGGCAAGCTTGGTGATGCTGAATACACATTTCTTGCGGCAACCGAATAAACAGAAAAACCATAAAACAACTCACTATCCGCGGAAGAAATCTATTCTTCCGCGGTTTAGTTTTTCAGATTATCTTTACCTCCTCTCTTTTTATAAAAATCAGACCTGATTTATCGATCTTGGCGGGGGTACTGAATATAATTCTTACCTGTTGTGTCATGTCTCAAAAAACATTTTCATCGGCACCCAAGCATCAAAAATGGACTTCTGCTTCAAATGCTGCTCCATTTGTAAATATTTGAACCTCAGATAATTAACTAATAATCAAGGGACTTACAAATAATCTTTTTTAAGAAAAAGATCAGAAGAAATATCTTCTATTATTGCATAATTTGTGCATACCATAATATTCATGGTAATTTTTGTAATTTTCGTATTAATAAATTTGACACCATTTTACCGGTTAAACCATAATCTTTAAGATAACTGAGCCGACAAAAGGAGCAGGCATTAATGAGCAGCAACCTTAATCAAAATCAGCAAAAGGCCGTCACAACAACAGAAGGTCCTCTATTAATACTGGCAGGCGCCGGTTCTGGCAAAACCAGGGTTATCACATACAGAATCGCTCATCTTATCAGAGAAAAAGGTGTGCCTCCCTACTCCATCTTTGCTGTTACTTTTACAAACAAGGCCTCGGCCGAGATGAAAGAGAGGGTCTCCGAACTTATAGGCCCGTCGGGCGACCAGGTTTTCGTAAAAACCTTTCATTCGGCCGCGGTTTACATATTACGGCGCTGGGGCAACGCTATAAATATTCCGTCATCGTTTTCCATCTATGACTCTTCTGACCAGGAATCTGTAATTAAAGAACTTCTTCGCAAAAGAAACGTCGACCCTAAAAAGATTAAACCGTCGGCAATTGCCAACCAGATATCTTCGGTTAAAGACAAGGCCGAGCTTTTAACAGGTGCCGATATTTCGGCTCTGTTACCGGACCATTACGGATTTAACTTTGCCGAACTGTACGAAGAGTACCAGAGTGAGCTTCGGGCCCGTAACGCGCTGGATTTTAACGACCTGCTTATTATGACCTATAAGCTTTTAAACGAGAGCAGCGAAACCCTGGAGCATTTGCAAAACAAATGGCGATACTTTATGGTTGATGAGTACCAGGATACCAACCGTGCACAGTACCTTATTGCCAAGTTGTTGGCGGCTAAATCCCGCAACATCTGCGTTGTGGGTGATGACGACCAGTCAATTTACTCCTGGCGCGGAGCCGACATACGTAATATTCTGTCTTTTGAAGACGACTATCCCGAAGCCGAAATTATCACACTGAACGAAAACTACCGTTCGACAGCTCCTATTCTTGAAGCAGCACACTCTGTTATTCAAAACAATACCGAACGCAAGGACAAGAAGCTTGTTGCTGTCAGAGGCGAAGGAGAGACTCCTGTTTACTGTACCGTTAACAACGAGTACGGAGAAGCAGAGTTCGTTATAAACACCATAAACACACTTAAGAGCCGGGAAAATTTCAGCAACAGGGATTTTGCAATTTTTTACAGAACAAACGCCCAGTCCCGTATTTTTGAAGACTTATTACGCCGTTCAAATATGCCGTACCGGCTGATCGGCGGACAAAAATTCTACGACCGCAAAGAGATCAAGGATGTAATGGCGTATCTGCGTTTTACAGCAAACAATCTGGATACCGTATCATTACTAAGAATCATTAACACTCCGGCGCGGGGACTTGGGGCAAAAACCATCGAGACTCTCCGCAATACAGCTTATATCAATCAGCTTAGCGAATGGGAGACCATCGACCGCAATATTCCTCTTGGTAAAAAGCAGCCCAAGGGAATAGTTCAGTTCCAGAAACTGATGCGGAAACTTATTGACCTTAAAGACAAAATCAAAGACCAGCGGGCAAAGCTGTCTGACCTGGCTCACTGTGCCATAGAAGACAGCGGTTATCTTGCTTCGCTTGAATCTTCAGATACCCCGGAAAACAAGATGCGCATCGATAACATCAAGGAACTTGTGAATTCGATATATGAATACGAACAAAGAGCAGAAGTACCGTCCCTTGAGGAGTTTCTGCAAGAGGTATCTCTGCTTACATCTGAAGAAAACCCCAATCTGAACGAAATGTATGACCCCGACAACTGCATAACCATGATGACAGTTCACAACGCCAAGGGACTTGAGTTTCCGGTCGTTTTTTTAACCGGTATGGAAGAGGGTATGTTTCCCCACTGGAACTCATCCGAAACCGATGAAGATATCGAAGAGGAGCGCCGTCTAGCTTATGTTGGTATAACCCGGGCAATGAACAGAATATTCTTGACCGCGGCACAGTTTCGCAGAAGCTATTCAGGTGAGCTTTCGTACAAGGAGTGCTCCCGTTTTCTTGACGAGATACCCGCGCATCTTCTCTTGACAAAAGAGTATACCGAAAACAGCTCTTCCGGTTTTGCTTCACGTGAAGCAAATCGCTTTATGTCAAAATCTTCTTCCAATTTTTCTTCGTACAAAAAAGAGGGTTCTGATTCGGCAAGGTCAAAGATTGAAAACTATAAAAACAGTAACCTTGCCAAAGCAAGCCTCTCTACCAACGCGTCATCAAGCGCATTTTCTCAAAGGCAGAGGGTCAGGCATCCAAAATTCGGCGAAGGCACAATTATCGCGATAACAGGCAGCGGTGATAATGTAAAACTGACTATTAACTTTTCCGGTGTGGGCCTGAAATCTTTTCTGGAAAAATATACTCCTCTTGAGGCTGTTTAAAACCATGACAATATCTGAAATAGTTGAAAAACTGATTGCCGCTAAAGAGGCATATTATGAAACATCTTCGCCCATTATGAGTGATTCCGATTTTGATTCACTTGAAGAAGAACTTAGAAGCCTTGATCCCCGGAACCCCTATTTTGGAATTGTTGGAACCGGTTCTCAGGACAACAAGATACGCCATACTTTTCCAATGCTCTCCATGCAGAAAGCGAAAACAGTTGAAGAAATCGGCAAATGGATGGATAAACTTGCGGTTAACGATCAAGCAGGTTTTTGTATACAACCAAAGATTGACGGGCTCTCCGCAAGCTGCTGCTACGAAAACGGCAGGCTGCTATATGTCGCTACACGCGGCGACGGCGCTACCGGACAGGATATCACACATATAGCGGATCATGTACAGGATATACCGGAAAATATAGAATTTACTAAAGACCGGATTGAGGTTAGAGGTGAGCTTTATCTGCCGAAAGACACGAAATACGACACACAGGGCCGGCCTCTTAGAAACAACTGCGTTGGCCTTATTAACCGCAAGGAGAGCAGGGAGGAACTGCATTTTGTACGTTTCGCGGCTTTTCAGATAATTTGCGAAAATCTTGTCGAAACCGAATCGGAAGCAATTGAACTTCTTGGATCTAACGGTTTTAATACTGTGTCAACAGAGACAGCTTTTTCCATAAATCAGATCGATGATTATTTTAAAAACTACCTTGCCGAACTGCGGAATCTCTGGAAGTATGAAACCGACGGTCTGGTTATTACGGTTAACAACAGAAAACTTTTTGCAGACATTGATTCACGCTGGGTTGTAAACCATCATCACCATTATGCAATAGCTCTTAAACCCCCCGCCGAAGCTAAAGAGACAAAACTGAAAACGGTAGAGTGGCAGATCAGCCGCCAAGGCAACGCTATACCTGTTGCGGTATTTGACCCCGTATTTATTGGTGGAGCACGTATTGAACGGGCATCACTTTCAAACTATGAAACTGTTAAAAAAATGGGAATATCCGCCGGCAACCGTCTGTTAATCGAAAGGGCCAATGATGTAATTCCGTATGTCAGAGAGAACCTTGATCTTGATGAATCCTCAGAGCCCGGCTCTGACCTTATCATTTCTAACTGCCCTTCATGCCGAACCAAACTTGAAGAACAGGGAGTCCATCTGCACTGCCCTAACAAGGAGTGTCCGGAAACATCCATCCAAAAAATACTCTTTTGGGTAAGGGAAAGCGGCATCGAGCAAATAGCCGAGGCTACAATAAGGTCCTTGTATAATAAAAAAATTGTCCAGAACATTAAAGATCTTTATAATATAAATCAAGATGATCTTAAAGGAGTCGAAGGATTTGCTCAAAAGAAAATAAGTTCTTTTCTTACCGAGGTATCAACGTCTAAAAGAATGAGCGCGAGGGAATTTATTGCCAAACTGGGTATTCCCCTGGTGCAGAAAAAAGCACTGGCTAAACTTAAAATATTTTCAATGAAGGATTTTTTTGATTTTGATGACCCCTCCTATATCATTGGTCAGAATATTATCAGTTGGAAAAAAAACGACACTAACATGAGCCTTGTTAAAGATCTCTCTGAAGCGCTTGATATTATCGATGAAAAGGCGGCTGATACAAAACCAAAGGTATGTATGACCGGTAAAGGGCCCCTTCCCCGCAAGGAGCTGATTAGCGAAATCGAGAACATGGGTTACGAGTTTTCAGAGACTATTACATCTGATACATCAATTTTATTGTGCGAAAACAGCAACGGAACAAGCTCTAAACTTCAGAAAGCACGAAAAAATGGCATTGAACTGATAAATTATTCTGATTTTTTCGTAAACAATGTGAAAAGCAACTAATATGAAAATCTCCTTGATTTTTTTTCCTGTTTTTTGATAAATCATAATATTACACAATCGCTTGAATAGTATACTTAAATCGGAATCAATTTTCCATAATAACCTTTTAACAGAAGCGATTGTTATTATACCGTTACTAAAATAAACGGACAAACAAGGAGCCTTTTATGGGCGAAAAAACAGTAACAATCTCGGATATTGCCCATATAGCCGGGGTCTCGAAATCAACCGTATCACGGGCTCTTAACGATAGCCCCCTGATAAGCGATAAGGTTAAAGAAACCATACACGAAATTGCCCTTCAGCATAATTTTCAGTTTAATCAGGCCGCAAGAAACTTAAGCCGCCAGAAAACCGACACACTTGCTTTTCTTTTTCCACACTATCGGGGAAACGATCACTATACAAAACAGCCTTTTCCAATGGAACTTTTACGCGGAATTATTTTTGCTACGAATAAATACGGATATAATCTGTTATTAAGCGAATCAAACTTCGAATCATGGAGAGATTCGTATAAATATGTAAACTCTAAACAAGCCGACGGATTAATAATTATTTCTCCTGATCCTCACGACAATACAATTATAGAACTTATAGAAAAGGATATCAAATTTGTTACATGGGGTATTCCTGAGAACAAGGGTTACTGTACTGTTAACAGCAACAATCTGGACGGTGGTCTTCTAGCAACAGAGCATCTGATTAAAAAAGGCCGTAAAAAGATCTGCTTTCTTGGAATGGAGGAAGACAACTTCGAAACCGTTATGCGCTTTCTTGGGTGCGACCATGCGACACAACAACATAATATTAACGTCTGCTCTTCCTGTATCGCCTATGGAACTAATTCTCAACCATCCGGCTATGAAAGCATGAAAAAAATTATTCAGCAGCAACCTGATATAGACGGAGTATTCTGCTGCAGCGACCTGATTGCTCTTGGGGCAATCGAAGCTCTTGCCGAATGCGGAAAGAATGTGCCGGATGATGTATCTGTAATCGGTTTCGGAGACCTTCCACTCGCGCAGATGGTTACTCCTAAAATAACAACCATTCGCAATGATATCTGGAGAGCCGGTGAGCAGATGGTGGAAAACCTTGATCACTGTCTTAAAACAGGTGAAATACGAAATTCCATCATCCCCGTAGAGCTGGTTATACGAGAAACCACATAACAAAAGTTATGAATTTTTCTCTATTCATTTATCTTTTTTAAGGCCTTAAGTCTTTTTAATACCGGCGGATGAGAATAGTGAAAAAACACATAAGCCGGATGCGGGGTCAGGTTACTAAGGTTTTTAACAGACAACTTCTTTAAGGCAGATGCAAGTTCATTGGCGTCATAAGACTTTCCCGCAAAAGCATCGGCCTCGTACTCATTTTTTCTGGAGAAAACATTTAAGGCCATTCCCAGTACAAGATTAATCGGTGTAAACAGTATACCAAAGGTAATAAGGGCAATGTGAAAACTGTGCTGCTGTACGCCTAAAGCCTCAGAAAGCTGAGGACTTTTTGCCATAATAGAAAAGATAAAAAGAATGGCTCCTGTTTGCAATATGCCCATCACCATGGAAATTAACACATGTTTCTTTTTATAGTGGCCAATCTCGTGCGCAAGAACTGCAACTATTTCACCGGCAGTCATCTCTTTGATCAGGGTATCAAAAAGTACAATTCGCTTTTTAAATCCAAACCCGGAAAAATAGGCATTTGCCTTTGTTGATCGCTTTGATCCGTCTATTTCGTAAATATTATCAAGTTTGAATCCAGCGCTTTTGCTGTACTCTTCAATTGCCGAGCGCAATTCCCCTTCAGGCAGGGGTTTCTGTTTGTTAAAAAGAGGAACAATTAATGTCGAATAGAACATGGTTATAAAAACAGTAAAAGCTGTGACAAGCCCCCAAGCATATACCCAGAACATTGAGCCGGTATAAAGATATATGAATATAATAAGTGAAAGCAGGCCGCCGCCAATCAAAGCGCTCAACAAGTATCCCTTTATTTTATCGGCTATAAAAAGAGCGGGAGTCATTTTGTTAAATCCAAACCTCTCCTCTATTGAGAAAACCGAATATATCTGAAAAGGCAAAGATAAAATATCTGACACGATATACAGTATGCTGAAGAATATAAGGGCAGTAAACACAGGATGCTCAACCAGAGAGCGGCTTATATTATCCGCAATGGCAAAACCATTAATAACAAGAACCGTCATTATTAAAACATAACTGAATATGCTTTTAATCAGTCCAATTTTAAAACGGGCCTTTTCATAAAGCTGTGACTTTGCATACTTCTCTTCATCGTATATATCTTTCAGCTCTTCAGGAAGCTCTGGTCTCATGTTGCGATAATTTAGAATATCCAGAACCAGCTCTAACACAAAATCAAAAGTGATAAAAATGACTATCGCCCAGAAAATATTCTCCGGTGTCCAGAATTTGGACAAAACTGAATTATCCGATACAGACGCAAAAAGAAATTCCGTTGCTAAAAAGAAGATTATTATAAGCAAAGGCGCTAATTTTTTCATTACTATTCCCTTTCGTATTTTTATTTTCAACTACAACTCTATATTGTTAAGCAAGTTATAGGTAATTTTTTAACCACAAGTCAACAGCCCTGTTTACATCTTTTAAAAGTCTTTCATCCCTTATCATTAAATTATCGGCTTTCATGGTGTTAACAATTTTTACAAAAGCTCTTTTTACCTGATCCGCTAAAAAATGAACAATAGACTTTTTTCCCTTTTCCCAAATCTCTTTATGCATAACGACATCCACTATGCAGGTTTCTCCATGAATTGTTACCGCGTGACAGCCATTAGGTTCAACAAAATCTCCAAGGCTGCCACCGACACCCAGGTAAATTTTAAGTTTTTTTAAATCATCAGTATAATTTCCGGATTGCAGCTTCTTAAGGTTTTGCCGCAATGTTCTGGTAATATCTCCAAAGGCTTCCAGAGCATCCTCTCCCTCAAACTGAACAGATAATATAAAAATATTCATTTCTGCATCCTGATTCAAGAATAGGGGCTTTAACTTTCAGGTTCTTTTGCAATTTCATACTTAACCATAAAAAATTTTGATGCAAGAATATTTTTATAATCCTGCTCTATTTTATGTTGTTCTTCACACACAGTCTTCTTTGTTAAGTACTTTGTAAAGCATTTGAGCCAGCTCAAAACGCCTGTACGGCTTCAACAGAAACCCGTTAAGACCCTCTTCGGTCATTTTACTTATATCCTGTTCGTGAGCAAAACCCGAGCATACAATGATTGGCATAACTGGATCAATTTCTCTTATCTTATAAAAGCACTCCTCTCCACTGTACCCGGGCATAATCATATCCAGAAGAACAAGGTCAATCTTTTCCCTGTTTATCTTATAGAGATGGAACGCATCCTTTCCATTTTCGGCGATTATTACGGTGTAACCAAGATCCTCCAGAATATGTACAGCTGTATTTCTTACAAAAGACTCATCTTCCGCCAATAAAACCGTACCCTTGCCAAGAGGAACTTCACCAACATCCTCATCACACGATACTTTATTTTTATCAGATAAAGGCAGCATAATTGTAAAGACTGATCCTTCTCCTTTTTTACTGCTGACAGATATTGAACCCTTATGTTCAGTAACAGATCCATATGCGGCCGCCAAACCTAATCCAGTTCCGGCACCTATGGTCTTTGTTGTAAAAAAAGGTTCGAATATTTTATCGATTACGGAACCTTCAATTCCTGTTCCTGTATCAGAAATTGTTATGCAGAGATAATCCCCTTCGTACATATCAAATCCCGAACTTTCGCACTTTTGCTTATCAAGAGTTATGTTTGATGTCGCGATTGAAAGCCTTCCTCCGTCAGGCATTGCATCACGGGCGTTAATACCCAGGTTTAAAACAATATTTTGTATCTGGCCTGGGTCTCCGATAATCATTGTTTTTTGTGCGCGCAGGTCTTTTTGTAAAACAATTCGTCTGTCTATACTTCGCTTAAGAATTTTTATTGTGTCTTCGATTATTTTATTACAATCAACAGGTGTAGACAGAACCTTTCCCTTACGACTAAATGCCAGTAAATTTTCTGTCAGGTCTGACGCATGAGCAGTTGTATCAATTATCAATCTTGCGTATTCTTTAACAAGTTCACTGTCCTGCGGATCTATCAACATTAACTCGGCAGCGCCCAATATTCCGCCAAGCATATTGTTAAAATCGTGCGCAATTCCCCCGGCCAACTGACCAATGGCGTCCATTTTCTGAGCATGCCGCAGCTGCTCCTCTTTTTCTTTTAACTGCATTCGGGATTTTTTTCTTTCGGTTATATCCCGGATAAATGAAAGTATATACTTGTTATCGTTTATTTCAATACTCTTAACAAATATTTCACACCAGAATAGTGATCCGTCTTTTTTACAGACTTCACATTCGAACTGCTGGTTTTTAAGATCGTCTGTAATCTTGTACCTGTAAAGAAAAGTCTCTGTTGTGTAAGGCGGGTTTCCACTTACAATATCAGATAAATACATTTTAGTGAATTCAGCTTTATCATAACCGAACATTTCAAGAGCACTGTCGTTCACATCAAGCGTTCTTAATGTGTCATGCTCATGTATCACAATACCGTCAACATGACTATTTAATATTTTCTGAAACCATCCCTCGCTTTCTTGCATTGCCATATTTGCAGCAACCCGGTCACTAATATCCAGAATAAGTCCTTCGATAAATTTTCCATTGTTATTATAAATTCCATGATTCCAGACCGATATAACCGACCCGTCTTTTTTTCTTATTCTGTACTCAAGTTCAAAAGGAGTTCTTTCGTTTATACTTTTATATATCGCTTTCTGTACATCATTTACGATTTCGCTATCGTCATGAACCATAAGATCCAAAAGAGTACGATCAGTTAACTCTTTTGCATGATAACCCGTGATATGGGTAGAGCCTCTGCTTACAAACAAAAATGGGAATCCATTCTCGGATTTTGATCTGTAGGCCATACCCGGAATATTTTCAAAAAGTGCAGCCAGGGTATTTTGTGCGTCTATCAGAGATTTTTCCGTTTTACGCCGTGAGTAAACATTAATCATAACCAAAACACATAACGCTCCAACAACACCGACAAGTAATATCGTTCTTATGAATTGGTATAACTTTTCGTTCAAAAAATTATCTTGATCAAAAAGATACGTCACATTATTCGGAATTGCCCCTTTTGCTATTCGAAATTTTTTTAGTTGTCTGTAATCTATTACCGGAATAGAAGTATTTCCTTTTATCACCGGAATATCCTTTACAGAAACACCCTCAATTATCTGTTTTGCCATTTGTGCCGCAAGCTGTCCCTGGTCTGAAGCCGATACAATATCACCGCCGAAAGCGGCATTTTCTTTTTGAAAGTAGAAGTCCCAGAGCGCAAATACCGGAACAGGTGATTTTTTGCTTATCATCTCCAAATAACTGGTGAAATTTATATAACTTCCATCACTACTTTGAAGATATATTATAGACAAAACCATACAATTATCATCAAGACGTCTAAGGCCTTGAATGATCTTATCCGGGCTGTAATCCATCCATGTTTCGAAATTTAAACCCTCTATTTCTTTTGAATACCGTTTAAATCGCTGATATTCGGCTTCACCGGTTACGGTAGTATCCACAATCACAATAATTTTTTGACGTTCAGGAAATATTTTTTGCATCAACTTTAATGTTCCCAGACTGTTCGTCTTTTCGGCAACTCCAGTTAAAAGAGGATCATTTTGAAGCATATCATCGGTATAGTCATTTATTCCACAAAAAACTGCGGGAACATCCTTGAAAAGGGTATCTCTCTGATCATGAAAAAAAGTCAAAGCATTGTTATCTGCAATAATTATTGCATCAAAGTCTTTAGATTTATACTTTACTTTTAGTGATGTCGCGAATGCAGGTGCTATTTCTTCCAAAGGAAAGCGTTTTGTATCCATATATTCGACAGACAGCATTACTTTTGAAGATGTGAGCGGAAATACGGACTCTATTCCTTTTTGGACACTGTCTGTCCATACATATGAAGGATGATATGAGTGAAGAACCAGAATATTTTTTTCCATTGAAAACAAAATGTTTCCATAAAACACAATAGAGGCTGTAATAACGAAAAGTGCAAAACGCCTGCTTATTACCAAAATAATCTCCATAAAATAATGCTGGATATCGACAAACAACTATTTATTGTATAAGATATATTTGCAACATATTTAGGTTTGACATAAACGAAATTAACAGCTATTTTACTATCAATAAGGAATTTTTCAAACTTCCTTATTCCGGAGAAAATAAAATGAAAGTGCGCAAAAAAATCCTTTTATCCGTAAACAATCCGGAAATTGTTAATAATTTAAAAAAATTGTTAGAGCCAGAGTTTGAAATATCGGTCTCCGATAATTATAGTTCCGATTCAGCAGATATTATAATCTCCGACAACAGCAGTTTTGTTTTACCGGATCCGGACATTAACTCAGTTACTGGACTTCCTGGGTTAAACACAATAATTTCGTCTCTCAAAAAAATGCTTTTTGAGGACAAATCGCATACCGTGATAGCGTGCAATATTAATCATTTTAAGCAATATAACGCTGCTCAAGGCCATGAGCAGGCAAATGCTTTGTTGAAATTTCTTGCAGATCTCGTAAAAAAAAGCATTATCAAATCCGGTTCTTCCGAAAACTTTATCGGACATGCTTACAATGATTTCTTTATCAGCATTATTGACTCTGACAAAGCAGTTACAGTTTCCGACTACATAATCACCCGTTTTGACGAGTATATATCCGAACAGGATAACACTTCTGCAAACAGTAATTCTGACTCTTTTATGAATAGAGAGGGTGATATTAAACAACTTCCCAAAACAAGTATTCGTTTAGCAGGTGTAGACATCAATAAATACGAACCCGAGCAGTATTTGCTGGTTTTAAATACAATAGACGCCCTTTTGCAAAGAGCAAAGCTTGAGGAATACAGTTGTATCTTTTTTGATCGCCGCAACAAACCTTAGATTAATTTTGAGTTTTATTTAATTAATGCTATTTTTTGTTGCAATATGCTAACACTTTTTCACATTGACTTCAGGTTTAAAAAATTGCTATTTGTCAATTAAACGGATCATAACCGGATTAATATCTGTTTACACTTTAGGGCCGGTTATATATGTCTGACTTTACTCTTCCGACTGTCGCTCTTGCGACTTCCACGATATTTATAACCGCCAGACCGTAATAAACAGATTTTTTAAAAACTCAGGTTCAATTATTTCAGTTAATTATTTTAAAAAATAGACCCAAAATTCTGGAGGAATTCATGGAGAACCTATCTGTTTTGCAAAAACAGTATGAAGACTTGATTGCGGAAGGCCTTAATTTAAACATCGAACGAGGACAACCTGCCGACGAAAACTTTGATATCGCTAACCCCATGCTAACTATTGTTGACGACAATGACCTGGTAACACCATCAAACATTTCTATCCGTAACTATCCTGGAGGACCAGCCGGCATTCCAGAAATAAGGGAGATTTGCTCAGAACTTCTGGGGATCAAACCTGAAGAAACTATTGTGGGTAATAACTCCAGTCTTGCAATGCTTGTGAATACACTAATGTGGGCTCTGATTAAAGGAGTGAACAGCAGTTCTTCGCCCTGGATTACTCAAAAGCCCAAAATAATTGTTACTGTTCCAGGTTATGACCGCCACTTTACACTTTTGGAAGCATTGGGATTCGAAATTATCACTGTTCCCATGGAGGGTGACGGACCATCAGTGGAGAAGATCGAACAGTTAGCTTCTTCGGACTCTTCAGTAAAGGGTTTGATCTTTGTTCCAACGTACAGCAACCCTACTGGAGAAACAATCTCCGATGACAAGTTAACTCACCTGGCAGAAATGAAAACGGCCGCTGATGACTTTACCATCTTTGCTGATGATGCATATACAGTTCACCATTTATCTGACGAATATGACGAAGCAAAAAACATTATTCGTGCATGTGAAGAGGCCGGCAATCCCAACAGAGCCTATATCTTTGGATCGACAAGTAAAATTACGTTTAGTGGCGCAGGGATCGGATTTATGGGATCAAGCATCGATAATATTAATTACACCTGCAAACTACTTTCGGCTCAATCTATCGGCCCTAATAAGGTCGAACAATACCGCCATTATAAGTTTTTTAAACAATTTCCAGGCGGAGTTGAGGGCTTAATGCTAAAACATGCCCAAATATTAAAACCAAAATTTGACGCTGCACAAAAAGTTCTTAACGAAGAACTTGGCGACAAAAATCTTGCGGAATGGACAAATCCAAATGGAGGATATTTTATCAGCCTTGACACCAAATATCCTGTTGCAAAAAGGGTTGTTGAGCTTTGCAAAAAAGCCGGGGTCGCGTTAACGCCCGCTGGTGCAACTTTTCCTCAAGGGAACGACCCAAAAAACTCGAATATCCGCATAGCACCCACAAGACCAAGCGTAGAAGATGTTACCAAGGCTATGAAAGTACTTTGCGCGTGCATCAAACTCGCAAGCGCAGAACATCTGGAAAATTGATATCCAACCACATAGAGGTGACCTTATATAGGTCACCTCTTTATAATTATACCTTTATTAAACCATTTTGATAAGAAAGAATAGCCTCATTCTAATTATTTCGACTTTTATAATCTTTCTGAAAATATCCTTTTGTCATGATGACTCTCTATTTTCGTTCCTGGAACGGCAGTTGGATTGACTGAGACACCCGGTTTAAATTTGACGCTTGATGTACTTTCAAAGACCGGTTTATCATCCTTGACGGCTGATTTAAGAGAGAGTATATTACTTACTTATGTAAAGATTAAAAGAAAACATCAAAAAGAGGCTCTTGTCATGATCGAAAAAATGGAATTTGGAAGAACCGGGCATAGAAGTACACGGCTGCTTTTTGGAGCGGCAGCATTTTATAACACAACTGATCCTGATGATGTAAAAAAGACGATGGATACTGTTGACCGCTTTGGAATAAACCATATTGACACTGCCCGTGGATACAACAAGAGTGAAGAGATGCTCGGGCCGTGGCTAAAACATAACCGTGAAAGATTTTTTCTGGCAACAAAAACAGAAGCCCGGTCCTTCAAAGAGGCGATGACTGATCTTGAGAAATCACTGGATTTTTTGAAAACCGACCATGTCGATCTGTGGCAGATGCACTGTCTGGCTGAACCCGAGGAGTGGGAAAAAGCCAAAGACGAGGAAAACGGCGCCATAAGAGCTTTCAGAGAAGCCAGAGACAGGGGGCTGGTGCGATTTCTCGGTGTAACAAGCCACGGTATGAAAGCACCCGTCGTACTTAAGTCGGCCGTGGATTACTTTGATTTTGATTCGGTTCTTCTGCCGTACAACTACCCTATCATCCAGGACGAATCGTACAACAGAGCTTTCTGTCAGTTATATGAAGACTGCAAAAAAAAGAACAGGGCAATACAGATTATAAAAACAATTGCCAAGGGTCCTTACCCTGACACCGAAGGCCAGACATATAACACATGGTACAAACCACTAGTCAGCCAGGCGGATATCAACACGGCAGTAGGCTGGGCAATGAACCTTGAGAACTCATTTATAAACAGCGCCGCGGAGATGTCACTTCTGGAAAAAATTGCTCAGGCCGCAGACACCAATCGTTCACCGGTAACCGATGAGCAAATGGGACAGCTTGCCGAAGAAGCCGGCATGACAAATCTGTTTGCCTGAACTTTCACCGACGGGATAAGCCTTCTTATTACAAAAAGATCCTGCAGAAATGTCCTGCAGGATCTTTGTTCATTGCATATCAGCCAAGAGCAAGGAAATACTTATTGCTATAAAGATAGAAGATTCTTCTCAATATCCTCAAGCTGCTCTTTTAAAACAGCAAGCTTCTCCTTCTCCTTTTCAACAACATCAGGATTAGCCCGTGAAATAAAATTTTCATTGCCAAGTTTTTTTTCGGCCCGTTCAATCTCCTGAATTAATTTATCCTTCTGTTTGTTCAGTCGCTGTTTTTCCGCCTCGGTATCTACAACATCATGAACAAAAAGCTCAATACCCTCTCCCACGGCGACGGCAGAACGCTCTGGTTTTGAGTCCAATTTCTCTGTTACAATAAACTCTTCCAGCCCGGCAATATTAGAAATTAATCTTTCATTATCACTAAGTATTACAGATTTTTCTCCTGACACATTAACTGTAACCTTAACCTTGTCCTTAGGTTTAATTTGATATTTAGTTCTTATCTCGCGAATCATCTTGATTATGTCCTGAAGCAGTTCCATCTGTTTTTCAGTTTCGTCATTATAAAAACCAAAGTCTGCTTTTGGCCACTCGGCTGTTATTAACAATTCGGAGGACTTCAAATCGGCAACTCCGGGTATGGATCGCTCACTCATAAAACCGTTAAGTT
The DNA here is from genome assembly GCA_016934935.1 of Spirochaetota bacterium. Classification (GTDB taxonomy): domain Bacteria; phylum Spirochaetota; class UBA4802; order UBA4802; family JAFGJZ01; genus JAFGRW01. Next base: position 47,524 of record JAFGRW010000093.1, on the reverse strand, counting down.
TCTGATATATACCTTCGGTAATATACGGTAAAAACGGATGAAGCATTCTCAATGAACAATCAAGCACGTAGGCCAGAACCCTTTGAGCACTTCCTTTGCGGTTATCATCCCACATTCTGGGCTTAATCAGTTCAAGATACCAGTCACAAACTTCATTCCAGAAAAACCGGTAGAGTCCGTTTATAGGATCGCTGAATCTGTACTCGTCAATCTGTGTTGTGACAGAAGCAATCGTTTTGTGAAGCCTTGAGAGTATCCAGACATCTTCGATTTCCAGTTCTGTTTTATCAATTTCAGCAATATTCTCAAGATTGGCCATTGCGAAACGCGACGCATTCCACATTTTATTGCAGAAATTTCTTCCTATATCAAACTTGGGAGAACTGTTAACCTCACGTCCGTCGGGCAGCGTCATCTTTTCGATAGGCATACGGACATCCTGAGTCATGGTTGTCATCGCCGCCAGAGCAAATCTCATAGCATCAGCACCGTGACTGTCTATAATCTCAAGAGGGTCGATTCCGTTGCCAAGAGACTTGGACATCTTGCGCCCCTCTCCGTCCTGAATCATCGCGTGAATAAAAACATCCTTAAACGGAATATCTCCCAAAACATACTGACCCATCATTACCATGCGTGAGACCCAAAGCGTAATTATCTCCCGTGCTGTACAAAGTACCGATCCCGGGTAATATTTTTTCAGCGATTCATTTTCATCGGGCCACCCAAGTGTACTGAAAGGCCAAAGGGCCGAGCTGAACCAGGTATCTAGTACGTCGTTATCCCTTATCCAGCCTTGTGACTCGATCTCTTTTTCTATCTCTTCGTTTTCTGACTTTACACAAATATAACTAACTGGTCCCTCGGCCGAATCGAAAACCAGCAATCGTACAGCATCACCGAAAATGTTTTCATGCTTACCGGCTTTACTCCAAACAGGGATCTGATGTCCCCACCACAACTGACGGCTTATCGGCCAGTCACGCAAATTCTCCAGCCACACTCTGTAATTTTTGTTGTAGCGGTCAGGAATTATTGTCAGCTTTTCATCAAGAAGCGGTTTTAACGCCATTCCGGCAAGAGAGTTCTGTGCTATCCCGGTTTCGCCGATTTTGTCAGTTCCGAATTTTTCTTCCAGTCTTTCAACAGGTTTCTTTACAGCAATATACCATTGATCCGACAGATACGGCTCGATAGGAACATGGCTTCGATAACTATGCCCCACATCATGGGCGTACTCTTTAACCTGTTCCAAAAGATCTTCGTTTCGGAACCAGTCCACAATCGCTGCTCTTGCTTCGAACCGGTCCATACCAACAAATTGCTCACCTTCGGTACCAACAGCATCATCCCAACCGTGTGAATCACTGATCGATCCGTCCGGAGCCATAATATTAATAACCTTTAAATTATGACGAACACCAATTTCCCAGTCGTAGGGGTCGTGTGCCGGAGTAACTTTTAAAAATCCAGTACTGAACCTGGCCTTCTCGTCACTGCTTTCAGGATCAGGTAAAACAACGTGAAGATCTGCAACAATAGGAATCTCACGCCCGACAATAGGTAATTTTACCATTTTACCTGTCAGCTTTTCCGCTCTTGGATCTGAGGGATTCATAGCTATACCGGTATCGCCCAGCATTGTCTCAGGACGGGTGGTAGCGACAGTAATATGTGTTATTTTCTCTCCGTTAATCTCTACAGGATCAACCAGAGGATATTTTAGATACCAGAAAAAGCCCTCTATGGTTTCATGCTCAACTTCATCATCAGCCAAAACGGTCTGTGTAGCGGGATCCCAGTTAACCAGTCTTTTCCCACGATAAATCAAACCGTCATCAAAAAGACGAAAGAATATTTCCCTTACTGCCTTTGCGCAAACTTTATCCATGGTAAAACGGGTTCTATTCCAGTCACAGCTGCACCCCATGGCCTTAAGCTGATTTATAATACGCTCCTCGTATTCATCCTTCCACTGCTGTACTCTGGCAACAAACTCTTCCCGTTCAAAATCTGTTCGCTTTTTCCCTTCTTCTGCGAGTATTCTTTTTTCGACAACCGTTTGAGTGGCGATTCCCGCGTGATCAGTTCCGGGCATCCATAATGTATTTTTTCCTTCCATACGGTTTTTACGTATCAGAATATCCTGCAAAGTGTTGTTAAGAGCATGCCCGAGGTGCAATGCCGCTGTTACGTTCGGCGGAGGAATCACAATTGCAAAAGGATCACCCGGTTTTGAAGGATCAGCGGAAAAACTGTCCGATTCTGACCAGCTTTTCAATGCATCTTTCTCTATTTCACTTGAATTATAGACTGTAGCCAAATTCTCTTTCATATATATATCTTCCTGGTTAGTTTGTATATTTTCCGGTTATGACAACAGTCTTATATAGATAAGTTTTTAGACAATTAAATTTTTAAAAAATCGCCAGGATTAACAAGTGTATGCCTCCCGGCACACCGGAATTAACACAGCAAGATTATATTTTTGAAAAATATCATGTTTTTTCAAAATTCTCTTCAAACCCCGGGTAATTGTATGTTGATATTGTTTTAAAAGTTTCTTATATTTTTGAAACATTTAAATATATCAGGGCACCTTAGAGAACAATGGCGTAATTCCTTTTTTACTTAACGGAGAATTGTGTGATTAGAACAAAGTTATATATATCTTTAACAATAATTATTCTGATGTTCGGTTTTATTTTGACCACATTATCCAGCTTTTTTGTCTCCAGGCATTCCCTGCGGTCTCAGATTACAAGCAACGAAATACCTCTCACCACCAGTACGATCTATTCCGAGATCAAAAGCGATCTGCTTGCTTCAAAATACATATCATCAACAATGGCAAACGATATATTTTTAAAAGAGTGGCTGCTTTCAGGAGAAAAAGAACTTAACCGGGTAGAATATTATCTGGAACAGTACGTTCAAAATTTAGGATTAAGCTCGGCTTTTGTAATTTCTGAAAACTCAAAGAAGTACTATTCTCACGCCGGAATATTAAAAACAGTATCGCTCGAAGACCCACGTGACAACTGGTACTATAATCTTAAGAAAAACAGTAATTCTTTTGACATAAATATAGCTTCAGATGCAGCAAACAACAACACTCATTCAATATTTTTTAACCAGAAAATGTTTGATAAAAAAGGCAAATTCATCGGCGTAACCGGCGTCGGAGTCCCGGTTGAAACAGTTAGCCAGGTTATTGACTATTATCATAATAAATACGGCAAAAACATCTATCTTTCCGACACGAAGGGCAGAGTCGTGCTTTACAGTTCAAAAACCGGTTTGCTGGGCGCAAAAATCGGCAGTATTCCCGGACTTCTGGGCAAAGAGAAGCTGATACTGTCAAAATCACCGCAATCATTTATGGTCGAGAATCACGGCGAAATTATTCATATTAACAGCCGTTATATTCCAGAATTAAACTGGATACTTATTGTCGAACAGATAGAAAACAACATCACAGCAAATATAAAGATTTCCTTATATATAAATATCGCGGTCAGCATTCTTATCTGTACAATAATCCTGATGATAATGCTTTTTCTGATGTCCCGTTACAACAGAAAAATGAGACTGCTGGCCACAACCGACAAGTTAACAGATACCTATAACCGCACAGCATTCGACCTGTATATCGAGATTATGAGGAAAGAGAGCATACGTTCAAAACAGCCTTTTGCTCTTTCAATTTTAGATCTTGATTTTTTTAAAGGCATTAATGACACATACGGTCATACTGCCGGAGACCAGGTGTTAAGGAAATCAACTGAAATAATAAAAGCTTCCATTAGAGAGAGTGATATTCTTTTCAGATGGGGTGGTGAAGAATTTCTGATTCTTTTGAGAAACTGCCCTCTTAAAGAAGCAGTAGAAATTCTAGACAAAATTCGAAAGACTATTAACAAAACAATTTTTTATTTTAACAATACACCAATTACAATAACAATTAGTGCAGGAGTGACTGTTTACCAGGATACAGAAGATATTGATGCAACAATCAATAGAGCAGACAAACTTCTTTACAACGCCAAGCATTCGGGACGTAATAAGACCAGTTATTGAATAACTCCGTCTCCTTTATATAATTGTTAGTTTTTTTAAGACAGACAGTCAAACAGATAGTGTGATAGTCTGTCTTGTTTGATTAGTCTTTTTTTCTTGAAGAGCCGACCGGTTTTTTTGATGTGCCCCTGGGTTTTGAACTACGCTCAATTTTTGCTCCGCCGGAAGATCGGTCTTTCCTTGTTACTGTCTTGTTTTCATCGGCGGGCTCTACCCTGACAGCCCTTGCTCCCAATACAGTGTTTTTCAAAGAAGAAACTACAAGTTTTTCGTCTTTCTTTAGAACTTCAAAAAAAGTCAACTTATCCATTATGTCAACTTTTCCGACTTCTATATTCCTCATGCGAGTTTTTTCTTTTAACAAACTGATAAGGTCAACAACCCCCATTCCATCCTTTCGTCCGGCATTCATATATAATCGGCTATAACTCTCATCCGGATTTCGTTTTTTCTCATAAGGTGACCGGCCGGAAGTTGAGCCTTCACTGCGACTATTTCTGCCTCTTCCGGGGCCGGAACGTCGTTTATCAGAAGAAAATCTTGATGACGAATCTCTTCTTCCAAAACCGCTCCCCCTGTCTCTTGAGTTTCCTGAACTTTGAGCATTTATATCTTTAGCGTTTTTGTAATATTCAAGAAAGCTGTTAAATTCGACAGAAACAAAACGCTTAATCAGTTCATCCCTTTCAAAACATGACAGTTTTTCAATAATCGGTTCTATAAAAGTATTAATCTGTTCATCCTTAAGTTTAACCTCTTCTACTCGACGGATAAGGTCAAACAGCCTTGTTTCACAAATTTCGCGGCCTCCAGGCACAAGAGCCCTCTCAAAATGAATCTTCATTGTCCGTTCTATCTGCTCTATTTTTCTCTGTTCACGAGTATTAACAATTACAGCGGAAACACCGTTTTTGCCGGCTCTTCCGGTTCGCCCTGACCTGTGAGTATAAACTTCAACATCATCCGGCAAATTGTAATTGATAACGTGTGTCAGGTCATTTACATCCAATCCACGTGCGGCGACATCGGTAGCAATTAAAAGACGTAAATGCTTTTCTCTGAATCTCTTCATAACATGATCGCGCTGAGCCTGCGTTAATTCACCATGAAGCGCGTCACAACTGTATCCATCTTTAATCAGCTTGTCAGAAACTTCTTTTGTCTCGTTTCTTGTGCGGCAAAAAACTATTCCGTAAATATCGGGAGCATTATCGACAACCCTTTTTAAAGCCAAATAACGATCTGGTGACTTAACCATATAAACCCGGTGTTCAATATTTGTGTTACCGGCATTTCTCTTGCCAATCACAATCTCTTCCGGGTTTTTCATAAAGTTGTCTTTTAAAGAATCGGGCATTGTTGCCGAAAAGAGAAGAGTCTGTTTTGTATCAGGAGTTGTCATTAAAATCGATTCCAGCTCTTCCCGAAAACCCATTGTAAGCATCTCGTCGGCCTCGTCCAGAACAAGCCATTTAATTGAAGAGACATCCAGATATTTACGGCGAAGCATGTCGTTAAGACGGCCGGGCGTTCCAACAACGATTTGAGCACCCCTTTTTAGTTTATTAATCTGTAACTCAATTTTCTCTCCACCATAAACTGGTACAATATTTATCTCTGGTTTGAATCTTGCAAAAGAGAGCATATCTTTTGATATTTGTATACATAATTCTCTGGTCGGGGCAAGAATCAGCGCCTGCACATTTTTATTTTCACTAACCTGTTCAAGTATAGGCAAACCAAAAGCTGCGGTTTTGCCTGTACCGGTTTGAGCAAGCGCTGTTAAATCGCGCCGGTTTTGCAATACAAATGGTATTACTTTCTCCTGAACAGGCGTAGGTGTGGCAAAACCCAGATTATCAATAGCATCCAAAATCAGAGGGCCAAGCCCCATTGTGTCAAAAGTCATCATTATTTCTCCAAATTGTCCATTTATTTTGGAACATTTGCATTGTTTACCTAAAAAAAGCACTGCTGTTCTATTCTGCTGATTTATGATCTACTGGCGAAAAGTTCTGATAATAATGAATCTGATAAAACCAGGGGCAGGATAATAGCGGTATATTCCTCGGACGTTGTTCCTAAAACAATTATTTACACCATAGTTATTCCATATAATCATTTGTAAACATAAATACAATCAAAATCTTCGAAAAAACCACCTATATCCTTTTCAACTAACACTATTTATCAGAACCGGGAAACCTTCTATTTCAATTCGCACCTGATCGCCCCTGTTTAAAGGCCCTATGCCTTCCGGAGTACCGGTAAGAATCAGATCCCCCGGCAACAGTGTCATTATGCTTGAAATAAAGGATATGCACTCTGCAACCGTAAAAATCATATCAGAGGTATTCGAATTCTGCTTTATCCCGTCATTAACATACGAGCATATCTTCAGGTTTGACGGATCGACATTCTCTTTTTTTACGATACTGCCGACCGGACAGAAAGTATCGTACGATTTTGCTCTGGTCCACTGAACCTCTTTGGTTTGAATATCACGTGCCGTGACATCATTAACACAACAGTAGCCATAAATATATCTAAGAGCCGAATCCTTGTCCACATTACGGCAGGTTTTATGAATAACAACTCCCAGTTCTGCCTCATAATCAACTCTGGTTACTTTGTCGGGATAATGTATCAAATCGCCAGATCCTATTATAGAACTCGGAGGTTTTAAAAAAATAACCGGCTCTTCGGGAACAGACAGCGATAATTCTGCTGCGTGACGCTTATAGTTCAGACCGACACAAATTATCTTGGAAGGATTCATCAGAACTCCATTGAAAAGACATAAAGATTTTGAGGTTTAATTTTTAAAAAGAATTTCTAATAGCAGTAGCTCTATTTAATCAACAGGGAATTTCCCCTCAACCATGAGAAGATCAATATCGTTTGAAGTATATAGTTTTTCCGGGTTATAACCGGGCATCATCATCAGTAAATACTTAACAAGTCTATCGTTCTCGTTCCACTCCCTGCCAAAAAAATAATCATCAACAAACTCGTCAGAATTAATAATATTCAGAATATAATTATTTCGCCATTCCCGCTCATCATCATAATCACGAGCTAGTTCAAAAATAGATTCCATGATAAAATTTTCTTCATCAAGACAGTCTTGATTATACTGATCCTTCAGCTTTTTCTGGCGATAATCAATAAGACTCACAATTTTCATATTTCGCAAGGATCTGCTTTTGTTTCCGGCCATATATATATCTCATTTACAATATAGCAAAAAAGAACAGACCTGACAAAATTTTTCACATTTCATTATTTCATTTTAAGCATTTTTTATTCAACCAGTTCAGAATACGCATAATAGAGAGATATTAAATTATATTTCTGCAAGAGCAGAGAGCTCTCTTCGGCAGCAATGCTGTTTCTGGTATTAATCAGATATGCCAGATCTATTCTGGCTGACTGATATTTCTGTGTTTCGGTAGCCAACTGTGACCTCAAAGACCTGATATTTCTCTCTTTATAGATTATTATGGTTTTTATTCTTTCAGATTCGTCTCGCATCTGTCTTATTTCTGTATTAAATGAGTTTATCGCGGATCGCATATCTTCCTGAATTTTGGCAATTTCCAATTTTGATATTTCGTACTCTGCTTCAGCGCTATTGTTTCCAAAAGAGTGGGACAGCTCAATCCCGATTTTGTAATCCGTTTTACCATACGAGACAGAATCTGAAAGAGTATCGTTTTCATCCCATTTCGTAACAGAAGCAACTGCATCAACTTGAGGCATAAGTTTGTTTTCTGCGGTTTCACGACTCAGTTTCATTCTTTCGGCCAGAAGATCAATGTATTTTGAAGATGTTGTTGTATCGAAATTACGCAAATCAAAAGAAAACTTTTTCACTAGAGAATATTGCCTGTCAAATTGACTCGATTCAGGCTTGATGTAATCCAGACCTGTTAATACAGCAATTTTTTCTCGGACTTGCATTTCATCGATCAAGCTTTGTTCATGCTTCTGTCTAAACGAAAGTAAAGATGAATACGATTTTTGAACCTCGTCGTTTTCGGCCAATCCGCTTCTCTTTTTACGCAACATCTGATTATAGACAGTGCGCGCATTAACAACGCCTTTTCTATTTATTTCAGCAATTCGCGAATATATAATCCATTGATGATATAACAGAGCATAGCTGTTAAGCAGAGATTTTTCTGTAATTTTCGTCTGTATACGTTCAATTTCATATCCAAGTCTGGCGTTTTGTTCCGAAAATCTGTCTACACTTCCAAGAAAATTATAAAGCAGGGGTTGTCTGACTCCTAATGTTAAAGAAGGCTGATAAGCAGTCTGTTGCGGATCTCTGTCAACAACCGATCTCGATAATGCGGCTCCTCCGAAAAGTTCCGTTCCGCTGGGAAGAATTTTTTTTGATACTTCAGCCTCTCCGGTTAGCCCGGTAGTATTTTCGACTCCCTGCGACTGTTGTACCTGTGTTGGGTCATTTTTATAATAGTATAACGAACTATTAATTTTTGTATCGTTTATGCCACTTGCTTTTTGAACTTCACGTCGTGCAATCTCTTCATTTATCCGGGTTTTAATCAATTCGGGCAAATTGTTTTTTACGAAACCCAGATAAGTTTCATAATCAAGTTCGCTTGACGGATAAAGATTTATGGTAAACACAAAGAACAACGATAGGGCTACTAGTTTTTTCATAAATAAGTTCTCCGGCACACGTACGTAATAGCAAACATACTGTTTATTATGAACAACAGTCCAGCTAAATTCTTATCATTAAGCACGAAACCAACAAAACATGACTTGCCAAATAATCGCAAGACCGCTTTATTTTAATTGAAATTTTCAAGATTTAATTAATGATTTAATTCTTGTTAGATCGATACAAGCAAAAAATTTCAATTATATCAAAAAACAGGAGCAACCATGCAAAATCTTGATGCCCGTGATTTTGAACTTCCGCCTTCAACAGTTCTACAACAAGTTACACCTGATCATATAGCTATTGTAAAGATAGTTAAAAGTAGAATCATTATGAAAGATGGGGAAAAAATTTTACAAATAGCCGATAAAATACGTAAAAAACTTCCTTATACAACAGTCTCTCTACGCACAACGGCACCTGTATGCAGTAAAACAGAAGAATTTTTAAAACAAAATGGAATTATTATACAGAAATCACTTTTTTGATAAAATATTTTACTAACAATATGATTCACTCAACTTTGCAACTATTGGTAAATGAATCAGAATCAAACTTTAACCGAACTGCTCCATGGACCAGGTCCACCTACGTTTACGGCTCTAACCTTATAAACATTCACTTCGTCTGGATCAGCGTCTTTATCAGAAAAACTTTCAGCCTTAACCGAAGAGTCAAGTATCTTCCATCGGTTATCCGATTGTTTGCGAATTATCTCGTAATGACAGGGAACTTCACCGTGCGGCCCGTTCCATAAAAGCGTAATGCCATTTTCTGACCTTTCAGCCCGTAAATTTATAACAGTATCCGGAGAATCTACTGCTTCCGTTTTAATATTTTTATTATTTCCTATCTGTTCCGCCATAATTTCGGCCTTTCGCTTGTCCGCCAACTCCTTGATCTGCTTTTCAAAATCAGGATATCGCTCAAGAATATCATCAAAGATCTCTTTTTTTAATCTGTACATATCACAATATTCTCGCGCTTTTATTGTTGCGGTTCTCGGAGAAGAAAATAAAAGAGCAATTTCTCCAAAAAATTGTCCGGCAGTTAAGGTCGCGTAAACAACGGATTCATCCTCTGAAACAACATCTACAGATCCCTTGCTTATAAAAAACATATCAAAACCAATGTCGCCTTTGTAAACAATTGTGTCTCCCGGCGTAAACACAACCGGCTCAAGATTCAAAATTACCTCCTTGATAAATGCTTCCTCGGCGCCTTTAAAAATTGGCACCTTTGCTATAATGTCCTTATTAATATACAGTGCAACCTGAGTCTTTAATGAAATTGGTAAATCCAGAAGAACTGAGCTTTCATCGTATCCGCGTCTGCTCTCCCAAAGATAGTTGTAATACTCATTTATACGGTTTTGTAATGGTGAAGGAAGATTGCGATACTTCATAAAGGTATTAATCTTCTCGAGTTTCTCCTTATACTGAGCCTTGGCTATATCAATATTGGCAATCAGGTTCGCGATATTACCAATTATAAAACCATACATACCGGCACCCATAATCTCGATTATAATTACAAACATCGTTTGGGCATTTGTAACCGGTGTTATATCACCATACCCAATAGTGGTCAAGGTGGTAACAGTCCAGTAAACAGATCTAATATATCGTGTTACATTATCCAGATTATTTGGATTTCCCAATATAACAATCCACGCTGATGCGATAAAATGTGCCGCAAAAAAAATCCAAAAGACCATAAACACAAGTCTTAATACACTTGGGTTAAACAGATTTGAATTGTTAACACGTTTCATTGTTTGTGCTATTCGAATCAATCGCAAAAGTCTAAAAAGCCGCGCCAATCTGAATAATCTTAGAATTCTTGATAACGATCCAAGTTGAAAGGTTACGTAAAAAATATCGAAGGGAATTGTCGCAAGAAAATCAATCCAGAACCAACCTTTAAGGTATGCTTTTGTTACCCCCTTCCGGTCTTCTATAACCCTGCGTTTTTCAATTATCTTGGTATTAAAATTAAGTATTATATCAACCATAAATGAAAAACTGATTACCATATCAAAAAAGAACAATACTCCTTTTGGATTAATCTCAAATACAATCATCAACGGTGCCTGAACGGCAACAACTATAGTAAGTAGAAGTATATATACTTCCCAGATAATCTTAAAACGACTGTCAGGATTTATCATTGCAAAAACCTTAATTTATATTTTTTGGGATACGTCCCGATTTTGTGTTCATTTCTGTTTAATCGTTGCTTCATCTTTACATGATCCTGTAATCAGTAACGTATCAACAGTAAAAATGCAATAACTCCTTTAAAGAATGCTTATAAACATTATTTAAACCGGAATAATGGTAATTTTTAGAACTCACCCGTTCTATTATTTATCGGTATTTTTATTCTGTTTCGTAACGCGATAAGCATGCAGTCAGCTATTTTGCTAAAAAAAGCATTGACGAAATAACAATATATTTGTACATTTTGTTAGCACTCTTATATGTTGAGTGCTAAATTGGAGGTCGTAATTATGAGAATGGATAAACTAACCATAAAGGCTCAGGAGCTTATAGCTCTTGCTCAAGAAAATGCAACCAAATCGGATCATCCAGAAGTTCAGCCAATTCACTTGCTTACTGCTTTAACACAGCAAGACGGATCGATTTTCATATCCATGTGTCAAAAAATCGGCGTTCCTGTCGACCTGATTGCATCTGAATGCAGTGAAGCAGTAAAAAAACTTCCTCGTGTTACTGGAGCAGGCCCAGGTGGCGGATCGCTGTCACAAACCTTCAGGGAAATCATGAATACAGCCTGGAATGAAGCTCAAAAACTTCAGGACAAGTTTTTGAGCAGTGAACACCTGGTTCTTGCTCTTACCCTGGTTAAAAATACAGCCTCATATAAGATACTGCACGCTAACGGATTCAACTATGAAAACGTACTTCGAGTACTATCGGAAATACGTGGAAACCGGTCGGTGAATGACGAGAACGCGGAAGACAAATATAACGCTTTAGAAAAATTTGCCCGTGATTTGACACGACTTGCCAGACAAAACAAACTTGATCCCGTAATCGGTCGTGACGACGAGATACGCCGTGTTATGCAGGTGCTAACAAGACGAACTAAAAACAATCCTGTTCTGATAGGTGAGCCGGGAGTTGGTAAAACAGCGATAATCGAAGGACTCGCGCAACGTATTGTAAGCGGTGACATACCTGAAAACCTGCGAGACAAGAGGGTTGTATCGCTTGATATGGGAGCACTTATTGCCGGTGCCAAATACCGCGGTGAATTCGAAGAACGGTTGAAATCTGTTATTGAAGAGGTCGAAAGTTCAGCCGGCGAAGTAGTTCTGTTTATTGATGAGCTTCATACACTGGTTGGAGCAGGCGCTTCTGAAGGTTCTGTTGATGCATCAAATATGCTTAAACCGGCACTGGCAAGGGGCGAGCTTCAGTGTATCGGCGCAACAACTCTGGACGAGTATCAAAAGTATATCGAAAAAGATAAAGCCCTTGAAAGACGATTTCAACCTGTAATGACATCGGAGCCTTCTGTGGAAGACACAATAGCAATTTTACGCGGACTAAAAGAACGGTATGAGGTGCACCATGGAGTACGCATCTCTGATGCGGCCGTTGTTGCTGCTGCCATTCTTTCTGACCGCTATATAACTAACCGGTTTTTACCGGATAAGGCTGTAGATCTCATAGACGAATCAGCTTCATTGATAAAAATGGAAATCGACTCAATGCCTATTGAAATTGATGAAATTGAAAGAAGAAGCCGCCAGCTTATTATCGAACGTGAAGCAGTCAAAAAAGAGAAAGATGCCACATCAAAAGAGCATCTTGATAAAATAGAACAGGAACTGGCTAATCTCAATGAGAAGAAAAGCACACTTATGGCTCAATGGCAAAATGAAAAAGAAATAATTACAGGTGTGCGTAGAGCAAAAGAAGAAATAGAACATCTGCGTAACGAAGAACAACAGGCCGAAAGAGCCGGAGATCTTAACCGCGTGGCAGAAATCAGGTACGGAAAAATTGTAGAACTTGAAAAATATCTTCAGGTACAGCAATTAGCATTATCTGAAATACAGTCGCAAAAAAAATTGCTGAAAGAAGAGGTAGGCGAAGAAGAAATAGCCTCTGTTGTAGCTCGCTGGACAGGAATTCCGGTGTCAAAAATGCTTGAAGGTGAAACCCAGAAACTACTTAAAATGGAATCATTGCTTGAAAAACGGGTGGTCGGTCAACACCAGGCAATTACAGCCATTTCTGATTCTGTAAGACGCTCTAGATCCGGCATACAGGATCCGGATAAACCAGTAGGCACGTTTATTTTTCTTGGTCCAACAGGTGTGGGCAAAACTGAAACAGCAAAAGCCGTAGCCGAGTTTTTATTTAATGATGAAAGAGCCATAGTTCGTATCGATATGAGCGAATACATGGAAAAACATGCCGTAGCACGATTAATCGGAGCCCCTCCGGGATATGTCGGATATGATGAAGGAGGTCAGTTAACCGAATCTGTTCGGCGTCACCCGTATTCTGTAATTCTCTTTGATGAGATAGAAAAAGCACATCCGGATGTTTTCAACATATTTTTACAAATTCTTGATGACGGCAGATTAACTGACTCCAAAGGTAGAACCATAGATTTTCGTAATACAATCATTATTATGACATCAAACATTGGGTCGACATATATCAGTGATGAATCGATACCCATAGAAACAAGAAACGAAAATGTTCACCGGGAACTTAAAATGCACTTTAAACCCGAATTTATTAATCGGGTTGACGAGACAATTATATTTAATCCGTTAAGCAAAGATCATATAGCAGGCATTGTAAAGCTTCAACTGGTAATGCTTGCACAGCGGCTTAAAAAACAACAGAATATTGAACTTGAAATATCAAAAGACGCACTTGCGATTCTGGCAAAAAAAGGCTGGGACCCCCAATTTGGAGCGCGTCCATTAAAACGTACAATTCAAAGAGAGCTTCTTAATCCGCTTTCTCTTAAAATACTTTCAAGAGAAATATTACCGGGATCAACAGTAAAAATAAGTTCGAAAGATGACGGTATTACTATCAATACAGTTTAATTGCTGTATATTACAGATATGGCATGCTCAAAATGCAATTTGGCTTATTTTAACTCCTGTATTTCTTTAAAAAAAAAGCCTGATATTTCAGGCTTTTTTTTTATAATAGATAATTTTATACTATTTTTTATTATGAATGAATAATATATTTGCTAAGGGATCTTCTGAAAATTATCATTTACGTAACGGTCATGCCGTTTAAAGATAGATTAAAGACAATAATATAAATTTTCAGATAATAACTTTTTATTAGCCGGAGTAGTTCAATGAAAAAAATTCATTTATCTATTATCATACTGCTTTTACCTGTTTTTTCTGCACAATCTGGAACTGTCACCGTAACGGAAGGTTCTTATGCTACCCCCGAAATTACTGACACCATTAACGAGCAGATGAGTGAAATAGCAGAAGACATAAATGAAGATTCAATTATCATGCTGTCAGGAAAGCAGAATAATCTTGCCCAGGCAACCCATAACGCGGCAGGTGGCCTTTTCCTTAATGGATCGCTCTTTTCAGCAATGGACAGCCGATTAGGCTCTGTCAGTATTGGATTCGCGGCTGGCGCTGAAAACCCTTTTGTTTTGGAAGAATTTCCTAACAACATACGTCAGGGTTACGATAAAAAATCGAGCTTTGCTGTAAACGCATTTACTGTCGATTGCAATGTCAACGCCGACAATTTACCTTTTATTAAAATAAAAGGTATTGTCTTTAACACAAAGATCGGTTATTTTAAAGCCGATTCTCTAATAACCGATGTTCAATTTGATTCTTTTCTGTTTGGTGTTGGAGCACGATATAAACTTTTTGAAATACCCGTACAAAATCCCTTTTTCCAGTTACGTTCTCTAACTGCCGGAACAGGCATCTACTACAGCAGCGCAACTCTTTCGTTTTTTTCCGATACATTAGAAAAGGAAGTAACTGCTGACAACGGAATCACAACCGAATCCTCAACTGATGTTTCCTTTAAAATGGACACGTACAATGTAGTAACCCCCATTGATCTGGTCACAACAGCAAATGCTTTCCACTTTCTGAACATTATTGCCGGTTTCGGTGTAGACCTGAATCTAGGCAGTTCTACATTAAATGCTGACGCAGATATAAAAACAAACTCTTTTGATGATCAGGGTAATCCGATTACCTCAGACAATCCGGCAAAACTTAAGTTAACCGACAGCAAAACAGATGATCATGGTTCATACCTGAGATATAAAATGATATTCGGATTAGGTTTCGAATTTGGCCCTGGAAGAATTGAAATACCAGCTGTATTTTATCCTGGCAATGGTTGGGCTGCGTCGATCTCCATTGGAGCCAGCATCTAATACAATCATCAAGGCCGTTATATTTGACTTTATCCAGGCTGTCTTTTTTTATCCATTTTTCAAAGAAAAGCTCAGGGCTGATCAATCCTTCCGCCTTTGCGGGCTTTGTTTCTCTTCGTTAATATCAGATACGCTATAAAAACCCAGCCTTTACCATCGGCTATCTTGTCATTTTTTGAACAGATTGCAATTTTCATTTTTTTTTCTTGAACTATTTATTTACCCCTTTACTATGAAATTGTCTTTTTTTGAATAGCTCCTAATTATTTACTGATTTTTTTTATAACAAAATAATATTGTATGAATAATACAGGCACTTTTCACAGTCAACCAAGGAATAAAATAATGTCCAACAATTTTGGCTATCCTGACCAGGAAGTTTTGATCAGAGCCCTGGCAACTTATACATCAACAAAGGTTTCTAAATCGATATCAATCATTCGCGGAATGATTCGTATGAGCATAGAAGCAATCTGTGAAAAAAACAAGACTACGCTTAAAGAGGTAAAACTTCTTGAAGAGCAGGAACGTGACTCTTTCTATATGGACACAATGGTCTATTTCTTCGAGAAAATGAATCTTGATAATATTACCAGGAAAAAAATGAAATATGACTTTTTGCAAATATATGAGAGATGGAAAGAGTCCAAAAGAGAGGAAATTGACATTGTTGACCCTGACAAAGCACTTTCCCTTAAATCCACGGACGTTCCAGCCGATACTATTAATGATTCCGTCCTTGATACAACTGAATCTATTGATTTCATAGATAATCTTGATTCATTGGATGATTTTGATATTTTCAGCAATTAGAGAGAAATATGAATATAGTCAACATAACCCTTTTTTTTATAATAGTCTCTCTGATCTCCTCTTTTGTCTATTATTATAAAACCATGAGACTGCCTGCCCGTGTCAGAAGGGCTCAGGAGATGATTAAAAACGGCAACGATAAGGAAGCCAGCGAAATAATCAAGACTGTTCTTAACAAAAAAAAGGACTATGTTCCGGCACGTTATCTACGGGCACAAATGCTTCATCAACAAGGACAGTTTGTACTGGCAATTTCCGAATTTAATGCTATTCTTCAAACACCCGATTTCAGCCGCCATGTTAACGAGCTTAAAATTCATTACGAATTGGCAGAACTTTATAACAGTACAAAGGCCTGGAAAAAAGAAATTGATGAATATAAAATTATACTGACATTCAATCCAGACGATATTAATGCTAATCACAGGCTTGGTTTAAGCTATTATAAACAAAACCGTTATAAAGATGCCAAGGATGCTTTGATGCGTGCTATCAACTCAGACCCCTCGCTTGATGATTGCTATTTACCTTTAGGAATTTCATGTTACCAGATAGCGGATTATAATAATGCCGAAAATTTTCTTTTGAAAGCAATCGAACGGCCATACAAACAAGAGGAAGCCCACTACTACCTGGGGCTGATTCTGAAAGGTAAAAAAGACTACGATAATGCCATAATATCGTTTGAAAGGTCCAAAACAGACAGCAAACTGTTTCGAAAAAGTCTTATGCGCATTGGAGAAATTTATTTTGAAACAGCAAACTATGACCAGGCCATAACAACCCTTGAAACAGGTTTAAGCTCCCTCAAGCCACGAGACGAAGAATCGATTGAATTTCGTTATCTTTTGGCTGAATCTTACGAGATGGATAACAAAGTACAAGAAGCTGTTCATCACTGGGAAAAAATCCAGTCCGAACAGCCCAACTACCGTAGCACCCAGATTAAACTTGATGAATACAAAGCATTGCTGGAAGATGTTTACATGAAACAAATTTTCACTTCTTCTTTTGACGCGCTTCAGCCGCTTCTGGGAGAAATTATTGCGCGTTTGAACTATAATATCATTAGTAAAACATTCTTGAATAAAAATCAGGCCTATTACAAGGTGTATCACACTAAAAGAATTAATGAACCGCCGATATTAATATTTTTTGCCAGATCAACTCACGAAATTTCAGAAAACGATATTAACTTCTTTTCGCGGCTTTTACGTGATGAAAAATGTAAATCCGGCATATACATAACCACGTCAAGATACGGATTAAAGGCAAAATCAGCGGCGACCGCAAAATCAATTGAATTATATGCCAAGGATTTTCTGTCAAAATCAATCGAAAAAATTAAAGGCAAGGCCAAAGTTAAAGGATCTGAAACATGAAAAAAGCTCTACCTCTTCTACTTCTTATTTGTTTTTCCTGTTCCAAAACGCCCGAAGAAAAATTCCAGGAAGCTGTTTTAAAATATAACGAATCAAAAGACCCGGAAGCCAGGCTTGTTATTGAAGAAAACTATTTCAATTCACTAGGTGCAGTTCAAATTGATAAAGCTGATAATTATATTGCGGGGCATAACTGTATTATTCTTGAAAAAGAGTCATTAACTACCATAATTACTTCTGATGGTTTTAAAGAACCCTGGTCCGAAGATATTCTTCATGCTTCGTATAACCCTGAAACAAAAGTTTTATGTACTTCCGACGGATACAAGGCCGAGTTTTTTGTATTTGGAAGAAACGAAGAGACCCGGGAACAGACTGTCAAACGGGTCAATACTATTGAACTTACTAAAGATGAAGAAAAACCGATTGACGCTTTTTACGTCGAAAGTGATTCATTGTATTATTTTTACAATAACAGAATCTTTACCGCAGATATCTCCAGCGGAGAAGCTAACAATCTCTTTCCTGACACGACTTTTTCAGCACCCTTCAAAAAAGATCAATTTCGCGTGTCATTAAAAATTCGTTCAGACCATCTTGCTGTCTGCATAGGAAACGCGGGTTCTTATAATCTTTCTCTTTATTCACTAACCACAAACAAAAAGGTGTTTCAAAACAAAAAAACAACATCCATATTTTTCGCTCTTTTGAATGACCGAATATTGTATATTGGCGGCAAAACAGGAGCTTGGGTTATATACCGGCATTTTTTCACATATGACAAACCGGAACAGGTAATAGTATTTAAAACTCTAAGGGATATTTCAATAAGCGGTGAAACAATTTTCTATGTCGATGCCGATGATTTTCATATAACTGACACATTTTTTACAAAACAGCTTTCGGAAAAAGGTCTTTACTCTATTAAAAGACTTATTAATGATTATCTATTAATAGCGCATAATGGTACATTATATCTTGTACAAACTAAAAAATATTTCGATACAAATAAACATTTTGAAGAGTTGGTTCCGGATTTTTTTGAAGTAGAAGAGATATCTGCCGAGGATATTTCTGATAATGGCTAATGATTAGTAAAAAAGAAGCTCTACGCCTTCGCGAGCAGCATAAACCTTTAATTCTTTATTAGCCAATTTGCGGGCGTTTTTTATCATTTTTTTAATATCTTTATCCGTGTGCAAAGGATCATGATGGAAAGCATATAGGTTCTTTACGCGAAATTTGTTGCAAATCTTTACCACGTTTTCTATGGAAGAGTGCCCCCAGCCCAGCTTTGATTTATACTCCTCGTCAGTGTATTGGGCGTCATGAATAACAACATCGGCACCTTTTATAATTGAACCGATGTTTTCCCAATTATGATGCGCCATTTTTTCATCCGCAAGAATTTCGTTATCTGTTACATAAGCAAACACATGATTTTTATAACAGATACGATAACCCAACGATAATCCTGGATGAAGAAGATGCGTAAAAGATATTTGAACATCATTGATCGAAAAATTATTCTTTTTAAGTTCAACAAATTTTATATCTGCGGACAACTCGTATAATTGTTTTGGATGAAACTCTTCGGATAGCTGAGTCATAACCAGTTTTTCAAGAGTATTGACCGTATGCCCTCCGTAAAACGTGACGGAATTACCCGGTATATAAATATGCGATAAAAAAGGAAAACCCTGCAGGTGATCCCAGTGAGAATGCGAAATAAGAATATTAAAATGAACCGGTTTATCACCAAACTCTTTTAGATAACTTAAACCTAAAGGGCGTATTCCGGTTCCGGCATCCAGAACAATAATGGTTTCACCGCAACGCAGCTCCACACAAGAGGTGTTCCCTCCATAACACGCAAAATCATTTCCAGGTACAGGTATTGAACCTCTAACTCCCCAGAATTTTAATTTTGCGCTGATTTTTTTCATGAAAGAAACCCGCTTGTATAGATATATATGACCGCTTTATCACGCATTCTGATCTGATGGACATATTTTTTTTGCAATGTATATAAAAGGAGTATCGGCAATTGCAACAAAAACCTTCATTATATAAGTTGTAATAATTATTTCAATTAATATTGATTGCTCCATGCCCCAGAAAGCAATAAAACAGAAGATAAGCGAATCAATAGCCTGTGAAACCAGAGTGGATAGATTATTACGTAACCAGAGTTTTTTACCGCCGGTTTTCACCTTCCAGAAATTGAATGCCCAGACATCATGCAGCTGGGAAACAAGATATGCAGCCAATGATCCGGCAGCAATACGCGGCATTACAGAAAAAATCACTGTTAAAGCTTCATGTACAACCAGCCCTTCTTCCGTTGGAACAAAGAAAAGAGCCAGTTGCATCACTACCGTCATAAATAGCATGAAGAAAAATCCGATTATAACTCCTTGACGAGCCTCTTTTTTTCCAAAAAACTCTGAAAGAAGGTCTGTAGAAAGAAAAATTGAACCGTAAAGAATATTTCCCAGGGTAACTGTAAAACCAAATAAATCTATTGTTTTGGCAACCTGTATATTACATAGAATAATATTTGCAGCTATTAAGGCAAACAAACCCTTTTTGCCAAATACCTTAAATGTTATTAATGTAAATAGAAGGTCAACAATCAGAAAAACAATCCAAAGCACTTCATTACTCATTTTCTAAATTCTCCAATATATATCAAATATGCCAACTCTGAATATTCCGGTAATTTAACGCAACATAAAATTTTGTTTCATTATTCACCTTGTGATATTATGAATTGACAACCGCGTAAGAGTGTTGGTTAACTGTATATGTAATAAAATACTGTACTGGGAAGAGTCAATGAAACTATCTCAAGACATTATCGAATCTGTATTCAGGCAAATAGAAACCCGCAATCACGCCAGCAATAATCAGGCAATAATTCATTCTGATGAACTTAAAAATATACTATCGGCTCAGCTAGGTGTATCGAAAGATATAATCGCGCAAGTTGTCTCCATACTTCTGGACGCGCATAAAATACTTCATATCGAAATTATCGCCGAGGACACAGCCAGAAACATTGACCGCATAGATGGATTTGTAGTAACTGAGTTGAGTGTTATACGAAATCTTAAAAGTTATTTTGAAAAACAGCTTATTATTCTTTATGAAAAACAATATCACAAGAACATGGGTGCCGCGTCAATAATCAAAGAACTTTTCGGCCAAATGCATACAATTAATATGACAGAAATAGGACAAATTCTAAACAAGACAATAATTCTCGGCGAATACGAAAAAATGATCGAAAAGGATTTTACAACATATTCTCACGAGTGGCAGGAAAAAAAGATGATCGAGCTGGCTGTCGAGAGAGGATTTCGTTGGCACTCGGATATTCCCGAACTTAACGAAGAGAACAAGTCGTTCGAAACAGATTTAAAAACAGAATCTGCGGATAATAATGATCAGACAATTTCAGCTATTATTCCGGAAGGTATGAGGGCTGTTGACACTGAAGAATATACAGATTTCACGGACAAATCCCAGAAATATCCGCTCAACCGCATACTTAATATTTACGGAATAGATTTTTTTACGAAAATCTATTTTCGCCGATACAAGTTTGGCTATATTCAACAGCTAATCGAAGATCGGCAAATAACAAGAAAATCCGATCTTTTTCAGATAAAAGAGATATTAGCAGTGGTTAAGAAGAATATTTTAAAAGATCGGGCTCTTACAGAGCACCGTGAAGAAATTTATTCCTTGGATAAAGCAATAACTCATGCCATGTTCATACATAATTGATGGTTATTTTGAAAGTTTTGTCTTACAAGATTTCTAAGGAATAACACAGGCTTTTTTAACAAATAGATCTTTAGCAAAGAATATGCAATAGTCTCAGAGAGCATTGAAAAACCGGCAGGTTTATACTTTTTCAATACAAACAGCAGCGACTAATTTTTCAAATACTCTCTATTACCGATAATGATCTATTACCCCTGAAGCAGAACGATACCACCAACAAGCGCAAAAAGAGCAAACGACTCTACAATACCCGGTGCAAGAAACACCTTACCGCTAATGGAGGATTTTTTCGAAACTCCCAAAATCGCCGAGCTGCAAGCCTTTCCCTGATAAATTGCACTGGTCATAAAGGCCAAGCCAGCACCAAGACCGATACCGAAGGCAGTAGACGCCTGAACAGTTGAGCCCTGAAGAAGTATCATCAAAACAAACCCGTAAATTGTTTGCGAAGCCGGCATTGCAGATAGACCAAGAATCAGTCCATGCCCCTCGTCTACTTTTGCCATAACGCCGTGAGATGTCATACCCGCAAGACCACATCCTATCGAACTTCCTATTGCTCCAAGACCGAGCGCTAAAATAGCTCCTACGAACTGCGCATTAATCAATTCAGACATATATAATCTCCTTATTCATTTAAGAGCGTACTCTTTATTTTTTCAGAGTATTAATTACCCTGTTTTTTGCTCTGACATAATGCTCATTATTTCAAAATAAGACATAGAATTACTGATTTTTAGCAGCAACTCCCCTTAACAAAAGATCCGAAAATGGTTTAAACGGTCGTCCGTCACCATCAAAAGACCACCTGTAATACTCAAGAAAATTTAAACGAAGCCCGTGAATCACAGCGCCCATCAGACAAAGCCCGATATTTAAAAGATGCCCAAAAATTAAAATCAAAGCACCCAATAATCCGGCTAAAAATATATTCATTCCCGAATTAAAAACCATTCCGGCTAAATCATTAAAAACAACTGCTATCAGTGAACCCGATAATCCCAGTGCGAAAATTCGTATATAACTAAGTACATCTGAAAAAAACTGTACTCCATTATATATTCCTCCAAGCCCGCCAACTATCAATTTACCAGGATGCAATGTTCCGGCGCTTGTTAAAAATACAATTCCCAAGCCTGCTGTCAAAACCAATCCAGGTGTTGTCTGTAATAGACCTGAAGTCTGTGCACCCGACGAATACCAGAAATAGAAGGCCCAGATTATGGCGATCCACGCAATATTCGAAAGAGGTTTGATGAAAACACGATTAGAAAAATCGCGCAGCACTTTCAAAATCAGCGAGAGCGAGATATGCACCATGCCGATCAATACCGATGTTTTCATCAGCGCGGAATTCTTTTGCGCACTTTCGAGCCCCTTGAAGTTATTAATCCACTCTACTGCCGGAAGCATAAATTCTGGAAAAGAGAGCCCTTTGGGTATAAAAAAATTGACCCCATAGATATTATCAAACAGCGCCCCATAAATAAAAGTAGCAAAAGTAAGAACCATACCCATATTCAAAAATCTTTTAGTCGAAGCCGATGCCTTTCGATTCCTTATTCTAAAGAAGAGTAATAAAGAAAAAAGCGTAATGCCATATCCACCATCTCCCATAATCATCGCGAAAAACACAATAAAAGAGAGAAAAACCCATGTGCTTGGATCCCACTCTTTACTTGAAGGAGTATCATAAAAAAGAACAAGATCCTGTCCCATTTCACCGAGCCCCTTGTTTTTTAGAAGAGTGGGCTCTTTTTCTCCCTTATCCGGCTCTATCTCTATAAGCTCCGCTTCATTATTACCTGACAATTTTCGTAACGAATCAAGATCTTCTTTTGATGTCCATCCCTGCAACGCAAAAAGCATCCCGTCCAGAGGGGTAATCATTGCACCAAGAGCCTTCTTATAATTTAATTCGTTTAGTTCTGATAAATACAAGAGATGAATATCGTCAAGATATACTGTAAAATCAATAAGCTTATTCTTAAATTCGCTCTGTTTACGTTCATTATTAACAAGCTGATATTGCAGTTCTTTTAAGGATTCAGTTATAACAATTTCAGAGGTCTTGTCTATCTGAAGAGTTTTGTGGTAAATTGTAATAAAATATATCCGGCCACCTCTGTTTTGAACCTCAATTACAAAAGCTTTCTTTGGAATATCAAGACGGGAATAGTTCTTTTCAGAAACCTCCCAAAACTGGATTATCGAAGAGGAAAGATTCTCTATATTCCTGATAACATCAAGATCAAAATTACCCAGGGGTTCAATCATTGCAATCTTGCTTTCAAGACTTTTTTGCTCATCATAAAGATCACCAAGCTCCCGCTCGATTGCCAGCACATCATCCACAACAGCAGAGATATCATCTGTTTTGTTGTTGTGGTGCATAATATTATCAGCCAAAGTTTGATACTGTTTTAATAATTTCCAAGACTGTACAATCCGATCGGTTTTGGCAGTATCAACAAAATTATCTGATTTGTTAAACTTTGAGCCCGTATAGTCATCAATTTGAAGAACTCCGGCTTTTTGTAGTTTTTTTAGAAAATTTTCTTTTTTAGATTCCGGCCCCACAAAGAGAACCTTCTGCATCCTTTGTATCACTTAAACTGCCTCCGCCGTAAGTTCTTTACGTTTAAGTTTATCCTTTGCTATCTTGGCATTACAAATGGAAGCAATCTCCTGATCGCCAAGAAAGATTTTAATTTTTTTAATATTGTTTTTACATCGCGGAATAAGACGCTTTTCAAAAAGATTAACCTTGATGTTTGTCTGGCGCAGCTCTTCTTCCAGAAGCTGCTGCCTTATCTCAGTAATTCTCATCTGTTCACGTACAGTAATTAATTCTTTTAATGATTCAATGGCTTTATCAAACCAGAGCGGTGTCGAAAACGATGAGTATTCCCTATCGGTAAAAATTATCTTATCAAAAAAAGGAACCTCAACACCTGCGATGTTTTCCTGCAAAGAGATAACTTCTTCGACAGTTAAAAATTCTTTAATGTCAACCGGCTCCCTTTGCGACAGTAAAATGGACCAGGATAAAAAATCATTTTTCATTTTATCCATTTTCTGATTCAATTCATCAAAGAAATTTTTAACAGAGTTTACCTCAACTTGCAACTGTTGCTTTTTCAGCTGCAAGGTAGGAAGATATTTTGAAAGCTGATCCATCAGCATCTGCTGACTCTTTAGCTCTGTCTTATTTAATTTAATTTCGGCCATCAAATACTCCTGTCAGGACCATTTTCCATACTTTTGTATCCACTCATTCTTGATACCTGTTTCGTTTTTTCCAAAACATGAGGCAAGTATCTCCCAGCCAAGATTAAGCTGATCCTCTATATCAAGGTTCACACCAAGATCCATCATTCTTTCTTCAAACATTACAGAAAATTTAATAAGTTTCTGATCCCATTCACTCAATCTAAAACCCATTGATTCACGGTCTCTGGCTTTTTTGGCGTCGGCATATAATCTAATCATCGCGTTTGCAAGGTCACCGTGATCTTCACGTGTTACCTTACCCATAACCTGCTGTTTTAACCTTGAAAGAGAACCAAAAGGATCAATAACACCATTATGCAGATAGAACTGACCTTCTGTAATATAACCGGTATTGTCAGGAACAGGGTGCGTTACATCATCGCCGGGCATTGTGGTTACTGCAATCAGGGTAATTGAACCTGATCCATCAATATCGACAGCTTTTTCGTAACGTGAAGCAAGATCCGAATAGAGTGATCCGGGATAACCGCGGTTAGAAGGAACCATCTCCATTGAAATTGATATTTCCTTTCCAGCGTCTGCGAACGATGTCATGTCGGTAAGCAGAACCAGTACATTTTTATCCTGTACAGCAAACTGTTCTGCAACGGCCAAAGCCATATCAGGGACCAAAAGGCATTCAACTACAGGATCAGAAGCCATATGTACAAACATACATGTCTTTTCCATAGCACCCGATTTGGTGAAATATTGGCGGAAAAATTCATAATCGTCATACTTAAGACCCATACCGCCAAGTACAATAATATCAGCATCTGTCTGGCTTGCAATTCGCGCCAGCAGTTCATTGTATGGTTCACCCGGAATCGAAAAAATTGGAATCTTTTGAGAGATTACCAAAGTATTAAACATATCTATCATGGGAATATTTGTTTTAATCATTCGACGCGGAATAATTCTGCGAGCCGGATTAAAAGAAGGACCACCTATATCAACACTCTCTTCCATGACTTCGGGACCTTCATCAATAGGGTCGCCAGAACCGTTAAAGACCCGGCCCAAAAGAGAATCGCCGAAGCGCACCTGCATTGGTTTGCCGATAAATCGTGTCTGATCACCGGTCGAGACTCCTTTTGTACCCTGATAAATCTGGAGGTTTACCCTGTCCCCATCAAAAGAGATAACCTCTGCAAGTGTCGAGCCGCCACTCTTCATTTTAACCTGAGCCAGCTCGCCCAAAAACACACCTTCGGCTTTAACCTGGGCGATGGAACCTTTAATTCTTTCTATTTTGTTATATGCTTTAATCATTCTTTTTCACCCCGGACTTGTTCTAAAATTGCATTTTTTTGTACTTTATAATCGGGATCTCCTTTAGCGGTATAGTTCCACTGTATCACCTGGTTAGAAAGATCCACAAAGAATTTTCTTGCATCGTCTCTTGTGTTAAATTTAAATTTTGTGTCTATTACAGTCCCGACAACCTCAGCCAACTCAAGCTGACGATTGACATCGCAGGTTGTATCTACTTTATCGAAGGCGTTTTGCTGTAAAAATACCGAATCATAGAATTCACCTTTTAGAAAAACAACAATGTCTTCCAGTGAAATACCCTCTTCACCAACAACGGACATCTTTTTCCCTATCTCGTCAGACTCTTTCAAAACAGTCTGAGCCTTGTGAATGATTTTTACTTTCTTCTTAAGATCATCGTCACCTGTTTCTCCAAAACGGTCAAAATACTTGGACCACGATATTAGAGGGTCAATAGCAGGGAAACGCCGCGCATCTGAGCGTGATCTTGAAAGACCAAGAAAGCAGCCTACAACCGCAAGCGTCGACTGGGTTACAGGCTCTTCAAAGTTACCACCTGCGGGAGAAACAGCGCCCCCCATGGTGAGAGAACCTGTGTCGCCCATTACATTTTCGATTAGTCCGGCACGTTCGTAAAACTCTGCTATTCGGGATGAAAGGTAGGCCGGGAAAGCCTCTTCGCCCGGGATCTCTTCAAGGCGTCCACTCATTTCGCGCAAGGCCTGTGCCCATCGTGAAGTCGAGTCTGCAAGAAGAAGTGTATCCAGACCCATTTGTCTATAATATTCACCGATTGTTGTGCCAACATAGACTGAAGATTCACGAGCCGCGACCGGCATTGATGATGTGTTGCAAATAATACATGTTCTATCGATAAGTTTTTTTCCTGTTTGCGGGTCATCAAGCAGAGGAAATTCTCGTAATATTTCGACAACCTCACCAGCACGCTCTCCGCAAGCGACAACAATAACAACCTGTGCCTCCGCGTTTTTCGAAATCTGGTGCTGCAACACTGTCTTGCCTGCTCCGAAAGGACCGGGAGTACAAAATGTTCCGCCTTTAGCAACCGGGAAAGGTCCGTCAATGATCCGCGAACCTGTAATAATCGGTTGATCAGGATAACGTCTTTTACCAAATCGAAGAGGAAACTTTGAAGGCCACTTTTGAGCCATTGTTATGGATTGCACATTTCCGTTTTCATCTTTAATCTTCGCTATCTCATCATCAATTGTATATTCGCCTGCATCTTTTATCTCGACAATGGTTCCCTTTCCCTGAAACCTGAAAGGAACCATTATCTTGTGTTCGATTACACCTTCAGGAACCCAACCAATATAAGAAGCTCTTTCGACTGGGTCTCCGGCCTTAACCATCGGTGTAAATGACCATTTTTTTTCTCGATCAAGCGGTGTCAGATACATACCGCGAGGAAGAAAATATCCGGCTTCTTTAGCAACGTCTTCAAGAGGGTTCTGAAGACCATCATAAATACTTTTCAGCAATCCCGGACCCAATTCTACTGAAAGAAGCTCCTCATCAAACTCTACAAGGTCTCCATAACGAACACCTCTTGTAGGTTCAAAAACCTGAACCTTGGCAAGGTTTCCATTAATCTCTATGACCTCTCCTTTAAGGCTTTGACCGCCGGTCTTGACATAAACCAGCTCGTTTTGCCGTATAATTCCGGTAAACTCTACTGTCATCAGGTTTCCCTGTGCAGCAACAATTTTACCTGTAGCTTTTTCTAATGCCATGGATGATTCTCCTCTTTACCCCTGAATTATTTCCTGTACCATACTTTCCGCCGTTGTGCTATCAAGCATAACCCAGCGGTCTCTCAAGAAAAGTGAATAAATATATAAATAGATAACATGATCTCCAAAAGGATCGTCGGCTCTATACTCTGATAACAGATCAAGAAGAAATAGATCCAACTCTTTCTCCTTCTCAAGAGTATCTTTTTCCATGATCGATTGCAGACGGCCTATCTCTGGAAAAACTTGAGCAAGACCAAAATCAGCTGAATTTTTATGGGCAATAATAGCCTGTACAACCTCTTCGTCTCCAACGAGTTTTTCATCCAAAGAGATGTTTTTGGATTGAAGGCGATATGCAGACACAATGGTTCGTATAATCAGAGCGGTTTTTCCAAAAAATTTGAAGAAAGGGATATCACTATCACATAGAGTAGTGAAATAATCGAGATAAAGCTCATTCAGATTATCCAGGCGAGAAGGCGTATCACCATACCTTACAAAGTAGTCTTCGATATAGTCCGGATATTCATCCGGTCTGTTTAACATGGGCTGTTCTAAAAAAGCAACTGCTCTCTCTTTTGATATAATGGACGGATCAAACATTTCCGCCTCGTTATTGTTCAATATCATCTCAAGCGTGCGGATTTCATTGTATAAAAGAATATTATCAATTCCATCATTAAACGAATCAAGCATACAACCATTCTCGTTAAGATACTCTTGAAGAGTTCCGCGAATATCGCCGTCCCAGGTCAAAGCAGGCAGCGAACCTACTATGTAGTAGTTCAATTTCATAAGCACCTGCTATTTTTCAAAAAGATATTCTCTCAATTCGCTTCGAACAAAACCGGAAAGAAGCTCTATTAGCGACTCTTCGGTAAAATCCAGCATAAGCTGCTTGTCAGAAAGAACTACAGCAAAGCCGGACGGAACATTCTCTGCCGAGAGAGCTATTTTTGATGAGCTTTTGGCAATAATCTCATTCTTAACGTAATCAGATATTTTATTTTTTAAATCATCAGAAATCATAATCTCGGCACTCTGTCCGGCAGTCGTCTTTATTACTTCGGCTATAAACGACTTTACCACTTCTTCCGAACTAATAACACCGGAAACGGGTTCAGCAACAAGCTGTTTTAATACTGATTTTTCCAGAGCCAATTTTAATGTATCGATAGCCTGTTTTGAAGCGATGCGCAAAGCTGAATGAAGAGAATTTTTTTCACGTTCGGCATGTTCTCTGGCCTCAGCGACAATCTTCCCGGCCTCTTTGCGGGCCTCTTCAAGAATTCGACTGCTCTCCTCTCTGGCTTCAGCGAGAATGTTTTTTTTCTCCTGTTCCGCCGGATCAAGAACCCGCTCTTTCAGATATTCAGAGATATTCTGCATTTTTGTTTCAAATGTTTGTGGTGATTGAGTCGTATTGCTCATTACGTCCTCCGGAAGAATAATCGGTTTTTTACAGACGGTAGCGCCGGTTCCCGACATACGGGCTCATTGCCTGCCCCGCTGGATGTTAAATTAAACAGTTACCCTCCGCTTCCATTCGACAAAATAGAGCGGAAAAAGCAGCTGAAACAATTAATTTGCCTTTAACATATACCGTCAATTATCTTTTTTAAACATCTTGACCCTGTTTGAAACGGTGCCATAAAATAGACGGTTCAGGTGGAAAATAACCATATAAAAGTTAAAAATCAAAAAAAATTCACTGCACAGAAATATCAAAAAATTTATCTCTCCGCCTACTGCCATAACGACCGGGTCTTTCATCGGCTGGTTCATGGCTACCATAGTCCCCGGTTAAGGTCTCAAGCATCAAATATTTTCTGCTGACAAAGCCGGAATTACTGCCATCAGGCCTTGGGTCATCCCATGTAGCATCAACAAGATACAGGTTGCTGTTATACTCAACATTACACCAGGCATGCAATTGACCAGAGTCCCCCTGATATCCAGTACCGGCAACCGCTAGTGTTCTAATTCCCGCGGCTCGAAGGAGGGCAGAATATAATGAAACATAACCCTCACAAACAGCTGTTTGATAATTAAGTACCGAAAGCGCGTCCTGTTTCTTTCTTTGAGCCGGAGTCAGGGAGTCCATATCGTATTGCAAAAATGCTACCGTATAGTCGTGAAGTCTCACAATACGTTTTAAAAGATCATCTCCAAGGTAATAACTCTCTTTTTGCATTAAATTGTATATTTCAACAGAATCTGATTGTATATATCCTGAAGGGTAAAGAAATTTTCCATCTTCATTTCGTGTATTTTCAATTTCAAAACGATAGAGCATATCTGATTCATTTGTCCAGCTATATACAAAAATATCTCCATCATACTCTTCATCAACAGCCGCAGCCTGCACGGTACATCTGTATATCTCAACATTATAAATCCCAGCGCCATACGGGAGCCATATTCGTTGATAAAAATCACCACTTAAGAATGTATCATACTCATATTCACCTTTTTTTACACGAACAAAAATATATTTCTCAGCTCCTGTATATTGGTTGCAACCTTTAACTGTAAAAAAAGCATCCGCTTTAAAATTTGAATAAACCGGCAACTCTATCTCAATCTTGTCATCACTTATAACCTGCGGAGATCCATCGCCGGCAGCTTGGGCACCTGAGTAACAGGTGTCGTTATATACAACGGTTTGCGCGATATAATTACTATTTAGAACTGTAATCGGTTCTGAAACCGCACTTAAAGTATCTGTTTTCGCAGTCACAAAAACCTTTCCAGGTGAAGTTCCAATAAAAAATCCATTATCAAATGTTCCACTGCCACCATCAAATTCCAGATTATAATCAAAATCAATTCCATTTTTCACAGAATTGTCACTTCGCAAGGCAACTGCCAAGTACTCTATGGTGGTTTCGTCTACTACCGCCAGTTGCGGCCCTCCGGGAATAATTCCTACCTTGACAACCTGGTCAGGAACTATACTGACACAGTCAATCCAGGCTTTATTATAAAGATGCTCATTCGGTTCACCCGAGCCGCCTGTCACATACCAACTCACGATAACTTCACCATTTGAACGGAACACAGAAGTATGCTTTTGCCATAAATCTGAAAAACCGGTACTCTCTACCTTTTTCTCACCGTCTATTTCAAACACAAAAAAGTCTCCATTTTCAGAATCAAGACTGTTTCTGTAATAAAAAGAGACCGAATAGTCACCTTCCGGAATATCTAAAACAAGAGAAACACCACCCCGCTTTGCTGCCTGAGGCAGCGATTGGCTTATACATAACGAAAACGGTCCTTCTATGACGGGATTGCCGGTTATCACAGGATCACCACCAATTACTATCCATTCTTTCGACAGGGTTTCGTTATCGAAGAAAAACGATAAAGAAACCATATCTTCACTTTTCTTTAATGGAAAATACTCTATAACGCTTTCCGGAAGTCCTTCCATCTGCTGAGCTGGTTCTCCCCAGTGATTGGAGCTTTGTCCGGACGAACATCCATAACCAAGAATAAGTATAATTGAAATAATTCTTATAAAATTCATTAAAATCTTCCCTTATTTGATTAAACATGGCTAAAAAGCAATTATTGCATGCCTTCTTAACCGTTTCTATTGACAAACTGTTGTAATAATTACCAATAGTCTTTTACACAATTTGATTTATAAATAAGCAAATAAAACTATTATTTATACTTAAATCCTGATCTGACAAAGAGTTACATCAAATATACACTTTTTTGTTGCCTTCGAAAGCAGGTGGAACTAATTTAAGATATTTTTATGGTTATTTTGCAAAAAATGGAACAAAATTGGGAGCTTAAATATTTTCTGTTTCAAAGGTCTCACTTTCTGTAACAGAATAATTGCTGCATTCCCTATAATAATTATATGATTAATATTAAAATTAAAAAAACCAAAGGAGCCAAAGAGCCGGAGTATCAAAGTCAGGGATCCGCAGGAGCCGACATTTTTTCTTTACTTGATAAAGATACAGTCATCAACCCAGGGGATACAACTTTAATACCAACCGGACTTTTTCTGGAAATACCGGAGGGCTATGAGGTACAGATTCGACCTCGTAGCGGTTTAGCTCTTAAGCATGGAATAACCCTGTTAAATTCTCCCGGCACTATCGACAGTGATTACCGGGGAGAATTAAAAATCATAGCTACGAATATGGGAAAGGATAGCTTTACTATTACCAACCATATGCGAATAGCTCAAATGGTCGTTTCCAGGGTGTACCGTGCCTGTTTTTGTGAAGATACAGACCTTTCTCAAACAGAAAGAGGCTCCGGAGGTTTTGGACACACAGGTATATGAAAAAAACTAACAAAAAAAGCAACAGAAAACCCGGTACCAACTTTAAACCGGTAAAAATCATCCCTATTGGAGGACTCGATGCAATAGGGCGTAACATGACTATTTTCGAACGTGACAACACAATTTTAATCGTCGATTGCGGAATTATGTTTCCAACACCAGAGATGCCTGGAATTGATTTTGTAATCCCGGATTTTTCCTATTTGGAACAAAACCGGGAAAAAATCAAAGGTCTTGTTATAACACACGGACATGAGGACCATATTGGAGCCGTTCCCTTTTTTTTGAAAAAGTTTATGGTTCCTGTTTATGGATCACAACTGACTCTTGGATTTATAAAAAAACGTCTCGAAGAACGTCCGGTTGGCAAGGAACCCGAGTTTCACATTCTGGAAGGCGGTGACCGTCATGAAATAGGATGCTTTGAAGTTGAGAGTATCCCTGTAAATCATTCTATTGTGGGAGGAATGGGTCTTGCTATCAGGTCTAAAACCGGAACGATTGTTCACTCGGGCGATTTTAAAATAGATCACACTCCTGAAGATGGGCGACGCACGGATATTGCAAGATTCGCTGAAATTGGTAAAGAGGGAGTACTGCTGCTTATGTCAGACTCCACAAACGCTGAACGCCCCGGATATACAGGAACAGAAAAAGCACTTAACAGCAAACTTTTTGAAATCTTTGCTACGGCCAAAGCCCGGATCATCGTCGCAACATTTGCCTCAAATATTTCACGTATTCAGCAGATACTTAACGCGGCACAGAAATACAATCGAAAGGTTATTATTTCCGGTCTTACAATGCAAAAGAATATCGAAATAGCCAGAAGTTTGGGATATCTTACCTATAATGATTCACTGATAGCCGAACTGAACGAAGTTAATACAATTCCTTTAAAAAAACAGACCATTATTTGCACCGGAACACAGGGCGAACCGATGTCAGCTTTGACTCGAATCTCTAACGGCACTCATAAACACTTCAAAGGTTGCACCGGTGATACTGTAATAATTACAGCATCCGTAATACCAGGTAACGAGAGGGACATAGGGGTCGTTATAAATTCACTGATAAAACAGGATACAGTAGTACACTATGAAAAATCCAAGGATATTCATGTATCGGGTCATGCCTCACAAGAAGAGCTGAAACTGATGATGGGACTTGTGAAACCACAATTTTTTATGCCAATACACGGTGAACATAAACATTTAAAAGCACACGCTTCACTTGCTGTAGACATGGATATCAAACCCTCGGGAATTATTGTCGCCGAAAACGGTGACGTTTTGGAACTGACTCCCCGCTATTTCAAGAAAAAGAGCCATATTCCAATCAAAACGGTTTATTCAGAAGGAAATTATGTGGGCGATATTTCCGGTGACATTATTAAGGATCGCCAGACAATATCGGCAGACGGAATAGTGATAATATCCATTGTTCTTGCGGAAAATATGTTAGTTCATAAACCCGTAGTAAAAGCAAAAGGGTTTTCACCTTCACTTGACGCAAGATTTATGCAACGGCTGCAGGAAGAGACCGAATACAGACTTGACAAGATTCTTGGGAAACAGGTTTCACCGGAAGGCGTTTCTGTCAATCTGAGGAGAAGTTTAAAATCAATGATTTTCAAACAGACACGCAGTAATCCGCTGATTGAAATATATGTAATCGAAGTATAAAGCAGGAGCTTGTTGATGAGAAATCTTATTATCACCTTTATCACTCTCGGTATAGTACAGGGAATCGCCGAATTTTTACCTATATCCTCATCCGGACATCTGGTAATTTTACAGCAAATACCATGGATAAAAAACTCTATAGATTCTGTTGCCAATAATCAGATGCTCTTTATAAACGTAGCTCTACATTTAGCCTCACTTGCAGCTGTTATCGTTTTTTTCCGCAAAGACATTATAAAACTGGTAATAGATTCTGTTAGCGCTCTCTTTAAAAAGAACTATTCTGATAATTCTCTAATAATCAGTACATATATCATTATCGCCTCTATCCCGGCGGCAATCATCGGCCTTCTTTTTTCATCATATATCGAAGACAATTTGATGTTTCTTTTGCCCGTTTCAATTTTACTAATTATTAACGGTTTAATACTATTATATACTAAACGGATAAAAAGAAAAGACCGACAATTAGAGCAGATGGGATTTTTTACCGCGTTTCTGATAGGATGCTGTCAGGCAGTAGCTGTATTGCCTGGAATATCCCGGGCGGGTATGACAATAAGCGGAGGAATGATACGCGGAATCGAATCAGATAAAGCTGCTCGCTTCTCTTTTTTAATGTCTATTCCCGTTATTGCCGGAGCAGGCCTTCTGGAATCTGTTAAAGCTTTTTCGAGAGGACTGGATAGTTCATTTTTTATTCCGCTTGGTATTGGTTCGGCGGCCTGTTTTGTTTCGGCTCTTTTGGCTTTGCGACTTCTATTTATTATAATCAGAAAGACTGCTTTTCCTGTATTCGGTTTTTATACAATTGCGGTCGGACTTTTAGGCGTAGCAGTAAATATGTTTTTCTAATCCCGTCTGTAAATCAAGAAAGCGGTTATATAGGTCTCTATTTTGGTTCATTTTTTTTAAAAATAACAAGCTCAAGGGTAATCCTGTTTCTTTCGATAATCATTAGTGTGGTATGTCTCTATTTTTCAGGTATACCTTTATTAATCAAAACCCGAGGAGTTCCCATGTTCACTTTCCTGAAAAACTCATCAAAAAAGAGTATCCCGATAGAGCAAAAACCCCGGATACTTGAACAAAAGGCCTCCTTTACTCATATACCTTTGCACAGCGAAATCAAGGTTCATGTAGACGCCAAATTGCCCTGGATAACAAAAGAGACCATTGTAGAATCAAATTCTCAACCATATGATTATCTTAATCACATTTCAACTGCATCACCTTTTTCTACAGATAAAACATTTGAAAGCAGCGGGAGCTTTCTTGATGAATTTAAAAAAGATCCTGATTTTAATATGGATATAAACGAAATCGAAATCCCTTTAAGCGATAAACGTATTTTCATGAAAGACGTTCTATTTGACGAATCTCTTCTTGATTCAAATACACAGTCTTTCAATGAGCCAATAGAAGTTGTTAATAATATGCAACCGGTTAATGCAAAAGAGACCTCCATTTTTGACGCCATAGCCAAAGCACCTTCAAATCGTTTTACTATTGATGAAGACGAGACTTATAAAGACAAGTTTAAAGAAACGATCTGTGAACAACCTGAAGAAACACATCTTGAGTACGATACAGAGGATGATAATATCAATGATAAAAAAGATATTCTTGAAAGTGAATCTCTGATTGATCAGTCCGCGTCTTTAGCGAAAGCAATTAATGAGCCACCAGCTGAATTGGAAACACCAGAATCTACGGTTGATACAGTCCATGTAGATGAAAAAAATGATAAAGATATATCACAACTGTCCGCGAAAAACCTTAGAACTGAATCCTGTGATGACGACGATGAATACGATAATTACCGCAATAAATTTCACACATATAACGTCAATGATGAGTATATTATTCCGTCTTACTGTTTTTCTGTATCTCAGGAACTAGATTCACACATTTGGCAAAAAGAAATTGAACGTAACTCTGTACTTCTTGTTAAAACTTTACAGGATTTTGGTATTGAATCAAAAGTAACAAGGGTTAACAGAGGGCCAGTTATTACACTCTATGAGATTCAAATCGCGGCTGGCATCAAGGTAAACAGGGTTTCAAATTTATCAGACGATATAGCAATGGCTTTAGCAGCATCCCGGGTACGAATCGTTGCACCAATACCGGGAAAATCAGCCGTTGGGGTCGAGATTCCAAATCGTTCACGAGAAACTGTTACTATCGGTGACATCTTTAACGATTCAAACTATCAGAAAGCGGATATGCAACTAAAAGTCGGTCTGGGAAAAGATATTCTGGGCAAGATAGTCATGCTGGACCTTAAAAAACAGCCTCACCTGCTTATAGCTGGAGCTACAGGATCAGGAAAATCTGTATGTGTTAATACATTAATATCGAGCATGGTTTTTAATTATGACCCTGACAGGGTCCGGTTTATTATGATAGACCCCAAAATGGTCGAACTGCAACTTTATAATGGGCTTCCGCACCAGCTGACTCCGGTAATTACTGAACCTGATATCGCTCCCAAGGCGTTAAAATGGGCAATCTATGAGATGGAGCGACGTTACAGATTATTATCCGAAATTCATACACGGGATATCGAACGTTATAATCAAAAGGTTGAATCGTACAAAGGACAAAGTGACCGCGAGAAATTACCATATATCGTGATTATTGTAGATGAGCTGGCGGATCTGATGATGGTTGCTCCCAAGGAGATCGAAAATTATATCACTCGAATAGCTCAAAAGGCCCGTGCTGTTGGCATACACCTTGTACTTGCAACACAACGTCCATCAGTTGATGTAATTACAGGAATAATCAAGGCGAACTTTCCTGCTCGTATAGCTTTTCAGGTTGCACAGAAAACTGATTCACGCACAATTCTTGACCAAAACGGAGCGGAAACACTATTGGGACGAGGAGACATGCTTTATCAGTCACCTGTCAGCTCTTTTCCTGTACGCATACAGGGAGCCTATATCTCGGAAGATGAGATAATTGATCTTGTTCGTCATGCTCAAAAATACGGCAACCCGCACTATATAGATATCGAAGAAGAGGTCGACAAGAGGGAGACTGTCGAAACAGAAGGAACTGATGCAGAACAGGATGAGATGTTTGTAGAGGCAATGAAAATTATTGAAGAGACTCAAAAAGCATCGGCCTCTTATCTTCAGCGCCGACTCAGTATTGGATACAATCGGGCTGCCAGAATAATCGAACGCATGGAAGAGCTCGGCTATGTGGGACCACAACAGGGCAGCAAACCCCGCGATGTATTAATCTGACAAAATCAGTAATTATATGAAAAATCCAGCCTGAATCAAATTCTATTTATTATTGACTGATTCTATATGCTAAAGCTTATAGGTATCTTAATTATTGATTTATTATGGAGCCTATGATAAGGCTTTTAAAAATTTTTAATGATTCCGGCTGTTTACAACCAGTAAATTATCAGAGGTTACAAATGAATATAAAAAATTCGATTCCCGAGTCTTTGAAAAACAAGTTTTCATCATTAATAGAGTATATGAAAGGTAAAGAATTCAGAAGCAATGTTATTTTTGTAATTTTTCTGATTCTGATACGTCTTTTTGTTCTTGGCAACTATTCGGTACCCACAGGATCAATGAACCCTACAATACTGGAAGGTGATAAATTCTTCTCTAATAAGCTTGCCTACAGCCTTAAGCTTCCTTTTTGTAAAATTCACCCGCTTCGTTGGGCTGTGCCTAAACGCGGAGATATTATAGCGTTTCTTTATCCCGGTGACGAAAGCATCGATTATACAAAAAGGGTTATTGGTTTGCCTGGTGACAAAATTCTGGTAGAAGGCGAAAGTCTGTCAATTAATGGACAAAAAATATCCAAAACAAAGATTGGTGAAGATGAAGAGTTTATCTACTATGAAGAAGATCTGTTAGGTGTAAAACATATGATTCAGCATACCAAACTGGGACACGACTCAATTTACGAGGAAACTGTTCCAGCTAATCATATATTTGTAATGGGAGATAATCGAAACAACAGCTCTGACAGCAGAGTCTGGGGATTTTTACCAATTGAAAACGTAACCGGAAAATTGATTTTTAGATGGATGTCTACAGATCCTCAGCAATTTCTTAAAATAAGATTTGAGAGAATAGGCCGTATTAAATAATAAAAACATATCCCTTTAAAAGAGTTGATACTTTTTAAGGGATATTTCTGATATTTAGTATAGCGACATTACTTTTTGTATAAACTTATCACATTCACTATCATTACGAAGTTCAATCATACTAACTGAAACTTTTTTGGTAATTTTTTTGTTCTCGGTAATAAATACTGTTATAACATTCTGTTTATCCAGACAATAACCATACATTCCGTAACGGCAATAAGAGACTACTATATCCAATGGTTTCTTGCCGATATATTTTTTATTTTTTAAGACACCGGCAAGTTTGCTAAAAAATTTTTCTGCATTTTCTATTAAAAGTTCATCCGAATAAACCGCGCTGTATTGCAAATCGACACGTATTGGATCATCCTGTATTAGCACTTTAACATTTTCGATAGCAAGACCATAAGGAGTTTTTCCGTTCAAATCGACTTTCTGAATCCGCCCATCACCGTAATAAAATGTTTTTATACCCTTCTTTTTATCCAGCACTATCCTGGTTCCGTCTTTCTGTTTAATTTCTTCTGTTTGCGCTAATGCCACAGAGACAAAAACAGTACATAAAAACAGCAACATAACATATCTTTTCATTAAAGATAACCCTTAACAATATAATCTACTTCCAGGTAACACTATCGGATTTTTTTAATACAAAGTAAACATAATCAACGCCCAGTATTCGAGAAATCAGGCAAAATATCTTTATCAATACCGATTTTTTTCAGTAATTCAGGTGTAATGGAAATATTCTGTTCCAGAGAAATTTCTATAATTTTATGTCTAAGAACTTCGTTTTCCCGGTCTTTTTCATAATCAACAAGCAGACCTTTCAATTTTTTAAAGTGAGGGGCATAATCCATATATTTTTGCAGAGCGACTGTACTGACACTCCAGTAAATCAAAAAAAAGAGGAGAACAAAAGGTATAAATTTTCTTCTGCCGGATCCTACCCATTTGGCATATAAACGATATATTCCACATGAGATATGAACCATCGTTACATTCATTAATACATGATAAAATATCTGAAATTTAATATCAGCAATTCTTACTGACGTTGATACTATATTTATTTTTGTAACATTATCCAGCACAATAACCGCAACGTGAAGAAGAGCAAGACCTATCAGTAAAAGTCCCGTTGTTAATTGAATTATCCAGATTAATGTTTCAGGATGTGCAGCCCGGACAAATGCCTTAGAAACAGACAAGAACTTGTTTTTTTGTTTCAGCAGAGCAACTACTATGTGTGTAACTAAAGCCAGAATTACAAGCGGAACACCGATTTGTGCCAGATAAAATCTTTCCAGAATAATAGCGATTCCGTTGAAGGCATCGGGCCCTATGATTATTGTGGCATCCATAGCCAAGTGAGCAACTATAAACAGAACAAGACAGAGCCCTGTAACGGAAAGAAGCAGATCCTTTTGAAGCGCAAGGTTTCGAAAAAAACCTTTCATCTTGATTAACGGCTTTTTCGACTATCGTACTGTTTAAGATAATCTTCCACAAGATTTTTACGCCCAACCGGCTTCTCCTTAACTGGAACAAGTCGCGAGGTAAAGAACCTTCCGATTGCGCAAAATGCTCCGCCGATTCCTTTTATTACAGCAACGATTGCTCTTCCAATTAAGGCAAAAAAGCGAATAATGAAATTTGGTTTTGCAGAGTATTTGCCCATTGCAACGGATGAAGCGGCTGCGCCCGAAACAGAAGATGCTCCAGAAGATACAGCCGACGAAACAGAAGATGCTGCAGACGCAACTGCGGATCTGGAAGAACCTTTTCCGTATGCACCCGATACCGGAATAACAAGGTTTCGATCATAGGCACGCTTGAATTCCTGACGGGTAGCACGACCTGCTGTTCGCCAGAAGAAAATGGGCGCTGAAGACATAGTCATTCGGTCAATAACAAAAAGAAGCAGATAATATCCGTACAAAAAGATATTAATAAAAAACATGAAGAAGTTGTACCAGATCTCCATGAAAGCCCAGAAAGTATCGATTATTACTTTTCCAAAGTCTATAAGCTTATAGAAAAAGTTAAAAAAGTTATCAATAGCATCATTTAAAAACTGTTTTACCAGACGATAATCCATATTACCTCGT
Source organism: Spirochaetota bacterium (assembly GCA_016934935.1). Taxonomy (GTDB): domain Bacteria; phylum Spirochaetota; class UBA4802; order UBA4802; family JAFGJZ01; genus JAFGRW01. The sequence continues at coordinate 7,775 of JAFGRW010000093.1, read as the reverse complement.
TACAAACAATTTATCTGTGTTAATATTATAGCCCCTTGGGACAGATTAAACTAATATAATTCAATATCGAGTCAATAACATTTTTTGGCATCTTAAGCCCGGTGAGGCTTAAGGATTATGTTGTCAGAGATTATATCTGAGCCCCAACCTTACAGTTTCGGACTTTTCGCGACCAGCAAGCAACGCGACCAGTTCCAGCGCAAAAATCATTGCACTGCCGGGACCATCCGCGGTAATTATTCTTCCGTCAATAGTAAACTGTTCTTTTGTATAAATCACGGATTCATCGAAACTCTTTTCCCTGCCGGGGTAACATGTAACTTTTTTGCCCTTTAAAAGACCGGCCCTGTTAAGAACCTGAGGCGCTGCGCAAATTGCAGCAGCTATTCCTCCTTTATCATAAACCTGTTGTACAAAACCGATCACCCGTTCATCATTCATCAGATTGTCACTACCAGGCAAACCTCCAGGACAAACAACACAGGCGTATTCGGAAGAATCAATTTCATCAATATTTTTTTCACTCTTTACTACAATACCACGGGCTCCCTTGACAAGCTCGGAAGCGGCCGAGACTACATCGATACTGATCCCAGCCCGTCGTAAAACATCAATTGTGGTTATTGCTTCGATATCCTCAAAACCTTCCGCTAATAGAATAGCTGTTTTCATGATACCCCCTTTTAAATAATTGATTATTTCGCGATACAAAAAGCTTCAATCAAACGCGAAGCTTTTTCATAACAATCTTCAAGTTCAGTTTTTTCTTCCGGGCTGAAATCTGATAAAACATAAGAAGCCACAGGTATCTTGTCCGAAGGCGGCCTGCCAATTCCAAAACGAACCCGGGCAAAATCGGCACTGCCTATTGAAGCAATAATTGAACGAATACCGTTATGACCTTTGTGCCCGCCCCCCTTTTTTTCCCGAATATCCCCAAAAGGCAGCTCAAGCTCATCATGAATTACTATCAGGCTGCTGTGATCAAGATCGTAATATTTCAGTGCTGCCGAAACAGATTCTCCGCTTAAATTCATATATGTCTGCGGCAAAACAAGCATCACTTCTTTTTCTGCAATCCTGAACTTTGCAGTTAAAGCATTAAACTGTTTTTTTGATATATCAGCACCATTTTTCTCTGCCAGATAGTAAGCTGTCAAAAACCCGCAATTATGTCTGTTAAACCGGTATTTTGTTCCCGGATTCCCTAAGCACGCAATAATTATCATATATAATTACCAATTATTTTCCAAGGATATATAAACAAAAAAAGAGCTTCTCCAAAGAACCGGAAACTCTTTATACTAAGTCTTAACAATTAAATAAAATCAGATTAAAACTAATAGGATTTCATAAAAGACAATGCCTCATCTCTTGTTTTAGCTATATTCATATGACGATGTACACCTGTTATGGCAAAAAGCTTTTCGATCTCCTGTTTGACACAGCAAAAACATATTTTTTTTCCACTTTTTTGAGCAAGAGTATGAAGAGCAAAAAACATCCCGAAAGCCGCGCTGCACAAAAAAGAGACATTTTCCAAGCTTACAATAAGCCCTTTTTTTGATTCATTAACTTCTTTAACCAATACATTTTTAATATCATCAATTAAGTCATTTGACAATGATCCATTAAGATCTACAAGACAGGTCGCATTTTCTCTGTTTATCTTATAATCCATTGCCTACTCCCATACATAATATTATAGTTTATCTCTTTTTTTAGTCAAGAGATTTCTTTAAAGCCGTTTTTATTAACGTTGTTTTAAAACTTCTGTTTTCAAAGTTCGTGATTATAAAAAAAACTTGCGTTATTTTGCTTAAATAGGTTATTAAGATGTTTTACGTATCAAATATCCGTTTAAAGTTTTAAAAGGGAACTTCGAAAAATTACCATTTTTCAAAAGGCGACCTCGTTTAAGTGCCTATTTTAAAGGAATTTTTCGCAAGTTCCTTGTTGAAATGTTAATTACTTGAGGTAGCCAAAATATTAACCAGTCATAGTTCAAATAAAGACTACAATAAGTAACAAAAACAACTATAAACAACTATAAACAACCGAAGAGTATTATGAAAATTACAAAAATTATTCTATTATTAGTTATATCCATTTCGGCTTTTTCATCTATTACAGCGGATAATCGAAAATGGTACACCGTGGACAAAGTCGTAGCTCTTGTAAATGATGACCCGATACTGTACAGCGATCTGTACAAAAGAGTCGAAATAAACAAAAACCGTAAAGGTATTACAGCTAAAGACAGGAAAAACATGCTCTATGTTACCCTGGATTCATATATAAATGAACTTCTTTTAATGCAGGCAGCAAACCGTGAATACATTATAGTAAGTGACGAGAAAGTTGACAACCGTATTAAAGATGTTATGGAGCATACCGGAATAAAGGATATTGAGCAATTTAAAAAGAATATTGAGCGCGAGGAAAAAATTCCTTTTGAAGTATACCGCGAAGAAATGAGAAAGCAGATCACAATGGAGCTGATCATGGTCTACGCGATGACATTTACCCCTCCATCTGAAGCTGAGGCGAAAGCCTGGTACGAAAAAAACAAAAAACAACTGCTTCAACTCCGTTTTCAGCATATATTAATTATTCCAAAAGGAAAATCGTTTTCTGCCGAAAAAGAGGCAAATGAACTAGCATCCCAATTAAGAGAACGAGCAATGAGTGGAGAATCTTTTGCCAGACTTGCCAGACAATATTCTGATGACAAGGCTTCCGCCAGAGCTGATGGTTTTATTGACTGGATTTCGCCGGGACAACTTGATCAACGCTTTGCCTATCATGTCTTTAATATGAAATCCAGGGGGGAAATATCCTCTGTTTTCAAGTCTTCTTTTGGATACCATGTTGTAAAATATTATGGACGCCGCTATTTGCCTTACGATCAGATTCGTGATAGGATTTTCCAGATGATATCGCAAGATGCCCGAATGAACCAGTTTACAGAATGGGTTAAAGGTGAACGAGCCAATTCTCATATTAGCGTTTATATTGACGGTTTCGACAAATATAGCGCATCCCAGGATAAAAAATGAATAACGCTTTTGTTTTATACTTAGAAAAACATACAGATGACGATGATCTTAACTTTAATGGTTCCAGGACCTTTTACATTATAAAAGAAAAAATTAACAATGCTTTTGCAGATACCGAAATTATTGCTTCATTACCGGAAGCTTATACAGGAGAACTTGTCAAATTTTCAAAAGTTTATGTAAGAAGCGATAACGAAACAGAAAACTGGAAAAACCTCAACGAACAGTTTTCTTTTGATAACTATATAAGAATAAAAGCAGATGCTCCTTTCTGCGATATGCAGATAATAGGCGAAATGCTAGATGTTCATACAAAATATATAGCCGAATATACCTATTCAGAAAACATTCCAGCTGGTTTTGCCTGCGACATTCTCTCTTCCGAGCTTATAAAATCTCTTCCTGATTCAAGTGAAAACGGCAAATCAATACTGCCTGTAGAAAAAGTTATTAAAGATAATATTAATCAGTTTGATGTAGAGCTTTTTTACAAGGAACCTGATATACGGGCATACCGACTCTCTTTTTTAAGCGGAAACAAACGAGAAAACATGATCATGCAAAACATGATTAACGTTGCTGATAATATTTCGTATGATTCTGTAGAGAAAGTACTCACTGAAAACCCGGATATACTTTATACAACACCTTCTTACATTGAAATAGAGCTTTCACCTGAGACAAACGCAAATCCACTATATTCACCAGTTGCTCTTGCCAAAAAAGGGCGTAGTCAAATGGATAGCAAGCTTTTTGATAAAATTATTACTGAATTAGACCTCTTTAATACCCCCGTTGCTTTAAGCCTTTCAGGTTTTGGAGAACCTCTTAAACACAGTGAATTTTATTCTATTTTTGAAAAAGCGCTGAATACTACTAATATTTCGATTCTGCTTTTAGAAACCGATGGCCTTGCTCTTGATCAGAATTTTATGAATTTTATCCAAAATCGTGATGTATCAAAACTGCGTGTAATTGTAGAATGCAACGGATATTCTGCCGAGACGTATAAATCGATACATAATCTTGACGGGTTTGATACAGTTAACAAAAACATTCTTAATCTTGAACCTGTCTTGAAAGAAAACCTGTATGTACAAATAATGAAGATAAATGAGACTGAGCCGTTTCTTGATGCATACTATGACTATTGGGAAGGTCATAAGGTTCAAATCATACTTCAGAAACAGAACACCTACTGTGGTCGCCTTACAGACCGCCGCTACTATGATCTTACACCGCTAAAACGAATTCCATGCTGGCATCTTTTAAGGGATCTGCTTATACTTTCAGATGGATCTATTCCCTTCTGCAAACAGGATCCCGGTGCCGAATTTTCCTTATTATCCGCAAAAGATATGCCGATTTTAAAAATATGGGAAGAGCGTAAGCCTCTGTTTGTGGATAATTTTAATAAAAAATATGCTACCAGGCCCGACTGTAAATCCTGTGACGAATGGTTTACGTTTAATCTTTAAGCAACTCAATAAGGAAAGCATTATGAAAAAAACTGAAAATTCAGTTAATACCATTGCAGTTATACAGGCTCGTCAAAACTCAAAAAGGCTTCATGAGAAGTGTTTTAAAACACTTATGGGTAAGGCTGTACTTTCACATATAATTAAACGGGCACAGGCAATTGAAGGTGTTTCTCAGGTTATAGTTGCAACAGGTGATGCAAACGCCAATAAAGATATTATTGCTCTTGCCGAATCTGAGGGAGCAGTGGCTTTGCCTGGATCAGAAACCAATGTTCTTGAGAGATACTATAATGCTTCTCAATTGTATGATTGTGATTACATAGTTCGCATAACCGGGGACAATCCCTTCACAGATGTAGATTATGCCAATATGGCAATTGAATACGCTATCGAAACCGATGCTGATCTTGCTTCTGTCACAAATATTCCGTTGGGTACAGCAGTCGAAGTAATAAAGAAAGAAGCTTTAGCTGATTGCTACAAAAACGCTTCTGAAGCTCACCATTTTGAGCATGTAACACCATATATTAAGGAAAATGAGCATATTTTTAATATCTGCCGCAAACCTGTCTTCATTTATAATAATATTCCCGATCTTCGTCTTACCATAGATACTAAAGAAGATTACGAGCTGGCATGTGAACTTTATAATGCTCTTTACAACGAAGATTCCATTTTTTCATTACATCAGATATTAAATCATCTTAGGCTTTTTCCTGATATGGCTCTTATTAATAGCGAAATAAAACAGCGCCCAATGACACACTGTGAAAACGGCTGATATCTGCATAATGACCCGCTGCGGTTCTGATTATGGCAGCGGACACTTCTGGCGAATGACCAACCTGTTATCGATTCTCAGAAATCAGGGTCTTAATGTTTATATCAGCTGTGACTGCTATCCCGACAACTTTCCTGATAATCTGAGACCTTACACCTCACACTCGCCTGTCAAAGCCGAAATTCTAATCCGTGATATGAGAGATTCGACAAAAGATGCGGCTTCACTTTTAGCTGCGAAGTATAGAAGAATCATTTCCATTGATGATGCAGGTTACACATCTCTTTATAACAAGAATATAGATCTTTTGCCTCGAGCCGAACATCCTATCGAAACAGGTTATGGAAATTTTCCGTTTGTTTTTGGTTACCACTTTAGTAAAGCTATTAACGATTTACACTCTACACCTGAAAAAGATCTGGATCTTCTGATTTACACCGGTTTTGGCAATAACGATTATCCCCTCTTGTCAGAAAATCAAAGTCTGGAAATTGCTTTTTTTAACGGTTCAAACTGTTATTACAAAGGGTCAACACTAAGTGGTTCAAGCTATTATAATTTGCTCTTTAAAAGCAAAAACTTTCTTTCACATTTTGGACTATCTTTATACGAAGCCTATATATGTAACTGCAATATCTTCGCACTGAACCCTTCAGATTATCACTCTAAATTGACTGACAACGAAAAAAGAATACCTGTTATTAATCTTGGAACTTTTGCCAACATCAACAAAGAGCTGCAAAGTACTCTTAAAAAAACAATTCTGGAAAAAACTGCTTTATCAATGTTTAATCTGGAAGAAACAAAAAACAGGATTAATGAAATGCAGTCCCTTTTTGTTAAACTTTTAGAAATCGCTGCCAATTAGTTTTTATAGCATCATGGAAAAACCCACTTTAACCGAAAGTGACCCTGTTTCTTCTAACTTGTATCCTTTTTCAGGCTCTTCATTCATCGGATAAAACATATCCATGGAAACTGTTAATGTTGCAACAGCATGTTTCGATACCAGATACGACACCCCGGCCTCCGGCGATAATCGTAAAATAGAAAGTTCAGATTCAAATTCATCTTCAGCAAAAGCCGCATCAATAGAGGCATCACAAAAAACCGTATAAGATGTTCGATATGTATAATTAGGCGAATAGATATATCCGGTATTAACCCCTATAAACGGCATCGCAGGTCTTCGGTTCATTATATAAAATCGTGCAGTTGCCATTGGTTCATATATTATATCGCTATCAGATGTAACATATAACCCTATAGCTGGACCAAGAACTAAACGGTTTGTTAAAAAATATCCGTAGCCCCCGTTTAAATAAAAGAGAGAATAATCTGACCCGGATGTTGCGGCAAGTCCGAAAGATATTTGAGAATCACCACGTTTGAAAACTTCGTCTTCGGATGCAAAAATCTCAAATGTACAAAAGACAATCAGTACTATAACCATATATTTTTTCATGTAATCTCCTAATCAGCAGAAAGAGGCCTGTTTTTTATTGTATTTTATGCATAATATTTAAAACAACAGAGGTTTGTCAATCATTCAAATGTTTTACTCTGCGATGTAATTATCCTCTTAGCATTTCAAGTACCTCATCAATTTTTTTGCCATCATAATCTTTATCTTTTTCGACGCTCCACCCTTTTTTTGTATTTTCAAGAATATAGTTTATAAACCTCTCCCTGCCGTCTTCTTTAATACAAATAGCAAATGCCTTGATTTTTGAATAATCGCCTAACGAATAAATTCCTTCTGTACAGGAATAGAGATTATCACAATCCCAGCAACCTTCGTAATTTTTTTCTGAGCAGCACAGCTTCTGAAAGCAACCCTTGTCTGCCAGATTTTTATCACATAAGTTTCTTTCACTCCTGCACCCGCTGCATGAGTCTTTAAGAAAACATAGTTTGCAAATTAATCCGCAGTACGCGATACTGTTCGTCAAATCTTCAGCATTGGTTTTCGGTTTGGCTTTCATCTTTTTTCCTTATCAATAATTATTTATCCCAAATTCAATCTTTATCTGCCTGATCTGAAATACTTTTGCAGTATCGATGCTGCTTCTTTAATTTCTACCCTTATTTTTTTTGCCTGAATAATAATAATTTCTTATGCGACGGCAAGAATATCGCCAATGTTCAAAAAAATTTGATCGCAATTCATCACAATTCAGTATACACTTACAAGTGTATACTGGAGAACAAAATGACCATTACAACAAAAGAATTAAGAATTCAACCGGGCAGAATAATTGATATGGCCTCTAACGGTGAAAGCATTACTGTTACTTACAGAGGCAGAGCCTTAGTCAGGATTGTGCCAATTAATTCAGAAAAAGACTATTCTCAAAATTTCTCAAACTGGAGTGCCCCCTTTAAACTGTAAACACTTATTCTTCTATTTTAATACTATTTTGAATATTTCTGAACTCGACTGGTGTCATTCCG
>JAFGRW010000013.1 GCA_016934935.1 Spirochaetota bacterium | reverse complement strand
TCAATTAAATGCCCATTTGTAGTAAAAAAAAGATAAAAAGGTTGAGCATATGCGTATTTCAAAATCTCGCCTAGATCCTTTCTCATCAAAGGATCTCCACCTTCAAGGCTCACCACGGCTATACTGGACTGCCCAAGCTGATGCAATACCTGACAAACACCTTGAGTTGAAAGATCGAGGGTATTCTCCTTCCAAACATTACAAAACTTGCATCTCAATCCACATTTATGTGTTATCTTAAAAGAAGCATAGAAAGGATAAATATTTTCCCGGTTGACATAATTAGATAGAGCATACTTAGTAATGAGAAGATATTTGGATAAGGACAGGAATCTCATGGAGATACAAACCCAAGGACCATAAAGAAGTAATCAAAGATAAATTTTATCCCCCCTGTTTCTCCCTAAGATAACATCTAAGGATTAACACTACAGCCTAAAAAATAAATAGGTATAGTTATCCCCATGATTGCAAAAATAATAACTATTTGACTCAAGTTGCATAAGGGCTACACAAATTATCCAAGATATTATATGAAGGAAAACAAATATAAAAAAACAGAAAAGTAAGGAACCAAGTATCTGTGGTAATGTATCATGCAGTTTCTACCCATTCCAGCCGTACAACAAAAAAAAAGAAGACCTATATTCATTTTTTTATAAATCTTTGTTTATCCTCCAATACATTAAGATATAAGTATGAGAATATAATCATGAAAGAAAGTAAAAAGCACAAGTAGACATAAAAAATAAAAAAAATACTTTTTTACCGCAAAAAAGATATATCGTTTTAAAAATAACACTCATTGTGAAAAAGACAGAAAAGAAAAACAGTAAAAGAAAAATATCAATCGCATTAAGCCTACTATTCAGCTTTGCAATTATTTTTATCATCCTAAAATTTACCATAGATAAAGACACCTTTACCCTTCTTTCTCAAGAAAAAATACAATATAAATTCTTCATAGCAGCAGTATGCCTAAGTATACTGTATTGGGTTATATGGGCAGTACGACTAAAAATATTAAGTTCAGCATTAGATAATAAAATAAATATTAGCTTATGGGAACACATAAAAATAATAACAGCAAGTCTATTTATCGCAGGCATTACACCCTCAAGCGCGGGCGGAGAACCAATACGTATACACTTATTGCATAAAAACGGTATGAGCACCGGAGGGGCAACAGCTGCAGTGATGACGGAGCGGTTGCTTGACGCCATATTTATCTTGGTGTGTGTACCCTTTGCATTCTTTGTATATAAGGATCTTATCGAGGTGAACGCTGTTAAAATTGGCCTGTATCTAGGAATCGCTTTTTTTATTGCCTTAATATTAATCTTTATATATGCTATAAAAAATCCACAGAAATTAAAAGTATTCCTCATTTTTATTGCCAAAAAAGCACATAGATTTATTCCCACAACAAAATGGAAAAAAGAAACTCACCTCATAGAAAAAATAACCAACGAAGTAGACAATTTTCACCAAAGCATGCTTTTTTTTAGAAAAGAAAGAAAAAAAGAATTTTTCACTGGGGGGATAGTAACCATATTATTTTGGTCCACAGGCTTCCTTGTGCCTTCAATGCTCCTACTGGGCATGGGACTAAAACCCTTTATCCTTGAATCATACTGCGCCCAGGTTTTATTAGTGATATGTATATTGATACCCACAACACCGGGAAGTAGCGGTGTGGCTGAGGCTAGCACCGCATTTCTTTACGCTCCTCTAATTAATCAGTCTCTTTTAGGAATCTTTATTTTACTTTTTAGGTTTATCACCTTTCATCTAAATCTGCTTGTAGGGGGCTTGTTTCTGTATAAAATCTTCAAATAATAATGTTATCATCTCGGGGTTCTCTGTGCAAGCATGGATAATAGCTGGGGTGCTACCTGGATAGACTGAATATTTTCCGTGATTTTTGAAGGATCTAGCACACCTTTTTCGGTTAAAAAATTATTAATGTGTGAAAAAGGAGTTAGGTCAAAATAGAAATTTTCTACCTCAATATCCCCAGGGGGCTGTTCCCACACTTCATGATAATCTCTTAACGAAATAGGAAGTGGATAAGGAAAGAGTTTATGCAATGATGTGGCTACATACACCGGGATACCCTGTTCTGTTGCCACAGCGGCTATACCCATTGTCCCAATTTTATTAATCACCCCAAGAGGGGTCACGGCATCAGCGCCAACTAAAACACATTCTGCCTTTGGGAGAAGAGAATAAATAGCGGTATCCACAACAAGGGTCACTCTGGCTCCAGATGACGCTAGTTCACTTGCCAATCGCCTACCTTCATTAAGGGGCCGCGATTCAGTACAAATAACATGAATACCAGGATTAATCTTTGTAAGAATCTGGAGAACAAGGGAACTGCGACTATGAGTTACAATGCATGAATTCTCTAATAAGAACTCAACAGCATAGCGCAAAATGCTATCCGTAGAATCATAGTTGGTAAAATATGTTGTAAGTGACTCTTTTATCCCCTTTACTGATTTCTCTGCATGCGATAGATGGAGAATATCATTTGATAGATTAAAAAGGGAGGACATGGAGGATTGCGCTTGAGCAAGCTGGATGCAAAGGGTGGTAATTTTGTTACGAAATGATGATAATGAACCATCTTGGGTATGCCCAATAAAGTAAGTAAAGGCTTCTAATGCCTTTGCTTCAATTTCGGTTGCACCGGATAGATTATCTTTGGATAATGCTTTAATGATCTTCAATGTCTTGTCATACAGCATAGAAATTGATATCGCGGTTTATGCATAAAGCATTTAAGAAAAAACGCTATATAGCCTGTT
>JAFGRW010000092.1 GCA_016934935.1 Spirochaetota bacterium | reverse complement strand
TGAATATGATTCGTTTTTGGAAATAAATGGAATACGTATCAAAAAAGCAGCTTAACTTATATTTTCATTGACATCCATCATAGACGCGAATTGGAATACTATATGTTGCCTTCAGGTTGGGGCTGGTCACTTAAAAGAAGATTCAATAATCCAGATAATGAATTTACACTTTATGCCAAAACAGGCACAATACACTATGCGAATGCCCTCGCCGGAATTTTTTATACAAAATCAGGCAAAAGGTTATTATTTGTATTCTTAAATTCCGATAACTACCGGCGCAAAGTTTTTGATAACGACGCCGAAAAAAGAGGGGAAAAAGCCCAAAAAGAGGCAAAAAAATGGCATAAATCATATTTAGGAGCTATGGATGCAACAATTGACAACTGGATAAGAACTTTATAAAAAAAATTCGCCCTTTTTTTAAAAAAATCCGTCTACTATTACATGGGACTTTAAACCAAATCTTCTATAGTACGCGGTGAACCACATGTTATCAAAAACTATATCTCTTGGTATTAACGGCATTGACGCACATTTAGTTGAAGTTGAAGTCGATACAGTCAGAGGATTACCCGGCTTTACAATTGTCGGCTTACCTGATTCATCGGTAAAAGAAGCAAAAGACCGGATCAGATCCGCAATCGAAAACAGCGGATTTTTGTTTCCTCCGAAAAACTATATTGTTAACCTTGCTCCTGCTGAATTTAAAAAGCAGGGCTCAAACTTCGATTTACCTATAGCAATAGCAATTCTTGTTCATTCTGGACAAACCGACATTCATACCATTCCGTATCCTATGGTTGGAGAACTCTCTCTTGATGGGACTTTAAGAGCTGTACAGTCAACAATATCCATGACATTAACCTTACACAAAAAGAAATTTGATCATTTCATAGTTCCATACGATAATCGTTACGAGGCAAATGCTATAGACAATATCAAAATATATCCTGCAAAATCCCTTAATGAAGTCATAAAAATTTTGACAACAAATACCAAGCCTTTCACAGATACCCGTCAGGAGACTCAAAAATATTTTTCAATCGATTTTTCGACTATTGCTGGACAGGAGGGAATCAAAAGAGCAGCCGAAGTTGCAACGGCCGGATATCATAATTTTTTAATGTACGGACCTCCAGGATCAGGTAAAAGTATGATAGCGAAGGCTATACAAGGAATACTTCCAAAACTAACAAAAAATCAGGCCATTGAAACTACAATTATTCACTCAAATGCCGGTGTACTTCCTATAAATAGCGGTCTAATCACTACTCCACCTTTTCGATCACCACACCATACATCATCACATATCTCGATTGTAGGTGGCGGCCGTATCGCATCTCCCGGCGAGATATCATTATCACATAATGGAATCCTGTTCCTTGACGAGTTGACGGAATTTCAGGGTTTTCTTCTGCAAACTATGAGACAACCACTTGAAGATGGTGTGATAACAATATCCAGAGCAGCCGGAACATCCGTATATCCTGCCAAGTTTATGTTGGTCGGCGCCTGTAATCCCTGTAGATGCGGATATATTTTCGATCCGGAGATAGAATGCACCTGTACAAATGCAATGATTCGGTCATATTACAGTAAAATCTCGGGACCAATAATTGACCGGATTGATATCGAACACTATGTTCCCAGGATTGCTTACGAAAAACTGACCAACAATTCGGGTACAGAAGCATCAGCAACAATAAGGGAGAGAATCACTGAATGCCGGCTTATTCAGCTTGAGCGATTCAAAAACAGAAACTACTCATTCAATGGTCAAATGGACACAGAAGATGTCCGTAAATATTGTCAATTATCAATTGAAGATGAGAATTTCCTGATTAATTCATCACAAAAAATGAGACTTTCAGCACGTAGCTATTTTCGAATACTTAGAGTTGCAAGGACCATTGCTGATCTTGACAAGAAAGAAGATATCAAAAAAAATCATATCCTTGAGGCTCTATCTTACAAAAATTTACCAAGGAATTATGAAATGTTTTTGTCATAACGGATAATCTTAATATTAATCAGTAACTGCTTGACGAATAACCATATAGCAATTATCTATATTGTTATCCTGAACAAAGGCAGCCGCAAATGAGAAATACTACAGTACTCATTGTTGAAGATAATCCCATTGAGGCAAAGGATATTGCCGCAGCCATTTCAAGAGCCGGATACCCTAATTCAATAGTTTGCAGCAGCGGTGAAAAAGCGATTCAGTATTGCGAATCAAACACTCCTCTATTTATTCTAATGGATATTGGTCTTTCAGGCGAAATTGATGGCATAGAAACTGCTGAAAAGATAATCAAAGAGCACAATATCCCGGTTATTTACCTAACCGCAAGCAGTGATGATGAAACAATTGATAGAACAAAAGATACCTACCCGTATGGCTTTTTACTTAAACCCGTATCAAACCGTTTTATGCATATCACTATCGAAATGGCCCTAAACCGTTACGATTTGGAATCTCAACTCATAAAAAACCGCAATCTAGTTAACCTTACACTTAATAGCATTCTTGAAGCAGTAATTGCTGTCGAACAGGGCGGTACTATTATATACATTAATGACCAGGCTCTTAAAATAATCGGTCTAGACAAGAAAGAAGCACTCAAGAAAAACATAAAGGATATATATCTGACAACTGACCCGCAATCTGGAGCACTGCTTGATTGTACACCAATGACAGTTATGGAAACCGGAGAATCTGTAATATATCGCGAATCAAGAGAACTTATATCCAAGAATAATCATAAAACACCCATTTCAGAAAACTGTTCTCCCCTGATAAATAGTCGTCATCAGCTATTCGGTGCTGTTTTAGTATTTCAGGATATATCCTTAAAAAAACAGTCCGATAACGAAAAACTTAAAAATCGCAAAATGGAATCAATGAGCAAACTGGCTCGAGGCTTGGCCCATGATTTTAACAATATTCTAACAGGTGTAATCGGAAACGTTTCAATGCTCAGAATGATTATGGAAACTACAGAACCACCGGTTCAAGAAATAATCAATGAGATAGAAAAATCATCAAATAGGGCGCGTGATCTTGCAAATCAGATTCGTCTTTTTGCCAAAGGAAGTGCTCCCATCAAGAAAACCGCTGATTTAAACTCAGTAATAACAGATACAGGTACCTTTATCCTTTCAGGTTCAGACCTAAAACTTAATATCAGCACTAATGCTAATACTGATCATTTAAAGTTTGATCCCGATCAGATGAGTCAGGTTTTTGAAAATATGTTTTTAAATGTAAAAGAAGCATCTGAAGGCCCCAATACGGTAAATGTTATAATTACTAAGGAAATTATAGGCTCGACTTCTGCTTACAACCTGCAATCTGGCAACTATATTCGTATTGATATAAATGACTTTGGTAAAGGCATTACAACAGAAAGCGCAGACCAGATATTTGATCCATTCTTCACAACCAAACCTAAAGCAGCAGGCATGGGTCTATCAAATGCTTACAACACGGTTAAGGCTCATGGTGGAACAATTGTTCTCAAATCACTTCATTCACCAACATCGTTTTCCATTTTCTTACCAATCGAAATACAACCAAAACTTCAAAACAAAAACATAATTCCACCAGGTTCACATATTATCATTGTCGATGATGAAAAAAGCATATTGATAATGCTGGAAAAAATGCTTAAAACATTGCACTACACTCCACATCTTTTTACACATCCTAAAACCGCTTTAGATTATATAAAAGCGAATAAAAATCTATGTCCCAAAATAAAAACATTTATTCTTGATCTCTCTATACCGGGATCGGAAGGCGCGGTATCGCTTTTGAAATCCCTTAAACCGGAATTTCCCGATGCAACTTATATCCTGATTTCCGGACATCAAACTGAAAATCCAGTTATCGCTGATTACCAAAAATTCGGTTTTAACGCTTTAATTCAAAAACCATTTTCATTTGATGATCTTAAAATTTTATTAAACAGGTAATTGTACTTATGGCTCGTCTTATTGGTTTTCTTATATGTTTAATTATTCTCCAATATTCTTGTTCTTCTTTAAATTCTATTATTGTCTCGAAAGAAAACAGATACAAATCTCTTCCACCAGGAAGGTTAGTTTGCCCTGAATCACGACTTAAAACAAATAAAAAGGTTATAGCTCTAACATTTGACGCATGTGGGGGACGTGGCGCGTGTGGATACGATAAAGAACTTATTGATTATCTGAAAAATGAAAAAATAAAAGCTACTCTTTTTTTGAACATCAGATGGATTAAGAAAAATCGTTCTGCTTTTAATGATCTCGTGAGTAATCCTCTTTTCCAGATTGAAAACCATGGATTAAAACATAAGCCCGCTTCAATCAATGGCGCTTCTATGTACGGTGTTCGAGGTACAAGCAATATAAGAGAACTTGTCGAAGAGGTAGAGATATCTGCCAGAATATTCAAAGAATACGGAGCAAGAAAACCCAAATATTTCAGATCAGGAACAGCATGGTACGATGAAACTTCAATTAGAATTATAGAGTCGATGGGCTATAAAATTTTAAACTTTGACACCAACAGCCATGATTTTGATAAAACCAAAACTGCCACAGAAATTTCTGAAAAGATATTAAAAGCAAAGGAAGGGTCTATAGTTATAATGCATATGAACCACCCTGGACGCAACACAGCTGAAGCTTTAAAACTCGCAGTTCCGCAACTACGGGAAATGGGATATAAATTCGTTAAAATTAACGAATACAGAGTACAAACTAGCTATTGAGCAGCGGTATTGATAATTAGTCTTACTGAATTTTCATCCAGTAGCAGTTTTTTTGATATATCGATCGCGGTCCAACCTTTATTCGATAACTCTCGGACTGTGCGTACCATACCGTCATTTATCGACTTTGATCCCGGAATAAAATCCCCACGCATCTGCTTGGTAATAAGATTATCAGGTTCAACTGTTTGAAGAAACTCAGAAAATTGCTGCATACGCTTATCAGTTTCCTTAAACATTTCTTGCAGGCGACTATCTGTGCTATCTATATCCGAACGCATACTTTCAATACGATTCATGGCTATTTTTAGTTGATCAAGACGCTTGTCAACAAAGGCAGCAAGCATATCGACCTCTTCAAAACGTTCTTTAAGATGGTTAATTTCGTGTTCTTTAGTTTTTAAAACATAAGTAGCTTCTTCAATACTAGTCAGATACTCTTTCAGTTTATTTATCTTGTTTTCAGATTTCTCGACTGACACAGTAAAGAGCTGAACACGCTTATCGATTGAGTTAACAGTAGCTTCAATTCTATCAATATTAGAGACATTCTTTTCTATATTCTTTTCGAAATCCTGGAGTTCTTTTATTTTTACCCCTAATGCTTGATAAGTATTATTTAGATCATCAATACGACGATTTACCTTATCAATATTTACTGCATTATCTTCCAGAAATTCACTCTTGGAGCTAACATCTTCCGCAATGTCAAACAGAGCTTGGATATCGGTTGCTACGTTCTGCAATTTTTCTCTTTTAGCATTGTAAACTTTTAACTCTTTTTCCAGTTCTCTTTTCATCTCTTTAAACTGGTCAAGATCCTTTACAAAACCTTCGATAACGGAAGACTCAGACTGAACCTTTTCAAAAACAGCATTATACTCTTCTAGAGCACCTTCTACACGCGACATCATCTCATCTGTGCGTTCAAATACCTTATTACTCTTTTCGTAAGTCACTATTTCATTTTTAATTTCCGCGAGTCTCTCTTCCATGTACGAGAATTCCTCACGGTTTTTTTCTGCCTGCATACGTTGTCGTTCAGCAATCTTTTCATCAAGCATTTCAAGCTTTTGAGTAAATTTGTCAAAGTTGGACTCAATCGATTCATACTCATGGACAATTGTTTCCATCTGCTCTTGTGCAACCGCATTAAGATTTACTTCAAAACGGTTATACTGTTCGTTAAACTTATCTACAATTTTTTTAATTTCATCAGCTTCCTGTCGTGCCGCCATTATTATTTCATCTTTTTTGGCAATCGAATGCAACGATAGAGAATCCATGCTGTTTCTGATCTTGTTTGTCTCTTCTTCAAAAGAAGCAATTAATTTTGTGCGTGACTGGTCAATGGATATTTCAACATTTTGTATTTTTTCAAATATCTGATTAATTTCATGCTCAGCATTTTCGATAGCTTCGGTCAAATCACTGTATACACGTTTTTCAGAGGTATTTACAGTCTCTTCTATATTATTTACAGTTCTTGTTAGTACATCAAGTTTTTGCCGTATGTTCTGCATAATTGCATCACCGGCTGTAGTTATTCCCTTTTCCATGTTATTTATGGATTGCTCAAAACTCTTACCCAGAATGTCAATTTTGTCCTGCGCCTGAGCAATTATTACACTCTCTTTATCCCCTACTGACGCTTTAAGCTTTTTTACTTCCTGAGCCAATTCTTCCGATAACTCCCGGGAACGAGTTCGAAGAGAGTCGTTAAATGACTGATAAAGTGTTGAATTATTTTTCTCTATAGTTATAAGGTTTTCATTGAGAGCATTAATCTTTTTTACCACAGAACCAAGATCTGCTTTAGCACTTTCTATATATTTAATCTGATAATTAACCTGATCTGCGGCGGCGGATACTACTCGAAGGTCATCCTCAACTTTTTTTAATCCCAGCTTTTCCGAGTTAAGCCCGTGCAACCTTTTTTCCAGATCATCGATCGAAGTTCTAATTGAACCAGAAATAGAATGAGCCTTCTTTAAAAGTAAATCCATCTCGATTGTTGAATCATTGTAACGCCTGTTTTCTGAATCCGTCAATTTTTTGAATTCTTTAAACGAGTTATCAGTAAATCGTTTCAACTTGATAATTCTTGTATTGGCTCGATCCGCCCGTCTAAAAAGCATCACTATTGACAAACAGATAAAGACTGTTGCTGCATGTAAAATCATCACGATAACCCCATAACTTTAAATTGACTGATAACGATAATCTCTATTGATTGAATAGACAAGCAATAATGATTAACCTGCCCGTCAGACACCACTTTATATGTCGCAATCCGCTACAAATACTAACTGATTAATGAAAACCTACTGTAAGGCGGCAATCAGGAGAAAATTACCAATACAGACCCAAAAAGTTTTCAGAATTTATTAATACTAAAATGAGACATAATTCTTGTCAATTAATATTTCCATTCATTTTAAGCTTAATTTTGGTTCTTTTTATACGATTTATCATCCAAAACCACGATAAAATGCTTTACGTGACTTTGTTTCCGATAACTACCTGAAACTAACTGAACACTGCTATTTAAAGCACGGTATAGTAAAAAAAAGTTGACTTCCTGCCGAAACAGTTAGTAAATAGTAAAGATTATGGAAGTATTTTAACAGGTGGTTAGATTATGAAAAAAGTTTTAGTCGCACTTATAGTACTCTTATTTTTGGTTAGTTGTGGTCAAAATGTAGTAATTACTACTAAGGCCAAAGGCAATATCCTATCAAATGTCGAATTGAAATATAAAAACGTCGATTCTACCCGCCCCGTCGAACTTAAAAATGGCGAGCGAGTAATACTGGACGCTGATAATTTTCAGACATTCTATGTAGATCTTTCCGGAACATCTGATACTGATCACATACAGCTTATCAGTGAAATGGAGCAGGGTCTTAAGGTTATGCTTGTTTTTGCCGACAGCAAAACAGAAAAAGCTTTGGCAAAAGTAGAAGTTCCCAAAGAAGGTATCGAAGGGTACCGTCAAGAAGACGTTGTTACTTATGTTTATGACCGTCGCGGCAAACAGGTTGGAGAAAAACGTGTACGTAAAGGTGAGAAAGTTCCTTTTGGTGACACTAAATACACGGATACAAGCTTGATTCCCATTGATGCAGATCTTACATCTTTAGCAAACCGTGAAAACGATGTAACTGTTTATGTTGAACTTGACTATTCATCTTACGAAATGGATCCTGCAAAAAACACTCGTGAATACACTAGCGATGAATTATCCAAGAAAGACTACAAACTTGATGTTGTTCACAACATCAACTATCGTGAGGTATATTTCACTACCCCTCGTCGTTCAAAAATGATCAAGGCTACAGTCATTAAACCTGCTGCAAAAGCGGAAACTTCTGATGACCTTGATATGGATAGCGAAGATGATTTCTTATCCGACACAGAGGACAAACCAAAACCAAAAGATGCAACTACTTCTGATGATTTTGATTTAGACATAGACATCTAAAACGATTTTCACAAGCAGATAATCATCGAGTAGGGTAAAATCGGATAATTAGTCCGATTTTATCCCTCTCACAGAACCGTACGTACGGACCTCGTATACGGCTCCTGTTCA
>JAFGRW010000012.1 GCA_016934935.1 Spirochaetota bacterium | reverse complement strand
GACTCGATACGGCTCATAGTCTACTCCAGATTATTCCATAATTGTTACAGGGTCATAACTATTAGCGTACTCAAAAGTGCTATTTTAACACAAACGGATACCATTTCAAGTACAAAATGACATATCTGAGATAAAACAGTGATTCCATAACTTTTAGGATATGTTTTATGCTTTGACTTTTTCACAGAATTTTTGCAAAATATTATATTTATTTACAAAATGAAACCCTTGTGAAAGAAGAGGAAAAAAATATCGCTTATCATAAAGTGCGTTTTTATGACATTTTTCGAGTAATAACGAGAAAAATATCATTATTATGCGTCTCAAAGCATAGCCGTTATAAAAAAGTATTTTCTTGAAGTTCCCTATACATATTTAAAAGAACTTAATCATAAATTCTAATTATCAGCGATACAGTCTTTATCTGTCATTCTGACATAAAATTTTAGGCTAGACAATGTATAATGAAATCTACTCCATCTTTGATCTGTTTATTTTCTGCGGAAGTTTTTTAGCTTTTATACTTGCAATACTTGTACTCTTTACCATAAAACAGAAAAGAGAAAACTTCTATCTTTTTTTTGTTTTTACTGTAGTCTTCACCCTTCTTTTTTTAGATTTCATACTCAAATCTGTTAACATCGATGCGGGCGAATCAGAAAAGAACCGATATATATACGTAATATATTCAGTAGAATATCTGAAATATACATTAGGCCCACTTTGTTATTTATACTTTCAAGGAATTCTAAAAAATGAAACGCTATTTTCAAGAGCAGAACTGTTACACTTTATTCCTTTTTGTTCCGCGCTTGTAACATTATTAATCTCAAGTTTAACTTTATCCGCTAATAATCAATTTTTTATATTAGAAATTATTCATGCACTAAGTATCATTCATTTTTTTTCATACCTGGTAGTTATGGTAAACAGATTAAACCTTCACAGAATATCATTCAAGGAAGAAAGAAATCTTTTTATTTATGTTTATACAATTCTAGGCTTAATTTTCATAATAATATTAGTCTTTATCACTCATTTTGTGAGTGGCATTGAAATTTTCCATGACGCCGGTTTGCTGGTTGTATGTCTTATAAATGCAGTATGGATGATTCTTATTTTTCTAAATCCAGAACTTGCACGCAGATTTTCAAAAATAGTACGTAAAAATAGTTATGAACGTTCACTGATAAACGGACTTAACACAGTCTCGCTACAGTCAAGACTCCACGACCTGATGCAAGAGGAAAAACTTTTTTGCGATGAAGACCTTACTCTGAAAAAAACGGCCATGTTGCTTGACATATCTTCACACCAATTATCCGAATTATTAAATAATGTTATGAACTCAAACTTTCGCTCTTTTCTTAATACGTACAGAATTAACGAAGCAAAACTTCTATTGAAAAATGAACCTAATCGCTCAATAACATCAATAGCTTACTCCACCGGTTTCAATTCCCTTTCAGTTTTTTACCATGTTTTTTCCAAAGCAACAGGAACAACTCCTAAATCTTACCGCCTGAAAACTAATCCATGAAATTCTTTCAGGATTTATATATCCGGAATTACTGATTTATAAACCAGGTAGTAATTTATCACGAGAGTCCTCATAATTATGCAAATAACATCCCCAATTGTGCGGATAAATTTACATGAGGTGCTTTTATGAATAGAATATCAACAAAATCAGCAACAGGTCTGTTGTCTGTTATTTCCATTTTTCTTGCGGTTGGAAGTATGGTTTACCTTGAAGCTACTTTCCCTTGGGAAGGTAAAAATATTGAAGCCATTCTATCCTTATATTATGAAAGGGGGCCCGGATTAAGGATCGCCTGGTTTTTATTTGCCACAGGATGCATGCTTATCATACCCCTGTCAATTTTTCTTTACAGTTTCTGTAAAGAAAAATCATCTATTGCCAAAACTGGCTGTATTTTTGGTGCAACTGCCGGTTTTTGTTATATGTTGGGCATAATGCGTTGGGTTATTCCAGTACACTATCTTTCTCAATTACTTCATGATTCTGCCGGTAATGAGATAATCAAGCAGAACATAATCATCTCTTTTAATGTACTAAATTCTTATGCGGGCAATTGCTTTGGAGAAACCGCTGCCCCACTTTTACATGGCTTCTGGTTAATCATTTTCGGTTCTATAATGCATAAAAACCGGATTGGCTGGAAATGGTTTGGAATCACACAGATATTTGGCGGGGTAATTATAACTCTCAGACCATTGGAGTTTACCGGAATGACAACTCTTGGAAAGATGAGTGATTATGGACTTATTCTCTGGTCACTAACATTTCTGGTATTCGGAACATGTCTGCTTTTTTCAAAAACCGACCTTGGAGTAGATTATGATAACAAATAGATATTTTACAGTATTTACAAAAAAATTATTCGGTCTACTGACATTATCAGCTGTATTTCTTACAGCATCAGTATCACACGCGCAAGAAACAGATATTGATATGGTAGCTTTCCCGATAATCGAATCTTCTCCGGATACCGGATTTGTGCTTGGTGCTCTAGGCATGCTTCTTTTCACCCCAAAGGATGATTCGAACTTAAAAAGTGATGAGATAGAACTAATGGGGTGGTACTCGATAAGAAACCAGTATGAGTCTGAACTCTCTTACAAAAAGCACATAGCAAATGGACGATTTTACAATTACGGCTCGTTTCTAACTTCATATTATCCAACTGTTTTTTATGGAACAGGTTCAAAAACTTCAAATTCGGAAACAGAAATCATTGAACCTGAGACCTATTCTGTGGTTCAAGGTATAGTATATAGCATAAGTGAAAATCTTTATGCAGGGTTAAATTACCGTTTTATCTACTTTGATGTCAATAACATCAAAAATGGAGGTATTTTTGAAAGGGAAGAACTTACAGGGATAACCAACACATACGTCTCGAGCCCCGGGCTGACTGTTATTTACGATACACGGAACAGCGAATATTATCCATCACAAGGTTTTTATGCTGAATTTGATTTTTCTGTTAACAACAATATGTTTGGGGCAAGCAATAACTGTACAAGAACTTCAGTAGACCTGAGACATTTTTTAAACATATACAAGAACGAGTATATATTAGGACTACAATTCAAAGCAGTCAATCAAAGTGGAGAAATTCCTTTTGCTTTGTATGAAGGAATAGGAGGAGAAGAATTGCTTCGTGGTTACCCGGTATCGCGTTATATTGACAAATGCAAATATGGCGCCCAGACGGAATTCAGATACCCTCTGTTTTTTTTGCATAGTCTTGCTTCAAGGAATCTGAGTTTTTTAAGAAATTTTTCAGGAGCCATTTTTACAGGTTTTGGGAATGTAGCACCGACAATAACAGATTTTAAGACAAAGACAACACGGTTTGCTTATGGTATTGGTATAAGATACGCCGTTATTGAAGAAGAGAAAATTAATCTGAAAATTGATTTTACCATGAATCGTGAAAATGAATTTGATTTTTATATAGGTTTCAAGGAGGCCTTTTAATGAAACAGTTTAAGATTATTTCAATAGTGACCTCATTTTTATTCTTATTTTATATAAGCCTTTGGCCTGTCTCAATTAAACCGGAAAAGTGGACTCCGCCAACTGGTCCTGAATTGACAGGCCTTTTTGAGAAAAATCACATTCTTTCAGGAATTAAAACAGTAAACACGGGAAAAGAAATAAACGGCTTTGAAGATATAACTGTCGATATAAATGGGACCCTATACTTTGGGACTCTTAACGGCGAAATTTTCAAATATACAGATGAATCCAAAGAGTGCACATTA
The DNA here is from genome assembly GCA_016934935.1 of Spirochaetota bacterium. GTDB lineage: Bacteria > Spirochaetota > UBA4802 > UBA4802 > JAFGJZ01 > JAFGRW01. The sequence goes on along the minus strand of JAFGRW010000012.1, from coordinate 1,316 downwards.
ATAACAGTTGTAGACGGTCCTATTCTGGGAATGGAAATAGACGCACATGGAAATATTATTGCAGCAGCACCTGATATGGGTCTTATATCAGTCAGTCAGAACGGAATTGTCGAATTGCTCGTATCCAAATATAGAGGAATCCCATTAAAACTGGCAAATGATGTAGATATAGCCGATGATGGAATAATCTATTTTTCTGATACATCGCATATTTTCGATTATTCTTTGATTTACAATGAAGTAATGGCTCATAATCCTAACGGTAGATTTTTTTCGTTTGATCCGGTAACACGGGAAACTCGTCTTCTTCTTGATAATCTTTACTTTGCAAACGGAATAGCTGTAAGCAAAAAAAATGATTTTGTTCTTATTGTTGAAATGACAAAATACAGAATCTTAAAATACTGGATTACAGGGAGAAGAAAAGGAGAAACAGAAGTGTTTATTGATAATTTACCTGGCATGCCGGATGGCATTTCTTCAAATAACAGTAACCTTTTTTGGTTAGCACTACGCAGTACACGAAACAATATACTTGATAACATTTTACTACCTTACCCTTTTCTGCGAAAAATGCTTTTCAGGCTTCCCAGAAAACTGAGGCCAAAATCAAAAAAGTACGGTTTTATTTTGGGAATAGATGAATCGGGAAAAATTATAAAAAACATGCAGGATCCTGATGGTAAATACGCGCCAATAACCAGTGTTACCGAGTATAATAACAAACTCTATCTGGGAAGTACTGATCAGAAACAACCCGGATATATAAAATGTTTATAAGATCACTTTGTTTATGTTTTAAGCAGCAATTGGGTTAAATGGATTTACGAAAAGGTTTTGTGCTTTTGTATAAGCTAAATGATAATAATTATCATTTAGCTTGACATATATGCCGATCAAAAATATATACGACACACAAAAGAAGAAAACCGGAGACAGATATGGAATGGTTACAGCCTCTTTCTAAAGAAATTTTTCAGAACAAATATATGCTGCACAATGAAGATGACACCGAAGAGGTTTTTCGTGCGGTTGCTCATGAAATAGCCCTTGCGGAAACTAATAATATTAAGCAGACGGAAAAGCTATTTTACGAAGTTCTTACCAGTGGCAAGTTTATACCAGCAGGCCGTATACTTGCAAACGCCCGCGAAAACAGCCCCATGAAGAACTATAACAACTGCTTTACCATAGATATAAATGATTCCATGACCGATATCTATGAGTCGTTAAAGGAAGATGCTCTGATAAGCAAAATGGGCGGCGGTGTCGGTTTTGATATATCTAAGCTTCGTCCAAAGGGGCAGATTCTTTCG
>JAFGRW010000091.1 GCA_016934935.1 Spirochaetota bacterium | reverse complement strand
TTCGGATTATCTTCCCCCTGATCGGGGCGATGTCTTCTTCTTTCAGAAGACTGGGTTTGCCAGCTTCGCTGGGCAAACAAAATAACAAAGCCGGGTTAAACCGGCTCTGTTATCATTACTCAATTTCTCTCCCGATTAATCGGTACCAGTCGCCTTTTCCTGCTGTTTTTGCAAAGATTCCTTAGCCGAAGCAACCATAAAATGCGCTCTGTTAAAAACGTTGGCCGGACTGGTGCTCTGATCAAAATCTATTGCCAATAATTTGAAGTTGGGGTAAAGATTCTTAATCCTTTTCTCGACACCCTTAGCCACAACGTGGTTGGATATACAACCGAACGGCTGTACAGAAATAATATTTTCAACGCCTTCGTCAAGCATGGAGAGCATATCTGCAGTTAATAGCCATCCCTCACCAAATTGATTGACCAGCGACACAAAATTCTCGGTTTTATCAGCAAGCTTGTGAAGATCATGTGGTTTTTTATAACGTTTGTAGCTCTTCATAATAGCATCTACTTTTTTAACCTTACCGTTTACATAGTTCCATATAAAACGATTAATCAGACGGCTCAAAACCGAACCTGCTATATGCATGTCGTGCATATAGTCACGGCTGATAAAATCATGCAAAAAGAAGCCCTGAAGAGGAGGAAGAACAATCTCTGCTCCCTGCTCCAGTACCCACTCTATAAGATCCATATGGGCAAATTCATTATACTTTACAAAAATTTCTCCAACAAAACCGATACGCGGAACCGGATCATTGCTTACTTCAACAGCGTTAAATTCTTTGACGGCCTGAGCAAGAATATCCATGCTTTTTTCGTAATGCTTGGTAACAATAATCTCGTTAAAAAGTTCCATATACTTTTTATGTAAAGCATTGGATGTTCCTTTTTTTATCTCTCTCGGTTTGGTTGTTAAATACATGTACATCAACTGGTCAAGAAGCAGAATTCCCAAAACCATTTTTTTGGCCAAAAGAAGGCCTTCCCGACCGGTTACAACAGTTTTTAGAGAAGCTGTAGAAAGGGTAGCAACCTGAACATCTCCAAAACCCACACGATCCAAAGCCTTGTTAACTAGATTAATATAGTTGGAAGCCCTACATTGACCGCCGGTCTGCGTCAAAAGAACTATAGTATCATCCTTACTATAGTTGTTCTCCATATAAGCCTTAATAATATCACCCGCCACAAGAATCGCCGGGTAACAGATCTCGTTGTTTATGTTTTTTATGCCATAGTCAACAGAATCGTGATCCTGAAGAGGAAGTGTTTCCATCTTTATTCCGAAGCTCCTGAATAGCGGGGGAATAAGGGGAGAATAGTATTTAGAAAAATGAGGAACAATTACCGTCTTCTCTTTTGAAAAAGGTACTGCCTGATTAACGTTACGACGAGAAGTCGATCCGTCTTTGATCACTTTCTGTTTCTTCTTGAGCGCCTCAAGCATGGATCTCAACCGAATCTTGACCGCACCTAAGTTGAAGACCTCGTCAACTTTAATAATTGTATAGAGCTTATCATTCTCTTCAAGGATCTCTTTTACCTCGTCTACTGATACGGCATCAGGACCGCAACCAAACGAATTGACCTGAACTATTTGAGCAGTTGGATGCTGGCTTACCCATTTAGCGGTTGCATACAATCTGTTTGTATAAGCCCACTGTGAAAGCACATTCACATCCGAAATAATGATGCTGTTAAGATCGGGTATTGAATCTTCAGGAATGACGATAGCACCAAGATCACTTATTAGCTCCGGTATTCCATGATTAATCAGCTTGTCAATATGATATGGACGCCCAGCCATAACAAGAAGCGGCTGTCCGGTTGAGTCGGCTTTGGCAATCAGGTCACGTGCGCGGTCTTGCAGCCTTTTTTTGGTGGCCTTCTGCTCGTGAATTGCCGCCTTGTACGCGCGTTTAACAATGCCTTCCCGCACATTGAGAGTTTTCATGTACTTTATAAGCTGTCGAACAATAAGTCTACTGCTCTTAAAACTGATCGGTGGGGAGTCAAAAGGAATATTGTATCGCCCTTCAGGATCTATGGAACTTCGAATAACACAGGGATAGCCGGTAACAACCGGACAATTATAGGTATTCTGTGCCCCCTCATACTCATCACGCTCAAATACAACGTTAGGGAAAAATATTCTATCCACATCTTTTTCAACAAGATTAAGAATATGACCGTGAGCGATTTTGGCCGGGAAACAAATATTTTCGGACATAACCGATTTGACACCGGCCTCAAATATCTCCACATTCGAACGATCTGACAATACAACATCTATGCCGCACTCATTGAAGAAGGTTGCCCAAAACGGAAAATTTTCAAACATATTTAAAATTCGGGGAATACCCATTTTTATGCCGCGGGGTTTTCTGGCAGAAAGGTTTCTCCTGAAGATTATATCTCTTTTTTCAGAGACAAGATTATCCCCCCTGGTAACAACCTCGGTGTTATTGGTGAAAATTCGTTCACAGTTGTTGCCAATGTAAAAATGATTACCATTCGCAAATGTTAATTTTGTAACCTGACAATGGTTTTCACAGCCTTTACAATTTATGATTTTCTTTTCGGTATCTGCTATATTCAGAGCGGCTTCGAAACCCTTAAAGCTTGTATCATAAGCATTTTCTTTATAAAGATCCATTGCTTTTAAGGCACAACCAAAAGCTCCCATAAGTTCCGGAATATCTGGCCGTATCAGATCACATCCGGTAAGCTGCTCAAAAGCACGAAGTATCGAATTGTTTTTAAAGGTTCCGCCCTGGACAAGTATCTTCTTACCCAGAGGTTCACTATCTTTTAGTTTAAGAACCTTATAAAGGGTATTTTTAATTACTGAATAGGAAAGCCCCGCTGAAATATCTTCAATAGAGGCCCCCTCTCTTAATGCCTGCTTAACTTTTGTATTCATAAAAACAGTACAACGCGTACCCAGGTCGTAAGGATTCTTGGAACGACACGCAATTTCCGCGAAATCGGCAACCTTATAACTCATATTGTTAGCAAACGTTTCGATAAACGAACCACAACCTGATGAGCATGCTTCGTTTATCTGTATGTCCGCCACATAGCCGTCACGTATAAACATGGCCTTCATGTCCTGACCGCCGATATCCAGTATAAAAGAGACATCGGGCGCGAAGTGGGAAGCAGCACGGTAATGAGCCATCGTCTCTACAAAGCCATGATCCAGGTCAAACGCGCATTTTATTAGGCCTTCACCGTAGCCCGTTACCCCGCTTCCAACAATATTAGGTGTAAATCCCTTCTCTTTACAGAACCCTGATATTTCGGAAAGCCCCTTCTGTACAGTACCAATAGGGTCACCTAGATTATTATGATAATATGTTGCGACGACATTGCCATCATCATCAGAAAGTACAATTTTTGTTGTGGTAGAACCCGAGTCTATTCCAAGAAAGCAATTTTTTGTTTTGTGATTATCAAAATCAATACGGTTAACACGATACTTGTCAAATGTTGCAAGCCAGCTTTTGTAATCATCATCGTCTTTAAAAAGTTCCGGAATGGCAGTTGTACGATTACTGTTATCTACTTTTTGTTCAGGCACTATTTCGACCAGAGCAATAAGATCATCAAGATATTGAACTTCATTTTGATCGTCACAAGTAAGCGCTGTACCAATTGCCGGTATAAGCTGAGGGTTATCGGTTACAACAAATTCGTTTTCAGGAATATCCTTGATACACTCAACAAAAGCCTTTCTCAAATACTTATTGAAGGTCAAAGGGCCTCCACCAAGTAATATTTTTGACTCGATATCATGTCCACGGGTTAAAGTACTCAAAACCTGTAAAGCAACAGCATGAAAAGCCGACAGGGCAATATCTTCTTTAGATACATTATGTGAAAGAAGGCTCTGAACATCTGTTTTAGCAAAAACACCACAACGGGTTGCAATCGGGAAGACCTTGACGCCCCTTGAAGCATAAGCATCAAACTCTTCGACAGGAATATCAAGCAAAACCGATATCTGATCAATAAACGAACCGGTTCCACCGGCACAACTTCCATTCATTCTCATATCGGCATGAAAATCATCATCAAAAAATATGATTTTTGAATCTTCACCGCCTATTTCAATAAAGGTTCTTATATCAGGCTGCACCCTTTTTATATAGGTTGCTGAAGCCACAACCTCTTGCACAAAACGAAGACCTGTAGTTTCAGAAATACCCATCCCGGCAGATCCGGTAATAGAGACAAGACATTCCGCGTTGCCTAACTTTTCGCGAACATCCTTCAGTATACCAACTATTGTTTCCCGAATCTTGGCGTGGTGTCTCTTATAAGCGGAATATTCAATAGAAATACCGCTATCATTTGGGTACCCGACAACAATTTTGGCAGTAGTTGAACCAAGATCCATACCAATAAAATACTTTTTAGACATGAATAAACTCCGACAGTCTGGTTTTACAGATTATTTGATTAATCCGCAATCACTGTTTTGTATATCCGAAAAACTGATAGTTTTCAAATATACTCTTATAATGTTTCATAAAACCAGTTTGACTGTAACGATCGATGTTTTTTCGGGATAATAGCATCATTTTGTATTAATAGACAGAGGGTTTTCAAGTCAAATTCCATTAAAGCATCCCGGAAAACACACAAAGCAATCGGTACAAATTACAATCCGGATTGCGCAACCGTTTCCAATACATATCAAACTGATTTTGAATGAATGTCAAATAATAATGGTTATCTGTTTTAAGACAACAAAAAAACTTTACCTAACGATAAAACAGAAGATACAGACGGAACATTTGCAGGAATCACCATAATTTCAAATAAGTTATCATACGAAATACCCGTTAATCAATAAAACAAATTTCATTGTGTTAATTTATTTTTAATATTTTATTTAAATCTTTTTTTGCTTTACAAAACACTTTCTCGAAACAACATGTCTTTACTCAAAAACAGGGAGGCAGTACAGTGCAAAACCAGATACTGGAAGGTCATATTTACAAGATTATCACTAAACTAAGTGTACCCGTAGTTATTGGCCATATGCTTATGTTCTTTTACAATATAGCTGATACAATATTTATCTCTTATATAGACCGTAGCTCTGAAACATTAATGAGCGGACTTGGACTCGTTTTTCCGCTCTTCTTCCTTTATATTGCTTTGGGCAGCGGTATTTTTAACGGAATAAGCTCGCTTGTAGCTCGTTCAATAGGCGCTAGAGATGAAAAGACCTTAAGCCGGGTTGCCGATTCCGGTCTTTTGCTTTCACTTATAGCGGCAGCTGCTACTATAATTATTGCCTTTCTTTTTAGCACCCCTATACTGAACATATTAGCGGGTTCGCAAATATCACAAGAAGCACTTGGTCATGCCAAAGACTACTTTCTCTATTTTTCACCCGGGCTTTCACTGATGCTGATACAGATGACACTGACCGGCATTTTACAAGGCGAAGGGAAGCCTCAATACATGGGTATATCAATGACAATATCCACTGTACTTAATATCATTCTTGATCCTGTTTTTATATTTGTTTTAGGTTTGGGCGTTAAAGGAGCGGCATTGGCCTCTTCAATATCAATCTCGATATCACTGCTTATAATAATCATGGTTTTTATACGGCAAAAAAGCGGTCTTGCGATACACTGGAACATCCTGAAGGCAAAACTTTCTATAATAGTTGAAATTCTCAGAATTGGAATACCGCATACGATCTCCATGATTATACTCAGCTTCAGTTTTATGGCACTTAACAGGCTTGTCGGCTCAATCAGTGAAATTGCAATGAGCAGCTATGTTATTTACGGAAGAATTAACGAACTGATAATGCTGCCGGCCTATGGAATAGGCAATGCTGCCATGACCCTTGTAGGGCAGAATTACGGGAACAAAAATTATACACGTGTTTATGATATAGTAAAAAGCTGCATCAAAGCGGGTGCTGCAGCCTCTTTTCTTTTCGCGCTGATCATAATTATTTCGGCTCCACTGCTTTTTCCACTTTTTAGCGAAGTACCGGAGATAGTATCATTTGCGATAATGCAAGCTCGAATATTCGGTATCGGAAGCATTGGCATATCAGCAAGTATAGTAATCGGTTCTGCTTTTCAGGGAGCAGGACGCGCTATGCCGGGTTTTGTACTCACATTCACAAAATCCATTCTGGTGCTGGTTCCTTTATCTTATTTTGTTGTTCAAGTAATGGGTTACGGCTTTCAGGAATTTGTTTATGCCGGAGCTTCTGTACATATTATTTTTGCTTTCATATCAATATCGTGGATAGTGCTATTTGCCAAAAATCTAGCGCACCAAAAAACAGATACCGGATTATTTGACAAACATAATTGAGATTATTATTATCTTTATGCACAAAGTAATTATCACCAATCAAAAAAAAATATAATGGCGAACATTAATGAGAAAAACAGAAGAAAAGCCCTTATGCAACAAGATACTCTATCAATACCTGCTTATAATAATTTTTCTTTTTTTCTCATGTAATCCAACAGTAACTGATGATAAAACTGAATGGAATAATATTCAAACCGTTCCAATCACTTGTGACGATTTTTTAAAGGTCGATGGAAAGGTATTACGAAAGAAAAAAGGATCCGGAGATATTGTTTTCCTGAAAGGTGTTAATGCCGGAGGGTATTTGCTTCAAGAATTCTGGATGACTCCGACTGAATACAGTAGCAATGTAAAAGCCGAAATTGATCTTCATAAAACTCTGGCAAAACGTTTCGGTGAAAAATCCATGTTCGCTCTTGTTAAGCTTTATCAGGATAATTACTGGAAAAGAAAAGATTTTGATAATTGTGCAAAATTAGGTATGAATGTTATTAGACTCCCGTTTTGGTATATGAATTTTGTAGACACTAAAGGCAATTTGAAAAGTGAATGTTTTGATAAATTGGACTGGTTCATTAAAGAGGCGGGTTCCAGGGGACTATATGTAATACTCGATTTTCACGGAGCACCCGGATCACAGAACGGAAGTGACCATTCAGGGATTGATGGAGGAGATAACAAAGAGAAAGCCTCAGAGTTTTTTTTTGGTAAAAACGCTTCTGCAAATCAAAAGATGTATTACATGATATGGGAAAAAATTGCCAACAGATACAAGGAGAACCCGATTGTTGCCGGTTATGACCTTTTAAATGAACCTTATTGTACATACCGATATAATTCATCATATTCTGTCCAGTATTTACACTCACTTTTATGGAATATATATGACACAGCCTATAAAAAAATACGCGCAATTGACCCTGATCACATTATAATTATGTCTGCGACATGGGACCCTGGTGATCTACCGGATCCAAACGACTACCAATGGATTAATGTCATGTATCAGTACCACAACTATCTTTATGATGATTATGATAATTCAAAAGGTAATCAAATATATAATATGGAAAAAAAGTTAAACCTGATAGCTCAGGCAAACTATAATGTGCCAAGTTATATGGGAGAGTTTAACTATTTCAAGAATTTGGACGCCTGGTCAAAAGGTCTGGATTTACTTAATAATAGCGGTATTAACTGGACTATATGGACCTATAAAGCTGTATCTGAACATGGAAACTGGGGGCTGTATAATCAGCAAATACCCTCGACAAACTGCGAAACAGATAGTTACGAACAAATATACAATAACTGGTCAAAGGTTGGTTCATCTTATCCAAACACTCAACTTATAGACACGGTAAAATGGTTTTTTAGACCAAAACAGTATTGAACGTAACTATAAAAAAATGCAGCATGTAACAACAGTGATATTTGTGCACCGTACTATTCAGCATATCAATTTTTGCAAGTTTCACAAAAAAACAGCGGGCATTACCCGCTGTTTTAATTATTTCTTGTTTATTTTTCAAATTCTACTCATAAACAATATAGCTGTCATCTTCAGGATAGATGCTGTATCTGTTATAACCATTAGAAATATAACGATGATTCCAGTCAGATCTAAGGACATAAAGATACTCCACACCCGCCTGCGGAACCCAGTTAATGGTATAAATTCTGTAACCCTCAACTGTTGTTTCAACAGGTACATCTGTCGAAGTATTAACCGACCCTACACAGGTCCATGCGCTTGTACTGTTGTAGTCAGCATCTTTTGGAATAACAAATAACCATGCACCGGAACAGCTTTCATAGTCGTAAGTGGTACCAATTATTACTCCAACCGAAACCTGCCCGCCTTCAACATACGAACTGATTCCATCATTGGTATAGCTGGCTTCGATTCCGGTAATGTCAGATCCGCTGCAGTATGATTTTTGAAAATTGAATAAACCGTACTCAAGCTCTTTTACAGTTCCATCAGAACAGAACATTTTAGCTCTGACTTTAAGAGTTTTGTACACGTCAAATGTTGAATTATCAGGTCGCGGTACATCAATCTGCTTATCAAATCCAGATCTGTCAGAAGAGCTTATTGTATAAGTCATCGCACGTTCAGTTACTCTTTGTGAAGAGCTGTTCTGTCCATCATACCAGAACTCTATCTTTTGCAAAGTTACACCCGAGTTGCCCGCACTTGCTTTAACTCGTAACGGCAGGACTTCGGCGAATTTCGGGCTGACAATTCCGCTTCCGGTCATCCAGAGTGTTTTAGGGCCAATACTTGCAATATCTATTGTTACAGCGTTTTTCTTTTCATCAAGATACGCGGCAACCCATGCAAATGGAGCATTCCAGTTGACTGTTATCTCGTTTGTTGACCATGCTTCAATATTGTCCACAAAAGCTTTCTGCGGCGGTGTGTTGTCATCAAACATCGACTGGGCAATCGGACACTGATAACCTGAATTAGGACCACCACTTATCGCTCCGGCAGGTGCTGAAGGATAAGCACTGTTTGCCTGTTTTGCCCAGAATCTATGATGCGGATTCAGTAGTGGTCTGTCGCCATAGCCGGTAACATAAGACTTGTCCATAGCGTTTCGTCCAAGCAGGTAATCCATACTCTGAATCATTCCGTTCAGGTATTTAACATTGGAGCTGAAGTCATAAGCGTAACCCATAACAACCATCATGTTAAGTATAAACGAGTTAGACCCCCAGGGATACTTGTTGGTATTGTTTGTCCAAAGCGGCACATCATAACCCTGCATCTTTATGTTATTCAGCCATACATCCGCAGCATAACAGATTTTTTTTCTGATTGTCTCCTTTTCGCTGCTGTCAAGATTGTTAGATGTCAGAGAAAGAGAAACGGTACCTAGTCCTGCAACATTCTGCCATGTGAAAGGTCCGAAAAGTCCTGCATCTTCTCCATTCAAAAGGTTGCATCTTAATTCCAGAAAATGCGGAGAAGAACTCATGAAGTCATAGTACGCACCTTCACCTGTAGTTATAAAAAGTTCCGCAGCGGCCCAGTAAAATTCATCAAGAACATATGTGTCGTCGTATGGTCCGCCTCCGTTTTCGTTATCGTATGGAGCATAATTTTCGGGATCGGCCAAAGCAGCATTCCAGGCAGCCTCGGCTGCAGCAAGGCACTTATCCGCGAAAGTTGCGTCATATTCCCTGAAAAGACGAGCAGCCTGTGCCGCCGTTGCCGCAAGGTTAAGAGTGGCAGCAGTACTAACTGGGCGGAGATAACGTGTACTTGTGTTATTACCAGGCGCCATTGGGATACCTGTCCACGCACTGTCATGCATCTTATGATGAACCATGCCGGCTGTTGCCATATCTTCAGACTCTTTTACCTGCATGTTCAGCAAAAATTCCATTTCCCATCTGGCTTCATCAAGTATGTCAGGTATGCCGTTGCTGTTTTCAGGAATGTTCATGGAACCGTCAGAAAAATCTGCCCCGGCAGCGTTATCGATATAAAGTGTTCTCTCATACTGGTTCAGCATTGTCCAGACAGCGATTCCACCATTAACAACATATTTACCATGATCACCAGCGTCATACCAGCCCTTGCTTACATCTTTAGAGTAAGACGCCTGACCGGTTCCCGGCCAGGTACTGATACTTGTATCAGCCGGACCTGAAGCTCGTGCCAGGTCTGTTCGGCCGGCATACGGCATTTCAATAGCAATACCAGATCGATTGTGATAAAAGTACGCAAGCGCATCATATTTCATCTGAGAATAGAGATCGTTAGCGATTTCAAATTCGTGACTAACCGAGGGCTCACTTCCGGCAAGATTCATTCGCAAACGATATGTTCCTGCATTTTTAAATGAAGAAAAATCTATAGTATGAACATTATCACCTGAATCCCTGTCAAAACCGAAAACAGTTGTAAATCCGCTTGCTACAACAGTCTCAGCCGAATTGATTAGCTGCCACTCAAGCGAGCTCGCTGATTCTGTAACAGCAGTTGCCTTCTTAATACCTCGTGGAAAATACCCTACCTGATTAACACGAATCAGAGCGGACTCTCCCTCGTCATCATCATAACCTGCAAATTCCGGATCTTCAAGCGACAAATCGTCGATCCAGACCTCGAAATTTGAATTTCCATTGGCATAATTACCACCAAAATGAAATGCAAACTCTATATTTTCTGCAGTAGAATCATTCATTACGAATTCTGATTCATAATGAAACCATTCATTCGCAGTTAACGATACAGGGCTCCAGTCTGCATTTACCTGCCAGAAAAGCGCCCATGGTTCCGGTTTTACCAACTGAGGACAAACATTAATACTTTCTGTAGCCATAACGCTAAACTTCACTGTATACGTATGTCCTTGTTCAAGAGTCAAACCACCATGACGGATCTGTACACTCCAGGTGTCGGCTCCCTGATTTGTAACAGTTCCGACCATGGCATAGCTGTCATCACCATTACCATTTGTGTAAAGCCTTCTTTCACCAGTTACTTCACCACCAGTATCTTCTACAACAACCCATGGCGCGTAATTTGACTCAAAATCAGTGTTGCGAAAAAGTTCATTGCGGCTTATTTCAGGTGCCTGCATTCCTTTTTTGTCTTTGCTGTCAGATGAATCAGCGCATGACACCAACACAAAAAGCGTCAAAACAGAGATAATCTGAAAAGCAAAGCTTTTAAATCTGATTTTCATACTGCTTTCTCCTATTAATACAAAATAATATTCTGATAACCCGAAAAAAGAAGGTGTTATCATATACTTTTTCTTTGTTTAAGAATTATTCCTAAACGCTTATACAATGTACATCTTATGCAACCGTTTGCTCTAGCTGAATTATCTTTTTTTCTTGATAATTTCCCGAATTCAAAAAATTATCAATTGATTGGGAAGATTCCTTAATAATTTTTTTTTCTTAATTGACCTTATTTGTCAGCTTTTAAGCCCGAACAGGCTTTGTTTCCGTATTACCGAAAGCCACCTAGATTCAACTTGGCGCACACCCGTTGCACACCATAAAAGAGAGCGGGCTTTTACCCGCTCTCTTAATTACTTTTAAACCATGATTAAGTACTACCAACTAATTACACAGTCTCTTTCAACATAAACCTGATACCCTTTACCCGGCTCTATCTGATCTAGACTGTTTAAAGAATTTCCATATTCATAAAACCCATCGAAATTTTTGATCGTTGTAATAAGGCTGGAACTTATTGAAAAAGAGCCAATAAAAGTCGAGATGTCAATTGATTCACTCCAGGGACAACCGACCATATTCCACCCGCTCCTTAAGTTTAAAGAACCAGCCTCAACAGGAGCTCCTTCTACAGTAAATACAAATGGTTCTGTCACATTGATTAGATACCCCTGCGCTGGTGTCAATGAAGTCAGGCTCTGAAGATAAGCAGGTTGTGATGTATTATAAAAACCATCGTTGTCCTTTATTTCCACAATTTTATCAATATTACCCGCAAACAAAGCAGCTATTGACGCGTCCTCCGGAACAACATTAATGGAAATTAAGTTCCACCCCTCTGTTAAAGATATGGACAATGTCTGATTCTGAACAGCAAAAGCATCCTTGTTCTCATCCAAATACGCTGTAACCCAGGTCAACGGCGCATTCCAGTTAACAGTAACCTCATTCGTTGACCAGGCCTGTATACTGTCGATATAGCTTTTTTGAGGAGCAATTTCATCATAACGCAGATAAGAATAACCGTATGGACAATGTCCACCATTGTTTGGCCCCCCCGATATTGCTCCAGGAGCAGGCTCTGGAAACTGATCGCCCAGTTGATTGGCCCAAACACGATGGTGAGGATTTTTAACAGTACGCTCACCGTAACCGGTAATGTAAGAGGTATCCATAGCATTACGACCAAGAACATAATCCATACTCTCTGCAATACCGTTTATATATTTGATATCTGCGGAATAATCAAAGGCATAAGCAAGAGCTATCGAGATATTAAGTACAAACGAGTTTGAACCCCAAGGGTAACTTCCATCAACAGCCTTGATCGGTGTGCTGTAACCCTGAGTATTAATATTTTGAATCCAGACATCGGCTGCAGAAATAATATTATTGCGAGCGGTGGTTTTCATCGATTCGGTAACAAATACTATTGACTCATTAGAGTTCCCGGCATCATATCCTGGTGCCGCTAATGACAATGAAACCGTACCCATACCAGCTGTGTTACCCCATGTGAATGATCCATAGTAACCATCGTCTTCTCCTGCTGACAGGCGGCTCTCCATCTGCAGATAGTAATCCGACGACTGCAGGTAATCAAGATACACCTGCTTTCCGGTAGTTACAAACAACTCTGCGGCAGCCCAGTAAAATTCATCTGCTACATGAGTATCATCATATGGCCCGCCACCAGGCTGCCATCGTGGACTAGGTGCATATATTGCCGGATTTGCTCTTGCGGCACTCCACGCCTTTTCGGCTGCAGTTAGATACTGTTCAGCTTTTTCTATTAGATCAGATGCGGCCGTACCTGTTGCTTCTTTTGAAAGTTTCATATAAATGCGCGAAGCCTGAGCTGCAACTGCTCCAAAATTAAGAGTTGCTGCGGTACTTACCGGGAATATCTTCCGTTCACCTGCATCTTCAGCTGGTGTATTTGGAAACTCGGACCAGGCAAGCTTGTGTATCTTGTGATGAACCATTCCATCACTACGTTGCATAGCGAGCATAAATCTGAGCTCGTCATCTACAACCTCTATTATATCAGGTGTCTGATTGGCAGAAGTCCGGTAAGGCAAGGAGCCGTCACCAAACGCATCCGGCATGCGCTCATACAGATTCAAGAGCGTCCATGCGGCAATCCCACCATTAACGACATATAGACCATAGTCACCGGCATCATACCAGCCCGACTGTATATTAGCGGTAAACGCGGGGCCTATAAGATTTTGATAGTCAGCAGCCGCATCACCAAAATCATTAGAATATAAATCACTTTCACTTAAACTGGCGAAAGTCCCTGTATGATTATTACCTTTTTCTCGAGCAAGATCAGGACGTGCAGCATAACGAGCCTCGACCTCCCCTATTCTGTTGTAATAAAAATAGTCAACGGCATGTTTTTTTAGACCAGCGTATATATCAGATCCAATTATAAACTTATGTGAATATACTGTTTCACCGTCATAAGATGCTCTGATTTTATATACACCTTCACGTTCTATAGAAGTAAAATCAACAACCGCAACATACTCCCCGGCATCCTGATCAAACGCGTGACGCACAAGGGCAACATCCGTACTTCTCCATGAGCCGTTTACCTCTTCGACAACAACCACAGGAACTTCATCTCCGGCTACCGGCTCTTCGTCTCCCAAAACTATTGAAGTCCGCTTTACAGCTTTAGGAAGATATCCAAGCTGATTAACCCTGATTATTGATGAGGGAACACTCATATCCGAAAAAACATGGTCATCACTGGTTAAAGATACATTGCGAATCCAAACATTGTAATTTGCACCATTTCCTCCAAAACGGATATAACACTCTGCCGCTTTTTCGGTATCTTTTTGCATTGTAAATACAACTTCTTTCTCGACCCACTGATTTGCACTTACTGTAAAAGTATCTCCCCAATCGTTCCACATGCACTTATAATCCGGACGTGGGCGCGCAAGTGCTGTGCCAACCGAAATATTTTTATCCGCTCTAACCTCAAAACGGAGAGTATATGTCTTTCCATTTTGAATCTCAAGATTAGGATGCACAAACTGCAGGCCGTACTCGAAACCGCTTTTGGTATCCCGAGTCACGTTAATCTTTACAGAACCATCAGAAAGCTCTTCAAGAGTTGCTTCAGCGCCCTTGTCACGCATAAGTATCCAAGGGTAGACACGCTCTGTAAACTGAGTCTCTCCAAACAGTTGACCTTCTGCGTTTGTTCCGGGATTTCCGTTACCTGAACCTGAATCATCATCGCAAGCACTAAAAAACAGGATGGGCAACAATAAAAGATAAAACATACATTTTTTCAATGTACTCATAAAAGTATTACCTCCATAATACAAAACTGTTTTAAGAATTTTTCTTAATACATTAACAATTTTGTTCGGATGCAACCGTTTGCTCTACCTGAATAATCTTTTTTTATTGATAATTTCCCAGATTCAAATAATTATCAATTGATTTGGATGATTCATTAACTATTTTTTTTTGTGGTTTTTCATTTAACACGACAGGCAAGCTTGGGCGGGCTTTATTACGGTAATTCTGGTATATATCAAAAGTATATACTATTCAGTAATTGTAATGCAGAAATGTGTTTCTGGGGAAAGGATGGGCAGACTCATAGGTTGAATCTGCCCATTATCAAAATATTTCGAATTTATTAAAGAACTACACCATAATCCTTGCCGTAGTTTTCTACAACAAAATCAATATCTTTATCGCCACGTCCACTAAGATTAACAAGTATAGACTGGCGCGGATTATCCCTGGCAATTTTCATCGCGTGCGCGACAGCATGCGCACTCTCAAGCGCCGGAATGATTCCCTCTTTTTTACTCAGTTCAAAAAAGGCGTCCAGCGCCTCTTTATCATTTGCAGACGTGTACTCAACACGCCCTTTGTCTTTAAGCATCGAATGTTCAGGACCAACACCGGGATAATCCAGACCGCTGGCAATTGAATATACTGGATCCGGCTCTCCTTTATCGTCCTGAAGAAGATAACACTTAAAGCCATGAATTAATCCGGGTTTACCGTATGTTATGGTCGCAGCATGATCACCTTTTTTTAGTGAACGACCGGCGGGCTCTACTCCAATAAGGTGAGTATCCTCTTCGTCAAGAAACGCGCTAAAAATTCCCATTGCATTACTTCCACCGCCCACACAGGCAACAACATTATCCGGCATTTCGCCAGTCATCTCGAAAAACTGCTCTTTGGCTTCGATACCAACACATCGCTGAAAGTCACGAACCATCATTGGAAAAGGATGGGGGCCTACAACAGAACCTATACAGTATATAGTGTTTACGGGATCCTTAAGATAAGACATAAAAGCCGAATCAACCGCCTCTTTGAGGGTCTTAAGCCCAGCGCTTACCGGTACAATTTCTGCGCCGAGTATTTTCATACGAACAACATTTGGATGTTCTTTAACGATATCAACCTCGCCCATATGTATCTCACACTCAAGTCCAAAGTACGCGGCGGCCGTCGCGAGCGCTACACCGTGCTGCCCCGCGCCTGTTTCGGCAATTAACCTTTTTTTGCCAAGATATTTAGCCAACAACGCCTCTCCCATACAGTGATTCAGTTTATGTGCTCCGCTATGATTAAGGTCTTCACGTTTCAGGTAAATACGACCACCCAGCTCATTTGATAATCGCCGACAATAGTAAACAGGAGTAGGGCGCCCCTGAAAATGCTTGCGTATATCACGTAATTCCGCGATAAACTCGTGAGATTTACTTATTTTGTAATAAGCATCAGTAATTTTATCCATTTCGGTCTGAAGATCAGGAGGAATAAAGCTTCCACCGTATTCTTTAAAAAAACCTTTTTGATCCGGCATGCTTTTAAAATAGTTATTCATAGCGGTTCTCCTTGTGCTCTCAATATTCTGGATATTATTTCATTTATGATTGTTTCTGTCAACAGAATCATCATCTATTGATTATTTCTACTTGTTATGTTTATAAAAAATAGTTGCTATTTTCCAAAAGTATTTATATTATGCTTTTCTTGCTCCTTTGTTTTATTATCAATTTCCGTCTGCTCGTAAAAAACGGAAACCCCATTTTTTTCACATCAAGCAAGCATATCCTCTTTTTTAAATGGAGCCGATTATGCCTTTATCAGTTAAAATGATTAAAGAGCTGCTTGATCCCCAGGTTTATCTGCGTGCGCTTGACTACTTTTACAACGATCATGTCAGATCTCTGGTTACAGATGATTATCCGGCTGTAACAGCGATGGTTAAAGGAAGCAACCGATCCCTTTATCGTATAAACATGAATTTGGAATCAAACAAGTATGCCTGCAGTTGCCCCTATCCGCGCATCTGCAAACATATAGGTGCTGTGCTTCTTGAACTCGTTGATATACAGGACCGGAATCCTTCAATGCTCAATCAGAAACAGGAAACGGCTATTCTTAGAAACATAATTAATGAACGTAAAAAAGCATTAAGTGAGATAAGCGAAAAGACTGTCAGTATAAAACCATCCCAATCAGCCGCTGATGGCAATTTTTTACCCGATGCGGCACTGCAATCAGCAAACGCCGAAAATCCAGCCGGAAAATTTATATTTGTTTTGCTTGTACGATATGACAAATATGCGGATTGTTACTATCTTCGCAGAGGTCTTCGTTACATTAAAAAAGACGGCAGCCCGGGACGCATTGAAGAGTATAACAGCAGAAAAGAGATCGAGCCTATGCCCGAAGAGTGCTCACTTTTTAACACCATGCTGCTCCATAAAAATGAAATAAACCTTTCCGATGCTGCGGATTACATCTTTGATACAGAAGGACTGCCGCTGTTTTTTACCCAGAATAAAAGCTATTATCAGCTGGTAAAAAATAAAATATCGAAAATAACAATCAGATTTAAAGTCAGCTATGTCGAATTCGAGAAGGGATCATCAAATATCGATGCAGAAGAGTGCGTTATTTTTAAGCCGTATCTTTATATTAATAAACAGATAAAGCCGGACGAAGGAATTCCCATAGAACGCTTTTTTTCTTCGACCCGGAATTTCGGTGCTGTCTCGGATGACAATACACTTCATATAGGAACCGATGCTCCCTTGACATCATATATAGTTCAGGTACTCAAAGCGAAAAGAGAGCTGGACATCAATGACATAAATAAACTGCAGGCCTACGTCAAAAAAAATCCTTCCGCAAATACTGCAGTTATTTTTGATCACAAAAAGGTCAACTTCAGGTTTTGTGTGCCTGATCCGGTTTTATATATGGAAGGATATCCTCTTTACTGCTCTTTTACTTTAAATTTCAGATACGCTACACGCGAAATCAATGCCGGCGATCCTTCATCTCTTCTCGAGGCCATCGAAGACAATTCAAAAGGCTTTATTCTTTATGTACGTGACAGCAATATCGAAGAGACATACATCAATCTTCTTATGGCAATTGTCACCGACTGTTATGTTGAACAGGACCGTTTTTTTGCGGGAACCATAAAACCGGACAAATTTATTATAAATTTTACGAACGCCAATGCTTTTTTGATCAAATACGGTGCCCGTCTTGCGGCAGAGGGTTATGAAATACGTTTTAAACAGAAAAAAATCCGCCCCATGTCTGCCGGAGGAAAAGTTCAAAAAAGAGTTACCAGCGGAATTGACTGGTTTGAGATCAGTCTTAGTTACAGGGATTACGAAGGAAACGAACACTCTCTTAAAATTGAAGAAGATCTTTTAAACTCAGGGCTTATCCGGCATAAAGACGAATATATTCCGTTAAGTGCCGAGGATATAGACCAACTCAAGACGATCAGTAAAAACACAACATGCAAAAACGGAAAATACAAGGTGCCAAAATATAATTTTGCAAGTGTTGAAGATTTAAAAGAAACTGTACCGGACACAGAAAAAAAGATATTTGAAGAGACCATGGCTCTTTATGAGCGGCTTAAAAATTTCAAATCAATAAAAAAATATGCCTTACCAGAAAATTTCAGGGCAAAGCTTCGTGACTACCAGAAAGAGGGCTATCGTTGGTTGATGTTTATAAAAGAATACAAGGTTAACGGCTGTCTCGCAGACGATATGGGATTGGGCAAAACTATTCAGACACTGGCACTTTTTCAAAAAGTTAAAGAGGAGGGTAATTTTAAAACTTCTCTGCTTGTTGTTCCGGTAAGCACAATACCCAATTGGAGTTCGGAAATCGAGCGTTTTTGCGATAATTTTAATGTTGCTATACACCTGGGTCAAAACCGCATACGGGAAGCCAGTTATATTTTATCGCATGATCTGATTATTACAAGCTACCAGACGCTTGCCCGGGATATTAAATTTTTTAAGGATATCAACTTTTATTATATAGTGATTGACGAAGCCCAGGCAATCAAGAATTCCAGATCACAATCATTTGAAACAGTTACATCCGTCAACGCCAAACATCGTATTTCACTCACAGGTACACCGGTCGAAAACTCATGTTCTGACCTCTATTCTCAGATGGAGTTTCTTCATCCCGGCCTTCTAGGTACCCAGCACTCTTTTCGAAAAAACTACCTTTATCCAATAGAAAAAAACAACGATAAAGATGCTGCCGAAGATCTGCGAAAAACAGTTTTTCCTTTTATTATGCGGCGCAAAAAAGAGGATGTCGCCACAGATCTGCCCGACAAAGAGGAGATCACCTATTATGTGGAGATGCACCCAAAACAGCATAAACTTTATGAAACATACCGTAAAAAAATCAAAGGTGATCTTGACAAAGAGATAGAAAAGAAAGGTCTACCCGGAGCCTCAATGGCAATTCTTGAAGCAATGCTGCGCCTGCGACAGATGGCACTATTCCCGCAGCTGGTTAATCAATATTTTGATCCGGTTGAATCTGCTAAATTTGAAGTATTACAAGATCTTTTAGAAGAGATAACATCAGAAAATCATAAAGTTCTTGTTTTTTCTCAATTTGTAGAATCACTAAAAATAATCAGGTCATATTGTGACTCTAAGAAATGGGGCTACTCATATATTGACGGATCCACAAAAAAACGCGAAACGCAGATAAATAACTTTCAGTCCAACGAAAAGATCAAAATTTTTCTATTAAGTATTAAGGCAGGTGGCGTAGGAATTAATCTGACCGCAGCCGATTATGTAATAATCTTTGATCCATGGTGGAACCCGGCTGTTGAAAACCAGGCAATTGACCGCAGCCACAGAATTGGTCAAATTAATAAAGTTATTGCCTACAAGCTTATTGTGAAAAACACAATTGAAGAGAAGATGCTGGAACTTCAGAATCGAAAAAAAGATCTGGTGAATAATCTTATTACAGAAGAAAAATCTTTTTTTAAGTCACTAACAAAAAATGATATAGATTATATTTTGAGTTAACAAATTATAATGCAATATGCCTTTATCAAGACCGGGCTATTAACCCGGTCTTTCGTTTTCTAAAGTTCTGTAATAATCACATCATCAATATAAACTGTATGTGGATCGGTGCAGCCGTGATTGCCCATCAAGAACTTGAAGGTAACCATAACATCAGCTGTAATATCAACATCTATTGAATGGGTCTGCATTGTCGAAGTTAATGATACCGTGTTATCGATTACACGCGAATTGCCCGCAGCTTCGGCAATAAACTCGATATCGACATCAACACTGCTTCTTGCACGAAATGAGGCACGATAACTCTTCCCCTCTTCAAACAGATATTCACCCTGATGCATAATTATACCCCAGGTTTCATTGCCAACTGATGTGATATCTACCTTTGCCTCTTCTGATTGCACAGTGATACTGGCAGAGGCATCCCAATGAACATAAGTATCCCATCCATCAAGACCTGAAGCAAATGATCCGTTAACAAAAGTGTCAACTGTAGGAAGTTCAACCGGTGTGTCAGCTTTTTTCAGAACGACGTTGTCTATAAAAATATCGTAACTGCCACTGCCGTTAGCCAGAAGGAACTGTACAATTGAAAGAGTATTCGTTTCAGCGCTCATCATAAAATCAAAGGAATATGTTTTCATGGTTGTATCAATCACGAATTTATTCTGTCCGTATCTCGCGTAACTTCCGGCATCTTCACCGACAAGAGCGGTTATCTCACGCGAATCCGTTGTTCGTGCATCGAATGAAAGAGTGTAGCTTTCACCTTTAACTACCGGCACGTTTTTTTGAACAAGCTGTATGTTCCAATCATTTGAGCTGTTTACATCGGTTACGGAAATTTTCATCTCTCCGCTTTGAACAGACGGAACCGCGTTTGTTGAAGTGAATATCTCCCAATAATCGCTATTTGAGACGCCTTCAATACCTGCAAACTCTCCGTCTACATCAAAAGTTCCGTTATAAACATAATTCCCGTCTGCAAGAGGAGCTCTTCCATCTGGATCAATTTCACCAATTTTTTTAACCACAACATTGTCAATGTAGATATTCCCGGTTCCTATCTGCCCCATGTTGAACTCTATTAATGCCCGGGTATGAGTTGCCTGTGTCATGGTAAACTCAAACGAATGAGTTTGTGCAGAGGTACCCATAGTTATGTTTTTTTCAGGACTGAATTTTGCCCAACCACGCTCTTCTCCTGCCGCGAGTTGAACCATTATACTTTTGTCGCTATCGGCCCAACCTTGAAACTCTACCTTATAAATACAGTTTTTCTCCAGATTAATACCACGCTGAATAAGCTGGTTAGCGTAAAACACAGATCCCGCAGCAGTAATGTTAATATTCAGAAAACCGTTATCATTGCTTACACTGCTCTCTCCACCTGATGCTGTCTTGTAATCCCAGAAAATTGTATTCGAAGCACCTTCTATTGACGGAGCGCCTGTGTTTTCCGCCGAATCCGGAGTATCAGATTCTGTCCAGTCAAATGTTCCATTATAAACCAGATTACCATCAGATACGGCCGTACGTGCAGATGGTTGTATCCACCAGAAATCACCCTCGGGTCGGCTGCCTGCCGAGACATACCCGTCTTTTGCCTGATAGACCTTAACATAATCGATTACCATATCTCTTGGGAAATCATAACTGCCGTCTGGATCCCCCCCGAAATTACCACCAACCGCAAGATTGAGTATCAAATAAAAATCCTTGTTAAACGGAGCCGGATAATCGTGCAGATCATGATTTTCAGTATCGCTTTCACTGTACCAGAAATTTTCAGTATGATACAGATTTCCATCAACATACCATCGTATCTCACCAGGCACCCATTCAATTGCATATTCATGAAAACCGGTTGAACTCTCACCTTCAGGAAAATTATATTTACCACCGCTGCTTGAGTTATTGGGCCATGGTGCACCATAATGTATCGTTCCTTCAACCTCCGAGCTGTTGCTTCCTCTATTCTCCATTATATCTATTTCACCGCTACCAGCCCACGGTCCGTATTCATCATTTTCACTTAACATCCAGATAGCCGGCCACAAACCCTGCCCTTCGGGTAATTTAGCCCTTATTTCAAACCTGCCGTATGTCGCACTGAATTTCCCTTTTGTCAGAAGTTTTGCCGAGGTATAGCTATAGGTTTTTTGCGGATTATCGGGATCCTCTTCATCAAAATCTTCTTCAATCGCACGGATAACAAGCGCGTTATCCTTTATAAAAGCATTCCTGCTGCTGTCAGTATAATACTGAAGTTCATTGTTTCCCCATCCGGTAACCCACTCACCATCATTATAGAAGCCATTTCCTGTCTGCAACGCCCATTTTGAGCTATCTATAACGGTTGACTCAAATTCATCACTCCAAATTAAATCCCAAATAATACCATAATTATCTTTGTTTTCATCATTAACTGGTTCATCTTTATTATCCTCTCCTGCCGTAGAAGGATCTTTTCCCCCTCCGTCACTTGAACAAGCCCCCAATAGGAGCAAAAAAGTCAAAAACGGTATAATCAAATAATTTTTCATACTCTTTTCCTCATATAATTTTCTTTTTAAATAATAGATCATAATGATTATGTGAAACAATGCTCCCGGTTGCATTTGTTTCTATTTGCAACATATTTAATTTGTTTTTGTTGTCAACATTTTATTTTGCTTTGCACCAAAACTTAATGAATATTGACTTTTTATTGTGGATATTAATAATTGACGCATGGCAGATATAGCAAAACTGAATATTATAAACTCTTCACGAATTATCCGGCAAATTTGGCAAAATCCGGGTATTAGTCGTATCGAAATTGCCGAACAGCTAAAACTGGATCGTTCAACCATCACAAAAATCATGAAAAACCTTATGGACAAGGGTTGGATTCTGTCACAGAGTAAAGACAGTCGTGAAAATGTAGGTAGAAAACCGGTTGGGCTGACACTCAATACTCAGCTTGGACTGATATTGGGTATAGAAATAAAAACCGAAAACTGCTCGGCTATTGTAACCGATCTTAATGGTGAAATTATCCATTCCGAATTATTCAGTTTTGAGCCCGACAAAGAGACCATCGAAGACATAAGTTTAAATATTTATAACTCCATAAAAAGTAATGCCGCAATTAATGGTCGTAAAATCCTTATGACCGGCATTGGTATTTCCGGAATTGTAGACCCCTTCACTGGAACAGTTCTAATGTCTAACCCCATGAAAATTGAATCGCCACGCAATTTATCTGAAACCATTGAAAACAGAATAAAGATTCCGGTTATAATTGAAAACGACGCCAACTGCTGCTGCTGGGCTCAAATTGTTTACCGCAAAGAGAGCTCGTTTAAAAATTTTTTATCACTGATGGGTGAATTCAGAAGCACTGATCTTTATGGCTTACGTGAGCCGGGGGTTGCTGTTGGTATCGGAATGGTTATTAACGGAGAGGTCTATTACGGTGAAAACTTTACTGCCGGTGAATTTCGCAGCGTTGACTGGAAACCGGGGCTTATTACGCAGTTTTCGCTCGACAACTCTATGACAAATTCGATCAGCAATAAACCAAAAGATTTATCACTCATGTTTAGCGAACTCGCAAGAAACATTGCGCTTATTATTAATATTTGCAACTTTAACCATGTAATGATAGCAGGCGATTTTGTTAAGCATAAGGATGAAATTTTAAGAACCCTGAAAAGTGCTGTTACCGAAAACTGGGTGTACAGTAACCTCGAAGAAAAAAAGATCTCCATTGACTTCTTGCCTTTTGGTGAAAATGCGATTGCCTTTGGAGCAGCTTGCCATGTTCTCTCCAGAATTTTTTCCATCCCCAAACTTGGTAAAGAAAAATTGATGCGCGGCACGATTCTTTTGGAAAATCTATTAAATAGATAATTTCATATTTCTTATCCAGCAAAAATCACTTTTTTCTCTAAATACCACATTATTAAAACTTTAAAAAAAGTACAAAATGACTAAAAGACAAAAATCTTCGTTATTTCTTCAATACAAAAGCAAGTTTTAGAACACTTGCTATAAAATTATGCATAATCTGGAAAAAATTGACACAAGTACCCCACTCCACTTTATGAGCAGATTTTTCTTTCTTGATTAAGTTAGTTATAACTGTTATTTTACTTCTTTACGATCTAGATGCTATGATTAATCAGTAAAAAAGTCCATTATTCCAATAAAACAAGCTGTCTTCCGGTTTCTTGTCCAGTATGCTGAAATTGATCTTCAAATAGTGGTAGTCCCCAATAGTTGATAAAATAAGGGAACCCGAAGAAGCTGGTAGAAAAAGAAGCGTGAAAAGACGGACGTACAAACTCAAATACCCCATTCATAAACTCATCAAATTGTCGCATTGCAAGAGACAGCATGTACGAAAGACTATAACAATATTGAGAACACACATCTCTTAATCGTTTACATGAAATACTGGATAATCTGATATGAACAGATCTATATTCTGTACCCCGTTCCAAATACTTAAGAAGACGACTATTGTATTTTGGCTTATCAGCCAATTTCTTTGCATATCTGTCTAAAACTGCATTGAGAACATCCGATATTCCCATGTTATGCTCTTTTGCGTATTTTTCAATTCTTTCCAGGCTGACCAACTCTACATCAATAGATGTCCTAAAATCACTGTTTTCCATTTTTTTTCCTCCTTATTTTACGTCTATATATATAGACGTAATAAATTCCAGTTTTTGAAATTTTTTTTTGATTATAAGCAGAAATTATAGTGGTCAAATCCTTGAATCATAAATTTACAATAAACTAAAACCAATATGTTGTATTAATCTGTTAAACTTCAAACTTCTTGAAGATACCGAAAAATTTCATAGCTGTTATGTTCTGAAAGAAAAGACGAGTCAGACTAAATTTTTACCGATCACCTTATACTTCATTTTATTGAGTTACCAAAAGGAATATAAAAGCCGGGCTTAAGCCCGGCTTTTATATATTTCCACAAAACTTTGTATTATCAGCCAAATGCCCTTACGCACTCATCTTCAGCTTTAACCAAAGATTCAGAAATATGCTCTCTCAACGTAGATACATCCTTAAATACCGAATCCATCACTTTTGTCGCAGTAGCGTCGTTTTCGGCCATAGCTTTGGTTAAATAATCATCCATAAATTTCTTTTGGTAAGCATCGGCTTCGGACTGTTTGCCCTCGGCAACCAGTTTGCTGTAATTTTTTGCACCAAGAAGATCATAAGCAGCTGTTGCTCCCATAACGGCGAGTGTAGCGTCATGCCGCGCTGTATAGTAAATACCGGGGCGTAACGATTTGCTGAACGACTGTATCTGGCGGCCGCCATAGTTCTGGTTCAGAACAACCGAAACTACCGGAATCTCTCCAAGTACATTTTCATCCAGTGAGTCAGCACCAATAGCCTGTATCCTATAACGTTCCTGCTGGGATCCCGGAACAAAGCCGGAAGAGTTCGAAAGCATTACAAGAGGAATGTTCTTTCTGTTTAAAAACTGAACAAAAACCCTGAATTTTTCGGTACCCAGGGCATCTGCACCACCACCCTTGATCTTTGGCTGATCGGCTACTATTCCCACAGTACGTCCCTTAATACGAGCAAGCCCTGTAACCAGATTCGGTCCGCTCGGTTGATTAAACGGAGCATAAAACTCCACAAAGCTCTCATCATCAAAAGCTGGAGTAATTACCGAATCGATAATATCAAAAGGAGTTCCCTTATCATCAGGCACATTTATCTTGCCTTTGCCACTTTTCACTTCCTCTGTACTTCTTTTTTCAAGAAGGGCAAAAATATTGGCCGAAACGTCAAAAGCTTCTTCCATACTGTTTACAACAAAAGCAGCGTTTTGTGATGCAAACTTCTCATCCAGTTCACTTAACGATTCATTTTTAACAAAGATTACCGCATCCGCGCATGAAGTCACCTCGAAATTATGAAGTGCCGCGGCCGATGTAACGATATGTATTCGATGCGAGCTTCTGTTTGTAAGCTCGTTCATAAAATCGTAATATGCACGCAAATGGGTTCCCGATGTCGATCGTCTTATCCAGCTGTCTCCATATATAAGTATCTGTGGAGTCGATGTCCGGTATGCCATTCTTAAAAGTTCACGCCCTTTAGTCACACATGACTTGGATCGTAATCCACTGTTTGTACGTGCGCCCATTATCAGTGTTCGTGTTCCACCAAGCAGGGCAAATCCTGCGAGAAGAGCACCCGAAGCGTAATAATCTTCTTTATAAATGAAAAACTTGCCCTCATCAACATTGTTACGGACAAGAGCCTCATCAATAACTGCTCCCTGGTATTTCTCAGTAAACGACACCAATTTCTCGCTGTTTCTCTTAATAACTTCAGATTTTGTTTTGGAACAGAATATATATTGTATTTCGTTTAGCTTACGAATCATGTCCGGCTTGTCACAAGCAACCAGATCTACTATACCGGTCCATTTGCCCAGAATAGTTGCTCCGCCAATATCATAATTAGAGATATCCTCTCCCATTACAGATTTTATTACATTAGATCCCGTTAAAACCCTGTAAGAATTTTCAGAATCAAGAATTATCTGTACGGTAGCCTGGCTGGAACCGTAAACGTCAAGTCCGGCAGAGGCACCTGTACCGATAGCCACTACCATCGTTTTTTTATCTCCCCTGTCCTGATCCAGTGAGAGACCGTATTTAGTATCCATATCTTTGAATACAGCCTTAACATCTTCATCATAGATATTGGTTACATAGTTCTTAAACTTTTCAAGGGGAACGTTAGCAGCCAAGAGAGAGTTCATCATAAAACCCTGTCCGCCACGATTTAACGAGACCATGCCTTCCTTGATATTCGCACCAGCCGAATCATTCCACACGTAAAGAGGCCAACCCTTCATATAGGCGAGATAACAGGCAGCCGAATATTTAAGACCTTCCCTGTTGCCTGTAGCACCACCTATTACACGATAGTCTTTCATATAAAAGCAGGCTTCACTGCCGCCGACTTTTCCTGTGAATATCTTTGATCCGGCAGGTTTTTCGCCTTTATCAGCCAGCTCGACTATCACTTCTTCATAATTGCCACCGTCGAACATTACCCCGGCCCAGTTTTCGATAGGCCACTTATCGAGGGCATACATCTTTGAATCGGCTGCAGAAGGTTCTGCTTTTTTATACGGATTTAGAGGATCATTATCGAAAAGCAGATCAAGTACCATACGATTATTAACAGAAGCAACCTTGAATACTGAAGCTTTACTGTTACCGTCACATGTTAAATCGGCATGTATAAGTCCGTATGTTATATCACCAGCCAATATTGATTTAAACAGAGGTTTGGCTATCTGCACAAGCTGACGGTAACCGGAAGCCTTATGCTCGCCCGCTTCTAGAGAAAAGAGAGCCTTATCCAGAACAAGTTCAAAACGACAGGCGCTTTTTTGCTCATTTTTTAGCTGAGCAAAAACAGCAAGGGCAGTTTTGACATTGCTTGTACATGACACAATCTCTTCGTCTCCCGGATACTCCGTGACATAAAGAGCTGCACATGTTTCATCGTTGCCACATATCAATAGCCCATGGTCTTTTTCATAACTGTATTCGGCATTGGCAAGATCGCCGGATGAGACAATAGAATAGAGCAGTTTCCCTCCATCGACTTTTTTTACTCCGTCAAGAGAGGATATATCCTTACAGGTAGAGCAAGCCGTTTTATTATCAGAACCATCAACCGCCCCTGCGTAAAGTTCTGCTTCACGTTCGGGAAAATAGTTATCAATAACGCGCTTCAAAAATCGCTCCGATGAATCATCGATCTGATGTCCGGTATGCTCCACAAGTTTCTTAAGAGTCTGCTGTGTTAACGGAGAGGTAGGATCAAGATTCCCTACAATATTCGTCTGCTTTCCAATACGGCTCCAGTTTCGCAAGATTGACTCATACGACAAGTTCAGGAAGTAGAAGAATCTGAAGATATTGGATCTGCTGTTTCCGGCTCCGCGCTTCCACCGACGAATACCGTAAGAGTTAAAAGTGTCCATTAGCATTCGGTAGAACCCGTCTGAAAATTCAATATCCGCACTGCTCCATCCGCGAATAAAGTTATCGAGCTCGTCAGGGAAAGAGAAGCCCTCTTCAGATACAACAAGCGAATACAGTCGACGAACGTATGTGTAATGAAGAATCAATTTACATATCTGATCACTATGCTCCCTTGTCATAAGAACCTTCCACTGTTCTTTAGGAAGCTTGTTCATTATCTCTTTAAGTCTTTCAATAACCGCAGCCTGACGAAGAAAACCTTTTATCATGGCAGTAAAAAGAAGCATCAGGTTATCAAAATGATCTTCTATATTATCAAGAAGCTTGTCGCAACCGCCTTCGGCAAGAAGAAGCTCATAGGTATTTTGAGTGCCGGAAGCATTAATAACAGCCGCTGTTTTTCCGCTCTCTTCTTCTTTTTTATCACCGTCGATACGGAAGATAACCTCTCCTTCCTGAACGGCCTTGCCAATAACACGCCCGTCAGAGGTGGTGCCTATCTGAAGCTTAGATACATCACCGTCTTCAATGATATAGGATATGGTTCCGTCAACGGGAGCAGTAATTATTGTTTCCATCTTCATTGCGGACAGGATGACAAGTTTATCACCCTCTTTTACACGATCGCCAACCTTATGCGTTCCGCAAAAAGAGACAAATGTTCCCTGAAAAGGTGAACAGACATGACCTGAGGTGTCAGCCTCTTCAACGCCTTCTGGAACAATGTTCATCCGGTAATAGTTATACTTGTTACTGTCGTCTTTCATGCGCACAATACAAAAGCCTATATGACGTTCAACACGCACCCTGCGTATGCGCGAATCAAAGCTGATCGCAAGATCATCCAGACGGTCATTAACCTCATGAAGTGAAAGTTTTCCACGGTACTGATTATCAAGCAGCACATGGACCGTATCGATATTCTCCTGCATAAATTCAACAGTATGTGCCGCTCCTTCAAACTCAACATTAAAGCGGTATGGGAAATCAGCAGCATCTGTATCCAGTATGCCCTTGGAAGCGGCAACAACACTGAATTTTTGTGCGTTATCATACTGATACTTGACATATTCACCGAAAGCGCCAAAAATAATCTGCCTGCTGCTTGATACTGCTGATAAGTACTTGTGATCGGGCCCTAAAAAACCAAGCTCATCGTTTTTAGGTATCAGAAGATTCGTGTAATCTTTATCTTTAAAACTGTCGTGACGTACAATCTTTAACAGCTGATTTATATTTGTCTTTACACCTTTTATATAAAGTTCCTGAAGAGCTCTCTCCATACGTATCAGAGCCTCTTCACGGGAAGACGCATAAGCGATTAGTTTTCCGATCATCGGATCATACATTGACAAGATCTTGTCGCCCTCACCAAAACCGAAATCACACCTGATACCGTTAAATGCAGGCAGATTTATCTCTGTAATTGTTCCGGGTGACGGACGATAATCGTTTTCCGGCTCTTCGGCATAAATACGGCACTCTATCGAGTGCATACGCGCGAAATAGCGGTACTTTATGGCTGCAGTATCCTCTATCTCGTTACCGCGCTCGTCAAAATAGAGTATCTGCCATTTTGCAAGGTCAATACCAAGTGACTGATCCGTAACACCATACTCGACCTGAAGTCTGGTATTCATCTCCATAAAACCGACTTTACCTGTTGCTGCATCGATCAAAAACTCAACAGTTCCTGCTCCGCAGTTACCGTATCCCGACTCGATCGCAAGCCGTTCAGCTGCCGACAAAAACGATAAAGCCAGATGGTCAGGCAGAAAAGTATGCCCTGACTCTTCAATGATTTTCTGATTACGCCTCTGTACGGCACATTTACGTATACCAAGCGCTCTATCATTAAAAACCTGAACCTCTATGTGTACAGGCTCCTGTATATACTGTTCAATAAAAAAGCGTGAATCGTTATATAAATCCTTACCGATACGTACGCACGAATCCACAGCATCTTTAAGCTCTTCTTCCTTATAAACCGGGTACATTCCCTTTCCGCCGCCGCCGGCCGAGAGTTTGACAATAACGGGGTATCCAACACGTTCGATCTCTTTTTTAATACCTTCAATATCTGTTGGATCAACACATTCGGTACTCTCAAAAAGCGGAACTCCGTTCTTCTTTGCCAATTCACGCGAACTTACCTTGTCACCCATAAGGCGCATGGTTTGAGATGTTGGTCCCATAAAAAAGATATCTTTTGAAGAGAGTTTCGCGTATTCATCAATATTTTCGACAAAAGAGGCATTTTCAGAAAGAAAGCCATAACCGGCATATATTGCGTTAGCCTCAACCAATGCTGCGGCTCCAATTATAACCGGAATATTTGTATAATTGGTCTCTTCTCCGATAAACACTACCTCATCCGCAAACTCATACCAGCTTTGGCCGCGGTCAACCTCTGTTACAACCGCAACAGATGGGATCTCTTCTTCATGAAGCGATAAAAAAAAGCGTTTCGCGATCTCCCCGCGGTTTGCTACCACAACCTTTTTTAACCTGTGAGGACGGTTGGTTCTGATAATTGTATCGCCGTTGATTTCAGGATTAAGCTCCTTCAAACGATCAATTGACTCATTAACCGCCTTAAGAATATCAGCGCTCATACACTTCTCCATGTTGTATTGTTTTTTTACCGGGTCTTTTCAGACCCGGTATTATATCTACGACTTGTCTTTTACTTCTGAAGTTTAATCTTATCCTTAATACTCATACCCGGTTCAACATCACCTACCTGAATCATCTCAAAATCAAGAATTTCGAGATAAACCTGTCCATCTTCTGAACATAGTGTTAAATTATAAGTGTTGATGTCTGCCGTTGCCGCGGTCTTTTCTGTTATACAAAGATACGGCACATTTTTCTCAGGCTTACGGTAAAACTTCATCTCTTTCATCATGTACGGCAAAATGATCTTTTCTGTGGTCATTACATCCAGCATTCCGCCTGTCTGAAACATGGCGTCAACCAGAACCGGATCAGTTGTAAATTCCGGATTCTGAACTCCCGCAAAAAACTCACGGTCACTGCTGTTGCAAACTCTTGTGATCATCCGTTCTTCTTCAAAAGAGAGAAGCTCTTCAACTGTCTTGAAAAGACCGTGCATAAAAAGACGCTTTGGATGATAGATAAGATCCTGAAAGTTTCCTGTAATCAATGCAGGCTTAAATTCGGGAACAGTTATCTTTTTATCCGCAAGCGGTTTGCCAAAGATAAACTCGGCCTGATAATGAAGCTTAGGATCACCCATAACCTTACCGGCTGGATTCCTGAATACCGAAGTAATCTGAGCCAATACCGAAGACCCTCTGTTTTCTGCAGTAATATCCAGCGCCTTTGGACGGTTCTTTAACAGTTTGATACCGTAAGGAATCTGATATTTGGCCATACCTATAAGCTCACCTTCACCGACCCGGCTTGCTGCTTCCGCCATAGTCTCAAGCCCTGTTGCTCCAAGAAACAGCGGAACCCCGTCCTTCTCATGATCAAAGAGAAACAGATCGCGCTCGGCTGTCAAAAGACGCTCGAACTTTTTAAAACCATCTTTTGACTCAACTTCACGATCCAGAAAATAGTCCACACCGCCCATACCAGGCTGAGGAAGAATCTTGTCCGGATCAAACGCGTGATCCATTCCCGAAACAAGAACCTCGGTTCTATCAGCAAAACAGAGATCGTCCATAAAACATTGTACGCCAAAATCAAGTGGTACAAACTCCAGTCCCCGTGCTTCAAGAACCTTTTTAACAGTCTCTTTGGTTGCCATACCGGCACCTTCCCAGGCGGTCCAGTCGTAAACCTTGTAAGCGCGGTCAGGATTAAGCTGCTTTTGACGCTGAAGCATTTTGCCTATCATATCGTTAGCCGACGTATAGCTCGTCTGTCCCTCATTGCCAAATCGGGCGGTTACAGAAGAGAATGTCATCATGTATCTGTAATCCATATCCTTTAGAGCATCTATCAGATTGCGCAGACCGTTAACCTTGACATCAAAGACCATGTTAAACGACCAGGCATCCATCTTGGTTAAAAACTGACTTATCTCTACACCCGCGGCATGAAGCACTCCGTCAATTCTATCATACGAAGAGACAATCTGTTTAACTTTTTTGCCATCGGTAACATCACAGGCATGATAATCGACCTGAACGCCCTGATTTTTAAGCTCTTCGATATTTCGCACTGTCTCGACCAGAGTCATGATTTTAGAGGCAGCTTTCTTTATTTCAAGAGGTTTGCTTCCTGCCATGCCTGTCTTAAGGTCATCAAAGATTGTCTTCTCTGTAACCGATGCTTCAAGATACTTTGGATCAACCTTTGAAACATCACTTCGGCCGAGAATAACCAGGTTAGTCTTGTACTTCTTAACAACCGACATCAGTATGTTAAAAGTAATTCCGCGGGCTCCGCCAGTAACCAGAAAACGGTCTCCGTTTTTGACTATTGAATCACCCATAACCGGAACTTCATCAACGAGCCGTATTCCATAGCGCTTGCTGTCTTTATAACCTGCCTCGACCTCTCTGTTATCAGAAGCAATTTCGGTAATGAAATTTTCCATAACACTTTTACTACTCTTTTTGGGATCCTTAACATCGAAGTCAACAACCTTGACACGGGCCGGTGCGATCTCCTTGTTAAGAGTCTTGTAAAGACCGGATACTCCGGCAAAAAGCGGCTCCATTTTGTTGTCGCTGTTACCGTAGGCAAATACAACCGAGTTAAATGAAAGCGCCGCAATTAAAGATCCTTCCCTATTTAAGTCATCAAAATAGTTCTGAGCCAGAATAAACTGCGATTTAACCGCAAGATTTATATCAGAATCACTCAGTTTCCTGGCGTAATATCCATCAACAGCACCAAAATGAATTATGCCGTTTATATCCTTTACTGCATCCGCCATTGCGTCTGCCGATTTCTGTAAAGTATCGTAGGTTTTAACATCAAGGTTGTAATCACAACCTTCCATGGTTCCAGCCGTCACTATTGTGCTTCCGGCATTTTTCGCGTACTCTATAAACTCGTCAGCGAATCCATGAGAATCCTTTATTACGATATATCGTTTACCTTTGAAAACATCAACTTTTTCAGCCTTAAGCGGACGCTCCTCGACTGTCATCGAAAATCGGTAAATACCGTTCTCTTTGGATACACTCTCTGGAGCAGCACTCTTTTCCGGAGCCTGTACTGCCGATGCAGGTACCGGGGCAGCCTTAGCCGGAACCGCGGCTGATCCCGCGCGTTCAGCGATGTAACCTGCAAGTTTATCGATTGTGTTAAGATCCGAAAGCTGAAGATCCTCCGGAACCGCCAGCGAATAGCTATCAGATATCTTACCGAAAATCTCTACCTGTTTAACGGTATCGATACCAAGGTCGGCCTCAAGATCAAGATTATCCTCCAGCATCTCTGTATCGTAACCGGTCTGCTCGGCAATGATTCCTTTTATTCTGGCTGT
>JAFGRW010000011.1 GCA_016934935.1 Spirochaetota bacterium | reverse complement strand
TCAAGGAATATATCCATCATGTAATCGACCAGCATAGGCCGCATATGCGAGCAGCCCAGCACCACTTTATTTTTCAAAGTGGTGCTGGGCGAGTGAGCAAGGGAACCTGTGAAAAATTATTTAAAAAAAGTCAATAAAATCGCTGTCTTCAAAGCGATATTATTGAGCGCTTTTCGAGTGATAACGAGAAAAATTGTCCCAAAAAGCCAATAAAATCGCTGTCTTCAAAGCGATATTATTGAGCGCTTTTTCGAGTGATAACGAGAAAAATTGTCCTTATTATACTTTAAATGGCATAACCGTTCAGGAAATGGTAATTTTTCGAAGTCGCCTTTTCAAAAATATTGGTTGAAAACAGCTCTTTTTTCCGATAATTTAATAGATTTGTTTATAATTTAAAGATGATAATCTTTTGTAGTAGATATTCTGCAGGATTGTGGGAAACCTGGAATGATGATAAAGAAAATAGCTCTTTTTTCAATCTTATTTAGTTTTACGGTTTCGTTATGGGCAGGACCGTTCATTCAGATTAATAGTACTGATGCGGCATCGGATTATCCTTATATTCAATTAAGAGTGAGTGTACAGGATAAGGATAAAAACTGGATAACAGGGCTTGACGAAGAAAATTTCCTGGTTTATGAGGATGGTTACAGGGTAAATTATGTTCAGGTAAAAAACCTGGAGAAAGATAAAGAACTTTTGTATCTCGTATTTTCTATTGACTCAAGTAAAAGCATACCTGAAGATTATTTTGAAAAAATAAAAAAATCTGCTATCGACATAGTAATTGCATCAGGGGTACTGGAACGAATAGCTGTTTTCCGATTTAATAATAAAGTTGTTCTTCTAAAAAATTTCACAGATAACAAAGCTTCATTAGTAGAAGAGATACAGAAAATTGAGCAATCTGGTACAAATACCGTTTTGTATGATGCAATTTATGATTCTATTGATTTAATAAGTCGTGTTGAAGGAAACCGTAAAGCCGTTGTTATTTTTACCGACGGTAAGAACGAAGGCAGCAGTATTACTTCTGAAGATATCACCTCATTCGCAAACGCTAATGGAATTCCTCTTTTTATAGTATCTTTCGCCAAAGCTGAAAACATTAAAAAATTAAGACGCCTTTCTAAATTGACAGGAGGTCAATGCCTGGAAGTTGATTCTATAAAAAACGTTCCCGCCGCATATCAGAAAATAATCCGAAATATTAAAAGTCAGTATCTTATTCGTTATCATTCTATGGTTAAGCAAGATGGAAAAACTCATTTAGCTGAGGTAAGATTAAAGCACGGAGAAATCAGGGATAGGGATATACAAAAGTTTTCGGTAAATCAAGAACTGATAAAAATTGACTTTCCTCATCTTAAACAGATTTTACTGGTTGTTATTGCAGGTCTGTTTATAGTTGTTTTCTTTTTTCTGATTTTCTTTTTGATAAAAAGAAGTCGTAATAATTTTAAGCAAAGAAAAAATTTAAACAATAAAAGATCATTTTATAACAGTTATGACACAGAAAATCCTGTATATCAAAAATCAACTGACGTATTAAAAGAGAATGATCTTTACCCTGTTGGATACTCCAATGAAGACCGCGAAACTATAAAACCAGTTAAACAGGAATATTATGCAAATGCATGGCTTTTGCTACAAGATGGCAGAGAAAACAAGAAATTTGTGCTAAGCCGGGACGAGGTTGTAATAGGCAGCGGTGATGAATGCCAGATTATTATTCGCAGTCAGGGCGTTTCAAAGAAACATTCTTGTGTTAAAAAAATCGATGGAAATTATTTTCTTTTTGATATGGTATCTGATAGTGGAACCTACCTGAACGGGACAAAGCTATTACGTCCTAAAGAGTTGCATGATTGGGATGAAATTGTTGCGGGACCCGTTACCTTTATTTTTCGCGGATCCAGGTTTTAGAACAATTCAAAAGATAATTATCTTAAAAATTTTATTTTATAATAGTCTTTAATTTTTAACCTCTTTTTGTAATGTCCTGTAAAATATTATCTTCAATAACTACAGGGTTCTTTCATATTTCAGTATATTCCCAGATTCAAATTAATCTTGACTTTTTATTAATTGATAGTAATTATATTATTGTTGTCTTAATAAATTAACTTTTCATCTAGATGGTATTTTTAAAAATTCCCTGAAGTTTAAAAAAGTTTTTATAATAATCAATTATTTTTACAAAAGTAATGATCAAAATTATCTCTGGTTAAGCACGCTAATGAATGTCTATTAAAACAATTAATGGATTTATAAAATCTGTCTTTGTATGCCTATCTGAGTTGTGAATAATCGGTAATAATACAAAAGTTCTTCTTTTTAGGAGGGAAACATGGATTTCAAATTGAAGCATCAGCCTTCTTATTCGCTTGTTGAGCTTACAATGAATCAGGGCGAGCAAATAAGGACTGAAGCAGGAGCAATGGTTTACATGAGTCCGGATTTTAAGGTGGAAACCAAGTTTGGAAGTGGTTTTCTGTCTGCAATCGGAAACAAATTTTTGGGTGGAGAATCTCTGTTTATTAATGAATATACAGCTTCTTCAAACAATGCTGTTTTGGGCTTGGCTACGGATTTGGCGGGAGATGTAGCTCATATCAAAATGAATGAGTCTACTTTGATTCTTCAAGGCGGTGCTTTTTTAGCGTCTTCTCCAGGGGTTAACATAAAACCAATCTTTGGAGGCATCAAAAGTCTTATTGGTAAAGAAGGGGCTTTTTTACTTAAAGCCAGCGGCACAGGTGATCTTTTTTATACCTCTTATGGTGCAATTGTCCCTATTGAGGTTGATGGTTCCTACATTGTAGATACCGGACATCTTGTAGCTTTTGAAGAGAATTTGACATATAAATTGAAAAAGGCCTCAAAAGGGCTTTTGTCAACTGTAACATCGGGAGAAGGATTTGTTTTTGAGTTTTCCGGTAATGGAAAATTGTGGATTCAAAGCCGTGTGCCTGATGGGTTTATATCCTGGATAAGCCGGTTGTTGCCGAGATAGGAGGAAAAATGCAAATTGATATTAAATACAATCCATCATATGCTTTGGCTTTAGTTTCTCTTGAGCCTGGAGAAGAGATTAAGGCAGAAGGCGGAGCTATGGTTAGCATGTCTTCTAATGTTAAAATAGAGACTCATAAGGCTGTAAAAAAACAGGGTTTACTGAAGAGTCTTAAAGCCGCCGTTTTAGGTGGAGAGTCCTTTTGGATGAACACTTTCTCTGTACAAGGTGGCAAAGGCGATGTAACTCTTGCTCCTACCTTGCCCGGTGATATAACCAAAATGGCTATTAATGGAACTGTTTTTGTTCAGTCATCTTCGTTTCTAGCAGGTTCAACAAATCTTGATTTTGATACAAAATTTCAGGGCATGAAAGGATTCCTTTCAGGTGAATCTCTTTTCTTTTTAAAAATTAGTGGAGATGGAGATCTTCTTCTGTCAAGTTATGGTGGAATAGAAGAGCGTGAAATTAATGGT
Organism: Spirochaetota bacterium; assembly: GCA_016934935.1. GTDB lineage: Bacteria > Spirochaetota > UBA4802 > UBA4802 > JAFGJZ01 > JAFGRW01. The sequence goes on along the minus strand of JAFGRW010000011.1, from coordinate 3,671 downwards.
TCAATGATTGTTGATACAGGTCATATCGTTGCTTTTGAGGAAGGACTTGAGTATAAGATTAAAAAATTCGGCGGATGGAAATCATTCTTTTTTTCCGGTGAAGGTCTGATTATGGAATTTACTGGAAAGGGAAAAATATGGATGCAAAGCCGTAATGTAACATCGCTAGGCGGTTGGTTAAAACAGATGTTACCGCCTAAAAAACAGTAAAAAACGGATTTACATCTTGTATATGGGAGAAATTATATGAAATACGAAATAATTGGGAAACCCGATTTTCCTTGTGTTAAGATAAACCTGGATGCTGAAGAATCTATAGTCGCCGAGAGCGGAGCAATGGTCTCGATGTCTTCAAATATTGAATTGAAATCTTCTGCAAAGGGAGGTCTTTTTGCTTCAGCAAAAAGAGCTCTCTTGTCGGGCGAGTCTTTTTTTCAGAGTACTTTTACTGCAAAAGGTGGTCCGGGAGAGGTATACTTTACTTCAGAAACGACAGGAGATCTTGAGCACATATCTTTAACAGGTAATGAGCTAATAATGTCTACAGGTGCGTATGTGTGCGGAAGCCCTGAACTGGAGCTGGATAGTAAATGGGGCGGTTTTAAGGGCTTTTTTGGAGGAGAAGGTCTTTTCTTCTTGAAAGCTCAGGGAACTGGTGATCTGTTTTTTTCAAGTTTTGGCGCAATACATGAAGTTAATGTAAATGGTGATTATATAGTTGATACGGGTCATATTGTGGCTTTTGAACCGGCACTATCGTATTCAATAGAAAAAGTAGGTGGTCTTAAATCACTTTTCTTTTCAGGAGAAGGTTTGGTATGCCGCTTTTCGGGAAACGGTAAGCTCTATTTACAAACACGTAATCAGAATTCATTTACAGCATGGGCAAATCAGTTTAGACGAGTAGAATCAAAAAATTAGAAATAGCTTAAAGAGGAATTATGCCTTTTCAATACGATTTAACTACAAAAAATGATGTAAGTATAATAACACTTATGGGCGAGCTTCGGATTTTCGATTTAGCTGATTATACTTCTTTTTTTGAAGAGCAGATAGCGAATGGAAAGGTTAAGATAATAATTAATTTTGAGAAAATTACTTACATTGATTCTACTGCTATAGGATTGCTTGTAAATATTAAACGTAACATTGAAGAAAAAGGTGGTAGATTAACATTAATTTCTGTTAAACCGGATGTTATGAATGTATTGCAAATAACTGGTATTAATCAGTTTCTTGATATCTATGATTCTTTAGAGACCGCAATGGCCAGTTATTAATAATAAGTATAATTCAGTCCATTCAGCACCACTTTAATAAAAAAGTGGTGCTGAAGCTCTCCGACATGTTTGAAAATATACAGGAATCAAGATTATCTATGGTTTACAGTGAAGAGATAAATTTAACAACAAGAGGATTTTCAGATATTCAGAATATTACCGATCAAATATCTTCGATTGTTAGTCGTTCCAAAATAAATAACGGATTGGTAAATGTTTTTGCAATTGGATCCACCTGCACGATAACTGTTGTTGAATATGAACCAGCGCTGATACAGGATGTTCAGGATATTCTTGAAAAACTGATACCATCTTCTATAAGAAGTCATCACTCCGAAACCTGGGGCGATGATAATGGATTTTCACATATGAGAGCCACTCTCTTTGGTTGTGAGACAACCGCCCCTGTCTTTGAAGGCCGTGTTTTATTGGGAACATGGCAGCAAATAATTGTTATCGATCATGATAATAATCCACGCACTCGAAGAGTAAGAGTCACAATAGTCGGAGACTGAAGCCTATTCACTTTCTTCAAGCTTTTTGCTTTCTGAAAGTCTGCGAGACAGCTCCATCTTGTGTTCAATCAATTTTATTGATGTTCTTATAAAAAATCTGTCATGTTTAAATTCTAAAAGTTTATTATATTGTTCGTATGCTGTATTGTAAATTTGAAGTTTATAACAGCATTCAGCGTAAAGGTAATGGTATGCTTTGTCGTAATCTTCGTCTGAAATATCAATAATGCGTAATGTCATATAAGCTTTATAATATTCCTTTCTAGAAAACTGAATTTTGGCTTTTCCTATCAGTCCATTTGCATAATAAGGATTTTTTGATAGTGTATATTCGTAATAATGAATAGCCCTTTTTTCACGGTTTTGCTTTAAATATGCGTTTCCAAGGGCAATATACGTTTCAAGGTGTTTTGGAAAAATATTAGCAGCAGTACGATAAAACTCTATTGCTTCAGAAATCTTGTTCATTGACTCATATGTACGTCCTGTTTCGAGATATGTTAAAAAATATTCCGGAACCATGTAACGTGCTTTATTTAGATATATAAATGCCTTTGTATAGTCAAGCATGTGAGAGTAGCATTTTCCCAGATTATAAAAATATGGAAAAAAAAGTGGAGCATGCTTCATGGCATTTTCAAATATTTGAGCTGCTTCTTTATATTCTCCTCTCAGCATAAGTACGGCGCCGGAATTATTCTCAAGAGCCGCAGGATCTTCGCCTTCACAAAAAAGAATATCGTTTCGGCGATATATTTTTTTCAGGGCATGCTTTTCCTTGTGTTCGATTTGCATGTCTCTCATTAATTTGTGTAAAAGCCTCATTTCGGCTTCTTCGAATTTTTCAGGATAATAGGCGTCGGAAGGAAAGATAACGGATGTATAAAGAATAAGTATTGTTAGAATAAAGATTTTTTTCATTTTATAACTCTATTAATGATATATTGCATATCCAACGGACACATAAATTTTAAAAAGTGATAAATTTACTTCTGATGAATTATCATTAAATTCTTTAGAAGGTGGAGGCTGCGTCCGGCTAAAAGGTTTCAGAGATAATGACTGATATGTAAACGCAAGACCTGTTGTCAGGAAAAATCCGTTAGAAAAATAGTAAACTCCTTCGATCTGAGAACCCCAGACAATAGAAGAATCGGTAAAAGTGGTCTTTTGATCAAATGAATCAAAAAGATCATTTGCGGAAGGTGCTGGAGCATATGAAGCAAAAGAGTAACCAATTTGAGGTATTAAAACAACATCCCATTTCTTTCGTACTGTCAGATGAAAAGACGGACCAACTAAAATGGAAATATCGTTATATAGGGAATTGCTATAATTTTTGTAGTTTTTTCCAAAATTTGTTCTTTGAAGAACGTTGTTGTGACCTATATTTAATCTTAAACCTATATGGTCATAAAAGATATATTCTCCGAAAATATAAACTGAATAATTAAGATGGTTAATTACAACTGTTTTTGTAATTTGCTGCTCTTCAAAAGTATAGGTTGTTTTATCAATAAATTCTTTTTCGCTATCGATAGCCGAACCAAAAGGGATACCAATCGAAAAAAATGCACCTAAAAGAATTTGACCCTGATAGGCTCCTATTGGATCTTTATCGATATCGTCTAGACGGGAAATTGCATGCAAATTGGTGTTAAGAAAAATTATAAAATAAAGGATAAGAGATTTTTTAAACATGATAATCCTTTAATTGATCTAAAACTGTTCTATAGAGTGTGTGAATGAAACTACTAAATTAGTGGCAACCAATAAAAAATAACTTTTTAACAAGGTTGCATCTGCGAGCAGCAAGAGTCATCTTGCGTCTATGATGGATGTCAATGAAAATATAAGTTAAGCTGCTTTTTTGATA
>JAFGRW010000090.1 GCA_016934935.1 Spirochaetota bacterium | reverse complement strand
TATTACTCTTTAACAGCACCAACAGTTAAACCGCTTATCAGATACTTTGAAAAGAAAGCGTAGGCAATTATAATCGGTAAAACAGATAAGGTAATTGTAAGATACATGGCTCCAAAGTCAGTTCTATGAGCCGTACCTCTTACAAGTGAAATCAAAACAGGAAGCGGGTATTTGCTCTCAGAGAAGAGAAGAACAAGTGGCCCCATGTAGTTATTCCAACAAAATACGAAGTTAAATATGGACATCGTCGCAATTGATGGGGATATAATCGGTAAAGCAATTCTGTGAAAGATTTGAACCTCTGTTGCTTCATCCATTCGAGCTGCCTCAAGCAGCGAAACAGGTAACGATTGCTCTGTATACTGCTTAATGAAAAATACAGATCCCGTATTAACTGCACCAGTAATAATCAACGGAAAATAGGTGTCCAGTAGTCCAAAATAGTTACAAAACTCAAAATAACCGATCAGACCAAGCTGCATTGGCACCATCATTGTAGCGAGTACAAAACCAAAGATGTATTTCTTAAAACGAAAATTGTACATCGCAAAACCATAAGCTGTAAGTGAAGAAAAATAAGCTGCCAAAAGTGTAAATGGAACAGTAATCATGGCACTGTTTAAAAAACCATGCCATATTGGCACCTTACGTTGCATTGTGAAATAGTTATCTACAGTATAGGTACTAGGTAAAAAACTGATTCCATTCAATATTTCAACATTACTTCTGGTTGAATTAATAAACATTATGTATAGAGGAAAAGCGCATAGCAGTGTTAAAACTGCAAGAATAACATACACATAGAAAAGTGTAAAACGCTTTGCCCCTTTTGTTGTAGCAATATTCATTCCCTGCATTATAATTCCCCCTAGTTATCTTCTTTACGCTGTATCATAAAGTAAACAATGAACGAAAATACCGCGATCAGCATAAAAATTCCATAGGCGATTGCAGAGGCAAACCCCATATTGTTATAAGTGAAAGCCTGATTATATAGATATATTACCATTGTATTCAATGAATATTCGGGAGCACCACGACCATCAGTCAATACCATCGGTATATCAAAAATCTGCATACCACCAATCATACTGGTAATAATTACATAAATCATTGTTGGACGCAATAGTGGCAAAGTGATAAAAAAGAATATTTTAGTTTTGTTTGCCCCATCCGCAATAGCTGCCTCGTAATAAGATGTTGGTATCGCTGACATTCCCGCAAGTAACAGAATAGTCGTCTGTCCATACCACATCCAGAACTGAATAAAAGCTACCCAGTTTTGTGAAGCGCTTGGCATACGAAGCCAGTTTATTTTTTCAGTTACTAAACCTAGACCATAAAGAGCCTGGTTAATAACACCATTTTGCCAATCAAGAAGGACATTAAAGAGCAATGCAATAGAAGCTGCTGTTACTAGGTTTGGTAGGTAGAAAAAAGCCCTGAAAAAAGCCTGTCCCTTTATTCTGTTAAAAGTAAAAACCGCGGCAAGCCATAAAGCTACACCGACCTGTGGAATAATATTCACAAGCCATATTCGCCATGTTGATTTAATTGACATCCAGAAATAGTGGTCACCGATTAATGTTTTGTAGTTTTTAAAACCTACATAAACCTTATCAGCCATACCGTCATATTCATTAAGACTTAAAATAAAAGTATATATAATAGGATACAGAGAAAACACAAAAAATAGTATAAAAAACGGCAAGATAAAAAAATAGCCGTAATTATTGGAATTACGAATTAGTCTCATTTTTCTCCTCGAGGAATACATTTTCTTTGTTTATAAAACCATCAGCCGGGAGAGTAAAATAAAGGGGCCGAAGCCCCTTTATTCGTAGAATTAAATAAAAGCTATTAGTCAACATTGATTTCAGGGAAAGCGTTTTTAACTTTACCTTTCATGTCTGCTATTGCTTCTTCTTTAGTCATTTTGTCTTCGATGTAGTTACGGATAGCATCGATGTACATACCATTGATATCCTGGTCGTATTTAGTTTCAAGACCTGGAGTAATGTTTTTAGCTTCTTCCATGAAGAACTGGTAGTGGTTTTGTCCACCAAGGAAAGGATCTCCCTCTTCTTTAGCCATCTTAGCGTCAACGTTAAGATTTGACATAAAGTCACCAACTTCACGAGTGTAAGCTTCTTGGTAATCTGCATCAACAGCAAGCATATTAACAAATTTAACAGCCAAGTCCTCAGCTTCAGCATTTTTGTAAATACCTAACCAAGTACCACCCCAGCTGTAAGAAGCAGGACCGCGAGTTACTGCCCAGTCACCAGCTGTATCGCCAGCGTTTTTCTTGATTACATAGTGAAGACCCCAAGTAGGAAGAAGATAACCAAATACTTCTTTCTTAGCCATATTTCCAAACCAGCCTGGAGACCACTGATCAACTTTAGCTGTAAGCCCTTCTTTACGAAGAGTTTTAGCAAGTTCGAAGAAATCCATAGCAACAGGATCGATATAAAGATTATTGTTGCTATCTACCCAACCAGCCTTACGTCCGTAAAAAGGAATCCACTGGTAGTCAGAAAAACCAGTAAGCATTTTTACGTTTTTAGACTTAAGAGTACGTGCAGCATCAAGGAACTTCTCAGGTGTGCTGATAAGTTCGCCGACAGCTTTAGGATCATCAGTTCCGAAAACATTCTTAGCTATAGAACGCTTATAGAAGAAACCACCAGGACATGCTTGCCAAGACATTGCAACAACATGACCATTTTCGTCACGACCAAGGTCAACAACGTATGGTGGAGCCTGATCTTCGTACTGTTTTACCATGTCAGGATAATTCTTGGTAAGATCCATCCACATTCCCCAGCTAACGATGTCACGTACCCACGCAACCTCACCAAGGAATACATCTGGCGCACCAGAACCTGAACGAAGAACTGGTCTGATTTTTGTTCTGAATTCTTCACTAGGAATAATTGAGAACGAAACATCGATACCTTCGTTTGCAGCTTTAAAGTCATCAACTACCTTTTTCAACTCGTCAGTAAATGCCCAAATTGATAGTTTTGTGCTTTGTTGTTTTTTACCACAACCTACTGCAACAGCAACAAGAAGCAGTGCAACAACAAGTGCCCAAAGCTTTTTCATAAAAACCTCCTATTTAAACAAACGCTTTTTTAAGACTTTTTATAATACGACCTTGCATGAAGTTAAAAGCACGCGAGTTTTAAGTCAATCCCTTTTTTTAAATTTTTTTAACAGCATAGAGATTAATTGTAACATATAGTAGAAAACCCAACCGGATTTTTTTGCAGATACGGGTTATTATTGTATTTATTCATTAAATATTTGGCAATATCCAATAATCAACTTTTAAACAAGGTTGCATCTGCCGGTCGTCCGGCAGAGAAAATATGAAAAATTCCTATAGAATAGGTGCTTAAACGCTGGCGCCTTTTGAAATATGATAATTTTTCAAAGTTCTCATTTGTTATATTATCGAAAAAAAATCGTGTAACACCCGGTTTTCCGGGGCAGACACGGCTCACCATTACAAAAAACAGCTACTGTATTTTTTTCAAAACCCAGGAAAACAGCACTTTTTTGCGTTAAACGAAAAGGCAGGCTTTTTTTAGCAATCGCTTTTGAAAATGCTTCGCCAAACTGGTAGCGAATATGAGTTATAAATATTTTTTTATCACTGCTTCCGTCTTTAGCAGAGAAAAAAGCCGGTAAACTCAATGTTTTACTGTAAAACAACCTGTCATATACAAGAATATCGCATACAATATCACCGTCCCCAACTGTATTATGGTAATTAATTAAAAATTCGGCAATTTTATCAAGATCTTTTGTTGAAAGATCAAAATCAGTTTTTTTAGCAAATATTACAAGATTACTGTAATGTTCAAATGGAGATAAAAAGCGGCTTCCCAGGTATCTGACATAATTATTCATTTTTCCACAATTATGGATACCGCCTATCATTTTTTCAACATTTCTCAAGAAATTTAAATCATCAAAACTCATCCATTTATTTGAAAAAATTTCGTATGGCGGATATTTCGAGCAGATAATATTGTATTCATCTTTTTTATGAGACATAACTGTCCCCGGCAACACTTTAAGGAAACCGAGCTGAATATTATCTGCACCTGCCATATAAATCCGGTTAAATGTACGCTCGAAGGACTCAACTGTTTCATAAGGCAATCCAGCGATAATATCAGTATGCAGATGTATGTTGCGAAGTCGAGAAAGACGCCTTACAGCATTTAAAATCCTTTCCGGGCTACCTCCACGTTTAACTTCTTTTAAAGTCTTTAAATTTACAGATTGGATCCCGACTTCTAATTGGAATAGACCGTCAGGAACCATTTCAAGTATTTTGAAATCTTCTTCCTGTAAAAGAGAGGGTTCAATTTCAAAATGGAAAAGCGTCTCGTTTTTATTGTTTATTAAAAAATTCCATATTTTTCTCGCGCGGGAAGGGTCACTATTAAAAGTTCGATCAATAAACTTTACCGTTTTAACGCGATTCTTGATAAAGAACAGCAGTTCATCAAAGACCTTATCAAGTGAACGGTATGAAAGCATCTTCTGCGCAGAGGAGAGACAAAATGAGCAATTAAAAGGACATCCCCTACTCGACTCATAATATACATAACCTTTTTTCAAGGACTCAATCTGTTTTCCATTGTATGGGAAGATAATATTATCAAATTCTTCAGCCAGCTCCGAATACTCATTTTTAGCAAAATCATCAAGCATTGCAGCTCTAAAGGATGTCTCTGTTCCCATTATTAAAACTGCCCCATGCTCCCTCCAATCCCGATGATTATAGGTAATCTGAGGCCCACCAAGAATTATTTTCAGAGATGGTTTAATACGATTAATATCGCCAACAAGCCTTTTGACCAGATCGCTATTCCAGATGTAAACCGAAAATCCTATAACATCAGGCTTCTCATCAATGCACTGTCCCAGGATAGACAGATACGGAGTGTTTATACTTGTTTCATAAATTGAGGCCTTATAATTATTGCTGCTTTTTACCTGAGACGCAATGTAGTAGAGCGCCAGATTTGAATGTGTATATCTGGCATTTAGCCCAACAAGAAGAATTTTATTCATTGTCCAGTCCTGACCTTATCAATAATCGTTCAATTTTCGTTTCATACTTTTTTAGAAGTTCCATGTTGACAATTAAGCAACCAAGTTTTATCTGTATACAAGAAAGAAACATTGCAATACCAAGTAACTCCTATGAATCGCTATATTCTAGAGATTGTCATAGGTTAAATGATTGTTCCAAAAGAAGTTTTCACAAGCTCTTTTTCTGTCGTCCAGCAGCACTTTGAAAACGCAAAAAGATGCCGGACAGCTTTCACATGCGACCTTGTGGAGAACAATTATTTAATAGAAATCCATATAAACAACAATAACACTTTTTATGCAAAACTGTTATCGGTATAAACCTTTTTTTAATCAGGAAGATGAAATCCTAAACAGCATATATAAAAAAGATTCCCGGAGAATATAATGAATATAAAAGAGGCCATAAGAACCATACCGGACTTTCCCAAGGAGGGCATTCAGTACAGAGACATAACTACACTGCTGCAAAACGGAAACGCGTTCAAAGAAACAATCGATATTTTTCACGACCGGTACATAAGCCGGTCCATCGACATTATTGCCGGAATAGAAGCCAGGGGTTTCATAATCGGATCAGCTCTCGCATACGCCTTGGGTAAGGGTTTTGTACCAATACGTAAAAAGGGTAAACTTCCATCGGAAGTTTACACAAAAACTTATCAGCTTGAATATGGATCAGATACTATAGAAATGCATAAAGACTCTATAAAAGAGGGAACCCGGGTTGTACTCGTTGATGACCTGCTTGCAACCGGAGGCACCATTTTGGCAGCCGCCTCTCTTATACGCGACGCAGGGGGAATAATCGACGAACTTGCTTTCATTGTTGACCTTCCCGATGTAGGCGGACACAGAAAACTTACAGAATCTGGTTATCCGTTTTATTATATCTGCCAGTTTGAAGGCGAGTAGTTTTCCTGCTTGTGAATAATCTCACATTTAGTAATAAATTCTTGACACTCAAACCACTGCTTATGTAGTTGAATTGTATTTGCTAGGCCTTAAAACAGAATGCATTTTGTGTTCTAATATTAAATATAACGAGGTAAATCTATTATGAGTATCAAAATAGGTATTAATGGTTTTGGTCGTATCGGACGCTTTGTTTTCCGACGAGCTATGGAAGTAGATGGTGTTGAAGTAGTAGGAATTAACGATCTTATCGACGTTGATTACATGGCTTATATGCTTAAGTACGACTCTACACACGGCAAATTCAAAGGAACAGTAGAAGTTAAAGGCAAGGATCTTGTTGTTAACGGAAAAGCAATCCGTGTAACCGCCGAAAGAAATCCTGCTGACCTTAAATGGGACGCTGTTAGCGCTGACGTTGTTGTTGAATCTACTGGTCTTTTTCTTACAGACGAGTCGGCACGAGCTCATATACAAGCCGGTGCTAAAAAAGTAATTATGTCTGCTCCTTCCAAGGATGCAACTCCAATGTTCGTAATGGGTGTTAATCATAACTCATATGCCGGACAGGATATCGTTTCCAATGCTTCTTGTACAACAAACTGTCTTGCTCCAATAGCTAAAGTTCTTAATGACAAATATGGAATCAAAGACGGACTTATGACAACTGTACACGCTACAACAGCTACTCAGAAAACTGTTGATGGCCCTTCAGTTAAAGACTGGAGAGGTGGACGCGGAGCTTCTCAAAACATTATTCCATCATCTACTGGTGCTGCAAAGGCTGTTGGAAAAGTAATACCGGAGCTTAATGGAAAACTTACCGGTATGGCTTTCCGTATACCAACTCCCAATGTATCTGTTGTTGACCTTACTGTTAACCTTAACAAAGGTGCTTCAATGGACGACATCAAAAAAGCAATGAAAGAGGCTTCTGAAGGTGAACTTAAGGGAATTCTTGGTTACACTGAAGATGCTGTAGTTTCAACTGATTTTCTTGGTGAATCCTGCACATCAATTTTTGATGCAACTGCAGGTATCTCACTAACAGATACATTTGTTAAGGTTGTATCCTGGTATGACAACGAATGGGGTTATTCTTGTAAAGTTGTTGATCTTGCAAAGCATATAATGAAATAGGAAAATTATATCATAATTTACCAAATAAAAAAAGGGCCAGTGGCCCTTTTTTTTATGTACATCAGCATAAAACGTGTTAAAATAATTCAAATGCGCCAATTTAATTAAGGTAATCTCTATTAATTAACATTACAACAAGGAACTTGCGAAAAATTTCTTTATTTATGGGCTTTTAACGGTATAGCCGTTTCAAAAAAGGTAATTTTTCGAAGTCTCCTTAATGAATATTTTTTCTAAAACGGGTATTTGAATGATTATTTTATCGGAAGAATCTGTAAGCAGCTGTTTTGATTGCCCGTATATAAAAGGTAACAAAGCAAGATACAAATACTTTCACGCTAACAACCTCTCCCCAAATGAACTTGATGAATATCTTTCAAAAGGATGGAGAAAGTTTTCAACTTTCTATTTTAAACCTTTTTGTCCTAATTGTAAAAAATGTATACCAATAAGGATTATTACTGATAAATTTTTACAGTCAAAAAGCCAGCGCCGTGTTATCAAAAAAAGCTCCGGAATCACGGTGAAACTGGTACAACCAAAATATAAACGCAATTACTATGAAATTTACAAGGATCACTCACTTCGATTTGACAAACCTGTAGATGACGAGGACAGTTTTTACAAAAGTTTTTTTCAAAACTCTTGCCCCGCAATTATTAGCGAGTATCATTTTGATAATAAACTGATTGCGGCTGGTTTTATAGATGTCTCCGAAGAGAGTTTCAGCTCGGTATATTTTATATATTACCGGAAATTTGAAAATCAATCGCTCGGAACATTAAGCGTATTGGCCGAAATTGAACTGGCAAGAGTCAGAGAAAAAAAATATTACTATCTTGGTTACTTTATTGCTGAAAATAACTCGATGAACTATAAAAACAGGTTTTATCCACATGAACTGTTTGACTGGAAGTTAAGCAAATGGCATCCTGTCACAAAGTAGACAAGCGAGGAACAAACAATGTTAGTAACGTCCTGGTCAGACAAATTTAAAGTCGGCATCGATAAGATCGACAGCGACCACCGTAATTTGGTTGACCTTTTAAATAAGCTTCAAAAATCTTATGACACATGCCTTGATCGGAACGAAACAGAAATAATTTTCGACGAACTGGAAAAATATGCTTCTGATCACTTCTCCTATGAAGAGAAGCTAATGATTGAAAACAGCTATCCATTTTTATCCGGACATGTTCGTGACCATGTCTATTTCACGGAAATGATACGAAAATGGCGAAACGACGAAGAAATTGATTGCAAATCAAAAAAGCTTTCTATCTTTCTTACAGAATGGCTTTTTGAACATATTTTACACCACGACTTCAAACTGGGCGAACATCTTTCTAATAGCTGACCTGGTTAAAATCGATAATCGACTTTACTTATTACACGCAAAGGATTTTTTATGAGAATATACAATACATTTTTATTTGATGCCGATGGAACGCTTCTTGACACAGTTGATCTAATAGTAAAATGTTTCGAATATACATTATCACACTATAAGGTTAAAATACCGGAAAGATCCGAAATTGTGTCACATATTGGTATTCCATTTAGAAATCAGATATCCATCTACTTTGGAGAATTGGACGAAAGTAAGGCCGAAGAAATATGGAATTTTTACAGGGAATATCAACTTCAGCATTATATGGATTATATAAAATTATTCCCGGGTACAATTGAGACGCTAACCCAGCTAAAAAAGCGTGGTGCAAAAATTGCAGTCGTAACATCAAGAAAGCACAATACCCTTGACCTGTTTTTAAAACAACTTTCCATATTTGATATGTTTGACGCAATAATTACCCCTGATGATGTATCAAAACCCAAACCCGATGCGGAACCAACACTAAAAGCATTGTCAGATCTTGACTCCTTAGCGGAAGAGTCACTTTTTATAGGCGATGCCGTTTACGACAGGATCAGCGCCGAACAGGCCAAAGTCGATTTCGCACTTGTTTCCTGGACTCATATCCCTGTAAATCATTTCAAACCCGCCCCAGAGATTATTCTTGAAAACATGGATGATATTTTGAGCTTTTCGGGCAATATAGACGAGGTTTTAAAATAATGAACGGCGCAAAAGAAAACGAGTTTCCCAGGGAGCTCACATTAAAAGCAGTATATAGAATCGGAAACGGTGATACCGAAGTGAAATTGAGAAAAACACTCGAACAATTCGATCAGGATTTCATTATTACAAACAAATCAAGTTCAAAACAGAAATTCATTTCATATACAATAAGTGCATATTATGAAACCGAAACCAATTTGACCGATGTCTGCACCGTCCTGGCTGGAATTGAAGGCTTTATGATGATGGTTTAGAAGCAGCCCTGCCTGCTACTGCTCCGCTGCTCCAGGCAAACTGCAGGTTATACCCACCGCAATCACCATCAATATCCAGCAGCTCTCCAACAATATATAAACCATTAACAATTTTTGATTCACAACTATTAGGATAAACTTCCGAGACAGGAACACCTCCGGAGGTAACAACAGCTTCAGCGAAAGGCCTCGGCTCTCCGGGAACAAGGATATGCCCTTTAAATATATCTACCAGTTGAAGGAGTTCACTTTCCTTAATACTGTTAGCTTTTCTTGAAGGCGCTATTTTAAGATGTGAAAGAAAAAATTCAGGCATTCTTTTTTTTAAGACCGTTTCCAGGGTTTTTATAATTGTACGGTCATCAGAAATTGACTTTATGAAAGTAAGAAGTTGTTCATGTGAAAAATCGGGAAAAAGATCCAAATGTATCTCAGCGGTTTTATTTGATGTTAAAGCACGGTTGACCGTACCCGAGATATCAAGAGTTACCGGACCGGATATTCCGTACTTAGTAAAAAGAATTTCACCCGTTGAAAAGTCCTTTTTCTTTCCATCGATTATTGCAGTCAAAGCAACATCCCATTTTATTCCTTCCAGGCGGCGTAGTGATTTATCATGAATATTTAGAGGTACAATTGCCGGAACAAGCTCTGTTACACTATGTCCAAGAGAGATAGCAAGGTGATATCCTCTATCAGAACCACCAAGCCCTGCAAAACTCTTACCTCCGCAAGCCAGGATAACCGAATCAAAGAGATATTTCTCTTTACCGGCTGTAATAATTGTAAATTTATCATTTTTCGAATACGAAATACTTTCAACACATCGATGGAACTTTATTTCACAGCCAGCTCTAATGACGCCATCTAACAACACATCACAAACGGTTCGAGCCTGTAGCGAATATGGGTAAAGCCGTCCCTGTTGCCTCTCCCTCCAGGGCAACCCAAGAGATAAAAAAAAGGAGCGGGTACTTTCCAGAGAAAAGCGACCAAAAATATTTTGTACAAACCTTGGGTTATCTCCATTATAATTTTTATAGCTTATTTCAAGATTGCTGATATTACACAGCCCGTTTCCACTCGCGGCAATCTTTCGACCTAGGGACTCCTGTTTTTCAAACACAACGACCTCCGCTCCTTCACGAGCGGCGTTAATTGCCGCTGCGGCTCCTGCTGCACCCGCACCGACAACAGCAATTTTCTTTTTTTTCATCATAAACTCCCACGAATAAGCCAAAAAGCATATTAGTTATGACAGAAAATTTTGTTAAACACCTTGAACCATATAGCAAAGACACTATTACTATTCAACAAAAAGAACTCTGAATGTTTGCCAATTGGAAAGCATTCAGAAAAGCTGTTTGACAAATTATTATAAAGAGACATAATATCTCAATGGAAAAACTGCCAATTCTTATAATTATTCCTCATGGTGGGGTTCAACCGCCAGAAGAGCTGGAATCGCTGGCTTTAACAGATAAATTTGAGCTATTTTTATCCTCAGATACCTGTGCCAACGATCTTTTTTACTTTGAAAAGGAGTCCGCAGGAGTAATTAGCACCCATATATCCAAACTTTTTGTGGATCTAAACCGTTCAAGAACCGCAATTTTTCCAGCTACAACCGACGGTGTAATTAAAAAAAAGACTCCGTACGGTAAATCTGTTTACGAAGAACCGTTTTTCCCCGACGAAATTGCTGCCGCAAATATAATTCGCCGTTATTATGACCCGTTTTATGAAACAGTTGATAAAATAATTAAAACCGGAGAGATTAGATTAATTCTTGAATGCCATACAACCTTTGGTATTGGATTGCCACAAACTCCACAGGCAGATCGCCCATTACCCATGATTACTGTTCACAATCGTATAGAACGCAGTGGCAGCATGATTCAGACATGTCATGACACTGCTGCGGTGATGCTGGTAGAATTATTGAGAAAAAACCTGGGAATATCACCATCTATGGGAACACGAATATCCGATACCCCCTCTCATGGAGCACTTCTACATGCATTCGCGAAATACACCCCCTACCTAAGGCTTGATATATCACGCTCTCTTTTTTTTGACGATAAGTATTTTAACCTGGAATATATCAAGGTTGACCAGCTAAGAATTAAATATTTAAGAAAAAAAATATGGGATGCTATAAGCAAAACATTCTTAAAATGCATCTAATCAAGCTGGGTTATCTTATCAAACCAAATTGCATCTCAAAAATATTGCAGCTTTTATCAGATATTGATATATTGGTATCAGAGGCGCGATTGACAAAATGAAAAATGACCGAATATCAACACTTACAAATTCCGAACAGAAAAAAGTTTCCCGGAAGAACCATGCTATTGGGGTACTATTACAGGAAATTGAGAGCAGTTATAACCATGACATATTGAATGGAATCATGAAAGTCTGTGCAAAAGCTGAAGCTGACCTATTTATTTTTGTTGGCAGCGCTCTTAAATCACCTCACGGAACCTCGGAACGACGCAACATAATATACGATATAGCCGAATATGGTGATCTGGACGGCTATATAATATCAACTGCTACTATCGGCCACTACTCATCTGAAAAGGAGATTAAACAGTTTGTTAACCGGTTCTCAGGAAAGCCATCTATCAGTATAGGCAACGCTATTGAAGAAATTTCCAGCATTATAATAAATAACTACCATGGCCAGAAAAAGATAGTCGAACATCTTATCAGAGCACATAAGTGTAAGCAAATTGCCTACATTACCGGGGGCGATAACGTCGACTCTACTGAACGTTTTAAGGCTTATAACGATGCAATGGTAGAGAATGGATTATCAGCTGCACCCGAACTTGTTTATAAAGGCGATTTCTACTATTTTGCGGGCGAACAGGCCGTACACTCTTTTATCAATTCAGGAATTCAATTTGATGCCATAGTCGCTGCAAATGATCCAATGGCTCTTGCTGCACTTTTCGAACTGCAGCGATTAGGCTACAAAATACCAGAAGAGGTGCAAGTAACCGGATTTGATAACAGCTCTGAGTCTCTTTACAGCAACCCGCCACTTTCGACTGTAACTCAGCCAACTTTTAAGATTGGGAAGGTGGCAGCTACAGAGCTCTTCAGGCTAATAAATGGTGATAAAAAGCCGGAAACAATAACAGTTTCCACAACACCTGTAATTAGAGAATCTTGCGGATGCAACGAGTCCCTGTATCATGACAGCCAATATGATATCAATAGCGGCATGAAGTATAACCAACTCATCAAGAAAAGACTATCTGAAATAGAAGATATTCCTGACGAGGTAATTGAATATATTCAATGTTTCATAAAAAACAGCAAGGGTCTTCTGGACAGGTTTTTTGCAGAGGAGTCGGACGAATCAGAAATAGTAAATAAATTTATATCCGCAGTCTATTACACAAAACCATATGAGAAAGTCTTTGCCTGCTGGACAGACATTGTTTCCATTTTTGAAGAATATTTTTTAAATACAATTAATGACCTTGATTTGCGTATTAGAGTCAGATTTCTGTTTCAAAGGCTTCGCGCAGAAATTTCTGGAATTATTCAAAAGGAGGTAGCTGAAAATTATTATTACCTTCTTTCTTTTAATTCAAGTTCCAGAACTATTAATGAATATCTTTTATTATCTTATGATTTAGAAAACATCAAGACAACAATAGAAAATTTTTTACCAAATGCCGGAATAAATTCCGCACATATCGCCTTGTACCGACACAAAGAAGATAAAAGAGGTATCACTGAAAAAATAACTCTTTTCTTGAGCATAATTGACGGGAAAAGAACCGAGCTCGAAAATAGAACAATCACACCAAACAATCTTTTTAAAGAACTCAGAGAAAACCGGAACAAGAACATTGTTTTTATTATAGAACCTCTATATTTTAATGATGAAGATTATGGTTTCATTATTTACGAACACAATAAAGACCATATGATTTTTTACGGCAATTTCACAACTCAGATATGTAGTGTGCTTAAAGAATATTACACATTTTCACGAAAACAGGATA
This sequence comes from Spirochaetota bacterium, assembly GCA_016934935.1. GTDB lineage: Bacteria > Spirochaetota > UBA4802 > UBA4802 > JAFGJZ01 > JAFGRW01. The sequence goes on along the minus strand of JAFGRW010000090.1, from coordinate 11,805 downwards.
TCGAAAAAGAATTAAAAGTTACACTTAACAACATTGAACTTGTTAACACAAATCTTTCGGAAACAATAAACAGCATCAATAGTACTAAACAAAAACTGATAGACTCTGAGAAGCTGGCCACCCTGGGATCTCTTGTAGCGGGAATCGCGCATGAAGTAAACACTCCTCTGGGAACGACCCTCTTGACAACATCTCATCTTTCTGAAATAACCAATGCATATATGGATCTGTACAATAAAAACAAATTAACAAAGAATAGTTTCGAAAATCTGATTGATAAGAATATTACAACGGGCAAACTGATACTTGACAATTTGATGAAAGCTTCTGATATGATAAATAATTTTAAACAGATCGCGGTTGATCAAACACATTTTGAAGCAAGAGAATTCAGTCTGCGCGAATACTTGAACAGTATTATTCAAAGTCTCAACTCCCTAATTCGAAAAACAAGTCATACGGTAACGGTCAACAATGGTGAAGATGTAAATATAAATGGTTATCCTGGAGCCTTTTCGCAAATAATTACAAACCTGATTACAAATGCACTGACACACGCTTTTGAAAACAAAAAAAATGGAGAAATAATAATCTCTTATTATACAAATAATGACAATATTACCATAGAAGTCTCAGATAATGGATGCGGCATTCCAAAAGAAAACTTAAAAAAAATATACTCTCCCTTTTATACGACCAAAAAGGATGAAGGCGGCAGCGGACTGGGTTTGCAGATATGCTATAATCTTGTCACACGCAAAATGAAAGGAACAATCGAGTGTGAAAGCCAGATTGATTCAGGTACTAAGTTTACAGTAATAATTCCCCGAGATCACGGAGGAGCTCAAAAGTGAACAATCCATCTTCATCCAGATACAATATTGCTGTTTTGATGAACAAGGTAGACGACCACTATCACAGCATAGTTTACAAAAGTATAAAAAAAATCGTACAACATTCCGACTTTAACCTTATTATTCTTGCAGGAAGGCCTCTGGATTCGATGTACCAGTTTGACCGTTTTCACAACATGATATTCAGATATGCTCAAATTGATTTTTTTGACGGAATAATTATATTTGCAGGTTCAATTTTCAACTTCGTCACAAAAGAGAAATACCTGGATTTTCTTGATCAATACAAACATCAAAAATATATCAGCATGGATTTTGCAGTTGATAACCACCCATACATACTGATCGATAACTTTAACGCCATGCGTAAAGAGACTGAACATTTCATTGTTGAGCATGGAAAAAAAAGAATAGCTTTTATTACAGGCAAACCCTCAAGTCAAATTGCTGTAGACAGGTTGAATGGTTATCTTCAGGCATTATCTGACCACAATATACCCTATGATGAAACGCTGGTTGTTGAAGGTGATTTCGTCTCGATATCAGGCCAAAAAGCCGTAACTGAACTTATAGACAAACGTCATGCAAAATTTGACGCCATAATTGCTTCCAACGATGAAATGACAATGGGTGCAATTAATGAATTAAAAAAACGGAATATAAAGATTCCTGAAGATTGTACCATAGCCGGTTGTGACAACTTTGAACACGTCAAGTTTCACAATCCGCCTATCACCAGCATTCACATACCGCTAGATGAGCAGATAGAATGCGCTTTCGCGTTGCTTCAAGACTATATTGAAACTGATACTATTTCTCATGAAATAATGAACGCCAGGCTAATTGCGCGCAAAACCTGTGGTTGTCAATATTCACCGATAATTATGAAGAATGACCGGAATACGCAAACAATTCTTTCGACTAATCAGGATTTAATTGAATTAATCAGAAGTTTTAACGACATACACCCCGGTGTTGAAAAAATTTTTCTCCAGAACGTTGAGCAACTACATGATGCTCTTGTAAACGATATAGGATCCTGTAATGAAACTTTATCCTCTTTTGAGACCTTATTCATACAAATAATGCAAAAATTTTTCAAAGACAGTCAGGAACTGTTTTCTGTTCAAAAAATCTTGTCAGTTTTTGAACTAACGGCTTTTAACAAAGATAAAGAAAAAAAGATGGAATCAGTTATTGGCGGAACGTTCAGAAAACTTCAGGTCTATTGTGGTAATTTTTTTAAATGTAACACCATGGGCAATAACCAGGATATAATTCGATTTATTCTTAATTCTGTTTCAATATACAGCGATATTGTACCTAACGAGGACATCGATCAGCTGGTTTTTTCGATTTTTAGAACCTGCGTCTCAGTAAACATAAACACAGGCCATATTGCAATTTTTGATCATGAAACAGGTGAAGATAGAACAAGGTTGCTACTTTCATTCAAAGATAGAGAGATTATCAAAACTGATACTCACAAAGTATACAGCGCCGACAATCTGCTTGAATATGTTGAGAGCCACCGGGGAAACCGGATCATAATGGCTCTGCCATTAACCTGTCAAAATGAAAACTACGGTGTAGCTTTTTTCGAAGAAAACGACCTGAACCCGGCAATATTTGAGAATTTAAGATCACAAATATCAAGCGCACTTAAGGGCTCAAATCAATTTTACGAACAGGCTCTTATTGAAAAAGAGCTTTATCGTACTGTTGAAACTTTGGGAAAGAGAAGAAATGAGCTACAGACCCGTCTTGAAGAACTTAATCTGGCTCAAAGAAATGTAATTGAGAAGGAAAAGAATGCTGCTTTAGGTAATATGGTAGCAGGAATATCACATGAGATAAACACCCCGCTTGGCATATGTATAACCAGTGCATCTCATCTGCTTGAGAGATCCCGTAATCTTTTAAGAATTTACAAAGAAGGCAGTCTGAAAAAAAATGATTTCGAGGCGCATCTTTCCACCGTCAAAGAAACAACCAGAATAATCACGGACAATCTTAATAGAGCAGTCCAGATTATAAGCAGCTTCAAACAACTAGCTGTTGACCAGTCAAGTAACAGACAACGTAAATTCAGTATCAAAGAATGTATTGATGATGTATTGATTACACTCAATCCTATTTTTAAAAAAAAGGCCATATCAATAAGTGTGAACTGCCCCGATACGATCAGAGCAAACAACTATCCGGGAGCCCTTTCCAAGGCTCTTAGTGAACTAATAAAAAACAGCCTTGATCACGGTTTATCAGATAAAAATGAAGCCGATCCGGGAGAAATTATTATCACAGTCACCAAAAAGAATGACAATGCTGTTATCGATTACAGCGACAACGGGAAAGGTATACCGGAAGAAGTTTTAAAAAATTTTTTTCAACCTTTTGTAACAACACGTCGAGCAGAAAACAGACTGGGATTAGGGCTAACAATAATTCACAGCGCAATAACACGCGATATGAACGGCAACGTCACCTATACTCCCGGACAAAACAGTGGAACTAATTTTTCGCTGTCATTTCCTCTAAATTTATCAAAAAGAAACGATCTGACAAGTTGACTTCTCTAATTTCTTTTTATTGATATATCAATATTGTACTTGATGAAAATGTACAGTTAACACAAAATGAACAAAACTGCAAATTATTCGCAAATAAACAGATACATACGGTGATACATCAATGGATTCCGTCGACTACAACAAGGTAGTTCCTGAACGTTTTCGTAAAAGACTCAATCAACAGAAAAACAGGATCAAACTTGAAGCCCGTTATGACAAACACGGACGGATTACACAACCCTTTCTTTATGTTGTTGGTTTGGGAGAAAAACACTTTCGCAATTTTAACCGGGAGATTTTGCGAATTGAAAAAATGTTTCCATGGTTGCGATCGAAACATTTTCGGTTTGTTATGAACGAGCTGATAATAAACTCACAGTTTTCAATGCTGCGCGAAGTTGTCAGTAATATTTCCAAAGGAAAAAAAGCTGCCGGGTATTTTTTTGTAAAAATTTATCCATGTGATACTTTTGTATCAACAAGCATTGAAGAATTTGGCGATTTCTTTGATTATTTTTCATTCATCTCTGAAACCGGCACAACTGATGAACGGAATATCGAAGCATTTGCCGATTATAAGGACGAAATGCATGTAACCGACTTGAATAGCTTATCAGATAATAGAGTAAAAATTGCACTTTCATGCGATAACTCACTACAATCACCTGACCAGTCAAACAGAATAGGATTAAATATTATTGAAAACGCGACAGATCACGATTTTTATATAACTTCATTTTATAAAAACAAAAAATACATGTGGAAACGAATTCATTTTAGAATTGAAAATAACTGAAGTCATATGAAAATATTAGATTTTAATTCACTCGTTAAAAAAGAATGTGTTCTGACAACAGGGAACTTTGACGGAGTACACTGCGGTCACGTTAAACTTCTTACGGCTCTAAATGATATAGCCCAAAAAAACTTTTACAAAAGAGTTCTACTCACTTTCAAAAGACATCCCCGCCTTTTTTTTAATCCCGGCCTTACCCACTATGTCCTTTCACCTTTTGAAGAAAAAACCAAATTACTCTCGGAACTGGTCGACTACATAGTACCCATTGATTTCAATAAAGAGTTTGCAGCGATTGAACCTGAGGATTATATGCTTCATTTGATTAAACACTTTAATATGCAGCATTATATCGCCGGATACGACCATCACATCGGGAGAGGAAAAAACGGATCGTTCGAAAATTTAATAAAGTTAACAAAAAAGTTATCTTTTAAACTTGACCGTGTAAAACCTGATATTTATCGAAATAAACCTGTGTCTTCTTCACGAATAAAAGATTGTCTGGAAAAAGGAAAACCCGAGCACGCGGCAATAATGCTTGGACGATATTACAACCTTGAAGGCGAAGTAATCAAGGGACGGCAGCTTGGCAGAACAATAGATTTCCCCACTGCAAATATCGGTTTAGCTCATGACAAGTATATTCCTCCAAAAGGCGTTTATGCAGCTATTGCGATTATCCAAGGCAAAAAGTATCCTGCAATGTTGAATATTGGAGTTAACCCTACTGTCACGAACTTGGGGCAACTTTCTGTTGAAGCACACTTACCCGGATTTTCGGGCAATATTTACGGCAAGATAATTAAAGTGGGACTGATAAATAAAATCAGGGACGAAAAGAAATTTAAGAATATAGCTCTGTTAAAAGAACAAATAGAAAAAGATAAAGAAGAGATTATAAAAATTTATTATCAAAACATTTTGGACTGATATTTTCTCTTTGCCTCATGATACACGGTTTTGATGCTTCACCAATATTTATTTCAGGTTTTTCTCTATGCGCTCTTTTAAATCAGGAGAGAGCTCTGTTAATAGAGTTACAAGCATACGAAAACGTTCCATATCCGCGGGTTTAGCAGCTCCTTTCTTACCGAAATAGTTTACAGAATCAATTAACCTCTGTTCTTTTGAACTTACCGGGTCAATATAATAATCAGTTATCACTTTAACTATATGCTCTTTTTTCGGTGACGCTATACCCGCCGGCAGTGTAAAATAGTCATAGGGAGCATTTTTCAGTAATAACGATGCCTTTTGTGATATTGTCTCTGAAATGGCCTCACGATAAAAATAGAAAAGCGAATCACGGGGAACAGAACTTTCAGCCGTTATCCATATTATAGCTTTTTCAAAAGATTCAGACTTGTCAGCACCCTTTTTAAACCAGAGAGCCGCGATCTTGCGAGCGCCAGCACTTCCTTGAGATATCTGTTGAAGTACTATCTCTTTTTTTTCATTGTCAGAGGGTAAAATAGACGAGTAAAACAGCGCGGTTAATAGTTCTTCCGGTGTATCGATGTCAGGTGTATTTGTAAAAGCTCCGACTGTTTTCGCTATATCCGGCTTTATCATACCGATATATGCTGAAGAATCGAATGTTGAAAAATCTGTTATATCATAAGCTCTCATAACCAGTGCTAAATCAATGCAAGATGCATTTGAGTCGCCCCAATCATCGGCTGAAATATTGTAACTAAGGGACATTAAAAGGCACATGAAAATTATCAATACCCTAGTCAGCCGGCAGTATGAAGATACACTATTTATTTGTTGAGCATTTTTGAATCGCATTATTATGCCGCCGTTATTTTTTTGTTGTCACTGTAAAAAACCGTTATGAATTCAGCTTTATACTTATTTTATTTCGCGAACTCAATAATTCAGCCTGACAGACAGAATTTTATCTTTGTCACTACTCTTCTATTAATGTGTTTATAGTATACTCTAATCCCGCTTTTTCAGAAGCTGCAAATCCCTGATAATTCTCTACGATATCCTGAAAGACAGAAGCTGCTTTATCGCGATCACCCATCTTGATACTGCACAAGCCTGTTCTATAATAGGCTTCTACACCCTCTTCAGAATCAGGATACTCTTCAAAAAGCATCATGTAAAAATTAGAAGCTCGAAGGTATTCAAAACGCTCATAATAAATATCACCTATGGTTAAAATTGCCTTTTTACGATGCGCTCCATCAATATATACCTCAATATACTCACTTAAAAGAGTTATAGCCTTATCTTTTCGCCCTATTGTTACTAAATAATAGGCATTTCCAAATCGGGCATCATCAGCTATACGTTCAATCTCATTACCGTTATTTTGGGCAAAAAGAGATATACACGAAAACATAAGAAGAAACAAAAAATGCAGAACTTTTATTACCATGTCATCACCAACTTTTACCTGAAAACCAAAATGATCCTCTGATAAACAAATTTCATCATTAAATTTTCGCAAAATCCCAATTGAACAGGCACTTGAACAATGATTACCTCGAAAAAAGATTTTTCGAATTTATTTATCATAAATTACTTTATCATACATATAGTAATTGAGCAATACAAAATAAATATTGCACTCGTGTAATACACAAACAAAATTACAATAATATCAGACTTTAAGATATTACATATATATGATTTCGACAATTATGTCTCATTTGATAAGCTTTTTTTTTCCTGATAATCCGAAACAGTATTAATTAATATTGTTTACGATTTTTAGTCATGCTATACTTATGGAAACGGATTTATCTGCATCTTTGGCTTTCGGAGTATATTGAAAATGGATCATATCAGAGTTGACTACAGCAAATTTATCGAACTTGGGTACAAGATCGTTGATCAGATCAAAAAAAGCGGTGTGAAATACGATGAGATTCTTTGTCCCTTACGTGGCGGCTATATGCTCTCTTACCTTGTATCAAACAATCTGAAAATACCTGTCAACTTTATGGAAATTTCTTCATACAACGGAAAAGAGCAGAGAGAATTCAAGATAGGACATAAACCCGATCTTGCACATGGGAAATACCTGTTATGTGACGATATTTACGACTCGGGCAAAACCATTAAAAAAATTATTGAGATTTATCAGGGTATTGATATGGATGTAGCCTGTTTGATTTCTAAATATCCTGTCGAGAAGTACTATGTTGGCGAGTTTATCGAAGATGACCGCTGGATCGACTTCTTCTGGGAAACCATGTAAACCGGAGACCGTAATGAAAGATTTTTTACGTAAACATCGATTTGAAACAGTTTTATTTCTAATATTTTTTGCGCTAATTTCTCGCCTTGCTCCACATCCGTCGAACTTTACTCCATTAACTGCGGTTGCCCTTTTTTCGGCTGCCTTTATTAAGCGCAGAAGTCTTGCCTTTCTTGTACCTGCCGCAGGTTTTTTTGCTTCGGATATGATATTGAATCTTGTAAAAAGTGATTATAATTACGGAATTATAAACCTGATAATGTATCTGGTTATTATACTTATCGCTTCCACGGGGCTTTTGCTTGGAAGAAAGGTTACCATTGTCCGCACGGCACTCTTTTCGATTGCCGGATCATCACTATTTTTTATTATAACCAATTTTGCGGTCTGGTTTTTTTGGGACATGTACCCCAAAACAGTATCGGGTCTTATTAGCTGCTACACTGCAGGAATTCCATTTTTTAGAAACATGGCAGCCGGTGATTTGGTCTATACAGGACTTCTTTTCGGTTCATTTGCTCTTGTCGCGCGTTACAGCGAAAACAGAGAGGTTGCCTTATCTGACTGTTAAAATCCAGGCAACTTATAGCCGCTTTTAGAGTAGATATTCGCAATTTTTTTAATATCCTCCTCATAGGTTCCTTGTGGATCCAGAGTCTCAAGCCGCCGAATCCGGCGGCTTTTTTTATCAATCAGAAAGAGATGTATTGGCACATTTGCACCTTTGGCTATGTACCAGAAACCACTTTTAACCGTTTCCGCTCTTTTCCGCGTGCCCTCCGGGGCTATCGCCAAGAAGAAACGCGGATCCTCATTAAAACGTTTAACCATTTGTGATACCATATCCGAAGACGACGAACGATAAACCGGTATGCCACCCAAAAATCGCATAATAATACCAAATGGAAACCAGAAAAGCTCACTTTTAGCGAGAGTCTTTGGATGCAGACCGTTTATTTTAAAGGTTAGAAAGCCCAGAATAGCATCAAAATTTGACTCATGGGGGAAAAAAGCAAGAACGGCACCTCTATCTTTATCGATTGGCGCCCTATCAATATTCCATCTTAATAGTCGCAATATCAGATAAAATAAAATTTTTCCAATTTTGATTTTTACAGTTATAAAAAAACGACAAAGCCCTCTCATTGCAGATAGACACTCCCGAATAATCAGCCAATTTAACTGTTTTTATGCATTTTTTTATTATTATACATTACTGAATCGGCACGTGAAAGCAGATTCTGAACGGTATCCTTTTCACCCAACCACTCTGAGCAGCCATAGCTAAGTGTCCAGGCCTGGTTATTATGTTTGAAACCCAGAGATTTAAAATTTTCTGTGATTCTTTCCATAATAAGCTCAGCCCTCTGTAGAGTACAATCCGGGAAAATAATCAAAAACTCATCACCGCCTATGCGCCCTGCTATATCGGTAGATCTTATGCTAGCCGTAAAAGCTCTGGCCGCACCGATAAGTATCTGATCACCTTCGGCATGACCATATCTGTCATTAGTAAGTTTTAAATCATTAACGTCAATATAAGCCAGGGTTAATTTCGATCCCCGCCGAAGAGCCATTTTGCTCTGACTATACAATTGACCATCCATATAACGGTGATTAAACAGTCCCGTAAGTTTATCGATAGTAGCGCTCTCCTTTAACTCTAATAGATAATAATGGTTTCTAACCCTGCCTTTTGCAAGAAAAAAGGCAAGCAAAACCAGAAACGGAGTAAGCACGATGGCTCCGAGAAGCAAAGCCTTGACTAAAAGCTCGTCTGCTTTATTTGCAAGAGCCGGTGGCAAATGATAAAATAAGAGTAACTTTGAGCTATCCACCGGATATTTATCAGGGTTAAATAAATATGGTTCCGGATTCTTAACAAATGACACATGACTATTGTTTGTTTTAACCGGATCAATACTTGTGAAATGAAAGAAACCAGCTCTATTATTAAAAGAACTAATATCTTCATTATTATCCATGATATCATTTTTTCCATACTCTGAAAAAAAATAATCCACCGTTTTCATAACCTTTTTTTTCTCACCACTCATGCCGGATGAATATATAAGCTCCCCCCTTGTATCAACTATGTAAATATCACCGTTTTCTGTTCGATTAACTGAATCCAGACTGTTCATTATCATGGAAAAGGGAACAACTACCATTATGGTTCCAGCTACCTTGTTATCATTAGCAATTATATCATGACGGAAAAGAAGGTTTGGTCTTTCGAACGCATAATCTGAGACAGTTTTACTGTCAGAGCTTTTTCTTGTATCCGGTTCAAAAGCCATCAGTTTTTTACCATTTTTATCATATAACAGGATTTTATGATAAAAACCTCTATCATTAACCATGAAATTAAAAAACGCCCGGCTGAAGCTGCTATGTAAAGATTTACCTGAATAAAAGCCATTTGAAGATAAAGCTGCCGAAACCATACCAATCTCGAAATCAATTCGTCTTATGCTGGACATTAGTTGGCTGTGTGCCGTTCTTAATGCGAAGCTTTGAGCACGATTAAGCCGTTCAAGAGTTGATTTATGAATATTTATAAATATCCCGGCCTCTGTTATACCCAGAAAAAGTATAAGCAGCACAGAATAGATAACTGTACTTTGAATCAACTTTCGTAAAAAAAGTTTATCCCGGGACTTGTGATGTTTATGTTTGATAGAAAATGATATCTTCATGTAAAATAATATAATATTATCTTTTCAATTTATATCTAAATTCATTCAAAATTTTAAAAAAACCCGAATAATTCGTCCATTTACAGTAGAATTATTTGTTGACACAGACTTTACTATTACTAAAGTATCTTTATTATTTATAAAGACTGGAGGCTTACAATGAAAAACTATAATATAGCTGTTCTTCCAGGAGACGGTATTGGTCCGGAAGTTATGGCGGAAGCTATTAAAGTTCTTGATGCATCAGCAAAAAAGGAAAATATTACATTTAATTATACACATGCCGACGTTGGCGGTGCCGCTATTGATAATCACGGCAAAGCGCTTCCTGAAAGCACTCTTGATACATGCAAGGCATCTGACGCCATTCTTTTCGGTTCGGTTGGCGGTCCGAAATGGGAGACACTTCCACCTGACGAGCAACCTGAACGCGCCGCACTTTTACCGCTTAGAAAGATCTTTAATCTTTACGCGAATCTGCGACCGGCTATTATCTTTCCAGCGTTAAAAGAGGCATCACCAATAAAATCCGAAATAATCGGCGACGGATTTGATATACTGGTAATCCGTGAATTGACCGGTGGCATCTACTTTGGCCAGCCCAAAGGGATAGAAGCCGACCGCGCCTTTGACACACTTGTTTATACAAGACCCGAAATTGAAAGAATTACCCATGTGGCGTTTCAGGCCGCAATGAAAAGAGGAAAAAAAGTTGTCTCTATAGACAAAGCCAATGTTTTAAACTCGATGGTTTTCTGGCGGGAAATTGTGGCTGGTATTGCCAAAGAGTACCCTGAGGTAGAACTGACAAACATGTATGTGGACAATGCCGCAATGCAGCTTGTTAAAAACCCGAAACAGTTTGACGTAGTGCTCTGTGGAAACATGTTCGGCGACATTCTGTCTGATGAAGCATCCATGATAACAGGTTCTCTTGGCATGTTGCCATCAGCCTCGTTATCAGAAGGAAGTTTTGGTCTTTACGAACCGGCAGGCGGCTCGGCTCCGGATATCGCCGGCAAAGGTATAGCCAACCCTATCGCCCAGATATTATCCGCGGCAATGATGTTAAAATACAGCTTTGGAATGGATAATGCTTACGATAACATATTTAACGCAATTACAGCAGTTTTAAATGATGGATTACGTACCAGTGATATTTTTTCAGAAGGATGCAAAAAGGTCAATACTGCCGAAATGGGTGATGCCATAGTCGCTAAACTTTAGGCAACCAGATCATGATGCCGGGTTGTGCCTGCAGCCCGGTACTCACAACACCGCTTTGACAGACCATAAATAAATCTGTTTTCATATTCGAAAAACAAAATCATGTAAACAAGCACCGGTATAAAGACACCACTTAGCGTCGCTGATACTCTGCGAAAAGCGTTGAGGCGTTTAAGGTATATTTTCGGGTTATTTACCCGAAAGCGTCAACAATCGCGCTTGAAGATTGCGTATATTTTTTAACTATTTAATCGATTTTATCTCTTCTTCTGAAAGACCGGTACATTTGGATATTAATTCAATAGAAACACCTTCTTTTAGAAGCGCTTTAGCTGCTTCAGTTTTACCTTCAAGTTTACCCTCAATCTTACCCTCTTCTCTTAATTTCATCGCGGTTGACATAACAATATCTTCTCCTTTTTCCGATATTTGTCTAGTAATA
>JAFGRW010000089.1 GCA_016934935.1 Spirochaetota bacterium | reverse complement strand
GCTGTCTTCAAGCAGCTTCTTTCCCTGAAATTCAAACAATCTTGCCATCGATTTTTCCTTATGTCTAGGTCACCTATTATTCGCACACGAGGGTTATTTGTCAACTCAAACCTGTCGGGTTTTGTTTTATGGGTGAATGAATGGATTGAGGATTGGGCAAATCATATTCATCTTCTGGTTTTAAACAAAACTGAATACCTCAGCGATATAATTCCAAGATAAATCCAATTAATAGCAGGAAGAACAGGCCAAGAATACAATCAGAGAAAAAACAGAAAGGGAGCCTTTTGGGAAAACCGCTATCATGGCACTGTTATTGATTCAGACGATCATTTGAATCAAGGCATGACATACATAGATATGAGCATGGTCCGAGCTGGAATTATTACCCACCCAAAGGAATGGATCAGTTGTGGTTATTCTGAATTGTTGAAAAACAAAAAAAGATACACAATCCTTGAAGTACAGAGCTTGTTAGAATTATTCTCTGAAAAACTTTGATGATTTAGTCGCCTTTCACCCATTTTTTGGAGTTTAAGAAAATCTATCCTTAAAAGCAGTAAATATGATTTATTTTGGTTGATTTACAAGAAAGTTGATATAATAATGTAGTTAAATGAAAATTAAAGATCTGGATACTCCTCTTGAAATTCAGAAAATATTGATTGATGGTTACAGGAAAATGACACCTCAACAGAAGATCAAGAGGGTAAATGAATTAAATAAATCCATACAACAATTGGCATTGGCACGAATACGCTGTCAATATGGAGAAATACCAGAAAGAGAACAGAGACTGCGATTAGCATCACTATGGCTGGATCGGGAAATAATGATCAAAGTATTTGGTTGGGATCCTAACATCAAGGGATATTAAGTGATTCTAGGAGAACCGCTTCTAATCACACAACTAATTGCCCGAATTTTCCAGAGATTTAATATCGATTATATGATTGCCGGTTCGCTTGCCAGCTCCCTTCACGGAATTCCCAGAGCTACTCATGATGTCGATATTGTTGCTGATATAAAGCTCCAGCATGTAGAAGAGTTAATAGGAGCTTTAAAGAATGATTTTTATATTGACCAGGATTTGGTTAAAAAAGCCATAAAGCAATCTTCCTCATTCAATATTATCCATTTAGAAACCATGTTTAAAATTGATATATTTATTCTTGGGAATGATCCCAATTCCAAATCGGAAATGGATCGGCGCCAGAGCTATCAAATTTCAGAAACATCAAACATAGAGCTGTTTTTAGCAAGTGCTGAGGATATTATTATTCGAAAATTACAATGGTTTGAACTTAGCAACAGGATTTCTGACAGACAATGGAAAGATGTTATCGGTGTTCTATCAGTGAAAAAAGATCAACTTGATTATGACTATTTGGATGAAGCCGCAAGACAATGGAAAGTAACCGAACTTCTTGAGCTTGCTATGGAAGAAGTTGAAAAAAACTAAAGCAGATAAATCTCGGTTTAGTAAAAATAATAGATAATCTGCAGCCATAACAACCTCTTTGCCTAAGCTACTTCCTTGAACGGGAACGGGCGGCCAGGAAGCGGCCTGAACTTGTCCGTATTTTTATTTTCAAAACCTTTATAGGTCCGAGTTTCCTTCTCCTGACTTCCTTTGAAATATTTTTACAAATTCTTTACAACTTTCGAACATCTTTATTTAAAAAAGTTATTTTTTTATCTAACAGATTAACAAAATCCAGAGTATCGATAAAGGCAACAACTCTGTCTTCGTATTCCATATCCATTTAAGCATTTTAATCTTGAGATCACTAATTGTGACAGCAAGGTATCATATTCTTGCTTGGTCAGGCAAAACATAAAATCCTCGGGAAATTTGTTTTTATTTCTTTTAAACTGTTGATTGACCACTCTGGTTTGGACTCCTTATATTCCGGCGAGGTCCTGGTCCAGCATCACACGCTGTTTCCTGACGGTGTAAACAAGTTTTTTGATTTTTGCCAGATCTGCTTTCATTTAAAAATAAGGATTAAATTTGTATCATTTCCTTTTATCGGCATTTTTTACCCAGAAGGCAACCCGAAGTCCTGTCAAGGGCTAGGGTGGGTTTGGTCGCGTTGCGGCAGATTTGCGCTAGACAACCACAGCATTACCTGCCGGCGCCTTGTATCTGAACCACCCGCTGCCTGGCCTAACCCCTCGACTCTGGAAAATCCAGGTTATTCTAACTGCCATATAGGAAAATTAAAGTTTTCATTTTTATCAAACCTTCACTATAGAAAACAAAATAAGTTTTTATAAATTCTCAGGATAGAAATCAAAAATGGATCTGACCACTCTAAATGAGTGAATAAGCGGGGATTTAGATCCTTTCCTACTTAAGCGACTTAAGCCATCCGATAGCTTCCGGGTGTTTACTCCACACCCTTCCTGTCTATATTAGCACGATAGGAATCTCGTTTTTGTGTTTCCTCAAATTATTTATAAATACCCTCATTCTCCACCCTATAATAAGCTGAAAAAAGGATATAACATCCAAAAAGCCAAATTCAAAGATTTAAAAACGCATGATAAATCCTTCGAAATTTCCAAACCAACATGTTTGAGCTAGACTTTGTCCCCGAATCGACAAAAAACAGCCATATTAACTCAGAAATATTCCTCCCTCTCCCCGGCTGCCATCTGGACTTCCGGCTGGACATGACGTGGTGGAAGCGGCCGTTCCGCTTCGAATGTCAGCTCGAGATGGCGGATGATCCTGTCGATGGTTTTCGGTTCTTCGATAAAAGAAATGATCCTCATCCGGCCGCCAGAGGAAGCATCAGCGGGTTAGAAACACAGAGTGACCTGAAAAGTT
>JAFGRW010000002.1 GCA_016934935.1 Spirochaetota bacterium | reverse complement strand
TGCAATTCGGATTATCTTCCCCCTGATCGGGGCGATGTCTTCTTCTTTCAGAAGACTGGGTTTGCCAGCTTCGCTGGGCAAACAAAACAGAAAAAGCGCCCTAAGGGCGCCTTTTCAATATAAATATCTTATATATTTATCTATTAAGCAAGAGCCTTTTTAACTGTTGCTACAAGGTCCTCGGCACGCAAGCCGAATCTCTTTTGAAGATAATCAAGCTCACCAACTTCACCGAACTCGTCGTTAATGCCCATCCGTAAAACCTTTGTTGGACGGGTTTCAGCTAAATACGATGCAACAGCTGAACCGAGTCCGTTGGCACGCTGAGCATTTTCGAAGGTGACAACCGCCTTAGTCTTTTCGGCATATTTGGTTACAAGCTCTGTATCAAGAGGCTTAATTGTATGAAAATCAAGTATTGCGGCTGATATTCCTTCTGATTTAAGAAGTTCATGTGCCTTTAGAGCTTCCTTGACCATAATCATTCCGGCAGTAATTATAGTAACATCGGTTCCGTCTTTTAACACTTTGCCCTTACCTATTTCAAACTCTTCAGAAGCGTCATAAAAAGTCTCACCGCCTTTCCGGTGAATACGCAGATAACAGCATCCGTCCATCTCTGCCAATTTTTGAGTTAGTTTATACATCGAAACCCGGTCTGAAGGCTCAACAACAGTCAGTTTTGGCATGGTAGTCATAAGACCATAGTCTCCGAATGACATATGAGTACCTCCATTGAAAAGAGCTGTAATACCCGGGTCTGAACCAACCAGCTTTACATTTTGAAGGGCGTAGTTACAGGTAATGTAAAACTGATCATAAGTTTTACGAGCCGCAAAAGCTGTAAATGTATGAGCAAATGGAGTAAACCCCGAGGCAGAAAGGCCACCGGCAATACCAGCCATGTTTCCTTCTGCAACGCCACAGTTAAATGAACGATCAGGATATTTTTCAAAAAAAGATTTCGTTCCCGCAGCCGACATCAGATCAGCCTCAAGCAACACAATTTTTGGATTTTTTTCAGCAGCATCTATAAGAGCCTGAGTATATACAGACCTCATGTCGGCTATTTCTAAAACTTTATCTATTGTCATGGTTATTCTCCCTGGCACTTATTGAGTATTTTTATGGCCTCTTCGGCTTTAGCCTTATCAAAAGACATATTATGATTGCCAACAATACCTTCACCGAAACAGAAACCTTTAGATTTAACAGTATCCATAATAATCATACTTGGACGCTCTTTGGTATCCTGAGCGTTTTTAACAGCCGCGTCAAGAGCCCGCAAATCATGTCCGTCAACACGCTGTACGTGCCATCCGAATCCGTTCCATTTTGAATTTAAATCATCGATTGACATGATATCCTGGGTATAACCGTCAATCTGAAGCTTGTTATAGTCCGTAAATGCGATAAGATTCCCCAACCTGTTATGAGCTGCAAACATGGCAGCTTCCCATATCTGTCCCTCTTGACTCTCCCCATCACCTATTATAAGGTAAGTATAGGCATCATTATAACCGTTAAGACGGTTGCCCAGCACAAGCCCAATAGCTGCAGAAGCCCCTGTTCCAAGAGAACCGGTTGTCATATCTATACCCGGTGTACGGTTCATGTCACAGTGACTTGGAAGCCTTGTATCGCTTCCGTTAAGTGTATAGAGCCACTCTTTTGGAAAGTAGCCTTTTTCGGCCAAAATGGAGTAAAGTGCAGGCCCGGCATGCCCCTTCGAAAGGACAACCTTGTCTCGCCCCTCTTTTTGAGGATTTTTGGGATCAATATTCTTAAGCACACGATAATAAAGAAGAGTGAGAACCTCTACAATAGACATAGCGCCACCTATATGGCCGACACCCAGATGACCAATAGCATCGATTGTCATTTTGCGTATTTCAAACGCCTTTTTTTGTAATTCTTTAACTTCATTTTCCTGTATCATTGTATATACCTAAATAAAATTATTTTTAAAAGCAGTTAAAAAAACAACTGCCATTATGTCAATAATGAAAGTAAAATAAAAAAACACCTTATTTGCATCCATAAGTGTTTTATAGATAATATATACAGAAAACACCTATGGAACCACATTAATCATTTTATCAATACAGGCGGTAAAAATCAACTTAGTTTTGATTGTGAGAGGTCGTTTATGCAAAGAAGCAGTTTTTGAGGATTACCAAATTTATCCCGAAGAACAATAGCTGATGATTCAAACCAGACATAATTGCCGTCCGGTCTTTTAAACCGGTATTTATGCCCAGAGGTAATTTTATTAAGTGCTAAACCCGAAATGACCCTTTTAACCGGATCAATATCTTCAGGATGAACATAATCAAGGATATTATTACCAATAATATCATCCAGGGAATGTTTAAGTGAATTTTTTGCACAACCAAGCTGTATATTACCAGCAAAATCGGATAATGTTAACATATCAAAATTATTATCCGATCGATTCATTAAGAAATAACGTTGACTCTCTTCACAGAACCGTATATTATCTTCAATTTTATCAGAATCGCTTTCAAATGAATCCATTCCGGAAACACTTTCTTTAAGTGTCTCAAAACTCCGTATATTGTTTATAACCTGTGCTGCTTGATCGGCAAATCCCTGCAGCATTAAAATATCTTCATTATCAAAAATATCGATATCTGTTGTGGAAGAGAGGATTAAGACGCCAATGACCTGATTTCCAAAATGTATGGGTAAATAGAGATTAGAAACAAGATTACGCAACTTGATTATTTCTCTTTCGGCACTAGTAAGAATGGTTTTGGTACAATCACGCATTATTACATGCTTACCGCTGGTAACCGCCTTCTTGATATGCGGATGATCATTGAGGCTGGCCTCACGTACTGATATTGGATACTGTTTTTGTAAAACAGGATTCGCTGCAACAAGAAGAAGTTTCTGGCTATCAACAAGATATACAGCTCCGGAATTAGCATTGGTTGCCTCGATGGCTCCATCGACAATAAACTGCATCAAGGGAACCAATTCGAACATGCTTGTCATACGTTGACAAATGCTTAAAAACACATTCAACTTTCGGTTAGTATTAACCAGAGAAGAGTTGATATTTCTGATGTCCTGTTTAAGGGAAAAAAGTTTAAAAGCCATTTTTATAGAAGCGTCAAGAACCGTGATTCCGGAATTTTTATCAACATATCCGTAAGAAGTAATCTGCTCCATTTTTTGAACAAATTCTGATTCAGTATGAGAAGAGAGAAAAACAATCGGAATATCGGCAAATTCAAGTATTTTTCGCGCGGCCGTTATGCCATCCAATCCTTTACCAAGGTCGATATCCATTAAAACAAGATCGAACCGGATCTCTTTTGATCTAATTATCCTTACACTGTCTTCACCGCTGAAAACATGTAAAACCCTGTAACCCCTTTTTTCCAGTTGAAGTTTTTCTGCCATTGCAATAATAACTTCATCCTCGACAAGTAATAATGATCTTTTTTCTTCCATCAATAACATCCAGGTGGGCAGCTATAATTAAGCAGTTCCCGAAGAAATATCGTATTGGTAGTCACCATGGATTTTACAATTAAAGGAACTTTAAAATTCATTAAAAATGTAATTAATGAACTACAGCTACATCGTATAACATGGTTTGACTAATTTTTTAAGCCCGATTATGATAAAGAACAGGACCAAAAGAGGCAAAGTACAAGGTTATTCTTTTTTGGCTTCTTTATTATTACAATGGCTATTTATTAATCAAGATTAATTTGTTTTTTAATTTAAAAATTTTCACGTTGTATATAATTGATCGTTATATGTAATTTAAAAAAACTTTGCTTATAATGAATAGCCATATTAAATAAAGACGTACTCAATAAATGAAATAATTACATAATTGTAATAATCTGCCGTATGGATATTCCGGAACAAATAATTCCTGTACAATAAACAAATTAAGAATTATTTTGATAATTCTTTGGGAAAATTATTATTATCAAACTACAAGAATCTACTTGCAAATTCGTTTTATACTGAAGTCCTCTTGTAAAAACTTGTAAAATAAACCAAGATATTCTTAAAAAATATGATTTATATTCAAAGGAGAACAAATGGAACTAAAATTAGAAAAAGGCACTGAAGAACATATTGAAGACTGCATAGAAGCCTTGGAAAATAGTTCTCTGTGCGTCTCGTACTTCGACTCATACGAAATCAGGCATAAGGCTGTTGTCGAAGCAATTGAAAGCAAAGAGCTTTATGTAGCAATTTATAATGGAAACTGCGCCGGTTTTGGTTATATTATTCCGGAAGGTGCATTTCACGCTTTTCACTATCTGCATCTTTTTGCAGTAAAAGATAAGTATAGAGGCAAAGGTATCGGCAGAAAACTGCTTATGCATATAGAAAATCAGGTTTTTAAAGAAAGGGACAAGTTATTTCTTGTTGTCGGTGATTATAACCCTGATGCACGCAAATTTTACGAAAATAATGGTTATACTTTTATCGGAACGATTCCGGGGCTTTACCGGGAAGGCATTGATGAGCATTTAATGATGAAGAAAAAACATTAATTTCGTTGACTTAAACAGTAGACAATCAAATATTTTTCATTAGTTCCCCAAATTTTTTGCCTTTCCCGGAGATAGATATGGGTTTTGTACATCTTCACAATCACACCGACTATTCGGCTCTTGACGGAGCCATAACAGTTAAAAAACTTATAGAAAGAACTGCTGATTACGGAATGACGGCTGTTGCTATCTCTGATCACGGCAATATGTGTGGAGCCATAGATTTTTATGAGACAGCACGTAAAAAGGGAATTAAACCAATTATTGCACAGGAGTTTTATATAGCTCCGGATAGCCGTTTTAACCGTAAATACTCTAAAGGTGAAAATACGAACTACCACCTTATGCTTTATGCCAAAAACAATACAGGCTATCTTAATCTTCTGAAACTATCTTCCATTGGCTATCTGGATGGTTTCTATTATAAACCACGTATCGATTTTGAGGTTCTCGAACAGTACAAAGAGGGACTTATCTGCTCTACCGCTTGTCTTGCTGGCGAAATTCCACAGAAAATACTCTCAAAAAACATGGATGCCGCCCGTGAGACGGCAAAGATATATCAAAAACTCTTTGGAGAAGATCATTTTTATCTTGAGATGCAGGATCACGGCCTGCCCGAACAGCAGATAGTTAACGAAGGTCTTGTTCAGTTATCCAAAGAGTTATCCCTGCCGCTTATTGCCACAAATGACTGTCACTATACCGACAAGGATGACGCCTACGCACATGAAGTTCTGTTATGCATACAGACCGGCAAAACGATGGAAGATGAAAGCCGGATGCGCTTTGGAACAAATGAGTTTTACTTCAAGAAACCCGAAGATATGGAAAGACTATTTAGCCACTATCCGGATGCGATACATAACACGCAAAAAATCGCTGATATGTGCGATGTAGAGCTTAAATTAAATAACCCTGTACTTCCTACTTTTACTGTACCTGATGGATTTACGCTTGATAGCTATATGCGCGAGCTGGTTTACAAAGGTGCCGCCGAACGTTACGGCAAAGAACTTTCGGAAAAGGTAAAAGAGCAAATTGAGTATGAACTAAGTGTAATAACAAATATGGGATTTTCAGGATACTTCTTGATTGTATGGGACTTTATTAACCATGCTCGAAAAAAGGGAATACCTGTTGGTCCTGGCCGGGGATCTGCTGCCGGATCAATCGTCTCTTACTGTATGGGGATAACCCAGCTTAATCCGCTAGATTATAATCTTCTTTTCGAGCGTTTTCTTAATCCGGATCGTAATGAGATGCCTGATATGGATATCGATTTTTGCGGTGTACGACGCGAAGAGATAATCCAGTACGTAAGGGATAAATATGGTGATGATCATGTATCACAGATTATGGCCTTCAATACCCTGAAGCCAAAAGCTGCTGTAAAGGATGTCGCCCGGGCATTGTCCGTCCCTTTTACTGAGGCGAACCGGATAACCAAATATATTAACGAAAAAACCATTATGGAGTCGGTGGAAAAGTCACCCGAGCTGAAAGAGTTTTACAATTCGAGCGCAAATTCACGTCAGGTTATAGATATTGCTGTTAAGCTCGAAGGTCTGATTCGATCATTCGGCAAACATGCCGCCGGGGTAGTTATTTCCAAGGAAGAGATAACCCATTATGTTCCCCTTTACAAAGATTCCAAGGATGGGAGTATTTGTGCCCAGTTCGAGAAGAAAAACTCGGAAGCGGCCGGCCTTGTAAAAATGGATTTTCTTGGTCTGAAAAACCTTACAATCATAAATCACGCGCTTTGCCTTATCAAGGAGCATCAGGGCGTCGATCTGGATATTGAGACACTTCCTATTGATGATCCGAAAGTTTACAAGCTGCTGCAAAACGCGGACACAAACGGAATTTTTCAGCTTGAAAGTTCCGGTATGCAAAACCTTTTAAGAAAACTGGGGCCAACTGTCTTTGACGATATTATTGCAGTTGGCGCGCTGTACCGTCCGGGCCCCCTGAATTCGGGAATGGCCGATCAGTTTATAAAAAGAAAACGTGATCCAAAACTGATCGAATATCCACATGAGTGTCTTGAACCGGTTCTAAAGGATACCCTGGGAGTAATAATCTACCAAGAGCAAGTTATGAAGATCTCTCAGGTTATGGGCGGGTTTTCAATGAGCGAAGCTGACAAATTACGTAAGGCAATGGGTAAGAAACTGGATCATATAGTAGAGCAGCTTCGAGGAAAATTTCTTGAAGGCGCTGAAAAACAGAAGATTGATCCTAAAATCGCGGAAACCGTATATGATGCAATGGCAAAATTTGCGGAATATGGTTTTAACAAATCCCATGCCGCGGCATACGGCCTTGTAACCTATCAGACCGCATATCTGAAAACCCACTACAGAGCCGAATATATGTGCGCCCTTTTAACTGCCGCAAAGGATAATCAGGATGATATTACCAAATATATCGCTGATTGCCGTACCGCAGGCATAACGGTGCTTCCACCCGACATAAACCAGAGTGATTACAGTTTTACAATCGAAAAAGATAAGATACGTTACGGATTTTGCGCCATCAAGGGATTAGGCGAACGTGCAATAGAAGAGATACTGAAAACCAGAGATAAAAATGGAGCTTTTTCTTCTTTACAGCAGCTTATTGAAAATCTTGACCTCTCGGTTATCAACAAAGGGGTTCTTGAATCACTAATCAAATCAGGATCACTTGTTTCACTTAACAATAATCGCGCTCAACTTTTTGCAGGAATTGACACCATACTTGAAACCGCCCGTTTCTTGCAAAAGGATAAAAAAAGCGGACAGGGTAATCTTTTTGGAGGAGACGAGAATGATGATTCTGAAGAGATGATCAATTTGCCCGACTTACCGGATTGGCAAGACCATGTCACTTTGAACTTTGAGAAAGAGACACTAGGACTCTATATTACGGGACATCCTCTTGCCCGTTATGAAAAAGAGCTTCGGGAATACTCTTCATGTTCCATAATAAATATCGAGGAAACTTCTAATGGCAAGAGTAAAACTTATTCGATCGTGGGCATACTCGAAAATGTAAGAACTCATATCACAAAAAAGGGAGCAACTATGGCTTTTGCCATGCTTGAAGATATGGAAGGATCAATTGAAGTTGTGATTTTTCCCAGAACCTATAAGAAGTATCAGCATATGATGTCACTTAGCGAGCCGGTTATGCTTACTGGTGAAGTTGAAATATCTGAAGATGAAGATTCTGACTACAGATCAAAAAAGATGCTGGTCAGTGAAATACGTACTCTTGCCGAAGTACGTAATCGCTCTATTTCGGCTGTACATCTTAACATCAATACCATCGGTTTTGATGAAATGATAATGGAAAAGATACGTGATTTGGCACAGAGCAATCATGGCAGCTGTCCTCTGTTTTTTAATATTGAATTGGAAAACGGACAAAACGCACTAATAAGAACTCATAACTGTTTTAATATTGAACCGACTGAAAACGTTATACACTCTTTAAAATCCATTCTTGGTGACGAATCGATACACTATGCTTTTAAGAACGTCTGTTAAATATCATGATAACCCACGACGGTAATTACCCGATGTTGTTTTTATTTCGCTCAATTCAAGATTGCACAGTTTTCGTGACAAGGTATTAACTATTTTTTTTCGCATATCGTTTGAGTATCCGATAGATGGTATTTCTCTGATATCAACGCAAAAATCAATATTATCAATTTCCTTTATTGCCTCCGGTATCGAAAGATATGCGCCATTATACATCTCTTGTGGCATAAATTGTCTTTTAACCAGATTGTATTTATCACCATTTTGATTTTCAATAACTATATTCTTTGAACAGGTTTTATAACAAATGCTATCAACATACTGTTTTGAACAGCCTGCTGCTTGGCGAATAAGACATTGACGTGTAGACATCAAAAGAAGAGGACCGAAAATCATCATGTATAGTGGGTGATCCGTTTCATAAGCCAAATCGCTAATCTGTTCGCGATTAAGCTCCGTTGAAGCGAAGCCTCCATCAAAGTAGCTATCGCAGTTCGCAAAAAGCTCTAACGCCATACTGTTTGCAATATTAAAGTATGGACCCGCTATCCATTTTAAACCGCGTGTACTTATATTAGAAATAAAAGAGCTGCTGTTAATTACAATACGTGAATTATTTGGCAATGAATCGATCAGTGAAACATAGTCATCCATATTTTTTTGACTAATAACCGAAGGGAACCAGGGGATAATATCATCGTTATTGCAGTACAATCCAGGATCAGTAACTTCAAAATAGATATTTTTAAAAGGTAAACCGCTTTCACGTATTATATCGTAATGATCATGACTGTTTATCAAATACGAAACATTACCTTCCCGGCGAATTTTATTTTTATTATTTGGAATTTTGAAACCCAAGCCGTCATACTCTTTATAACCAAGAAAAAAATTGAGAGCCTTCCGTCTAAGCAGATTAAGCTGTGACAAGGCAATATATAGACCTGGATCCAAAGCCGAGACATCTACAATTTTAAGAACAAACCCACTATCAGATAGTTTTGAAAGTTGCCTTTGCAAAACCTCTTTACCAAGGGAAATACTCTTCGCATCTTCCAGTATATCATCGGTAACACAGTTAAATTCGCGCCCTTCACACAACCATTTTGCTTTAAGAACATCTCCTTTTTTTCCGGAGATAGTAACCGATAAATTTTTTAAGGGAGCCTCAAAAGAATTTATAATATTTAATATCTTTTCCCGTTCGGGTTGCCCCCCGGATATATAGACAAGCTGCCCTCTGTTTATCTTATCTTTAAGCTCGTTTTCTATGGTAAACCCGTACGATAAGTCGCCAGTTTGATTTCCGATTATCCCTGTACATATAAAGCGGTTTTCAGAAGAATATAATAGAACCCGATCTCTTGATTTAATTTTACACCCTGATCTTTCAGAGCTAATAGTTATTATTTTCTTGTCGGCATGATAAGTTGTTACGGTTCCGGCAAATCTAAGTGATTGGTCAGTTTGTCTGTTAGTGAACATGTCCGATGAAACTTCGTCCAAAAGATATCCGGCACTAAATCCACGATTAAATACAGAATGCAACCTGCGATCATCTTCTAAAAGCGGCTGCCCCTTTTCTATTCTGTCAAGCTGCCCTCTCCAGGCTGATACCGTATTATAGACATACATAAAGCCCTTTATACGACCTTCTATCTTTAAAGAATCGACCCCGGTATCTGCAAGCTGTTTCGCGAAAGCAAAGGCACTGTTATCTTTTAAACTTAGCGGATAGATATTTTTTCTTTCTTCAGCAATTTGGTATGATCGGCGACATGGTTGAAAACAGATTCCCCTGTTTCCCGACTGCCCTCCCATAAACGAACTCATATAACATTGGCCGGAATAGGAGATACAGTATGCTCCGTGAACGAATACCTCGGTTTGCATACCCAGCGAGTGCGCAAATAAGGTAAGCTCTTCAATTGTATCTATATCAAGCTCACGCGAAAGATTAACCCGGGAAACCCCGCATTCGGAGAGGAATTCTATTTGTCCTTTGTTTAAGGTTGTCATTTGAGTTGAAGCATGTATTACTGCATCAGGAAAGAGTGTTCTAACAATATATAACAGACCGTAATCCTGTATTATAAGTCCATGAACCCCGGAATTAAGAGCATGCCCAATAAGTTCAATAATATCGTTAATCTCGTTTTGTACACAGAGGGTATTGACAGTCAGATATATATGCCGATCGGATCGTCTTGCCATCGATGCGAGTTTGTTAAGTTGAGAAAGAGTAATATTTGACGCGCGTCGGCGCGCATTAAACCTGTCTACCCCGCAGTAGACCTCATCCGCTCCGGCAACAAAGGCGGCAATTACAGCGTCGTAGTCGCCACCGGGTGCCAGCAGACACGGTATTCTCTTATCGTTACAGAACACATTTATCCATTTATAATTCTCTTTTTACTGATACATTATTATACAAGGCTCAGGTTTTAGTTTTAAAACCTGCTCAGGTGTCATAAGGGGTTTATCAAAACCCGCGCCCTTGTATCCCGAATAGTAAAAAAGTTTAAATCCCTTGAAAGGCATATTCTTAGCGTAAGAGTTTTGCTGATAAGCGCTACGTTTTGCTCCTGGTGATCCGAATCCGTCAGCGTTATGAATTAATACAACAGGATCATAATTAGCTTTAACACTGTCTCTTTGCTTTATCATAACCGGCTTAAATTGATGTACAACAAGCATTCGATACCCTTTTATTCCATTTTCAAGCATGTAATCACGCATCAGTTTCTGAGCATCGTTTAATTCATGAGCATAGATACTGCCAATCTCTTTCATGGGTTTTAACGTACGCCACTCCGGGTCAATTGCCAGATGCACATTCGGGTATTTTAAAAAAGGTAGAAGTTTTTTAACTGCATAATCGACGCTGTATTTGCCAATCTGATGATCAAGAAATACAAGCATGCCATTTTCCTGAGCGAATTTTATATATTTTTCTACCAGAGCGTCGTTCATATGTCCAATTTCACCTTTGGGGTGACAAACACCATAAATAAGATAAAAGCCAGTAACAACACCTTTGTTTCCGTTAGCGGCATCGTATTTTGAAGCTGTTTTGGTAAGGCGCTTTGCCAGCTCATCTATTGGATAACGGCCAAGGATTCCCATCATTTTCGAACGAGGATGGCCATAATAGGCTATAACGTGATTCTGGGTAAAAAAATCGGCGGACAATAGAATGGGTTCTCCCGGTTTTGGAAGAATACCTTTTTTAACAAGAACCGATTCAGATTCAGTCACCGGAGTAGTCTCTTCCATAGGTGCCGGAGGAATAATACTTGCCTCAAGTTGCAATGTTGAAACATCACTGATCTCTTTCTCGGGAACATCTAGAAGTTCGGCTGTTTCGGACATTCCGCTTGAATCAGATGCCGGGGTTGTAAGACCTGCTTCAGGAAGGCCGTCCGGGCTGGATGATGTAAATAAAAGCATTGCCACAGACACAAATACGACAAACAAAGACATTAATGTTAGTTTAGTAATTGTTCTCATTTCATTCCGTTAATCATATAATTAATAAATTTTGTACCAGTTTACAAGGTTGCCATATTATGAGTATCGTGCAATTTTGTTGTTACCTGCAAATAAAAATGCGTAGCCATAATATATATATGTATAAAATCAGGTTTTTGGTAATAACTGTTATTATCGTTTACAGAATTTCGGTAAAGGGAAATACTCCTGCCCCTATAACCCCGGCATCACCGCCAAAAGAGGAATATATAACAGGAACCTCACGATCGGTTAACAATCTTGTATGTCGGGATATCCAGTCAGTTACAAGAGGTTTCAAGACAGACTCGTGCCGTGCAATTGAACCACCTACGATTATGACTCCAGGGTCAAATACCATAAAGAGATTATAAAGACCTATTGCTATTTGTCCGGCGTAATTGTCAATAATTTCAGTGATTTTTGAATCCTCTCCGTATTTATCAAACGCCATATCAATTGAAAGGTCAATACTCTTTTCGGCAAACATACGCCGGAGCGCCTGCTCAGAGGCATACTGTTCCCAACAGCCACTGTTTCCGCAATGGCACTTCCTTCCCCCACGCTCAATAACAGTATGGCCGAATTCTCCGGCACGGTTAGAAGTTCCGGTAATTAAGCGGTTATTAATTATCAGAGCCCCTCCGATTCCTTCGGTAATAGAAACATAGCATAAAGTCCCCTTACTGTCACTATCTTTAAATTCCGCGAAAGCCGCGCAGTTTGCTTCATTTTCAATATATACCGGTAAAGGGCTGTACTTTTGCACAACAGAGGAAAAATCTATATTCTGAACTTCCATATTAGGAGCATTAAGCAGCATACGATGCTCTTTATCAACGATACCGGGAACCGAAATTCCAATGCCGGCTATTCTTTTATCACTATTATTGCCTGAAATAAATCTGTCGATCATCTGCATTGTTTGATCGGGAATAGTACTCAAATTAAGTGACTCGAGAATAGATTCATTTATTATCCTGTAATCAAGATCAATCATGACAATGCGCGCGTGAGTCTCTTTAAACTCCACTCCAATAGAGAAACATGCTGATGGATTAAACTCTATTAACCTTGCCTTACGCCCTCCAGTGCTGCTGTCATGATTATTATCTGTTACAAACCCCTTGTTTGTAAGCCAACTTACATTACTGGAAACAGTTGTTATACTAAGATCCAGGTCACGAGCAATATCAAGTTTTGTAACAACTCGTTTTTTACGAATATAATTGAAGATCTTACGACGATTACTCTGCTTTACAACTTTTTGGTATACTCCGTCTATCTGAATCATGATAACCCCTGGTAACCTCTTAAAATTGATATATCAACCAGGCCATAAATGCGATCAGCCCAGTACCTCTTTTTTTCATGAGGCACAATATTTATTTAACCCTGTCTTTTATAATTGAAAATTAATTAGTGATTACCCATATAAACAGTTTTAAAACAATAGATCATTATTCCTTAATACTGCGCCTACAGTAAATCATGATAATCGAGCAGTAATAGATCAAATTGACATCACCCCCTGTTTGTTGCAAGTAAAATTATAATCAAAAGCAATTGCCCCAAATGGTGTAAGTAAATCATTCTTTTGCTTGACCCGTAATATATTAACAATACAGATGAATATTGATATTAAATTAAGGCGAAAATCATGACAAACAATAAATGCACGGCTCTGTTATTTGATCTTTTTCATACCCTCTCATCGATACGACATACTCACGGCCCTGGAGATGACACAGCTGACATACTTGGTATTGATAAACAAAAATGGCGGGAAGCACTCTTTAATCGATCAGAAGCAAGATTACGGGGAGAGATTACAGATCCGGTTAAAATAATCCGTGATGTTAGCGATAAAATTGATCCAAATATACCAGAACAAATCATTATTAAAGCTGCGAAATCCCGCTACTCACGTTTTGAAAAATCACTGGTCACCCCGGCTCAACATGTGGTCGAAACACTTAAATCCTTACGTGACAAAGGCTATAAAACAGGACTTGTGAGCAACGCTGATGTGATGGAGGTTTTTGCATGGGAAAAAAGCCCTCTGAGCAAGTGTTTTGATTTTGCCGTTTTTTCCTGCCATTGCGGATATGTAAAACCCGAACCATCAATATATAATCTTTGCATAAAAGGGCTTGGCAAGCAAGCCAATGATTGCGTTTTTATTGGTGACGGAGGCAACAACGAACATGCAGGAGCTAAAGAGTGCGGAATGCGTACTGTATTTACCAGTGAATTTGTACAAGATCTCTGGCCTGAAAAAATAGAAGAGTTAAAAGCAAAAGCTGATTATCACATAACAGACATTCGAGAGCTTTTAGATGCAAATTTTCTGTAACATCGATAAAAGCCTATACCTTGATATTTTCTCAGCTTTAAAAGCAGAATCTTCTAATCTTCATAAACAAGATACTCTTTAATCATTGAAAAACCCTGGGAATTTTTCAAAATAGGTTCATTGAAACGTGAGACCTTAACCGACACGCCATTATACAATTTTTGCAGATGCTGAATAATCAGTCCAGTTAAGGCTGTAGCTGTTGTGCCGTCTATTATGCATTTTTCCTGAAGATGAATAACCAGATCTTCTCCCTTTTGAATGCCTTTTGCCTTTAAGGCAGCCGCTACCGACTTTATTATTCTATCGGCAACTTCCCGTGTTGTTGTGGAAACCCAGTAACCCTCTACATAAAGGCTACCGGGAGAAGCAATCTGATAACGGGTAGGAACATCCAAGCAAACAGCTCCATTCTGGTAACAGTTCTGACCACATAGATAATAGACATCGGCCGCATTTTTTTCACCCTTTTGCACAGCACCCAGACTTTTTTTGACACGTTCATTTGTAAGGTTATTTCTTGCATTTATTGAGCTGTTGAAAGTTTTTATTGTTTCGTCCAGACTGTTTTCTATCCCCTGCCTTGCAACAAACCTTATCGAAAAAATTTTCTTAAACAGAGTGTTATCGTTTTTCATTCGGGAAATAAGGGCATTAACGTCATCATTTTTGGTGTGCAAAAGAGAAAGCAGACGTTCCGGCTTTTCCGAAAGCTCTTCGGCAGAGGCAGTGTCATCCTGATTATAAATTAACAGAAGATTCAGATGTAGTTTGTCAAAGCCGCGCCCCATACTGAAAATAATGTAAGAAATAAGAAATGTCTTCAGCAGTTTTAAATTACCGGGATCATTTTGTGTGTCAAGTCCAAGATCAAGCCTGAAATCCATTATTACAAGATACGGGAAACCGGTAGTTTGAATAAAATTAAAAAGCTCGGCTCTCATGAACCCAGTACCCTTTAAACTTTTTGCAACGGTTTTTATGGTATTTAATGAAGAAAGATTTGGTATGTTTTTTTCAAGCTCAATACTGATAAACGAAAGACTTTTTCTTAACTGCATTTCTACTCTTCTGTCCGAAGAGAATAGAAGAGCTTTTCTGGAATAATCATAATGTGACATTGCGGTACCGGCATTTACATATCAACGATCTTAATAAATCGTATAAATTTTCACAGGTTTTAATCATTTATTAATACTTTAAAAAAAATATGCTACGGGTGTCAATTATTCTTTTTTTTAAATAGACAAAACTCTCTTAGACAAACGAATATAAATCTTGTAATTAAGTTGTTGGCAACCTCTAAAAATTAACTTTTCAACAAGGAACTTGCGAAAAATTCCTTTAGAATAGGTACTTAAACCATGTTGCCCTCTGGAACATGGTAATTTTTCGAAGTTCCCTATTGTTTAAATACTAAGCTCTTATTAGATATTATCGAAAGTATAACGTTATATAATATAGCATTGTTTTACGGATAATCAAAAGAGAATTTGGAAAAGCTGCATTTTTTTAATAAAATAATCACTTAGCATTATTAAAAATTCAGGAGAATTAATGGACAACTATTCATGTATTTGCTGTGGAGAACCACGAATAAATTATTTTTTTTCCAAACCATCACGATTTGGAGAGATATTTCACATACATAAATGCCCGAATTGCGGCAGTGAATCCATACAGCCTCTTCCGTCTGATGATATGCTTAAAGATTACTACGAAAAAGCTTACTTTACCACCAGAACCGAACGCGGCTACGATAACTATTTTTCTAACCGGATCAAAAACGAGATTGAACGGGTTTTCAAGATGAATCTTAAAGATATTGGATTCTTTTCCGACATTACTCTGGCTAATAAAGGATTACATCTTGATATAGGATGCGCGGCAGGATATTTCACTGCTTATATGAAGTCGCTAGGATGGAATGCTAGCGGAATTGACATATCGCATATCTGTACCGATTTTGCTCGTAAAAAACTGAAACTCAATGTCATCTGTGATGATTATTTAAAACATGAGTATAAACATAAGTTTAATCTGATAACCATGTGGGCCAGCATAGAACATTTATCCCGTCCGGATAATTTTATAAATAAAATCAAACGTGATCTTACCGATGACGGAAAACTATATATTTCGACATGCCGCGCAGACTCTTTTTTTAAAAATGTTGCTCGAAAAAGGTGGCGCTATTACAATGTCCCCGAACATATTCACTATTTTACAATAACCGGAATTAAGTCGCTACTTGAAAGAAACGGCTTTAATACCGTAAAACTGTTCTGTTACGGAAGTGGATTTGGCAAACCGGGCAGTTTTATTAGACGAAGTGCCGATTTTTTAGCCAAAAAAATCTCCGCCGGAGATATGATGGTTATTAGCGCGCAGAAAGCACGCGTGGAGAAAAGAGATGCAAATTACTTCATCGATTGAAACGTTAAGGCAATGGCTGAAACAGAATTGCACCCAAAACGGCCTAACAGGATTTGTACCAACAATGGGAGCTCTGCATCAAGGCCATATTTCTCTTATAAACAGGTCCGTTGACAGCTGCGAACGTACTGTAGTTAGCATATTTGTAAACCGCATACAGTTTAATGATAAGAACGATTATAATAATTACCCGAATACTCTTTCCGAAGATCTTCAAAAATGTTCCCAAGCCGGAGTCAACTATGTGTTTGTACCGGATGAATCCGTGATGTACAATAATCACAAAACCTATATTGATGTAACAGACCTTACAGATAATCTTTGCGGAAAACACAGGCCTGGTCATTTTAAAGGAGTTTTTACTGTTGTTAGCAAGCTCTTTAACATTGTACAACCGGACATGGCGTTTTTCGGAAGAAAAGACCTTCAACAGGCACTTGCTGTCAGGAAAATGGTCTGTGACCTCAACTTCCCGATTAAGATTATTATCTGCCCTACGATAAGAGAAAAAGATGGATTGGCATTAAGTTCAAGAAACGTTCATCTTGATACAAAACAGCGTGAACGCGCGCTATCTATTTATAAATCTCTCATGCTAGCGAAAAAGATGATACTTGATGGAACTACAGACCTTGATCTTGTTTGTGCAAGTATAAATGATTTCATCGTTCAAAACGGATTCCCTGAAAGTATCGATTATATTACAGCAGTTAATATCGACTCACTGGAACCAGTATCGATTTTAGATCAGGATAGTGCTATTGCATTAGCTGCCAATTTCGGTTCCGTACGGTTGATTGACAACATGATTATTTATACCGATGGAGATACAAGATGCGATCTGTGATGCTATTATGTATTACTGCTCTTATTTTAGCCTCATGTAAACAAAACGGTGCTCTTTCACATGAAGAACTTTTTTTAAATTTACGGTCAACTTACCATAAAGGCGATATTCAAAATTTTAAACAGTTGATATTATCCTCTGATAAAGAGTTTATCAGCCGGAAAGCCACCAGGATTAACAAACTTTCAAAAGCAGCGAAAAATGAGCTAGCGGAGAATTTTAAAATAGATGTAAACCTTATCAATTTTAAAAGTATTGATGATTATCTTCGTTTTTACTTCATATTAAGCAAAACGTCAAACCGCGATATTTTAAGCTCCGCCATAAACTGCAATATTGCACTAATTGAGGCTGACGAAAGGAGCGCAAAATATTATATGACAAACGGAATCAATCTCTATTTTACGAAAGAGGAGCGCTACTGGAAATTCTGTTATGAAAAAAGCTTGAATGGGAACTAAAGATCTTCAAATAGATCCTCATCCTTATCTACAAAGGAAGTCAGTTTGAGTCTATTTGCCTCTGATACTTTACCAATTAAAAGTTCATCAGTACGCCCTAATCTTTCCGCAAGAATCAGCACCATTTTAAATGCAAAGGCCGGATTATTTACCAGAAACTTCTGAAGCTGCTGAAGGCTCTCTATATAAGCAAGTTTAACATCTGTACGGGCAATAACATCCGCCGATCTTGGCCGGTTTCTAAAAAGGGACATCTCTCCAAAAAAATCATTTTTTCTAAGATGTGTTACTACAATCTCGTTTTCTCCGCTTCTGAGCCTGATCTCGACCTCACCCTCAAGTATAACATACATCCGGTTCTCTTTATCACCCTGCTTAATAACAGTTTGTCCGTATTTAAAGCTAACTACCTTCATATATTCTCCATTGTATTGAATGGCAATTTCGTCACTATTACTAATATCGACAAAACCAAGCAAAGTCAAGAGTGAAGGATAATTTTAAACGGAATAAAAATCCAGATTAATATAATAATATCAACCGGCAATCGGGTTATTTTGTCTTAAAAAATTCTTATAGATGCCCTCTTTTTTAAGCAGCTCTTCATGTGAGCCTATATCTGTTATTACACCTTTATCGAGCACAATTATTTTATTGGCATTGCGAATTGTAGAGAGCCTGTGAGCAATTACAAAAGTGGTACGGCCTTTCATTATACTCGCGAGAGCCTTTTGAACCATCGTTTCGGTACGGGTATCCAAATAAGCACTGGCCTCATCAAGTATGAGTATGCGTGGATCACGAAGCATAGCACGTGCAAAAGCCAAAAGCTGTTTTTGTCCGATTGATATATTAGCTCCACGTTCACCCATAAGAGTGTCATATCCATCAGGAAAGCCAATTATCATTTCGTGAATTCCAAGCTGTTTGCAAACAGCGGTCACATCATCAATGGTTGAATCAGGTACCGAAAAAGAGATATTTTCATAGACAGAGCCCGAGAAAATCTGTGGTTCCTGCATAACAACAGCAGTCTGTCGTCGATATGCCGCTATGGAATAGTCCCTGATATCTATTGAATCGATCAAAACTGCGCCGTCTGTAACATCATAAAAGCGACTGACAAGATGTACTATTGTCGATTTCCCGGATCCGGTATGGCCGACAATAGCAACCGTTTCACCCGCCTGCGCATCAAAACTGATACCTTTTAATATTGGCTCTTCAGGATTATAGTGAAATCTTACATCTTTGAAAGTAACATCACCTGTCAGTTGAAAATCACTTATTGAATTTGCTTTTTCAACTATATCGGACTTTTCGTCCATAATTGCAAAAATACGCTCACAGGAGGCGTATGCCCGGCTAAGCTGGTTTAACATATTGCTGATCTTCTGCATTGGTTGAAAAAGTTGTGTAACATAGGTTAAAAATGCAGCAACAACTCCGATAGTAACCTGACCGCTTTTTATCAATAGACCACCGCCAATAATCACTAATCCGGCGCTGGCAGTGTTTAGCATAATCACACTTTGCCAAAAATAGGCGTGAAGAGGATAAAACTTTCGTGTATTCTTGTAATAATTTCCATTATAGCTCTCAAAAAGTTTTATGTTACGCTTCTCACGGGCAAAGGAACGAGTAACCATAACACCGGAAAGGGATTCGTTTAAAAAAGCATTAACCGAAGAGAGCCTTCCCTGAATACCACGGGCAGCCCGGACTATCCTTGACTGTAGACCGAAAACAATCATCACTAGCAGAGGCAAGATAAACAGAAGAACCAGACTCAGTTTTAGATCAAGCAGAAGCATTGCCCCAATAATTCCGGCGATCATAATGACATCAACCAAAACTGTATCAAGCCCTGTCATTAAAAGCTCTTCCAGAACCTGAACATCGACAGTGAGGCGCGTCATTATATTACCGGTTCTGTTTTTATCAAAAAACCTGAATGATAACCCCTGAATATGGTTAAAAAGATCACGCCTTATATAATAGAGTATACGGTTTCCTATCTTCATCATCAGCCTCCCCTGATAACGAAAAGAGAAAAACTGAAAAAAAAGTACAATGGCTGTAATAGCAGATATTTTTACCAGATAGTCTATATCTTTGAGAGCAATGCCATAGTCGATGCCTTTTTGGATAAGAAAAGGCAAGGCAATTGTCGCTGCAACATTTATTAACGAAAAAAGATACATAATTGCAATACCGGCGGCATTTGTTTTTATATATGGAAACAATCGGGATAAAAGCCTGAGAGCAGTTTTGTCTGTTTTTATATTTGCCGGTTTATTTTTTTCTTTCATGCTATGACCTCATACTCAAGCTGTCTTCGATAATGGATTCGCTGCAGACCATCTGCGTCTCATATGTAGCCTTATAGAGTTCATTTTTCTTCAAAAGATTTTCGTGCGAATCGAAGTCTTGAATCATACCGCGATCAAGAACGATAATGCGGTCTGCAAGACGAAGAGTGGATATCCGCTGGGCGATAATCAACGTTGTGCGTCCGCTCATAAGGCTGCGAAGCTCGTTTTGAATATTACGCTCGGTTTGCGGATCAAGACTGGAGGTGCAGTCATCCAGAATAAGAATACGCGGATTTTGTAAAAGCGCACGGGCGATGGCTATTCGTTGGCGCTGTCCGCCTGAAAGACCGGAACCTGACTCACCAACATAAGTATCATATCCGTCAGGAAGCGATTCTATAAATATATCTATTTGCGCGCTGGCGGCTGCCTCCTTAATTTGCTGCAATGAAGCGTCGGGGCGCCCAAACGCGATATTTTCACCTATTGTCATTGAAAACAGAAATGTCTCTTGCAACACAGTGCCGATCTGAAGACGCAATGCCTCAAGGCTCCACTCCGGAAGAGGTGTTTCATCAAGTAATATCTTACCGCTGTCAGGGCAGTAAAACCGCGGAATCAGTGATATGAGCGAGCTTTTGCCCGACCCGTTTAAACCAAAGAGTGCGACCCTTTCACCTTCTCTAATAGAAAACGATAGATCACGCAAAACCGGCTTCTTATCCCCGTAAGCAAAAGTAACATTTTGAAATTCCAGTTTTCCTTTAATTCTGTTTGTAACAGTTCCCTTGTCATTTTCACGCTGATCTTCCATAATCAGAATTTCGTTTATACGTTTCGATGCTCCTTCCGCTAGATTAACAAGTGAAGTATTAAATGCCAGAATAAAAAGCGGAAACCTGATTATCATCAAATAGGTCATAAAACCGATAAGCGTTCCAAGAGTCATACTTCCGTGAATTACCTGATAACCGCCATATATAAGAATTACCAGGGTTCCCGCACCACCGGTAAGCTGCAACAGTGGATTAAGGTGAGCCTGTAAAGTAGTCACAACAAGATCAGCGTTAAACAGCCTGAGATTACTTTTTTCGAAGATCTTTTTCTGTTCATCCTCAACCGCAAAGGCTTTTACAATACGTATACCGGTCAGGTTTTCCTGCAGCGTGGAGTTAAGGGCTCCAGCACTCTCATGCTTGCGCATAACAGCTTTTTGAAGTTTACTACTGAAGTAGACTATCACGAAATAGACAATCGGAAGAAAAATGTATACAATAAGCGCAAGCCGCCAGTTTTGATATAACATTATTAGCAGTATTGTAACCGATATTAAAACTATTCGCAAACGGTGCTCTACTCCAAACGCGTAAAAGTTACGTATAAGCTGAATGTCGGTCGTAAGCCGCGACATCAGATCTCCTGTACGTGCTTTCGCATAAAAAGAGGCTCCGAGATGCTGCAGCTTTTCATAAAGGCTGTTGCGAATATCCTTTACTACAGACTCGCCCACGTACCAGTATGAGCGTATCATAAAGTGCGAAAGAAGCCCACGCACAACACCGGAGATTATTATTGCTGACCCCACAATATAGAGAATTTTAAGATCACCGGTTTTGGTCACATGGTCAAAAACAGTGTCTGTTGCATATTTTATAAGAACCGGAAGAAGATAAGAGGTTAAGTCCATAATAACCATGCAGGTATTGGCCAGAATAAAGGCTCCGCGATATGGACGGGAGTATTCTTCAAAAGTTTTCAGTATCTTTAACATAATTTTCTCCGGCTAAATTATGAGTCATGCAATGAATGGACATAAGCCACAGGAAGCATAAATAAACAAACAAACGACTTGGTTCTATTTTATGTTACACGTGGTACATAAGAAACCATCTTTCAACAGGCGCACCATTTTCAAGGGAATTTTACTCTAAATACGATTTTTCTGCATTTTTCTCACAAGTGGCCAAGAAGCCAGACTTTTTGTCATCGTCCATTTTTATCCAAATCATCCTGACCAAACACCTTCGTTCCCGTTACCTACAAATAACTCCGTCCCCAAATATCTGAAATTGTCTCTTACCCGGCTAACAAGCCACCATAACCAGACAGAATATAATATTATGTCGCATTAATTCTTCCCAGCTGGCTAACAATCCAATTTATCTGCTGATACAACACATCACTGCTGGCTAACAATCCAGCTTTTGCTGCATTTTAGTAAAAAGTTGACAAAAGAGACAAAAGCCTGGACAATATAAAACTAAACTAAAACAGACAGGAACCTAACCAGCTACATGATAACAAAATTCTCTCTCTACCTAAGCTCACTACGAGCCTACTCCTTTCCGCTATCAATAAGCTCCGCGCTTATCGGCCCTGCATGGGCATATAGCAGTGGGCACAAAATAGACTCAGTCCGCCTTTTCCTGATTTGCGCGACTGTTCTGCTATTTCACGGTGCTGTAAATATGCTTAACGACTACTATGACTATAACAGAGGCGTAGACACGAACGAGAGACAGCGTGCCGTACAGAGAAACGCTCCCGGTTTTTTACTGCACTATGCCTTATTGCTATTTTTTATTGGCGCGTCATTCGGAGCCGCTCTTGTCTATTTAAGCGGGCTGCCCATGCTTGTTATGGGGTTTATTGGCGCCGTGCTCTCGTTTTTTTATACCGGTAAAAAATTCAGCCTTAAATATATGGCACTTGGCGAACTTACTGTTTTTATAACTTTCGGTCCGCTTCTGGGCCTTGCCTCGCTCTATGCTGTTAGCAGAACCTTCTCCCTGCATGTTGCCCTTTTGTCCTCGGCACCTGGATTACTGGCGGCGCTTGTACTTTTTTTAAATAATTTAAGAGATATTGATAACGACAAAAAGGCTCATATAAAAACGCTACCCATGTATTTTGCAAAAAAAACTTGTACACTCGTAGCCCTCTCAATGCTAATATTGCCCTATATAATTATTGTTTGTGGTACAATACCTGGTTTTTTTACAGCATATCTTTTACTCATTCTGCTCTCTTTGCCGGTTGCCATACCTGTTATAAAAGTAATTTTTTCCAACAATGGCACTCCTGATTACGACAAGGCTCTTATGGGCACAATTCGGATTCATACACTTTTCACGGTGCTCTGTATCACGGGACTTGTTGCACCTGTTTTTTTTAGGAGGTTATTTGAAAACTGAAAAATCTGATTACATAACGGCTATTCGCGACTATCTTGATAAGTACACCCTTCAAATTAATGAGCGCTATTCTGTTTATGGACAAGCCGCCACAAACGAAATTTGCCGCTATATTCTAAGAGAGGGAAAATACATACGACCGCGCCTTTTTCTTTTAACAGCACAGATTTACGGCGCCGACTACACACCAGCGCTTGTTCAATGCGCATGTTCGCTTGAACTTTTCCATCTGTTTGCACTCGCGCATGACGATATCATAGACAATGATATTTCAAGAGGCCATACACCAAGTCTTGGATGCGGAGGCAAATACAGCAATAACCCGAAAACCGGAAATCGGATACTGCTTGGTGATATTCTCTATAGCCTTGCTTTCGAAACCATCACCAGCGCAGATATTTCACCTGATATAAAAATTGAGCTGCAAAAACTTATGATCGAAACATCTGTTATTACGGCATTTGGCGTACTCAAAGAACCGCTTTTAAGCAATGAAAGCTTTGACACAATTAATAAACTTTTCAGGCTATATTGGCAGAAGACAGGCATGTACACATTCTCGTCACCAATGGTTGGCGGATACCTTACTCGAAAAGAAAATCACAAAAGAAGCAGCAAAAATAGTAATGGTATTAACAATGAAAACTCCAAAACAAATAGCAGACTTGAAAACAGAGAAATTAAACTGCTAAAAGAGCTGGGCTCTCTATGGGGTTGTGCCTTTCAACTGCAAGATGATTTTGAAGACTGCCTAAATACTAAACATAATAATCATTCAGATTTACCGGCAGAACAGGCAATCGATAATAGCAGCCACAAGACAAAAAAAATGACAAATAATACTGCTTCAAATGCAAACCCCAATGACAAACTTTTAAAAGAACTGTTCAGCAACAGCACCGCGGAGAAAGAGAAGTATGGAACATTCGAAAATTATGTAACCAAAAACATCACCCTGCTTTTAGATAAGGCACGCCTTACAGCAGAGAAACTTGACCTTCCGGAAAACAGCAGGCTTGAGCTGATAGAGTTTGCGGAATTATTTTTTTATAAAAAAAGAGCTGCCGGTGAGTGACAGCCTTTTTAATATAAAGAAAAGTGTTAATTATTAATTCAAACGAAACAGATGAACATACGATCCATAATCATCAGGTTCAGTCTCAAAAAAATCAATGTCAATATAATTTTATTATTTTATAAATTTTTACCATGCTATTTTATATTTAATTTATATATATTAGTATTTGTTAAGGACAAATACTATGCTTATGCTAATCAACACATATAAATATAATCAATGTTATTACTTAATATAAGACATGTTTAATTTTTTGAGATTTAACTAAGTCTTCTAAAATCATCTTATTTCCTGAAAAGCCGTAATCTCTTGCTCAATTCCGTCTTCAATCCCTTTGCTACAACAGTACCAGGTTATCGATTTCTAATCAATGATAGCACTTTTACAAATCTCATATACTGCAAGAAGAGTTTTACTCATGGACATCTTGTTTACAAAGCAGTCAAAAATCAGATCGATTATTGTCTGATTATTTATCATTGTCGTCATCGCATTTTTAAAGAAGCTATTTCCTTTTCTGAAATACCGGTAATCTCAGCAATTTCCTTAACAGAAAAACCTTTCAAAAGCATTTTTTGAGCTGTTTCAAGTTTGCCCTCTTCCCTTAATTTCATCGCAGTTGACATAACAATATCTTCTCCTTTTTCTGATATCTGTCGAGTAATAGTCGTCAAGTACTCAGGTGTAATA
>JAFGRW010000088.1 GCA_016934935.1 Spirochaetota bacterium | reverse complement strand
TTGGTGTTCAGCTATGTCTTTCCCACTACCAGGGCAGACTCGGGACTCTAACCCGTTAGATTGCGCCCATGCTGGGCGCACAAAAAATCCGCGCAATGATTAGATCATTGCGCGGATCAATATTATTAGCAAATAACTAAAATTAACAAATTCAGCGATTATGCCTCTGTAGATGCAAGACGTTTGTATTGATTATAACGATATTTTGCATCCTCTTCGGCTACGGCAAAAAGCTCGCCAGCAACATCAGGGAAAGAAAGTTGAAGTGATGTATAACGAACTTCTCCTTTAAGAAAATCCTGAAATTTTGTAAAGTCTGGTTCTTTAGAGTCAAGGCTAAATGGATTTTTGCCTTCTTTAGCCAAATCCGGATTAAATCTATAAGTGCTCCAGTATCCACATTCAACAGCAAGTTTCTCTTCTGCTTGTGTTTTACCCATACCAGCACGAAGACCGTGGTTAATACATGGAGCATAAGCTATAATCAAAGACGGTCCATCATAGGCCTCAGCTTCACGAATCGCTTTAAGATACTGAGCTTGATTTGCTCCCATAGCAACCTGTGCAACATAAACATAACCGTAAGACATGGCCATCATTCCAAGATCCTTTTTGCGCATGCGTTTACCAGAAGCAGCAAATTTTGCCACAGCAGCAGTCGGAGTAGATTTGGAAGACTGTCCACCTGTATTAGAATAAACTTCTGTATCCATAACCAAAACGTTTACATTTTGTCCGGAACCAAGAACATGGTCAAGTCCGCCGTAACCGATGTCATAAGCCCATCCGTCACCACCGAAGATCCATTGTGAAGTTTTCACCAGATACTGTTTAATAGCCATAATTTCTTTAGCATAGGCATCCGATTTACCAGCAAGCACCTCTTCTACCTTTGTAGAAACTTCTCTTGTAGTCTCGCCGTTCTCTTTGTTTTCTATCCAGGCTTTAAAAGCAGCTTCAACATCACCAGATACTCCAGAAGCCAAAGCTTCTTTCATAAGTCTTTCTATACGATCACGCATGTTGCAAACACCAAGATACATACCAAGACCATATTCTGCATTATCTTCAAATAGTGAGTTTGCCCAGGCAGGTCCACAACCATTAGCATTCTTGCAGTATGGAGTTGCAGGAGCAGAACCACCGTAAATCGATGAACAACCAGTAGCATTAGCAATCATCATACGGTCACCATAAAGCTGAGTTATAAGCTTTATATATGGTGTTTCTCCGCATCCGGCACAAGCTCCGTGAAATTCAAAAAGCGGTTGAGCAAACTGCGATCCCTTGACATTAGTAAGAGGAAACTTATCTGTTTTATAGCTTACATTTTTAGTAACGACATCCCAAAGTTCAGCCTCTTTTGCCTGTGAAGCGATAGGCTTCATAACAAGTGCTTTTCCCTTTGGAGCCGGACATACATCAGCACAGTTACCGCATCCAGTACAGTCAAGTGGCGAAATCTGAAGTTTGTACTCATACTCTTCAACTCCTTTTCCCACAGCCTTGATAGTTGTAATATCAGATGGAAGTTTTGCCTTTTCATTTTTATCAATGAGAAGTGGACGAATTACAGCATGAGGACAAACAAAGGCACATTGATTACACTGAATACAATTTTCACTCTGCCATTCAGGCACATTAACAGCAATACCACGCTTTTCATATGCTGTTGTACCTGCAGGGAAAGTTCCATCTTCAACGCCAATAAAGGCACTAACAGGAAGCGAGTCTCCATCCTGACCATTAATTACATCAGCTATATTTTTGATAAAATCCGGTCTATCACTTGTTGCGTCAGCGGTAATTTTTATAGAAGCCCATTCAGCAGGTACTTCGACTTTGACAAGTTCACTGGCACCCTTGTCTACTGCGGCATTGTTCATGTTAACTATATCATCGCCTTTTTTTCCGTAAGACTTTTTGATAGCTTCCTTGATATACTTAACAGCATCATCGTAAGGAATAACTTCAGCAAGTTTGAAGAATGCAGACTGAAGTATGGTATTTGTGCGACCACCCAGACCAATCTCTTCTGCAATTTTTGTAGCATTGATTATATAAAAGTTAACTTCATTTTCGGCAAGAATCTTTTTAACCTTGTCCGGAAGATTAGCTTTTGTCTCTTCAGCACTCCAGATCGAGTTTAGAAGAAAAGCACCACCTTTTTTTATACCTTTGAGCATATCATATTTATCAAGATACGATGGCTGCGAACAGGCAATAAAATCCGCGTGGTTAACAAGGTACGGCGAACGGATTTTATCTTTACCAAAACGAAGGTGAGAGATAGTAATTCCACCAGATTTTTTTGAATCATAAGCAAAATATCCCTGAGCATACATATCTGTATGGTCACCGATAATTTTGATAGAGTTCTTGTTTGCACCAACAGTTCCATCAGATCCAAGACCGTAGAACATACACTGTTTGGTTGATTCAGGTACTACGTTGACTTCTGCCGTAAGAGGAAGAGATTTAAAAGTCACATCATCAACTATACCGATTGTAAAACCGTCTTTAGGCTCATTCTGCTTAAGATTTTCATAAACAGCAATTATCTGCGATGGAGTAGTATCTTTCGAAGAAAGACCATAACGTCCGCCAACAACTACAGGAGCATCTTTCTTTCCATAAAAAATGGACTTAACATCAAGATAAAGCGGCTCACCTTCTGCACCAGGCTCTTTGGTCCTATCAAGAACAGCAATCTTCTTAACCGATTTTGGAAGCACTTCCATCAAATGTTTTACGGAAAAAGGTTTGTAAAGATGAACAATTATTGCACCAACTTTTTCACCTTTCTTATTCAAATAATCGATTGTCTCTTTAATAGTATCTGAAACTGAACCCATCGCAATAATGATATTTTCAGCTTTTGGGTCTCCATAATACATAAACGGCTTATATTCACGTCCAGTGAGTTTTGAAATCTGCTTCATGTAGTCCGCAACAACATCAGGAACTGCATCATAAAACTTATTACAAGCTTCTCTAGCCTGAAAAAAGATATCAGGATTCTGAGCTGTACCACGTGTTACAGGATTGTTTGGATTAAGAGCGTTGTCTCTGAATTTCTGAAGCGCCTCTTTATCAACAAGTTTCTCCAGATCAGCATAATCCCATGTATCAATTTTCTGAATCTCATGAGAAGTTCTGAAACCGTCAAAGAAGTGAACAAAAGGTACTCGTGTCTTGATTGCAGCAAGATGCGCAACAGCACCAAGATCCATAACTTCCTGTACAGAACCAGTTGCCAACATAGCAAATCCAGTCTGACGTGCAGAATAGATGTCTGAATGATCTCCAAAAATTGAAAGTGCGTGTGCAGCAACACTTCTTGCACTTACATGAAAAACACCTGGAAGAAGTTCTCCAGAAATTTTAAACATATTCGGAATCATTAAAAGCAATCCCTGCGAAGCTGTGTAGGTTGTAGTCAATGCCCCTGCCTGAAGAGAACCATGAACAGCTCCAGCTGCTCCCCCTTCTGACTGCATCTCTATCAGCCTGACAGGCTCACCAAAAATATTTTTTTTCCCGTGAGCCGCCCATTCATCCGTATATTCCGCCATGTTGGATGACGGTGTTATTGGATAAATAGCCGCAACTTCGGTAAACGCGTAAGAAACATGAGCAGCAGCCATGTTTCCATCCATTGTCATCGACTTACCCATTACGACACTCTCCTAAAGTATTTAATTTTTTTTAAACAATTATTTTAAAATTGCCATTATGTAGTCTCTTTAGAAAAGAATATAAACATTTACTCCTAAAAATGAAAGAAAAGACTAAAGTCATTATTTTTAAAGAATTTAAAAGTTTAATACTTCCCTGCTTGTTACTACATTCACAACCAAATAACAATAAAGCTTATTCCTGTACAGAATAAAATTATAAGCCGGTTTTAAAAACCCCTTTTTAAAAGGAATAACAGGATAATATTTTATTACATTTTCTGCGGTCAATTAAATCGGGGATTCCCGGAAATAAATAACTGAAAATATACACAAATGAAACTTTTACAAAGTAAAACAGCAACTCTCTTACGAAAAACATCGCAAAATATTTTTTCCACAAAAAATGATGCTCAATAATGATATTTTAGGCAAAATTTAACAATAAACTCAACCTGAGCCAGTAAAAACCTCTTTTTCAAGTTGTCGCTCAGCTTTTTTTAAAATTCTATCAATCTGTTCAAGTTTTTTTTCATAATCTAAAAATTCTGTATAACTTATACCCTCTTTTATACGCTTGGCAAGTTCGATTTTTGTATGTGTATACAACAGCACTGCTTCATGCAAATCATCTGGCTGAGCTTCCATTTTGCCTCCAAAAAAAGGTGATTGTTTTTCAA
The DNA here is from genome assembly GCA_016934935.1 of Spirochaetota bacterium. Taxonomy (GTDB): domain Bacteria; phylum Spirochaetota; class UBA4802; order UBA4802; family JAFGJZ01; genus JAFGRW01. The sequence continues at coordinate 234 of JAFGRW010000088.1, read as the reverse complement.
CATAAAAAGGGGAAAAGCAGGCTCCAAGAGTTTAGTCTTTTGTTATAATAACAAATGATAGGACATAATCAATTCTTTTTTGTTACAGACAAAGATATTATCAAAAATTATAAGTAAAAAATGATTTCAAAAAATATTATGTCTCATCGTGTTTTTGCACGAATTTAATGCCTCTGGTAATGTTTTAGGAGTGTATAATATTTTTAAAGACAAAGATTTGTAAGATAATATGGA
>JAFGRW010000087.1 GCA_016934935.1 Spirochaetota bacterium | reverse complement strand
GCCAGACGTTTCTTCGCCTCCCCTCTCACCATCTTCTTCGTAACCCTGTCCATCATGGGTTCCTGCATTTGGGTCCTTCAGCCCTGGTGGAATTTCCATTTATACTATGCCATCCCCCTGATTCTTTATTTCATCCATACATTTCTGGACAGCGGTAAATGGAGATATTATTTTCTTGCCGGTAATTTGTTGTTTATGCAGTGCCTGGGAAATCTCCCCTATTTTCTCCCTCTTACCTCTCTGGTAATCTTTCTGTATTTTGTTTTTTACTTTGCTCTCAATTTTGAAGATACTCTTCGAAAAATAAAGGCTCTACGCTTCGGCTGGTCTTTTATTCTCACCACATTATTCATTATTCTCTTATTCATCGCCTTAAAAGTTACAATGACTGTCGGAATGGATCAAATCGTAAACTACAATGTCTTGAGAAACACGGATGGCACCACAACACTGGATGGATTTTTAACCTACGGAGGACAAACAAACTGGAAGGCATGGCTGGAATTAATCTTAGGCGTATCTCCTTTTCTGGATTACACTTTATACATCGGTGTTCTCTGCGTTCCCTTCATTCTGCTGGGATTGGTATCCAACTTAAACAGGCAAAATCTCCATTTTCTTTTAACCGTAATTGTTCTTTTGCTTTTCAGTATGGGGACATTTGTCAGCGTTTTCTTTTACTACTGTTGGCCGATGATGAAGTTTTTCCGTCATCTCGCGCTTGTTTCCCCTGTCATCAAGGTTCTGCTTTGTTTTATGGCCGGATTTGGATTTGACGCGGTATTCTCCAACAAATCTCTCCGGAAGAACCGCACTGTAGTCAAAATATCAGCTGCAGGATCCTGCTTACTAATGCTGGGCATTTCTTTACTTCTTTGGATTCTATCTAATAATTATGATTACTGCATTCATCTTCTCAAAAACATGGCACCTATCGGGATGGAAACCCTTCCTTTTTTTACGACTTTATCTGATAATAATATAGCAATTTCCATGATTAACCGGACGACACTTTTCGCTTTAGCCGCTTTCATTTCCTTTGCTTTTATATTTTTTATTAAACAGAAAAAATATTTTCTTCTCTGGGCGGTTATATTATCAGCCTTACATCTCACTGATATTTATGGTTTTAAGTTTGCCGAAATAAGATTAAAGACAGCTCCTCTTAACAAGGAATTATCCAAAATCGTTGATTTTCAACCCATACAATTCTCCAAGAGAAGAGATCTCTCTCTTGAAGATAATAACTCCCGAGCTGAACTTCTTAAAGTCTTGCCGATAAAAGAACCCGGCGTATATTATGCGTCAACAGACACTTTTCTTTTTAAAGATGGAATCGGCAATAAATTCAGAAATGATTTTTGGCTTTTGCCTTTCGATAATTACATAAGGGCTTATTGGGGGCAATCCAATTATGATTTATCAATCAAGCCCGATGCCTTATTATTTGGGTTCAGACTGGAATTTCCCATGGGTCATCCTGCCGCTTTAAAAATTTCAGGAGCAACCGAGGATAAGATACAATTCTTTTCCCATGCTGATATAATCTCTTCCGACAATGTCGTCGCTTCACTGATTACCGATCCCGGTTACAAAGGCGATATCATCTTTTTATCTCCTCTGGAAAAAAATAAAGAAGCAATATCTGCTGACTCTTCGGTTTTATCGAAAATTAATCTTTCATTAGACAAGCGTCTGCGGCTCCCTTATCAGATGCAGCGCTATGAGGGAAACGATGTGGTAATCACAACCAACACCGACGATTTGAAATCGGCATGGCTTATGTACAGCGATGTTTGGCATCCATACTGGAGGGCGACCGTTAACGAAAAAGAAACTCCTGTTTACAAAGCAAATCTTGCCTATAAAGCGGTAAAACTGGAGCCAGGCTTTAATAAGGTGCATTTTTTCTTCAAGTCCTCATTGATGTCTGTCATTTATTTCATCTTCAGCTTAAACGCGCTGTGCTGGCTGGTAATTATTATTTATCTGACCGTATATACAGTTTTGAATAACAAAAACCCTTACCGGTTGAGCAAATGAAAAATAAACTTTTCTATATATCAATAACAATCATCGTATGTATATTAACCTTCACGACCAACACAGCAGATTATGATTTATGGGCAAGATTGGCTGTCGGCTCCATTTTTTTTCAAACCGGCAACATCTTAAAGCACGATATTTTCTCCTACCTTCCGACAAAAGACCTGTGGATCGACCACGAATGGGGCTCCGGAGTTGTTTTTTACTTTTTTGTAAAATACTTTGGTGAATGGGGAATATATGCGCTTAAGGCTTTTATTATCTTCTCGATCTTCATATTACTCATTAAAATAATCAAATTACAGACAAGCAAGGATACAGCCGGGATATTTTATTTCATTTTACTGGGATTCTCACTTCTTCCGGGCACCGCCAATCTTATAAGATCTCAAATGTTTACCTACCTGTTCTTCACATTGTGGATATACGTTTTAGAAAGATTAAGACGTTTTGAGTCTCACAATAAATTAATCTGGGTATTCCCAGTCACAATGTTGCTGTGGGTAAATATGCACGGCGGTTTTCTCGCCGGTATCGGATTAGTTCTTATTTATGCCATCGGTGAATTTTTAAACCATAAAAATTATCCAAAATATTTTCTGGCATTAGCCTTGATTATTCCTGTCACTTTGATCAATCCCTATGGCTTCAAACTCTGGAATTATATTATTGAGGCATCATTGATGCCCAGACCTTATATCCTGGAATGGGAACATATCAATTTAAATGGCCCCTTTCACATAGCGGCAGGAATTAAAATACATATCCATACTGGTTTTATTATTTTCGCTTTAATGACTACTTTTGTGGGAATCAAACTATATATACAAAAGGTAAAACCTGACTGGACAAGAATTATTCTCGCTATATTATTAATTTATTTAGGCATAAAGCATCAGAGACATACTGAATTTTTTGTATTAGCCATACCGGCACTTTTTTATAATCAATACATGAATTTGTTCGGTACTTTACAAGAATTAATTAAAAATAATTTAACTGATAGATTTTACAGAATATGGATGGCCATAAAATATTGTTTTGGATATGTCATATTGATAATAATATTTGTATATATTTTACCGCAATTATCAAATAAAATAATTGTGAATCCCTCGATCTATCCGGTTGGTTCTTTTGAATTTATAAAACAAAATAATATTTCAGGTAATCTGGCGACCACATTTGGCTGGGGCAGTTATGCATTTTGGAAGCTATATCCCCAGTGTAAAGTTCTTATAGACGGCAGATATGAGGAAGTGTACCCAAATGATGTTTATAATATCGCGATGCAATTTGCCAGCAACAAGAAAGATTGTCAGGCAATTTTAAAAAAATACAAAGCTGATGTACTGGTTTTACCCAAAGATAAATATTCCCCTGCAGACGTATTAAATTTTACTGACTGGAAGTTTGTCTATGAAGACATGTGCACTGCTTTACTTCTACCGAGGGATAAGATTAAATCTTTTTACATATATCCTGATTATAGAAATCCCATATATTCCAGAGAAGATCTTGCGAAAACTATACGCATCAATTAATAATAGAACTGTTTCCAGATTCACGAAAATTTTTTTGTTTAATGAACCTCCGCCCTGCAAGCAGGGCGGTATCAAACGTTAAAAATCTTATTTCAATTCACCCTCACCTCAATCCTCTCCCATCAAG
>JAFGRW010000086.1 GCA_016934935.1 Spirochaetota bacterium | reverse complement strand
ACTTGTTGAATTACATATCAACAAGACAGACACACCAAAATATGGTAAAAATCATCTGAAATTGCGCTTTTTTGCCGGTTTTGTCTAAAAAAAACAGAACAGCGATTCAGCGCAATAAATCCGGCTGCAGATGCTGTTTGACCGGTCTTTGTTTAAAGACGGTAATATAACGGTGTCTTTTAGCGAAAAAAGGAGAAAAAGATGAAAATGAAAAAAATACTGTAATTTAAAATTTATCATCGTAACATAGAATTTTTTACTGTAAAAATTCTTAAAAGCAATATGCTATTTACGATATGGAGACTTATGTCTTTCTACAAATCATTTTATCATTATAATATGGTATACTATGCAGTGCAGTTTTAAAATTAAAAAATAATGGAATAAAAAAGGAGAAAATATTTTATGAAAAGAATATTTTTAGTTATGTTAATACAGTTAGTGTTTTTAGTAAATTGTGGTGGAGAAAAAGAAGAAGATTCCTTCGATGATCGAGAGTATACATCTTTGGCTTTTGACATCAGTACTAAAGATGGATTTGATGATTGGGGTAGTGATGGAGCGGCATTAGGTGTTGCTATTGATGACAGTGAGTCTGCAGCCTTAATTATTGCAATGAAATTCTCTCTTCCTCTATATGAAAAAGAATTTCAAATAAGTTCTCAGGTGGAAGACATGATAGAAAATTATCAATGGGGAAATCTCAATAGTGTTATGACTGTTACAGCAACTAATTACCCATTTTTAACAAATGCTTTAACTAATACTGCAGGTATTCGTACTATGAATGAGGATATTTTTGCCATTCTCATTATTAAAGGTAGTAATGACGATCCTGACAAATATTTTGTTGCAGTTAATGGTTCCATAAATCTCACCAGAGAAGATGATGAAAGAGATTATATTGAAGGTGATTTAAAATTCGTAGAAATTACTGAAGCAAGCAATGAAGCAAAAATAATTAAAAATGGTGACTCAATTAAGATTAATAATATCAATTTTTCTTTTGATTCAAGTACACAGCCGTAGTTAGTTTTTATTTATACGTTATTTTTATTGTTAATAGATAATAGAATTAATATAATCGAGTTGTTTTACATGAAATTTCCTGTAAAACAACTCATTTCTAATAAGCATCTGCTAATAAAAAATTATGATTCGTTATTATTTTGAAAATTTTTATTTATTTAATATTACACTGCTGTCCCATAGATATTTAAGCCCATAAAGTTAGCTGATATTCATTCGTTGGAATATTATCAATTTATTCCGGAGGTGATTCTCCAAGAAGCTGATTTAAATCTATAGAGAACAGCAGGTTATCGCATATAAGCCGAAATACTTTTAATAGGCTGTAACTGCTTCGCGCTTTAAACCGTAAATACTCTGTTAAAAGACAGGCGATCATTGCTGTCCAAATCTGAATTTTAACTGCATTCTCAGATGTACCGATGAATGTTTTAATTTTCAAATTTTGCTTTATCCATTTGAAAAATAGTTCAATGTCCCATCTCGCTTTGTATACATCTGCAATTGACTGAGCAGATAATTTGAAATTATTTGTTAAAAATTCATATGTTTTCCCAGACTCAGGGTCCTTATATTTTACAACCCGAAGATTACCTTCGTATTCATCAGCTTTTGTTCCTGTTAATTTCACTATCCAGTCTGCTTTTATGTTCTTCTGTTTTTTCGAATTTCTTTCCAAAATCCTATATTGAGTGTTACTTTTTGTCCGAGTCACAAAAAAAGCCTTGTTTTGGGCTATTTTCTGAAAGAATTTGAAGCAAATATACCCTTTATCCATCGCATAAATCGATTCTTTTGTTATTGGGAATGATTTTGCCTTTGTAATATCATGACTCTCGGCATTACTTATATTTATGAATTCCGGCAGTTGTTCCCTATTGTCATAGACAACGTGCAGTTTGATTCCACCTTTTGTTGTTCTAAACTTTGCCCAATCAAATAGTGATAAGCATAAACTAATCGTAGTCGAATCAATGCTCTTTATCGGCATCCTGAATTTGAATCGTTTATCTGTACTTATACTTCGTTCGCTCTGTAGCTTTGATAATAAAGCATAGAATGTTTTCTCAAAAATATCTGCTGATCTTTTTTGAAGAGCATTGGATAGATTATTTCTTGATAATGAAGATACTCCTAAATGATACCAGAGGTTCTTTTTGCTCATTAGTGAATCAACTATATCTCTAAGGCTCTGTTTGGCTGCCATATGAACATACAGCATCACGCTCATCAGATTTGCTGTTGAAAAACTTCTTATACCTTTGTCTCCATTATGCTCATTTACTGTCTTCCTGAAATTATATCCAAAAATTATTGATTGCATTTGTGACAGTACTGTTTTACCTTTAAACATGTTATTGATCTCCTGTTTGTGCTGGAATTTTGAGGTGTTTCGCAGCACTCAGCATTTCAGTACGGCAGTGAGATTAATAGCACTTTTTATATTTTCTGCATTTCTATGGGACAGCAGTGT
>JAFGRW010000010.1 GCA_016934935.1 Spirochaetota bacterium | reverse complement strand
GTCTTCTGAATGTCTTTGTCGTTTTATCATAATCCTATATTCCTAATCCCAGTTATTTTGTCACTCCAGTTTTAGGGGGTCAGTCCACTCATTCTCAAATAGTTTTACAAGTAGTCGTTCTTCTTCTTTTATTTTTTTTACTGTAACCGGCAAGGAAAGTATAATAAACAAAGGGGTAATTGGGGCAGCGTACATAAAAGTTGCTCCTAAAATAGCAAGTATTGTTCCAAAATATCCGGGGTGCCTGATTATTGAATAAGGTCCAGTTGTAATAAGTTTCTGATTTTGTGCTGTCATTATATTATAGGAAAAATACTCTTTTAGATATATTTTGGAAACTATTCTTATGGCAGAGGCAACAATGATCAGGATAATTCCTATAACAAATATATTGTTCCATATATTTAATGCGAATAATAATGGAAGGTTTAGGTATCTGTAATAGGCAGTTGTGATAATTACAAATGAGAAGAGGGTTAAACTTAAAAAACCACTGTCATTAGTTTTTTTTGTTTGTGAACCTGCAATAAAAACGGATTCAATCAGTAGTGATATATTTAAAAAAAAAGCTGCCAGGATATATCTTTTTGTGTTTATACCCGGCGCTATAAAAAGAAATCCCCAAAGCAGTAATGAGGTAATCATAACAAGAGTTAATAAGTCTAATCTGAATTTTTTATTTGCCATTATATTTTTTTAACACGCATGCTCCGTTGTATCCACCCCAACCGCTACTTATTACCAGAATTCTTCGAATATCCTTTTCAATAATATCTTCAGATGGTTTGAGTTTAAAGTTTTGATCCAGATTTTTCGCATCAAAGTTAAGTGTTGGTAATAGAACACTGTTTTTTAAGCTTAAGGCGCCAAGAATAATATTTATCAGTCCGGATACTGCTCCCGTATGACCAATTACCGGTTCGACTGTAAAACAGTGTGTGTTGGGAAAATAATGGCTGCAAGCAGTATATAAATTGTAATCAGTCGCCCAACAACCGGAAATTGGAAGATATATTGAGTCAAATATTTCATTTTTCAATTTATTAAGAATATTGGAAAGTCCAAGAAAGTCATTGTTGGATGACAATGTACAGTTATAATAAAAAAAAACGTTTTCGATTTCGGCAAGAACAGGCAAATCAAACTCTTTGGTATGGTTTTCGTTTGCAAGAAATAACGCGGCACCTCCTTCCGCGATTACGCCTCTGTCACTTTTTTCAGGAACGCTGTATGGGACAACTGCTTCAGATGGTCGCCTGAATATGGACTCACCGCTTTTTCCGAAGAAGGTATAGGTTTCTTTGTTTACTCTGACTTTTTTGTTATAAAACAGGAAAGCCGGTTTAAAAAGGTTGGCTTCTCCTGATGCGGCTAACATGCTGCTTGCGATCTTGTTTTTAATGGCATTAAATGATTCAATAAATGCAATCATGCCCGAGCAACTGGCGCCTTCAACCGCAAACACTCGTCCGCTTATCGAGAACCTCTCAGCCAATAGTCGGCAAACGCCGGCATTTGTAATTGAACTGATACTGTTATGGTTAAGAGTATTAAAAGGGTTGTTTTTCAAATCATCAATTACTTCCATAATCTTGTCTATGCCCTGGGATGCAGATCCGAAGATAAGACCGTCTGGTATAGTTCGCGATAATTCGATTGTATTCAGGCATTGGGATACCGCGTATGCTCCAAGCTCGGCATTACGCGATACAAAAGGGCGGACTTTTTGCGCGAAAATGTCATCTGTTTTAAGTTTAACCTTACCGACGGTCTTTACTGGGCAATCACTCGTGATTTGATTATAAACTGTAAGTGATGATTTTTTGGTTTTGGCATTAAAAAAAATATCATCTGTATTTCCTGAAGCAGTACACGAACCAATAGATGTAATAAATACTTTGTCGGATTGGCTTTTCATAAAAACATTAAATAATCATTTAATCGATAGTCAAGAATATTTGTTTATTAAAAATAATTTGTATTTTGATTGACGTTATCAATTTTGCAATAGATAGATGATAAGTTATGAAGAATAATAAATTTAAAAGAAATCAAAATACACTATCCCTTTCTCCGGATATGAAAATATCCGATGTCATAAGGTTGTGGCCACAAACATTAAATACATTTATCAGGATGGGGTTTACACCGTTAAAGAATCCACTCCTACGAAAAACTGTTGCTGGCTTGGTAACAATTGAAAAAGCGGCATTCACGCGCAATATCGATCTCAATATACTTATGCTTAATCTGCAAAACTCAATAACCAATCCTACAGAGCGAAATGAGGGCTTTATCGATCCCGATAAACTTAGATACGACGAAAATACGATACCTGATTTAAACGGTGAACTAAATCTTGTTGGTCTTATCCCTTGCCCAATCAGTAATATTGTAACTGAAATGTTCGATGCATTTATTCAAAAGAACTATTCATCAAAGAAGGTCAGATTGGCCTGGTGGATTGCCGCTGAAGGTGGTGGAACAGTTGATATCAAAAATTATGTTGTTTCGATAGCAAAATCCGGGCTGTATGAGTCGTTTCCGGATTATTTTATGGCGGTAGGAACGGAGCTTTTTTTACATGATGATTATTGTCGAAAAATGTATCACGAGGATGTGTTTATTGAAGGTAACAGTATCAGTTACAAGCGTCCCGAATTTGAAAAACTGGAGGATCCTAACAAAAAACTTAATTTGCAGTTTCTCGTCTATTTTACGTTTTACTGTACTCCGGAAACCATGGATGATCTTCCATTACCGGAAACCTGGTTCGATTTAACCAATCCAGAATATAAGGGTAAAATTGTTTTGCCCTCTTTAAATCTTCCGGTGATTCCCGATTTTCTTGCCGCGTTATATTATCATCTGGGTGACTCTCTTTTTGTACAGTTTTGCAGAAATGTGAGTTTTGCTCTGCATCCGTCACAGTCTTCATCAAGAAAAATAAAAAAAAATTCGCCTTCAATCTTTATTACACCAATTCATTTTTCAAATATCATTAAATCGAAAGGTCATGTGCATATTGTCCCAGAAGATGGTCCGGTTGCAGTACCTGCCTATTATGTAAAAACATCTTCAAAGCCGAAGGCTCGTAGCATCGAAAACTATTTAACATCAAAAGAGCTGATGGAAGTATATTATAAAAACGGATCATTTATTCCAAACAGAAAAGATATATTAATTGAGTATCCCCTCGATAATATAATAACAAGACCCTGGGCTTCTCTTTTCGATATTATACCTGATAATTTACTGGAGCAGTTGCTTCAGAATTTTAAACTGAGTGAATCGATATGAAACTGATAATCGTTGGAGGGCTTGCGTCATCCGGCAAGACATCTGTTATTATTCACGCTTTAAATAATCCGTCAATAGACAAGAGGAAAGTCCTGGTTGCTAAACTTGACTGTCTTGTCGCCAATGATTCGGAAGTTTATAAAAAAAATAAAATTGCGTGCATAACCGGTCTTTCGACATATATTTGCCCTGACCACTACCTTTCGACAAATATTGAACGTATTTCAAAATACGGTGTCAAAAAGAGACTCGATTATCTTATAATTGAAAGTGCAGGTCTGTGCAACAGATGCTCTCCCTATTTGGCAGATGCGCTTGGAGTCACAATTCTGGACGTCCTAAGCGGCATTCAATCTCCCAATAAGATCGGTCCCATGTTAAAGTCTGCTGACACCGTGGTACTGACACATTGCGATATGATAAGTCAAGCCGAGCGTGAGGTGTTCAGAAAAAGAATATCTGTTTTAAATTGCGGCGCAAAAATTCTTGAGGTGAACGGTCTTACAGGAAAAAACAGTTACAGGTTATCCAGCGAGTTTGCTCTCGCTAAAGAGTTTGATGCATCTGTTCCTCAACATTTGAAGTACTCCATGCCCGGAGCAGTATGCTCTTTTTGTCTTGGTGAAAAAAGGGTGGGCGAGACCTTCGCGAGTGGTAATGTTAAGTTGATGGAGCTTCCGGGAATTAAAGATGGGGTGTGGAAAAAATGATCAGGGGAGCGGCGAGAGGTAATGAGAATCCGGGAAAAGAATCGTTATCGATAAATGAGCTTATAAAAGAAAATCCTGATATTGCTGCAATAATTGAAGAACTGGGTATCCCCCGCAAGGGTTACGAGGCACAGTCACTTTCTTTTTTATGTGAGGAAGCCGGAGTAGATCCGGATGATATATTTACTAGACTTGAGAACAAAAACAAAACAACCGGCAGGACTGAGCAAGAGATAAATTATCTGACAATAGAGCCCGGAACAAACAAAACTGGAAAAAAAGAATTTAAAGAAAACATCGAAATCTGTAAAGGAGAGGTGATCGCTCTTGTTGGCCCAACCGGGGCAGGTAAGTCTCTCATGCTTTCAGATATCGAAGGAATGGCTGCCGGAGACTCTCCATCTTCAAGAATAATTAAAATAAACGGAAAAAACTATGATGAGTTCTATCAGGGGCAAAATATAAAGAATCCGATAGCTCTTATTTCACAAAGCATGAATTATCTGATTGATCTTAAGGTAAATGAGTTTCTTGATATACATATGGAGTGCTGTGAAATTGCTGATAAGCATTTGCAAAAAAAAGTAGTGGATGAGGCTTGCCACCTTTGTGGTGAATCTTTTTCTTTAGATACAAGAATGGTGTCGTTATCGGGAGGACAGGCTAGAGCACTTATGATCTCTGATTCTTTAAACATTGCAAGAGCTCCGGTTATTCTGGTAGATGAGATCGAAAACGCCGGAATTAGAAAAGACAAGGCTGTGGAGCTTTTAGTAGACTCAAGTTCTATCAGTATAATCGCTACTCACGATCCATTTATTGCGTTATTAGCAAACCGAAGAATCATTTTGCAAAACGGTGGTATTTCCTCTGTTATCGAAAGATCGGAATCTGAAAAAGAAACAGTAAAAATACTGAAAAAGATAAATGAATATTCTGAAAATTTAAAAGATAAACTGAGATCAGGTAAAATATTGGATATAAATTTTAAATTGTAAACTCTTAATAATCCAACTTCTAAAATTGTTATTTTTAAAGCCCAGATATAGAAGTTTTCTTAGAGTGCTGTAACTGACCGGTTTTTCCAGTGATAACAAGACAGTCTGGATCACTCCTCGTAAGAAGTCGCAACGGGTTCATTGTTGCTGTCATAATAGTGCACCGAATCCTGGGCTTTAAAATTGGGATTAAGTAAGCTCTTTGATGTATCGAAAAATTTAGAATCCATTCCGGCGATGTCCATTAAAGTATGAAAAAGGCATTTTGTGTCAGTTAGTTTTCTACTGTTGTCCTTAAGAGTTAATCCTGTTTTCCGTCTGCTGATAAAGTCTTCTGAAAACCAGATAATAAACGGTATCC
>JAFGRW010000085.1 GCA_016934935.1 Spirochaetota bacterium | reverse complement strand
TTCCGGCCTGTAACAATCCATGTATAGTACAATGTTTAGTGCATGTAACATTTTTTTGCGGGCATAACAGTTTAACAGGCGGGCGCAGCCATTCGTTGCACCTTGTTGAAACTGATGTTGTAATATGTCATTTGAAAAATTTTTGGGCTTCTTTATCAAGATCCGCTTTTTTCTTAGCCCACCACTTCATTTCGGTAAAATCTATGGAGTGTATATGTAATGAATCAGCAATTTTTTGGATAAAAGTACTCTCATCAACATTAAAATCACCGTCAATTGCAGCAAGAATTAGTAATTCTAATATCACAATTGCTTTTGATTTTTTAGTATCGAATACCATTAATGATTCATCGATATTTTTCAGCGTTGGTATTTCCTTGTCAGATAATTCCATTTCTCTTTCAAGTATTGCCATTAACTGAGCTTCATTAATATCGAGTATCTCATCTGAATAGATGAGTTGCCTGGCAATATTATGAAAAGCGACTCTTTGTGGTTCAGTAAGATCTTGTAAAAACATATATCCTCCTTATTATAACGTTTAGTTTGATGAATATCGTGAACCTTGAAAGATCGATTCGGCGATATAATAGCATGCCCTTGTAGATGCTGTTGTTCGGCTATAAGCCGGTTTCTTTTTTATTAGGTTCCTTTAAAAACATATCTTCAATATGGGCGATAGATTCTTTAAGTTTTTCTGAAATTTCATGCGTTTGGTTTTTTATGTTTTCAAAAAGCTCTTTGCTTTTTTGCACATTACCATTTTCAAATTCCGCATATACTAAACCGACAGCAAAATCAGGTGTGCTTTTTTTTGAATAAGCAATATTGAGATACTTCAACGCCTTATCCGGCAATCCGCAATATAAGTAACAATATCCTAACGAGCTATACACATAGGGAGATTCAGTTTCTTTGAGTGCTTTTTTATACGCCTTAGCAGCTGCTGGAAAAAATTCTAAATCATAAAGGTAATTTCCCTTGGTTATTAGATACCATTCATCATCTACCCCCACAATCAAATATAGGAGGTATAAATACATTAGCTTGAAGAATATAAATGTTTTATGCATATTTCATCATTAAAAACCGAACCCCTTGTATAAGCGGCTTGGTGGTTTTTTGCCAAGTCGGTTTGATACAAATGTTATAATTCAAATTTCTGCTTTTTCTGTATCCGAATTCGTAATTTCAAGTACCTGATAAGTTTCTTTTTCCCACCTTTCACCTGAAGCAATTTGAATATCGATGTATTTTTTAAACTTTTCCATCTGAGAATCCGTTAGGATATCTTTAGATACTTCAAGGTAACCATTCATTATTTTATTTTGATCGTTCAACCATTTTGCAAAATATTCTGGGTTTTGCGCTTTCTCAATATCTAATTTTGATATTCCCAAGGTCTCCTCGATTTCCAACCGTTTACTAGACATTGCGGCTAAAAGATCCTTTTCCTGTTGTTTATTTAACTGGTTATGACCGGTGAACACAACTTCCTTAAAACCGCTAATCAAAGGCCTATCCTCTTCTGATTTTAAAAAATCCTGATACGCGGTATAATTCTCTTCAGATAACAGGTTTGATATCAGGTCGTCATATTTTGACTTTATCTTTTCCTCTTCCTTTTGATAATCCTCTGAATTCATGCTTTCTTTATCTAAATCTACCAACTCAAGTCTGCTCTGGGCAAGCAGTTCAATAAATTCTGTTTTTTGGGCAGGGGAGATGCTATTTTCTTCGAAAAAAGGCTCAAACCGTGAAGAGTTTTTGGATTTAGATGCATTATAAATACTATTATAAAATTTTTCTTCACTGGTCATTTCGTATTTAGCTAATTTTTCTTCCAGATAATCCTGCCAGTCCTGCATATCGGCGATTTGCGATTTAAGGTTTTTAATTATTTCTTTATCGCTGTTACTATCAGGTAAACCGGTAATTATCGAGGATGTATCAACAGTCTTAGATTCCGATTTGTTATTTTTAATACTTATTTCAGAAAAAGTGACCTCCTTCAAATCGTTCCTATGTTCTGTGATACGTCTGTATTGAATGACAACTGTAATGACCAATATAATATTAAATATCAAAGAGATCGGAAGGATTAATTTAGCCTTTTTTGAAACAGATTGTGTTTCCAATATATTCTCCGATTTGTGTTTTTAAATTATAACATTAAAATGAGCTGTTTTGCGAGCCAGCGAGCAAAACAGCTCGATTTTTTGGTTTGCCTTTTTATTTATCTAATATTGAAACCCAACCTCCCTTATGTCCATCTTTTATATTCTTGGACATAACAAAAACAAGGTAAGGTTTCTTTACGTTAATAATTATTCTTCTTTTGTCTAAAGCTTTTTGTTTTTCCTGAATTTTTCCTAAAAAGTACGAATAAATAGCCAACGCTGCAAGAAGACTTCCCCCTATTGCATATTTTCCTCTGAACAATAAATAAATTGAGTAAATAAGACCGATGATACCAAGAAATGCAATTTTTTCAATAAACAGTTTTGGTGGAGCTTCGCCTTCTTGAATCATCTTGCTATCTTCAAGTTCTGCATCTTTTAAAACATATAACTTGATTTTATATAAACCGGGAGCGATTGGAAAAATATTAAGATTTGTACTTGTTGGAGGACTTCCATAAAACTCTAATCCATCAATCACACATTCGCCCGAAGTAGTTTCAATAACAAACTCATCAGATATAATTTTATAGTCGTTATCATTGAATTCTTCTTCAATATAAACATGCGAGCTTGATTCGCCGTCTCCCCCAGTATCAATATAAAAAAGCTGTTTTTTCTCCGCGTCAATAGGAAGCCTTTTTAAAAAATTAGAAATTGATTTTTCTCTAATGCTGGGATCGCACCATTTTTTATCCCAGATTCCTATTGAAGCTGTATCTGTTCCAATAATAAATTGATACATATTTTTCCTTGTTACATTCCGGCGACGTGTGCTGATAACCGATTTGGCGAGCTTTTTGCCAAATCCGGTTGATTGTCGGGTTATGCATTTTTTTTATTTTTTCTCAATTTCAACATATAAATCGATGCTAGGATATTTACCTATGCTTCTTTCATCATGATA
>JAFGRW010000084.1 GCA_016934935.1 Spirochaetota bacterium | reverse complement strand
TCGGGCAGGTTGTTATTTTATTATTGATTCAACTTGGTGGTATTGGTTATATGACTTTTGGGTCATTTGTCGTTTTATCGACAAGTCAGTCATTATCTGACAGCCGATTGAACGTTCACCGAACGGCTTTTAGCCTTCCAAAAGATTTCAGTATCAAGAAATTTGTGAAAAGTGTAGTTATATATACGGCAATAATTGAATTCATAGGTGCCATTTTTCTTACATTTGTATTCTGGAATGACGATCGGGCAAACCCGGTTTGGAGTGGTATTTTTCACAGTATTTCTTCCTTTTGTACCGCAGGATTCAGCCTTTATAATAACAGTTTTGAAAGTTATGCTAATAATTATCAACTGAATATAATTGTATCCATTCTTAGCTTTTTAGGCGCAATTGGCTATATTGTCATGGTTGATATTTGGCTTTTATTCAAGGGGAAAAAGACTTCAATTACTTTTACCAGCAAGATTATTCTAGGAACAACTTTTGTCTTATTTACTTTAGGTGCTGGTTTATTGTTGTTGGAAAACTACTTTAAAAGTAATTCTGATTCCAATAGTTTTATTCAATCCTGTTTCCAGGCAATGACCGCATTAACTACTGTAGGTTTTAATACAATTCCAATTGGTGAACTACGATCTTTTTCATTATTCGTGTTACTAATTCTCATGATAATAGGAGCGTCCCCATCCGGTACCGGTGGTGGAATAAAATCGACTACAATAAGCAGTATTGCAGGAATTATTAAAAGCGTATTTTCGAGTCATAAAGAGTATATTAATTATCGTGTACCGGTAAAAGACCATAATGAAATCCAGAAAATTGATACTAAAAAATCAGCATTGAGTCGTTTTGTTCTTATTTTTTCAAAAAAACAGAAAGTAAAATCAGATCTGCCAACGGCATCGGATATCTTGGAAAGTAATTCCGATAAAGTAAATGACGAATTGACTAAAATTCTGGGGGATATTTTTAAAGTAAAACTATTGGGTAGGACAATTCCTTTTGACCGGATAATACATGCTATTGCTACCTTTGCCTTTTACTTTATTATTTTGTTTTTGGGCGTTTTGCTTTTATTAATGAGTGAATCTTTTAGTTTTGAACAAATATTTTTTGAAGCTGCTTCTGGTTTAGGAACTGTTGGATTGAGCACTGGAATTACCGGTCAACTAACAGTTTTCGGTAAAATAATTATTACAATTTTAATGTTTATTGGACGGTTGGGACCAATTACATTCGGAGTCTTTTTGTTTAGCAAAAAACCAAAAACCAAACTGATAGAAGAACATGAAGACTTGGTTATATAACCCTCCGCCATCCATGGCTCCGGGGCTGTTTCGTAGCAGGCGCAGGGCATCATATAACAGCGAGTACCCGGCTACGCTTCGCTCCGCCCAAATTGCTCCCTTCGGTCGCAACTTCGGGTACTCGCGAAACGTTATATGAAAGACCGCGCTAAGAGTATGCCAGCCATCCTTGGCTGGCAAAGATAAAAGGAGAATGATAAATGAAAAAAAATCTATTTCAGACACTAAAACCTTTAATTGAAGATAATGATCTCCTACGAATTCCACAAAGGGAAGCATATAATTCTTTGACTGATTATTTAAAAGAACAGGTGGAAGAACGTGAAATTGGTATTGTTCTTCCAGTTGGATGCGGTAAATCGGGTTGTATTACTTTAGCACCTTTTGCATTCAAATCAATAAGGACACTTGTTGTTGCCCCAAATCTAAATATAGCTAAACAATTAATTTCTGATTTTGACCCAACAAATTCTAAAATGTTTTATCAAAAGTGCTCGATATTAACTACTACTGAATACCCCGAGCCCGTTGAAATACGGGGTACAGAATCAAATAAGTCAGATTTAGATGATGCTGATGTCGTAATTACAAACATCCATCAATTACAAGGGAACGAAAATCGTTGGTTAGCTAATTTACCATCAGATTATTTTGATCTAATACTGTTTGATGAAGGTCATCATAGTGTAGCTTCAACATGGCAAAATTTAAAGAGCCATTTTCCCAATGCCTTTATAGTCAACTTCAGTGCAACCCCGTTACGATCTGATGGCCAAATGATGGCAGGAGAAGTTATATATTCTTTTCCGGTTGCCAGAGCTATACAAGAAGGATATATAAAAAGGATAAAGGCTCTAGTGTTAAATCCAAAAACACTAAAGTATGTAAGAAATGAAGATGGTAGAGAGATAGAAGTTCCGCTAGAAGAAGTAATTAGGTTAGGAGAAGAGGATGCACAATTTCGTAGAAGCATAGTCACTTCACAAGAGACATTAATAACGATAGTGGATGCATCTATTCGAGAACTTGATAGGCTTATTGAAGAAACAGGTGAAAAAAGACATAAAATAATAGCATCAGCTTTAAATTATGAACATTGTCGCCAAATTGTAGAAGCCTATAGACAACGTGGAAGAAAAGCAGAATATATTCATAGTAGAGAAGATAGCAAAGAAAATGATCGAGTGTATAAATTGCTTGAAAACCATGAGATAGAAGTAATTGTCCAGGTCAGAAAACTTGGTGAAGGATTTGATCATGTATTCTTATCCGTTGCAGCTGTTTTTAGTGTATTTCAAAACTTATCCCCATTTGTTCAATTTGTTGGGCGAATAATGCGAGTAATAAAACAAAATGCTCCTCATAATATTGTAAATCAGGGTACTGTTATTTTTCATGCAGGTTCTAATGTCGCTAACCGATGGTCTGATTTTAAGAATTATAGTGAGGCGGATCAGGAATATTTTGATCAGTTATTACCTCTTGATGAATTAGATTTTACAGATAATTCTGAAATAGAAATTACTCCACGAGTAGATATTTCAATTAATGAAATTAATATAAAAGCTCAATCAGGAGTTTCTATAGAGGAATTACAACTAATTGATTCAGATGATGATCCAGAAGCAATCAGAGCAATTGAATATTTACAAAACAGAGGGTATTCACCTGAGCAAGTAAAGAGAACTATGGAATTACAACCGGTTCCCACTACTAAAGTCATGAAAAGACAAGCAGCAAGAAGCAGTCTTGACATGAGAGTAAAAACTGAAGTTGGGAAAATACTTGGTGAGCATAATTTAAATCATGAAGGTAGAGAGTTAGATAAACAAAGGTTAAATAAATCTAATTTTGTGGTTTTAAAGTCAGCAATTGATAGAGGAATTTATAGAGGGGCACAATAATAAGAGAGGATAACCACTTTAGATGCAACTGGAAAGCTCGAAAAAGCACAGGAATTGGCATCTTTTAAGGGGGGTTTTACCACTATATAAGAATTGATTCCAGCATGACAAGAATTGATTACCAGAAAAAATATGAGCTATTGATAAATATTCTCAGTGTTTATCTGGTAATTCTGCAAAATAGAACTGATTTTGAAAGATCTTTTATCCTGATTTCGTAGAAGAAAAGAGGGTTTCTGCAGAATTTATCTTTCGGAAATCACAATTATTATCTGTAATACAAAGCTCAAAAAAAGTATTAAGACGCCTACCTTTGAGAGACAAATGTATCTCTTAACCTTTTTTGAACCTTTTATCCTTTCTTTATCTTCATCAGGCCCTTCTATAAGTAGAGAGGACGTGCCTTCTGACAATGTAACTTTTGGAACTCCGAAACAGAAAATAAAAATAGCTGAAAGTATACCAAAGGATGCGCTTAGTATTTTCAGAATAAAAACATATTTGAGAGCTACTAAAAAGATCTGATCTAAACATGCTGATATCATAAGAGAATCCTGTTGGATATTTTTTACTGTGTTCTTAAGAATCATTCAGTATTTTGTTAATAAATTATTAAAAGGAATAATGCAAACCAATTTTTAATGAATATGTTGTTTTTGAGAAACCGACACCACCGCCAAATGAAATTGTATTCCAACGCTTCCAGTAACTTATTTCAAACAGAGCTTCCCAATTTTGATTAACATTTATAAATCCAGATTGTAACTGTAGTCCATTTGTTTTATCCATCCATGAGGCCGCTTCTGGTATAATCCGTTTATCTATTTTTGTTTCGGACACACCTGCGCCTTCAGCTTCAGTTTGGAAGGTAAAGGTTGTACCGGTAGTTGATATTGGTTTTATCCTGATTTTTTCACCTGAGATCTGTCTTGTTTGGATAGTTTTTTCAGGTATAATTCTATCTTTTTTGGAGTGTTTCATGTAAAAAATACCCGATCCAACTCCTATTGAGAAAGTAATAATACATGCAGTTGTTGTGATTAAAATTGATTTCATGTTGTCCTCCATAGTGGAGGATCCGGGGGGAGAGAGCGGTGTCTGTTTTTTGCTGACACCGCTATACTGTACAACTTATATTTAATTGCAAGTTCTAATTTATGGTTCGCGTTTGTTCCACAAAATCAATCAATAGTGATGGGCGAACCGATTTTTCAAAATAGATATCAAAACCTGCGGCCAAAAAGATTTGTTCGGCATCTTTACCAGAAACAAGCCCCGTTATTATACTGGCGTACGCTGTAATCAGTGCTACAGGTATTCTGTTTCCGGTTTTTCGTATTTCACGAAGTAGTTCGGCACCACTCATACCTGGAAGATTTAGATCAAACACTCCACAGTCATATGGTGTAGTTAATATCGATGGAAGAGCCTCTTCTGCGCTTGTAAACTCAACAACTTCATAATTGTTTAGTATTTTACTGTAAAGAGTTCTTTGGATACGCTCATCTTCAACAAGTACAACTTTCATATAGCCTCCTTGTTCAGTTCTTTTGAAACAAAAGCCCGACAGAACGCAATATTGTTTTCGATTCCTTTTAATATCGGACAAAGATCTGCACATGTTCTACGTTCTATATTTATTTCGCTGGTGCCATCCGCGTATTCAACATAATCATATTCTGTCTCGTCATCGTCTGCCATATAATAAGCTATAAACTTTCTAAGATAAAGAAACATTTCATTTGATGTTAAATTTGATTTGATATTTATCGCATCCGCTCGCTCGGCATGATAAGGATGTATTTGTCGAATGTATTTGTACATAGTTACAAAGTAGGAGCGTAGTTCTTTTCTGGATACAAGGCCACTCCAGGGCACGTCACGCTCCCAGCCATTTACCGGATTCCAGATATGCGTGTAAACTGCTCCATTTGCATCGCTATAGAATTCCATTTTACAGATCGCCGGTTTCATGGTTTTTGCTCCTGTTTTTGTTTACCGCAAAAATACGGTCTTGTTGTAGCTTTAGCCAGTTATCGTTTAGTTCTGATCTGTGCTTGATATAGTCATGATAGTGTTTTTTTCTATATAGAAATACACCACTTGAAATCAAAACAACACCAATAATCATAAGTCGGATGGATGGCCACCCAGCGATGATAATAATCAAATCCTGCATCAGCAAACCTCCTCAATCATGTAAAATGTTTCTGGACCAATAATGCCTGTAACCGGTAATTTGTGTTCTTTTTGGAAAAATCTGACTACCTCATGAGTATATGGCCCGAAAATACCATCAGCTGCAATGTCATATCGGTTAGAAAGCAGTGATTGTAAATATTGCACTATTTCTCCCTGAGACCCCAATCGATATCGTGTTTGCATTTCTAGGTCTTCATGCTCTAATATCAAAGCATCAAAAAAACTGGTTCTTTTGTGTTTATGATATAGCCAATTATACGCCAATGCCCAGCACTCAGACATTGGTGCCATTTTTCCTTTTACAGTAATACAACCAGCACTAAACGGTGCCCATCCGTGAAAATTGTCAGCGACTATATCATGTTCCGTATAGTCATCCTCATTTCTAAGAATTTCATCTTTAGTCCTATGTACAACAAATTTGACATTTTGCACGGCAGCTCTGTTGCCACGATGCCATCCGCGTTGAAAAGCCTGCTTGCGGTACTGTGACGCAATATAGTTACATTTACCTTTGCCCTGCACAGATTCTTTTATGTATTTGATATGTGGTAAAGTACGTCCTTCTAACAGTAATGCGTGATTATCCGAGTCTACCAGTAGCACTGTGTCACAATTGTTATCCCCTGTATTTTCTACATACGAAAAACCATCATTTTGAAAGCTGGTGTTACGAATCACAGTTACTGTTGGCACAGATAATTTATCACTTTCTGAAATAAAGTCATTGGTTTGCATGATAGTTTCGATAAAATCACGACCATTTTTTAAGGCCGTATAGCCTCTTTCTGTTATTATATTTAACATTTTTACTCCTTCTTTCGTTCCAATATTATCTTTTGAGCTTCAATTAACTTAATTGCTTCGTTTGAAGATATTCGTTTAAACGGTTTGTTAAAACGGCGGTTACAATAAACATCCATTTTTGATTCTATAAACTCACCATAGATCTTAATTGACATTGCTATAATCTTGTTTCGTTGCTCTTTTGAAGCAAGATTATAGATCTTGGAACTATGTACCCGCCTGTTTTTTAAAACACCTGGACGAAGCGATTTTTCGATATCATACCCGTTTTTTTGTTGTTGTGCTCGCAGGCAGCGAATGATATCGTCTGCCTGCTGATCATTTATTTTACTTAGAGACTCTTTGCCGGTGATACTTTTCTGGATAACGTGTCTGGCCGACTCGTCCAGTCCAAGTTCCCGGCAAAGAGCAAATATTGTTTTACGCTTAATGCCAGTCATGCCGTTGCCATATCAAGATTGATCTGTTTGTAGTCGCCTGCTTCCGTGCGTTCGTAACAACGGATATAGGGCTTGGAATCGACAACCTGAATGCTGTCGTCAATTGCCTGCATTGCGTGTTTCCACTTTGTGTCTTTGATCTTTAAACGTCGAAGCCCAAGTATTTTCTCTTTATTGATTTTGCCTTGTTTATCAACATAGAAAGCATCGTTAATTAACAGCTTGATATTTTCGTTTGATCCTTTTGACCAATTGCTGATACATTCATCAACAAGTTGTTTGGCAATTTGAAGACGTTCATCAAAAGTTATTCTGTCGGACACCGTGTGTGTTATTTTAAACTGACCGTCATAAGAGTATAGTGTCAAATTTCCTTTTTTACCACCGAATTTGGTTTTATAGTTTTTGGCAGCTCGTTTAAGAAACAAGTCCAGTTCTTTTGTTGTATCTTTTTTCAATCTGCTTATTGCTGATGATACAGTTTTTGCGTCTGTAATCACTTGCTTAACCAAAGTGTCTCTTTCAAGATCAATTGGCTGGATTTTGTTAACAGGTATTAACCGCCCTTTGCTGTCTTCTTTGTAGCCTTCCGGAATTTTTTTAGTCATTGTTTTCTCCTTTGTGTTATTTTTTTATACGGATGCGCATACTTTTTGGTGGATGTACCTTTGCATCAGAACATCCATTTTGTTATTGTCCCCGGCGTATTTTCCATTTTTATACTGACTGAGTGCTGTAACACTGACACGTTCGCCTGTTGTTTCTTCGATGTCTTTTTGCATTTGCCGGGTACTCATGCCGAAAGATCGAAGGTGTTGCCTGATATCAATGGAGTAGTAATCACTGAGCATCTGTTCGTCAATCTGATCCAAATCAAGGTCTTGTGCTAAACTGAGAAGTTGCTCATAGTCTTGCTCTATGCACAGAGGTGTAGGCTTAACTCGCCTTATAAATTGTTCATATGCCTTGGAGGTAAAGACTGTTTTGTCCGGCACAAACAGGCCTTTTTCTGCTTTGGTAAGAGGTTGCATTTTTATCTTACGGATTCGTGGACCAAGCTCATCATCATTGATTTTTGTTTCAAATGACGGTTGCCCAAAGAAGAGTACTGTAAAAAGTTTGTCGTGTGTACCCCAGCCCAGTTCGTGCAGTTTTTTTATGCCGCGGATTGTGCTCTTATGAAGATCTTGTGCTTCATCAATCGCAAGGATAATTGTGTAGTTTTGAGAAGAGTCACCAAGTACCCGGCGAAGCTGACGACGGCGTGATTCAGAGTCTCTTCTAATTGGCTCGCCTGAAATATCATCTATCATTGCCGCCATGATCTGAGTAATGTTTTTTACATTGTCATCAATAGGTGTTATCTCGACAACCTTGAAAGATGATTTTTCCTGATACTTGCCAATAATCTTTCGCTTAACAAAAGTTTTGCCGGTACCTTTTTCACCGACGATGCAACCCAAGCCATTGCGACCAATAGTATGCTGGATGAACTTGTCGGCTTTGGTTACGTTTGCTGTTTTAACCATAATTCTTTTCCTCCTGGGGAATATCTATGCTTGCGCTTGTGTTGATGCAATGTTCGAGAATATCATCAAATTCGTTGGCCGGTATTTCGCCGTGTTCGGCTATCATGCCTGAAAATACAGCATCAATAGTTTCAACAAGATCTTTCGGGTATTTACTCTTCGCGGTTCGTGTTGTAACAATGATTTTGGTCCATGCTTCACGTATGGTTTTATATCCCTGGCGAATAAAAGGGCTTTGTATTTCGGCCTCTTTCCCGGATTTTTGTATTGCTGATATTTGAGGAGTTTCTCCTAAAAAATGTTCTGGCTTAATTACATTACGTATCCGCTTGCCTTCTTCTTCCACGCCTTCAAGTTGGCGATCATATTCGGTTTTCTTTTGTGCCCTGTATGTTCCCATCTCGATGTTTTGGTGTTCAATGCCGGTTAGCTCGTAATGCATGTCGTTGGCATCAACAGCCGTCATTGTTCCATCGTTTTTATGATAAACAATGACGTATTCGCCATGCAGTCGGGTTGAAACATAATATGATTGCTTGTCTAACTCGACACAGCCATAAACGTTGACCTTGCGTTCAAACATTTTATAACCAACCAGATTACGCTTTTCTGAATCAAACTCAACCAGAGCATCTGTCTTTTGAATGTGAAGCCATTTTGAAACAAAACCTTTTTTAAGGTTGTCGTTAACTGTAGCCCTGTAACAATAGTAGTTATACTCTTCTATGCTTTTGGGCTTGTGAAAACGAAACATTGCTTCGATCTGTGACTTATACTTACCTATACGACTTTCGACTTTTCCTTTTGCCTTTGAGTTTCCGGGCAAGTGATACTGAAAGTTGATGCCCAGACTTTCAAAAAACATTTTTGCCTGCTGTGAGTTAAGGCCGGAACCCTTGTCCGAATAGATGTTTTGCGGAATGCCTCTAAACGGGAAAAGGTGACTATCCTCTTTTTTGCTAAAAGCATCCATAAGAAATGCCAGCCAGTGCATGGTGTTTTCTGACGGCGCGACATATCCTCGTACATAATATGCCGACGAAAAAAGATCTACAGCACAGTAAATAATTACCTTGCGAAAACCTTTTTTTGTTAATATCTCGGACGCATGGTTTTTATCATACGAAATTTTCTGATCGCCAACAAGACGATCTTTGTCGTTAAGATAATAAATCTCTGATACAGAGCCATCGACCATCCACCAGTGATTAGGATGTTTTGCAATAAGGCGGTTTTGTGTGCTGGCCTTATAATGCTTGATTGCCTCAATAGACAGGCCAAAATTACGTAACCAGCGATTTATTGTTGATGACGGCAAGATTTCCGGTAACTCACCGGCATTGTACAATACACGGACGGCCTCGCTGGTTTCGATTACCTTGCCTGTTTTGGTCATCGAATCCCATTTTAATGCGGAGACTTTTTGCACGTAGCAATATAATTCCTGTTCGGACAAACCTACGCGCGGTACACGAAAATCTTTGCGCCTCTTTTGCAAAGAACCTTTTTTAAACTCTTTAAACCATCTGGAGACTGTTGATCTGTTCACACCGTATAAAGTTGAGATTTCACGTATAAGATCACCACGTTGTTTACGAGTTTGGCATTGCTCATATTCATGAAAATATGTCGAAACCTCGAGGAGATTGCGATTTAGGCGCTTTTTTTGTTTCATTGCGCCACCTGCGATAACCGCTCGTTGTATTCCGATAATGACAAGTCGAAATAACTTTCCGCGTTTAGAATTTTCTCGGCATTCGCGACGAGAACTCCTTTGATATCAGCAAGGCATTGCTCATTTTCGTCGGTTATCGAAATTTGATGCAAACGTAAAAAGGCTGAATACAATTCGGCCTGGACGCTCTCGAGCAAATCCCGAGTCTCTCGAAGCTTTGTAATCTTTTTGTAATAGGGCTGGTCTTTTTCTTCAATATTTAAGAGATTTTCGAGTTCCTGATTTTCCTTTTTAAGATGCTTTATTTCAGCTTTGTGCTCGATATCTGCCTCTTCAATTTCCTTTTTTAACTTCTTATTTGACAAACTTTGTGCTTTGAGTTTTTCACGCAAACTCGCAGTTGACTGGCTTGTAATTTCTTCGATGGTTATAACGCTACCATCCGCTAAATGAAGTTCCCCATCTTCGATAAGCCTTTCACGTTCTTCCTCCGGTATTCTCGAGATTTCTTTGAGCTTTGATATGCCTAAAAATTCAAATTTTTCATACTGGCTACCAAGGCGTTCGTAGATAAGTTGATAGTTTTGAACAGCTCTTATATTTAACCCGAAAAGGCTTTGTGAAGCTTCTTCTTTGGTCATTCCAAAATAAAGATAGTATTTTTCGTCAAAAAATTCGTGCAGGTCTTTTGCTATTTGAAAAACCTGACGGCGTACCTGACTAACAATAGTAAGCCCTCGCTTGACTTTGTTGTAATCCATTTCAACAAGCTCTCCGGTTTCCGGGTCCAGTATCTGTTCGGGCAGTGTTATGCCTGCCGATTTCGCGAGTTCGTTAACGTTTATAAGGTTTTCCATAAATCTTCTCCTGATCTGTTGGTTTTATTCGTGACAGTGCCGCCATTTTTTTTTGACCGGCTGTTATAATTTTTTCTGAAAGTATGTATCCGGACGCGGTATGAGTTATTAATCCCGCGTTAATAAGTTGCCGTAATTTGCTGTACACGGTAGACTGAGGGCATTTAAGTGCATCGGCAAATTCGCGCGCACTTACCGCGTTCAGGCTTTCCGCGTTATCCAGCAGGTGTGTGAGTATTTTTAGTGCTTTACGCATTTTTCTCTCCCGGCCTGAACTATTACGTTTTGCTCTACCGGTATCAGCTTTGCCAGTTTTTGTTGACGTTTGTTTGACAAATAAGGAACTCCCTCTTCGATAAGTATAAACTGTTCAGTTTTGCAAATTTCCTGTAGTGTGTAGGGTTTTCCATCCACAAAGGTAATTCCGTTGTTAAACTCTTTACTGTACAGACCGTCCCTTATTTTTGGTTTGAACTCTTCAGCCAGCCGCGCTTCGTCTATCGCGTTTTGACGCTCAAGATTCCATAAACTTTGAATCAAGTTGCCCATGTGACTCCTCCTTAACTGTTAACAGCGTGTTTAAATTTGTACTGCTGGCATATTCGTTTTTGCATTGCGATTATCTCTGGTGCCGGTGACTTGTCTGTGCTGGTGTCGTTCCAGGCATCACGTATTGCCTCAAATGGTATACCAAATATGGATTCCAAATGATCTTCAATGCGTTTGGAACGACTCTTGCCCTGTAAAACTAAGTATACCATTGGAGTTGATACTTCAAGATTCAAAGCTTCTTGAACAATATTTAATCCTTTCTGATACATTAGTATTTTAAGATCCTTTCTGGTCATAGACCCTCCTTGTTATTTGTATTAATCTTGACGGCTGTTTTTAGTCGTTGTACTGTTGTGTCATGATACAAGATAAGCGTTTTGACTATTCTCCTAAAACCGGAATCCTGAAAATTGACAAACGGCTCTGTAAAAATGATACAGAGCTCAAGAAAATATTTGTTGCTCTTGAAAAAACCTCTTGGGTTATAGCCACAGATAAAACTCTCTGGTATTTCAAGATTGACTTTAATACCTGTGTGTACCCAAGATTCAGACAGCTTTTTCCTGTTGGTAACAAACATACTGTTGATGTAATTTTACTTACACCCAACTGGATACCGCTTGTAGTATGGCAGAAAATTACTCCAAGAAGTATTGATTGGAATGAGTGTCTCCTGAATGTTAATAATAAAAACTCATTATTAGACGAGACGTATAAGTTTGTTTTGCTTAAAAACTCAACTTTACTTGGAGTCTTTTTTGTCCATGAGGTAAGCGCATATACTTTATCCAACCAGTTATCAGATAGCGAATCATCTTTGATCATTTTTAGATACACCCCTGTTTCATAATGTATTTCGCTTTCTTTTTGAGTTCTTGAATAAAACTCTCTGTTCGTTTTAAGTCCTGCTCATGTTTTCTTTTTTCGTTATATAGGTCGTTGAGTTGCTGATTTAACTCGCCCTTTATGTTGTATTTGAGCCCGCAGAAAGGACAGAATTCATCTTTTGTTGTAGCTTCTTTACCGCACCGAACACACTGCTTTTTTTTGCCATCTTTCTTATCACGATGTTTTCCAAGTTTTCTAAATTTTGCCAACGGCGTTGCTTCGGGGTTAAGAAAAGTGTAAATTTTCCAGGTTGTTACACCGGCATTGTGAATCTTGACCTCTATATCATTTAAGGTTGTATGCCACACCTTAAACAGAATAACGGTCTGGATTATTACCACTGCCAACAGGGCAAACAGTAAAACGGCTATAAGTGTTAACATAAGACCCTCCTTTAATTTGTATTAATCTTGACGGCTTTTTTTAGTCGTGGTACTGTTGGTTAAAATTTCCCCGGAGGAAAATGTAATGGCTCAAATAAAACTAAAACAAATGAAAATCTCTGAATTACGTGAACACATTACTGATGTTATTGACTACCTTGAACTTTCAGACATGGTTGCTCCTATTAGTTCTTTTAACGAATCGTTTCATCCACAAACCTCTGAGCTGATGTACCAGTTTTTCACTCACTTTTTTAAAGAGCCCGATTTCTTTAGCCAACAGTTCAAAAATTCCCCTATGGAAGTAAAACAGGACGTTGTAAATCAGTGTGCCAACGGCCTTTTGTTTTGCGATAAATGCACACGACACCAGTTTGAGAGTGTCGCAGTTCCACACGACTTATCTTTCTTGTTTTCCAAAGTATCGAAAGAGACTCTTTTAGAACTGGCCATCCACCGCAACGAGCAAGGAATAAAACCCACTGCAGAAGACTATATTGATGTTTCATTTTTTGAGATATAGATTTCATTGTTCCTGACCTCTTTATAAGTTTTAATACAATTATATTTATACCGTTTTATAAGTTTTAATATCTTCCGGTTTGCGGTATTAGCTTTTTTATCAAGAAAAGTGTTGAGATCTTTTCTGGTCATAGACCCTCCTTTAATTTGTATTAATCTTGACGGCTGTTTTTTTCCGTGATTGGTTGACATATTCTTTTTCACAAGGATCCAGATATGAAAAACCGTAAAACTCTCATGTGGATGAAAACCAACGACGTGATTTTATACGTTGAACACTTGTTGCAACGAGACTTTTTAACACGTAAAATAGACCTTGCTGATACCGTATCTGATAACTACAGGTTTGCCGAGTCTGAACTGTCCGAATTTGAATTTTGCAGCGACGGAACAATTGATCGAAATATCTTACAATCGGCAATTGGGGTGAAATATTTTTCTCGTCTATGCGAATGCCTTTCGTATTTTTATCTATGTAAAAGGCACGGCTTCGAACAGCTTCTATTTCATCCTGATACACACAGACATCTGGTTGATTCACTTTGTGAGTATTTTGAGTACACTTCAGATGCCTATAAGAATGGTCTTGTTGGTCGTTAGTCATTGTTCTTCCTCCTTGTTATTTCTTTCTTGTTTTCCAAAGTATCCAAAGTATCCAAAGTACCTCTTTTAGTACTGGCTATGTATTCACAACGAGTAATGCTAAACGCCCACTCCGCGATACCATATTGATGTGCCTGTGAAACCTGATATGTAGAATTCATAAACCCTCCTTTAATTAATAAATTGACATTTTAAGTTAAACTGAATTAAGTTAATTTAAGACGAACACGTATTCGCCTTAAATTAACTTAATAGTACAATACTATCAAGTTAGTACTATATTAGTACTAACTTGATGATCGTCAACAACAAATTACTTATTTAGTAATTTTTTTAAATATTATTACCGATATGGTACACATGGAAGAAAATTCGATAGGCGTTAGAATTAAGGAAATACGAACAGAAAAAAACTTAACTCAAACTGAATTAGCAAAACTAATTGGAATTGCTCGACCTGTATTAAACCGAGCCGAAAAGGATAATCAAGCACCATCAGCAACCGTGCTGTTGAAATTTCTCAATATTGGAATATCAATTGATTGGCTCCTTACTGGTGAAGGCTCAATGTTTCTTAACGAAGAAAAACCGGCTCCGGCACCCACGCAGTTACCTTTGTGCCGAACTACCGAAGAGTGTTTGGAAAGCATTACACAAGAGAATATTCACCGAACCCGCTGGTTTAAAGAACTTGGGGATGACTGCCAGTTTATTGTTGCTGCCGTTAATACTCCGGGGTTAAAGCCGTCTGTGCACTCTACTGTTAAAGGTATTTATATGGGGGCATCGTTGCAGAGTGAAGCAGACACGATTGACTCCATCCATAAAAAAGGGGCGGCTGGTTAAGATTGTAAGGGTAAACGACTCTCTTATCGTTATCGGTTATTGATTTGTTGAAGTAGCGAATATCTTTCAATTTGGTTGGTAATAAACTCCAAATAGGCATGGTAAACGTTTAGTAGTTAAACAAATTACTAATGGATGAAGAAGATGAAAGTTGATTATGATTATGTGAAAGAGTTACTCAATCTAAAGTACTGTGGAGAAAATTGTGCCAGACTATGTGAAACGCTATGATATCAATAAGGAAGAGGCCTCTTTTAAAGAAGCTGTTTTAAATTTTCAAAAAGAAGAAATTGAAGAGTGGTATGAGTCCTTAATCGAAAAGATAACAGCTCTTGACTGCAAACATTTTAAATTTAAAAGCAACACTACTCAGGTTCGCTTTCATATAGAACGATTAATAAAATCATTTAAGAATTCTGAATATGATCATCAAGACGCAAAAGAAATCACTAAACGGCTCTCCGGTATAGAAAAAGAAAAAAATGAAGAGTTCAGAAAATTTCATGGTATACAAGAAGGTTCTCTTTTCTTGATCATTAGGGAAGACGAAGACAAGAATCAATTAGTCCTTGCAAAAATAGATCATTCAAGCGTGATCGATGATAGAAGCAATGTAACATCTGGTGTGCCCAAAACACCTTCTGTTTACAAAGCATGTATTGTTACTTATATTACTAAACCTGATTTTGATATAATTTCTGTATACATTGGAGATAAAGGTCAAAGTAAAGTAGCTAAATTTTGGAGAGATGATTTTCTTGAATGTATACAAATTACAAATGATGAAGCAAGCACAAAAAACGCCTTCCATGAAGTTGAGAAAAAGATAAGAAAATATACTAGAAATTCAAATAATAAAAACTTTGATATTGACAAATATCTTTTACGTAATAACCTATCAACATATTTTAAAACACATGAAGTTTATAAGCATTCAGAGATGATCGACTTTGTCGTTACACAGTATAAACCTGAAAATGTGGAACTAAAAAAAGAAGAATTGATTAAAGAATTAAGTGAACTACCAGTCAAATTAAAAGGAACAAGTCAATATTTTGATTTGTCATTTTCAATAGTTGATAAAGAATTAAAAACTCTGCGAAAAACTGTTTATCATATTGATAAAGATATTGATCTTACAATAAAAAATGGTTTTGAAGATAAAGAAAAAATTACCAAAGTTAGCGATTCGACAGGAAAACCCTGTTTACTAATTAAGGATGTTTCGTCTATTGATGATTTTCCTATTGGGAATATTAAATTAGTAGAAGAAACAAAATAAGATTATGAGCATTATCAATGAATTTAAAAGTATATTTGGGGCAACGCAGTTTACTGATATTACAGAGAGCTGGAAACATTTAACTTGCTTGTTTGTACCTTTGCTTGAACCGTCTGTTGACACCTTACACCAGCTTCTTCTTAAACTACCTGACAAATGGGAACTGCGATATAACCTCTTTGAAGAAAATGAAATTACGATCAATACGTCAGATATGGAACAACTCGACGGATTTATAGACAAGCTTGATTTTCAGACGATACAAGATGAATTTGATCATACAATTTCTTTAAAGATAACGAAAGAACCAAAGCCATACGTTTTTTTTTACAGTGCCGACAAATTTTACTCTCTTTTTTCTGATGAACAATTGCCACTTTTTTTGTGTTATCTTTCGGACACATTTGCCAAACAAGATTCTATTGTTTTTGAATGTGATGAATCAATTTCGGAATTTTGTACTCAAACACTTTGTTTAAGAAATAAAGGTTCTGAATTACAACCACAAGGTTTATCCTGTGAAGAGCGGAATGATAAAATTAATGCAACAAGAGAACACTCTCATTTTTTTCAAACAAAAGAGTATGCGCTTTTGCCAGAAGATTTTTTTCTAAATCCCCAAACAGATAACGTTGAAATTATCAATTCTTTGAATAAATTGTGTACTCTATTTTCAATGACATCTTTGTGTAACCACTTTGATATTAAATGGCCTTCTTTTTCTGCAAAGCTTTATGGGTATAAGACCATCTCATCAACTTTTTCTTTTCTTGATATGAAAATAGAGGTTAGTGAAATATACTACAAGATATATCTTTGGGTATACTCAAAAAGTGGCCATATCTCAGATAAGATTGGTATTGCCAGAAACTTATTATCACTGCACATACAAGACAAAGATTTTTTCACTGTAACAAGTGAGATATTAACTGCAATTCGGACATCATTTCAAATATATTTGAAAGACAATATAACACAATACCTTTCTATAAAAAACAACATTACGAATGAAGTAATCGAAATTGTACGAAAAGCTATGGATCTTTCTGCGATCTTTTCTTCTAATTTTAAAAATAATTTTTTGGGTTTTGTGAGCTTTTTTGTAACAGTTCTTATACTTAATACTGTCAGCTCTGGCAAAATTAGTAATATTTTTACCAAAGATATTTCTTTATTAACCTTTGGGTTTCTATTTATATCATTTCTTTTTTTAGGTTATTCCCTCTGGGAAATTTGCTCGTCAAAAAAGCAGATAAATGTACTTTATAATAATATCAAGTGTCGATACGATAAATTATTGGAAAGTAAAGATTTAGAGGATGTGTTTAATCATGATGAGGAAATAACACTTGCAAATAGGATTATATGCGGCAATATCCGCTTTGTTAGTATTATGTGGTTACTATCCATTCTTGTTTTTTCACTTATTGTGATTTATCTTATGCCTGCATGTACATTTTCTTTTGAATCTTTACCGTCAATAATTATACAACGGTAAATTTAGATAACATTCAATATAGCATAAATCACTCCCATTTCAAATTTCCCCTTGACTTTTTTTTATTATCTAATACGACATAATCATGGAAACAATCAATCCAAAACAGGAATATACAGTATATGAGAGTTCGCGCTTGTTAAGCGTTTGTCCCCGTACTGTATACCGCTATATCGAATATGGCTGGATTGATTCTCTTCTTTACCCTTCCGGTATTTATCGCATCACCGGAAAAGCACTAATCACTTTCAAACAATCCTCCATTATGCGCTCCCGTATAAAAAACAACTTTCCAGAAGAACAGGCTGTTCTCTTCGTTTAATTTTTTATCTTTTTTTGTGACATCTGTGAACTTTTGTGACTTCGTGTGACATTTGCGACATTCGTGTACAAACGTGTATTGTGTTCCAAACCGTT
This sequence comes from Spirochaetota bacterium, assembly GCA_016934935.1. GTDB lineage: Bacteria > Spirochaetota > UBA4802 > UBA4802 > JAFGJZ01 > JAFGRW01. Next base: position 23,185 of record JAFGRW010000084.1, on the reverse strand, counting down.
CTGTGATATTTTAAATTCAATCAAGGGATCTGGGGAGATTACTTGCGGGGCCGGGAGAGCGGGCAGTTTTAACGCTGCCCGCCCCGGCAAAATATTATTATGGATATTGGAACCACATTACAAATAATTGGTATAGGAGTGACCGTACTTAATGGTCTTTTTATACCCCTCTTTATATGGATTATCCGGTCAATTTTTGCTCATGACAAACGGGTATCCACAAACGAAAACACATTAAAAGAGCATATAAAAAACATTGCATGTCATGAAACACGACTGGATGAAATTGACCGTAAGCAATTTGCATTAGAGTCTGCCAGCAAACGAATTGAGCACCTTGAGAAGACATTTAGTTGCCACGAGCGCAAGCTTGCCAGAAATATTGCCAAGCTTGACCGTAATGTTTCATTGATTCTTGAAAAGATGAAAATTAAACCAGCAAAGAGTCTGTTAGGAGAAGACGACGAATGAGAAAGAAAATCAATACACATGATATCGAAACAGAACCGGATTTTGATAAAGCGGGACAACGTCCGTTTTGGCACGGATTTTTTTATAACAAGCATGGCCGGTTTAGCAAGCGTCACTTTGCCTTTTCGTTTTCAATGATTCTTTCGTTTGCGTATGCCATATTGTGCATGTGCCCGGCATTGTCATTTGATGCCGGTCTGGCTCAATATATTCTTGGTTTAAACGCGGCTTTTGGCCTTAACTATTATATGAACGAGAAAAAACCATATGTACAGTGATACAGTAAAGTCAGAAGCTTTTTTGTTATTTTGCCAGGGACATTCGTTTAGCCGGATTGCCGAGATTTTATCTTCGACTCGTACAGGTTGCGAAAAGATTAAACATTCCACTGTATCAAAATGGAGTCAAACACCGGATTTTTCGGGTAAGACCTGGACAGACAGAAAGCGTGAGTATCAACAATTACAAAATGAAGCCGAAGGCCAGGCAGTGGCAACACGGCACAAAAGCATACTTGATGCAACTGAAAACATGATAACAGGTGTGATCTCGGATATTGAAAGCAACTCTCTTGAATTCAAAACCAAGGACGCTGCGATTTACGCATATAGAACACTGGCAGATTTTAGAGAAAAGATAAAAGACAAGGAAAAAACTGTCGCAATTGAAGATCAGGTTTCGTTATTGCTTGAGTCTTTTAAAGAGGATGAGGTTATTGGTCCCCTTTTGTCTGAACGATGGGATTCGATATACAGGACATTCGCGGATAAAGTAGAAAAACTGTCTATGAGTAAACGGCATGGGTCATGATCTACTTGAATTCACAAAACAACTTGGCAGTGAAAAGTTTGGAAATCTGGATTTTCTTTCATGGTGTCAGAAGAACATTAACATAAACATTGCCGGGAAGATGAATCCTTTTACAATTAAGGATATCCCTGCTTTACAAAAGATCTTTGAAAACCACTCTATACCAAGAGAGTCTTATCAAAAAGCAGCACAGATGCGTATATCAACTTACGCTTTGTTGAAGTCGCTGTATCGTATGGACAAATACAATCTGAAGGTTGCGTACTATTTTCCGACAGATACTGATGTAAAAGATTTTGCCCAGGATCGGAGGAATCCGATAATTGACGCTTCACCATATTTATCAGCAAAACTCAGATACGACAAAGCAGATAACCTTGGGTTGCTTCAACTGGGCAACTCGTCAATGTATATGCGTGGTGTATGGAGTAAGCGACGAGTTAAATCTGTTGATGCGGATATGCTGGTTAAGGATGAGGTTGACGAAGCAGATCCTGAAAACCTGCGGTTTGCTGATGACCGTCTGCTGGCGTCAGATTTTGGCTGGATAATTGAGCTGTCACAACCGTCGTTACCTGACCGCGGTATTAACGAAAGTTTTAAACTTGGTGACCAGCAAAACTATTTAATAAAATGCGGATCTTGTGGAAGATGGAATGATATTGTTGAGTCGTTTCCGGATAATTTTGTTGTAAGGATGAAAAAAGACGGCAATGGATACCGCGGACATTTCGCGTGCACAAGGTGCAAAACAAAGCTTCGAACCGAAAAGGCAAAAGGTGAATGGGTTGCCAGATATCCTTCCAGAAGTGAGTATCATAGAAGTATGCTTGTATCCCAGTTTTGGGAAAAGCATCCTGATTACATAGCAACAAAGTTTATGAGCTGTAACCGGGCTTTCGAGAAAAAGAATTTTTACATCTCGATAGCAGGTATTCCGTATCAGGATTCAGAGTTGTGTCCGTTTACAGAAAAGTTGTTAAGTACCAGCGAAAACAAAACTGCCCGTTTTGTTTCGGGGGCTCATAGCTCGTATATGGGTATAGATGTTGGTGACATTTGCCATGTTGTTGTTTTCGGAGTATCAGGGAAAAGACTACGGCTGATTCATTGTGAAGAGGTTTCCGCTGAGGATTTTGACAGATTTTGCTATCTGATTGAAACATATAAGAGTTTTTTTGTAATTGACGCGATGCCCTATAAAGCAACTGCAAAGCGTTTGTGCAGAACATACCAGGGCTTTGGTGCTATACAGTACTTTAAAGGTGAAGTGCTAACAGAAACACTGGAAGATGATGTGCCAGTTGTTCGTCATAACCGTACAGAAAGTATTGATGAGATGGCCGAAGCATTTCGGGATGAATTTTTTGAACTGCCAAATCCAAGGCTGCTAAACCCGGAACAACTCTCAAATTTTGAAGAGTGGAAAAAACAGATTCGTGCTCTGGAAAAAGAGCGAACAGAAGATAAACACGGATATGAGAAAATTGAATACAGGAAAAAGGTTAATAATCACTATGGCATGGCAACCAATTCGGCATACATTGCTTTTCAGATTGGACGCGGTTACCACGTACCAGACATTGACCCGGTGTTTTAGATAATGAGATCATATCTGAAAAATCTTGGCAATGCCCTGTTTGGTCGCGAGATAGTTGTTATGGAATCGACACACGAGCCTGCCAACAGAGGTTATGGTGCGGCGGGCATGCGTTCGTTTGCAGAGGAGTCCGACATTCTGCCAGACACACCTTTTGAGCTGATCGATTTTTTTAAACTTATGGCAACTACTAATCCTGACGTTTCACAGGCAGTACAAAAAATTGTGGCTATTGGCAATCCGGGGCATTCACTCGAGATGACCGGATCTGATCGCGCATGCAAAAGCGCGGTTGACGAATTGAACCGACTTGCACGAACTGCTTTTGATAGCAATGCTGGCGCGGACTGGTTTATAAATCAGCAGTTTTGGCAAATATTTGTTACCGGGGCACTATCTCAAGAGACTGTCCCAACAACTCGTTTATCTGGTATCGAACAGGTTTATCAGGTTCCGGTAAAGACAATACGTTTTAAATTGCAAAATAACAGGTATGTTCCTTTTCAACAAACATGGCAGGGTGACAAGCAATTGAATCCCAGCACATATTCATACATTCCACTTATGTGTAATGAGGGATCACCTTATGGTATAATTCCCATGCTGGCAGCGGGTAAATATCTGTTGTATCAGATGAAACAGTGGAAGTCCATTGATGAGTACACAACCCTTTGGGGGCTTTTAGGGTATATGCATATGACCTCTGATATTAAACAGGGGTTTCAGGAAACCGAAGCAGAATACAAGAATCGTGCTGAACGTATTTTGGTTCAACGAAAAGAGGCTTTTAAGAAAAGTCGTGTTGATGGTATCGCTTCTACACTTAAAAATGTAGAGATCAATCACCATAATATATCCAAGAACGCAGGTCAGATAGATCCGGTTATTCGGAATACCGAACACATGGTTTTTTCGGGGATTGATATTGACCCGGCAATGGCTGGCAGAAGTTACAGCACAACAGAAACATACGCGACAGTTTGCTATCAAACATTGCTGGGTAAAATAAAAAATATTCAGCGTATGATAAAACGAGCCAATGAACACAGTTACAACCTGCACCTTGTTATGAGCAGCATCCCGGCGTCTTGCTCTATATCTTTTAAACAGAGCCCGTCACTTAAAGCTAAAGATGAAGCCGAAACAAGCGAAATTAAGCAACGAGCAGCAATCGCGCGAAGGGACGCGGGTATTATAGATAATGACCAGCTTGCGCGCGAATTGGGTTATGAAAAGGCAACGGGTACCAGCCAGAAACAAAGCCTAACGTTTGAATATAACAAGAGTGATGACAAGTATGTTTTTATGAGGCCGTCCATAGAGATTCACAAAGATTCGTTTTCAAAAAAAAAACTGGTGCCGCTGACAAAGTTGTACGTAGCATAGAAGAAGCATACGCTGGTGAGTTCTTTGAAATCTATTATGCCAAAGTTAATGGTGTTGTTGAACGGGTTGAAATACACACAACTCATGATGATGTTCTTGATAGAATAATGACTGACGCGGAAAACTGTTTAACCAGGAACTTGCCAGAAGACGTTGCACCATTATCTGAAACACACAATGACAAGGCCTACAAGTTAGGGCTTGGCAAGGGTTGGGATGGAAAAAACGGCGAATGGAAGATTACAGATGAAACTGCTTTAAAATGGTTTCAGGAAAATGATCAGTTTTTCTTTGCTAACCAATGGGAGCACTACAAGGATGACCTTAAAGAAGTTATTGAGAACGAACTGAGAGGAGTTGAGCGCGCATACGATCCGGCTGTTGTTAAAAGACTGCAAGAAAAAATGGGTGATGCCTTTTCTCATCCACGCGTCACGGATTATTATGACCTTGTGATTCGCAATGCTGTTAACAGATCAAGAAATTACGGGCGCACATTCAGTTTTCAGAGGCTTGGTATTGCCGAGATGGAAGTTGTGGCAATACTGGACGAAAGAACTTCTGATATTTGCCGTGAAATGAACGGCAGGCGAATCAAGACTGAAACTGCAGTTAATTACGTACAGGAAACAATGAAAACACCGCTTGACGAGTTAACCGAAAAATTCAAATGGCCGCGTTCGTCTGATGTTGATGCCTGGAAAGGAATGAGTACCGATGATATTATGAAAAAGATTGGCTGTAAACTGCCACCCTATCATGGCCGGTGCCGGACTACAACGGTAATATCTACGCAGACCCGGGTAAAAAACATGAATGGAGAGACTCTTGATACACTGCATCAACCGGAATTTGAAAATTTCACAGATAAAGAAAGAAAGAAGCGTCAAGACATGGTTAATAAACGAAATAACGAAATCAAGAATCTGACAAAGGATGAATTGGCATCAAAGATAAATTCACTGCAGACGTCAACGTGGACTGATGATGTTTTATTACAGAGTCATTTTAAGGCGCATGCTCACGAATTGGACATTACGGATAAAGCGAAATATGTTTCTGTATCTAAAGAGTACTTGAAAAATTATGACCGTGTATTTATATTTAATGATAACGGTACACCACGGATTAACTTTGTGAACACTGTGGATGGAATAGTTGTTGGAGTTGATCCTGATGATCACAGAATTACAACATTGATGCCCTTGTACCCAAGAGCACTTGAAAGATACAGGAGCCAGTATATTGAGTTACAAAATGAAAAAACAAACGATTAAAGCAATATTATCTAAAAAGCGCGCAGATATTGAACTTGTCGAATTTGATGCGGCTTTATGCGCTCTTGATGATGATAGCTATGAAGATCTTGATATATTGTTGATTGAGAATCTCCCTGATCTTTTCACAGAACATTGTGGAGTTGGACCAGAACTTGACAGCACATGGCGGTGGTATGGAGAAGATATTTTGAATGCCGGATATCCTGTAGAGAAATTACCTGAGCATGTGCGTGACATCGCAATAAAACTTTATTATATAGACGCAAAATAAAGGCATTTTTAGCCCTTTTTGATAACGCATGATAGATTATACCAGTTTTTGTTTTTAAACGATTTTAAACAGCTTTCTGAAAGGCTGAAACGATACTGTGACATAATCCGTGGCGTTATGTCTCCCGAAAATCTCCCCCCAACACAAAAGATCCCTTGAAACTCAAGTTTCGAGGGTATGATGGCAGAAAAAAAACTCAAGACACTATTAACTGCATTACAGGATCAGGGTATCTTTATTCACGATTGCGGCAACCGCGCGACTTTACAGCTGCGCGCGGATGTTTTGCGGTCTGACGATATACCCGAACCAACTGGCTCTTTTGAACTGGATGAAGATAACGAAGCGTTTTATATTCCATTTCGCGCGTTATCCGCTGTGTTTTTAAAGAACCGTGGTATTGATTTTTCAAAAGCTGGTGTTTTAAAGAAATCATACAAGTTACTTAAAGGTCAGACCATATATCCAAATCATGATCATGATGTTTTAAAATGGCTGGGGTATGTCTGCAAGTGCTGGTACGATGAATCAGAAAACCCTCCCGGTATTAACTGCACTTTAAAAATCATCAAAGATGGCGATATGAATATTCGCATTATTAAAGGATTCAAGGCGGGTGCTCTTCACAGCGTTTCTGTTGAGGTAACTTTTGATTTCGAAAAGTCACACCCCTCTCTGGATGACTGGGAGTTTTGGTCACACCTTGGAGAAAACGTAGGCAATGAAGTTGTACGAATGATCGCAACGAAAATATACGGATATGGTGAAATCAGTATTGTATGGCAGGGGGCCGATGGTTTTGCCAAGCGCAAGGATATGTTTTCGAGTGATCCGGATAACGACAATGGGTCGGACAACAATAAAGATAATCTCCCAATCGATGTTCCCGAAATAACAGGAGACGAAACAGTTATGAAATTAAGCAGAACTATGGCAACCCTTTTGGGTATCGAGGCGGCATTGTATGGTTTTACGCCGGGCGTGAATGAGATAACGCTTGATGCTGGTGCACAGATTTTGTTTCAGCAGGATATCGCAACAAAATTCAAAGCACTTCATGAACGTAATGAAGAATTTGTGTCATTTTGCAAGGATATCTTTGGTGAAACATTCAAGGAAGAAAAGCTTGCGGAGTTTTTGACACAGGCAAAAGAACGCTTTGATGTCGCGGAGGCATATTTGTCTGACACCCGTAACGAAGCAATAAAATTTGCAAAACTTGCGGAAGGTCTAACGGAAGACGGCGAGCTCGCTAAACCTATAGCAAACGCTATCGCGAAAGCTGATGTCGGTGATGTTAAGGAAATGCTGGAAATGTACCGCAGAAAAGCGGAAGCAAACTTTACATTGTCTTGCACAGTCTGTGGCGCGGCATTGTCACGTGCGTCCGCAAGCCGGGGTAAAGAGCCGGATGGTAGCAACGAATCGGGAAAAATAAATAAAGACGATTTTGAAGTGTAAGGAGGGAGTATGTTTACAGTAAATTTTAGCGGCATTAAAGACGAACCGTCATACCTTGCCGACTCACTGCAACGTGGTATTGATGAAGACAAGGTTGTGAAAATATCCACAAACCTGACTGTTGCATTATGTGATGAAGAGGATAATTTCCGTGGTGTGGTAGTCACCATAGACCATGGAAATGAGGTGTGTGCTGTAAAAGAGCGCGGGTATGTGACCCTGCCTTATACTGGTAGCGCGCCGTCTGTTGGTGAGGCAGTTGAACTTGTTGCAAACGGCGACGGTGGTGTTAAAACGCCGGCTTCACCAGACACAGGCAAGCGCTACCCTGTTGTTGATGTTGATACAGAAGCAAACACCGTAACATTTAAATTACTCGGATAAAGGAGAAAAAAATGCACATAGATAAAATTGATCTTTCACGAAGCATGTATGACGACGCGAAGGCCGCGGGCGTAACTTTTTCAGAGCACCTTCAGCAATACGCTCAAAAGAAAGAAAAGCTTTCGGCAGAAGCTTTAACCAACGGACTTGACGCCTTTGCGCAACAACTGGCAGTGCGAGGTCTTCGACTATCCGGTTCACAGGCTGCGCTTGTTGAGGACTTTTACCGAACAAACGACAATAAAGTACTGTTTCCGGAAGTCATTAACAAGGCTGTAAGAGCCGGTATGGATGATAATAGCCTGCTGGCCGGAACAAAGGATCTAATCGCGACTCGCACTGGTATTGATGGCTCTGTATATCAAAGTGCCGCTGTTGATATAGCCAACTCTACAGCAAAACTTGCCCGTGTTGCCGAAAGCGCCGAATTTCCTGTAGTTACCATCAAGTTCAAGGACAAGCCGATCAAACTACACAAAACCGGTTATCAGATACAGCAGTCTTACGAGACAGCACGCAGAATGAGTATAAACTATTTCATTACTGTTATGAAACAACTTGGTAGAAACATCGAGACCGAAAAAGTTGCCCTGCTTGTGAATACTCTCATTAACGGTGACGGTAACAGTAACCCTATTTCGAATGTTGCAAGTGAAAACACTGTTTTGAAATATCGCGATGTTATTCAGCTTAAATATGCCGCTAAAAAATTCAGTCTTTCATTCATGATTTCTGACGAGACACAAGCCATCGAGTACGAATGTTTGCCTGAGTTTACCAGTAAAAACGGCCCCAACATGCCACCGGCACCCAAGGTCGCACCGGCTGTACCGGCAAAGAAAATTATTGCCCTGGATCAGAAGGCTGCCATTGAAGAGATCTTTGAAAAAGGTGGCTCGCTTATTGAGTATGACAAGGTTATCGAAAAGCAGCTGGAAAACGCGGTAATAAGCGAAGTTGTTGGTTATTCCATAATGTTTCGCGATGCGTCTAAAATGCTGATGTTGGCGTCGTAAGGAGGCTGTAATGGATAATATTAAAGTACGAATAAAGCTTGATATCGCAAAAACCGGATGCGGCTTTTGTGATATTGAGCATGACCAGGAGCTGCTCCCTTTTGAAAACGGAAAATTGAAAACGGACAAAGTGTTTTCTGTAAAAAAAACCCTTTTCATTAGATCAAAATTGAGCAGCGGCGAACTTGTTTCTTGTGAAAAGGAAACAAAATAGCCATGATAAACTCAATGGATGACATCCGTCTGTACTGGACAGCGGAACTTCTTGATATTTTGCCCGCTGACTTTGAGCAGTACTGTGCAAGAGCGGCACGCCGCGCACGACAACGAATTATCAAGTGCATTGGACGTGAGGCTATGCAGGATGCAGAATCTGAAAGCCCGGAAAATCCGGAACGAGCAGAAGCCGTAAAGGATGCAGAAATTGAGTTTATGCATGTTTATGTTCTTGAACATTTATGGAGACAAAAAGCCGCGGGAGCTGAACGGGATATTCAGCTCCCCAACGGATTGAGGGTAACGCTTCAGGCTGTTTCAGGAGATGATTTTAAGCATCTGATTCAAACACATGTCGCGAATGCAGAAACCACGCTGGCGGAATACATATGAGAGTTTTAGCAGGTACTCATCTAATCGGGTCTGCCTGGAAAAAGTATAACACGCAAAAAATAGTTTTAATGAAAAGCGTTGTTAATACCGGATACGGTCCATTGAATGCCGCGCGAAAAATGACACGTGAACCGTTTATTATTAACCATTGCTGTTTGACCGAGTTTGAACGGGAATTTACAGACAGCGAACAGGGGCGAAGAATAAAGCGAGGCATCGATGTGCATTTTATGGTTGAAGCACTGGAAGGTTATGCGCTGCAGGAAACAGACACCGTGATTATTGACGGGTCTGTTAATGAAGAGAATGTTGTTACAGGCGGGCATGAATTTCGTATTTCAGGTGTTGGTCGTCCGGAAACGGTTTATGGCACCTTGTTCATGAAAATAGAGTGTGTTTATGAGTGAATTTTTTGGTGATTGGGATAAATGTACAGGTCTTGGCAACATACCTTTCGCTGATGCTATCAGTCAGTCTGTAGGTCGTTGCGCGCATATTGCAAGAAAACAGATAATAAAAAACATCAGGGATCAGAAAATTGAGGGTCCGGATCTTTTACCTCAAACAAGGGCAAAAAAGAGAGGCAGCCAAAAACTGATTGAGAAAGGTGATTATCTGAGTTCGTACACAACCAAACAGATTAGCAAAACAGAGGCGCATGTTGGTACTAACCACCCGCAGGCACGTGCGCTGGAACTTGGTTACGAACCACGAAATCTGGCAGCGCGGCCTCATGTGGGTCCGGCTTTTGAAGAGGCACAAGAAGAGATGGCAGACGAATTTACAAAACGCATGATTGAGGTTATTGAAAAATGATACTGGATCACATAACATATTTTCAGAATATTGTAGTGTCCAATATTGTTGATGGCGCGGCAACAAACCTGCTTCACGATTCCTTTTATGAAATCGTACCGTCACCATCGGAAATTACCAATAACTTGCCGTGTTGTACTCTTTCATCTCTTGTTTCGCCACCACGTGCTGTTGAAACAGATGATGAACGTATTGTTGAAGAGACAACAATACGCATTGTGAAAAAGGAGTACGAAACTACTCATACTTATACTCTCAAGTTTTTCAGCAAGGATATTTATCATCACATAGAAAACAGTGATGATCCGGACGCAATGAAGCCTTTTGTTGTTCAGGTACATGATTATCTTCATAACCACAAACATTTTACAAAAAGAAACGGGCATACCGTATCGGTAAGACCGGGTATATTTGGTTATCTTGATGACGCAAATATTATTAAAGACGGTATCTATATGTCGTATTGTCAGGTAGTGTTAACTGACGGACTATATTCAGAAAGAATTATTCCCCGGATCACTGATGCACATTTTGAACAGGGAGGCCTATACTAATGGCAGAAAAAGAGAATACTCAAAAACAGGACAATCAGAACGGCTACACGCAAAAAAAGCCAACAATTGATGAACTTGTCAGGTTGTACGGGGTACGCCCGGATGTTGCCGGCGCGCTACGAACAACACTTACGCCAGGGCGTGACGGATCCGTTGATGAACAAAGATTTATCGCGGCTCTAAAAAAAACAACCACCATGACACCACGGTAAGGAGGTAACATGAAACAACCAGTAGATATTCCTTTAAGTGATGGCAATCTGGGGAATGGAAAAAAAGTAGACGGGTTGCAGGTAAAGCTGGGCATCGCTGAAAAAGGAGAACCAAACCTTCTTTATGAAATCGCATCCCCTAATGATGCCAGTTTTTATTTTGGAGCCGGGTCTCTTGTAGATACCATAAATCGTCATTTTGCGGAGGGTGGTAAAACATGTTACGCAATGCGACCGGTTAACGATGTTGAAGGTTCGGTTAGTTCTGTAACACATACCGGAAGTGGTTCGGCAGTTATGACTGTAACCGGAGATATTATGGAAACCCGCCGGGTTGTTGTTGAAATAATTCAGGGTGGAGCTTTTGAGACCGCGACCTTCAGGTATTCACTGGATAACGGCATTACCTGGTCTGATGTTTTTACAACACCGGCTGTGGATGTGTCTATAGCACTGTTTGGCAGTGTAAAGGTCAGCTTTTCGGGAAGTGGTGACGCGTTTAATAATGGCGACACCTACGCGTTTTCAACTACTGCGCCAACCGCGTCAATGACAGAGTTTCTTGTAGCTGTTGACGCGATACGCATGCAGTATTCACCAGAAAGGTTTCCATACCGATTTATTCACATAATCGGCGGTTTTGATCGTCCATTTTGGGAAGCTATCAAAACCAAACTTCCGGAATTTGAAGACGCGCGTATTTTCATCAACTTTATATTAGAGTATCCGGCAATAGCTGATGGTGAAGATATTCTTTCATATTACTATACAATGAAAGACGAGTTGCGACTTTTTTCGGCTCTTCGGATTTCCATCGTCTGCAGCCGCTTGCGATATGGTACTGATGAAAGTTTCAAATCGGCTGCGATACTTTTGGGTGCCGTACTTTCAGGATGCAAAGTTAATGAGCATCCGGGACATGTAGGTCAATTCGCGTCAAAAACAGCGGTTAAGATCCAACACTGGACAGAGCTGTCGTCAATAATTGACAGTCTGGAAACGGCAAAAGGTGTGTTTGCGTGCCAATATCAAAATTGGGAAGGTATTTACATTAAAAAGGACTGGCTTTTAAGTCCGGCCGATTCTGATTTTCAGACCATACATGACCTACGACCTGCCGACAAGGCAAGATTTATAGCGTATACCAAGATTATGCCATACGTGAATAGTGAAGAAGGTGCCGACGGTGATGAAGGTGGTGTGGAATCTTTGAAAGCTGATATTGATAACGCAATCAGCGAACAAATGGAAGAACCAGGTAACGCGGAGATAAAGGGTCATGAAACTGAACTGGCCTTTGCCGCAAACGAAGTTACCGGTAAACTGCATTTACAAAAACGTGGAACCAATGAGCGTTACACGCTTGAAATTGGTTATCGTAAAAGCGAATAGGAGGATAACATGATAGAGAGTTATGGGTGGGGAGGATATACCGCTACAGTCATGGCAAGAACACTTGTTGGTATTCAAAGCTTTGATGATGACGCTAAACGTGATGTAAAACTGCATTACGGTAAAGGTACAACCCCAAATGGTTTCGGTAGAGGTAATTATGAAGGCACCGGCAAAATGAGTGTGAATATGGATGAATACGAAAAGCTTGTTGTTGCCGCCACTCCATATGGTGGTGATGTTACAATGCTGCCACCTTTTCCAGTTGTCGGTATATTGGAAAAATCTGACGGAAAAAAGTTCAAGGAACTTTACCCTCAGGTGCTGATTGAAAAGCGCGGCAAAAAACGCAAACAGGGAGATACCGAATTTGTGGTAGATCTTGACATTAAACTACTAATGCCCTGTGTCGAAACACCACTATAAAAAACAAGGAGTCAAAATGAAGAACTACAGAATAACTGATGAAAAGCTGAAAGAGCTTGAACCTAAAATACGTGAGTGGAAAGAGATGTACCCGGACAGGGTAACAATGATTAAACTGGGTGAAGACCCTGTTGATCTTATTTGCAAGGTGCCGGACGCGTCTCTTATGGAAGCTACTTTTGAAAACAACAACTTGTCTGATTATAAAAAAAATCTGCAGTTGTGTCTTGATTGTGTGTTGTATCCCGAGATTGACACCTTTAATCAGATTATTGCGGAAAAAGATACTTTACCTGTACCTATTGCCCGGCAGCTGGTACAGGAGGCCGGTACAGCCCAGAAGGTGACAACAAAAAAATTATAGAGAGTCGTATAGATGACCTCGAATACGGCTCTGCGTACGAGGAGGTTCTCGTCCGCGCGCACTTTCCCCAGACACCCTACGATTCGCTCCCTTATGATGAGCGGCTAAAACTGCGTTTGGACGCAGTGTACCTTGAAAAAAAACGAAAAGAGGAGCAGGCAGAAGCTTTAGCACGGGTTATATCTGCCATGTTTAGATAAATGAGCGCATCCGGTTATTATACATTTGGAGCTGCCATAACCGCCAAAGATCTTGCAAGCAATGTATTTGCAAAAGTTGGCGACAACGCGACACGCTTGAAGGAGCAGATCGGCAGTATCAAAGGCGGTGTTGAACTTTATGAGAGCAGCATGAAGAACCTGAAAGTCGGCGGCATTATGACCGCTGCCGGCACAGGTATTCTTATGGCTTCAAAAAGCATGATCACTGCCGGCCGTGAAGCCGGTGTTTTAAAATCCAATCTTGCCTCGCTTAGCCTTTCCGAAGACGCAATCAAAAGAATTGATAAAGCAGCTATTGGTATGGGCGGTTCGATGGGAATTGCCCGAAATGACATACTGGCTGCAGCTTATGATATCAAGAGCGGTATTGAAACAATAGACGATAACTCAATTGGGGCTGTAGCAGAAAGTGTTGCAAAGGCAGCAAAGGCAACCAAGGGTGACGCGAAACAACTGTCTTCTTTTTTTGGTACCGTTTATAATCAGAATAAGAAACTGTATGAAGGCATGTCAGATGAGAATTTCGCTAATCTGTTTGCTAATAATCTGTCTTTATCTGTAAAGATGTATAAAACAGAGGGTTCCAAAATGCAACAGGCAATGGAATCTGTGTCTGGTGTAGCAGCTGCAGCCGGTTATGACATGGCTGAACAGTTTAATGTAGTCGGGATGTTACAGAATGTCTTACCCGAAGGTGAAGCTGGTACCGGTTTTAGATCTTTTGTAAATAATATTGGTTCTGCATCAAAAAAACTGGGTGTCGATTTAACCGACGCCTCGGGTAAAGCATTGCCGGTTGCTGATATATTAGGTAAGCTACATGAACGTTTTGGAAATACTATTGATAGTACAGAAAACGATCTTTTAAGAGATGCATTTACCCAAGAGGGCATGAAGCTAGTAACTAACCTTTGGGATAAAACCGGAAAGCTCAACGAAAATATACAAGCCATGCGAGAAGCTTCAGGTACAGATATCGTCGATGCCATGGCGGCAGCAAACCTTAATAATATTGATACCAGCATAAAAAAAGTCTCGGAAAGCTGGAGCAACCTTAAAGGTGTTATGGGTGGCGGTATGGGAGCGGCTTTAAAACCGTTCTTTGATATACTTGCAAAAGGCTTAACTGTAGTAGCCGGCTTTGGGGCTGAACATCCAAAACTTATGGCCTTTGTTGGCGGCTTTATTACTCTTTCCGGTGTTGTTCTTACTGTTGGCGGCGCTATAATCATGGCCAAAGGAGCTTTAGGTTTATACACGTTATCTCAAATGGCAGCCGCGGGAGCCACAACGGTTAACACTGGAGCAACTTCTGCTTTCAGCATTGCAACCTGGGCAAAAACCGCGGCTACTACAGCGAGTACTGTTGCGACAAAAATTGCGGCAGTGGCCCAGTGGGCGTTGAACAGTGCTTTTTTGGCATGTCCGATTACATGGATTGTTGTTGGTTTGATGGCTGTAGTTGCTGCAGGAATATATGTGTATAAAAACTGGGAAATGATTAAAGATAAAGCTGTTAATGCCTGGAACTGGATTAAAACAAAATGGGGAGAAGCGCCGACATGGTTCAAGGTTGTTATTGGAGGAGCCATACTTGCTGTAACCGGTCCTATTGGAGTTTTGATTCTTGCCGGTGTGGCTGTTTATAAAAACTGGGATCTTATTAAAGAGAAAGGCGCGGCAGCATGGGGTTGGATAAAAGGAAAATGGGACTCTGCTGTTTCTTTTTTTACAGGTCTTGGCGAAAAGATAAAAACCAAATTATCCGAGGCATGGACAGGTATAAAGAACAAGTGGAGCGAGGCTCCAGTTTGGATGAAGCTGGTTATTGGCGGCGCAATACTCGCGATAACCGGCCCTTTTGGCGCGGTTATCGCCGCGGGTGTGGCTGTTTATAAAAACTGGGACTTAATAAAATCCAAAGGTGTCGGAGCTTGGTCTCTAATAACCGGCAAAATAAACGGCGCCTACCATTCATTCACTTCATTTACTACCGGTATAAAAGATAAAATAATGTCTATTCCTGAAACAGCAAAAGCAGCAGGTTCAGGGCTTGTAACCGCATTTGTATCCGGTTTTGCTGAAAAAGTTGAGTGGATGAAAGAAAAAATGTCTGCAGGATTTGGTCTTGTTAAAAAACTTTTTCCTCACTCTGACGCACCGGAAGGTCCATTTAGCACATTAACGGCTTCGGGTCGTGCCGTTGTTACAACATTTGAAAGTGGAATCGAAAAGGAATCTTCACGTAAAGATCCAGCTGTTAAACCATATATGCAAAAATCAATGCAATCATTGCAAGGATATGGTTCTTCAGAAAAAACGGCTCAATTGACAACAAATCGAGGCGGGTTGAGTCTTAATATTCAGCAGCTTGTTGGCACATTGAACCTGAATGGCGAAAATCGTGAGGGCAACATTCGCGAATTAGCAGACTCCCTGGCAGAATATCTTTTTGATCTTGTAGAGAGGGCGCATGGCACCACTTGAAATAAATCTGGACGGTTTTGAGAATCCATTCGAGATACACGGTGGCAAGATCAGCATTCCGTTTCTTAGTACACAGCTGGTGCCATGTAAACTGGGCGATTATACTGTGCCAATAGAATGTCATGTACATGTTTCAGGTAAGAAACGTTTGGTTAAAACGCCAGTACCAGGGCGTGACGGTACAGTAAAAGAACTGACCGGCCGGGATGATTATACAATAAAGATAGATCTGGTACTGATGGCAAGAAATTATAGTGCGGTAAGCGCAGAAGTCGCGCAAGTCATAGCAGAATGGGATAAAAAAGAATCTATAACAATAGTATGCCCCAAAACAGATATGTATGGTATTGAAAAAGTTGTCTTTGAAGATATAGATCATCCGGAAACACCGGGCATGCAAGGATATGAAACCTTAACACTGACCTTTGTTTCAGATGATGAGCTTGAGCTTATGGATGACACATCGTTATTGGAGGCTATGGATGACCTCATATAAGTTCAAGATACTTGATAAGTATATTACACGAACCGGTGACACTTTATACAGAATTTCAAATATGTATTTTCTGCAATGGAGTATCTGGCCTGCTATTTACAGAATTAACGAGGCGGTAATCACCAACCAATGGGATATTGAGCCGGGTTTGGAAATAGTAATACCGAATCTTAACACAACAAAGATTTTACATAAATTAGTTGCTGGTGATGATTACTTTACACTTGCACATCAATATTACGGTACAATGGACTTATATTATCATATCCAGAAGGAGAATAATCATGAAATTATTACGGCGGGCAATACTGTTACTATCCCTGCTTTGGTTAGTGAGCGCGATATGCATAAAGCAAAGGAGCTTAGACATGTTTGCGCTTGATCATGAATTGATCATTGGGAACAAATTATTTCCGGCTGTTAAAAACGTTGAGCTTGAGTCAAGTAACGAGACGATGTCGGATCTTTTGAAAATTGATCTCGCGTATTATAAGAAACTTGACCCCTCTTCAATCAGGCCTGGTACACCTGTCCGTTTTTCAGCAGGGTATTCACAATATGGTATCGCTCAAGAGTTTGAAGGGTTGGTCAACGATGTTTCACCAACGCAACCATATTCCGTTAAGTGTTATGATTACTTTGACTCACTTAATGGAGAAAAAATATCTCGTACTTTTACAAATACCGAAGCCGGTAGTATTATTCAGATGTTGTTGGCAGACAATTCATATATTGACACTTCAGAAATTCAGATGGGAAGCTATATAAAATATCGCCCCTATCAACAAAAAACCAAACTGTTTGTTATTCAGGATCTTGCGCAACTATCAGGATATGTCGCGTTTATGCGTGGGAACAAACTGATTTTTGACAAACCTGACAGGTTGGCGCCTGAAAAGATACCAGTTTATACATATGGCAATAATCTTATATCTGACACAATCAGCTTCTCTGATAAAGGAGAATATAGTAAAATTGTAATTGTCTCACGATTTACTGACGGAACCGGTAAGGTTTTACGCGCGGAAAAAGGTGATGGCGCTCGAGTTAAAAAAATTGTACTGCATGATATATCCCAGGGTGAATTGTACGATAGACTGGATACACTATTTAAACAGTATTGCAAAGGAGGTTATGCCGGGGAAATAACTTCCTTTGGTTTTCCACAAACAACACATAGCCAACAGATACAGTTCTTTGACAAACGTTATCCAGACAAAAATGGACAGTATTTGGTTACCAAAAATATTATGACGTATAGCGACCAGGGTTACAGGCGAAAACTATCTGTTGTTAAACACGAGGTGTAATGAAAAAAGTTAAGCCAACATTACTTGAAGCGATAAAAAGTGCGGCATGGAATGGCGTTGAGTTGTATGCATGTGCAAACGCCAAAGTACTCTCGGTTGATGAAAATACATATACTGCCAATGTTGGCTTACTCGATGAGGATGAAATGTCGGTCTCTTATAGTGCAAGATTACGATCATGTACAATTGATGATAGTAAGGGATTTATTATTGTTCCTGTTATTGGCAGCATAATTTCAATAGGATTTCTTGATCTTGAAAACAAAGAGACTGTGGTGATTAAGGAATCTGAAATTGACAAAGTTATTATAAATTGCACAACCAGTCTTGAAATCAAGATAACCAACAGTAACACATCTAACATTTCGATAAATGAAACTGGTATTGTTTTCGGCGAAGATGGAAATGAGCCATTTGTCAGAGGAAATAAACTTAAGTCCTGGGCGCAAGACGTTGACTCTAAAATTGAAACTCTTATAAATTGGGCTGGTACAGGGAAGCCACCAGGAGAAACCGGGGGCATAGCACCTTTGGTAGGAGTAATGCCATCAGAATTTGATGAAGAAACTTTATCTGAAAAGTATAAAATGATATGAACAATATAATAGATTGGAAAACAGATGACAATTTTGATTTGAACTTTGAAACCGGAAACGGTGATTTTATTGATTGTTCAGATGAAGAATGCTTCATACAGGATCTGCATGAAGCATTTCATTATCCATTTTTTGATGATCCAGACAATCCAACAGGCGGTAATAATATTCATAAATATGTAAATTCTGATGAATCGGATAAAATCGCGTGGATTGAGTTAAAGAATGAGATTAAGCGTGTTGTAAGAAACGTGAATCAACCTTACAGTCTGATAGATGAAAAAAAAATTGAAGTTAAGAAAGATGGTGCGGACGTATACGCGGATTTATTATTTTTGAACGGAAAAACCAAAAGGATATATACATGAAAGAGCTTTTAACAGAGCAGGAACTCGAAAAAACTCTGTACGGGTACATCCGGGAAGACGAACAGCTGAAGAATATTTTAACAATAAATACCCGTGCAACCGGAAAATTCAGAGCAGCCATAAATATAATAAAGAGAGCTATTGCCGAATATGTTAATGTTTTAATAATGACAGTTTTTCGTAATATTTTTGTTACAACTGCTGACCGTGATGGATTACCAAGCCATCTTAAAGATCGTGGTTTGGAACCTTGGAAACCGGCAAAACCCAGTACTGGTAAAATCAGAATTGGATCGTCAAGTAAGCCAACACAAGTTTACAAGATACCGCAGTTAACAATTGTTGGAACGAACGCAAGCAATGGAAAAAAACAGTATCGTCTGTTTTCCGCGGTTGAAATAAACCAGTTAACGGTACAGGATTCATCCGGTTATTATACCACTGAAATTGATATAGTATCAGTAGCAGCGGGAGCTTCCTATAATATCCCATCAATGAGTATAGATACACTGTATACAGATATCACTGGAATTGATGTCGTGTATAATCCTGAACAGACACAATATGGCCGGGATGAAGAAGATATAGAAGATGTTCGCAATCGCTGTATTGTCTACGATAACATAGAAAAAAAATATGACTCTTCATGGTTCTTGAGTGAAACCCTAAATTTTGATTTTGTTAAGGATGCGGCAATTGTACCTAGGTATCAAGGTCGAGGCACTCTTGGTATCGCGATTATAACACCTACTGGTGCGCCAACACAGGAGCAACTGGATATTATTTATATACACTTCAATAATGACGCAACTGACCCGGCCGGCATTTACAATGTTATTCCATTTGCAATGGAAACATACAACTGGAATGCAACAATAACACTGTTTTATGTATCGGCACCACCAGCCGAGGCTGACGCGATTAAAGAATTACAATCGTATTTTACACAGCTTTCCCGTGGTCAGAGAATAGTTCAGAATCAGGTGGAATCACGTTTTATTAGCAACCTGGTCAATGTTCAGGATGTGTTAATAGAAGATTTCAGTCCTCTTGATACACCCATTGAAGCTTACCCTCAAGTTGGTGTTATCACATGGAGGTATGATGTCTTTACACCATAATTTTACTTTTAGCCAGGTCATATGGAAAAATGTCCGTCGAACTCTAAAACATACCGATAGTGGTTGGCACAGATTTTTGCAGGTAATACTAAAAATTTTGTTCATTGATCTGATTCGATATTGTGAATACTTTTACAACCAGATTTTTTATTATTCATGTGACTATAACAGCCTTGTTGAAAAAGCAAAAGTTTACGGTATTGTGCCTTATCAGGGTGAAAGTCATGATGATTTTTATAATCGGCTTCAATTACGCCGAAATCTTAAAAGATATGATTTTTCAGCTAATTTGGTCAGGGCAATAATCCGCATGAATATAGATTATTACGCGGAAGTATATCGGGCATTTTGTAAGGATATTTTCACAATTGGAGTAACTCCCCTTGGTGTAGGCGTCAGTTCTTCACCTTCTTACAGCAATTTTGTGTGGGAAGTTTATCTACCTGATTTATCAGCAGATAGTACTGTCACAATATATGTAAAAACACAAATCCGTAAGCAGTTGGATATGCTTTTCCCCTCTCTTGAAATACGAATACGTGAAAGACGGCCGGGTCG
Source organism: Spirochaetota bacterium (assembly GCA_016934935.1). Classification (GTDB taxonomy): domain Bacteria; phylum Spirochaetota; class UBA4802; order UBA4802; family JAFGJZ01; genus JAFGRW01. The sequence continues at coordinate 2,976 of JAFGRW010000084.1, read as the reverse complement.
GCTATACGAATGGGAGGTATGATGGATACAAATTATGTTGGCATTGAAGGCTTAGTCTATCCAGAAAATGGGAAAAAACTTTTCCAGGAAGATTTTGAAAAAGAACAGGATTTAATTGGTCGTGAAGTTATAAATAGAGAAAAAGACTATTTAACTGCGGGAATCATTAACGGATTTGATTTCAATATAGTGGAAAATGATCCAGTTATAGGTGCTGGTGTTGGTAGAGATAATCAAGGCCGACGATTTGTTTTAAACGAATCTGTAACGGTTAATGTGCCGGATGATGGTGTTGGCTATTCGATTGTTTGCAGACATCAGTGGTTTTCAGAGGAATATATTCCTGTTGGTGACATTGAAACAAAAGAGACTCGTAAAAATTCCGCGGCAATTGAGATAATCAGAAATGATGATGTTGAACCCGATGATATTGTCCTGTACACAGTCAGCAAAACAGAAGGTCTTTTGAATTATGAAGATGTCCGCCAAAAATGTAAAATCAAATCCAAAGGTGGTGCAGAGTTTGATGAAGATGTAGTCTTAAATCAAGATCTTATTGTAAATGGGTCTTTTTTTGTGTATGGTACACAAACCGTAATAAATGTTGAAAATCATAATGTACAAGACAGGCTTATAACTTTAAACGCTGGTGAAGTTGGATCTGGTATAACTGGAAATGTATCCGGTATTGAAATTGATAGAGGGTCAGGACAAAACAAGGCTATTCTATACTACAATGAATCAGTATCTTCATGGCAAGCCGGAACTGAAGGATCGGTACGGTCTTTGCTGTATGCGTCCGGTAATCAGACGTATGATGGTGACCTGACCTTCACCGGTGGTAATATTTTCGGATTAAATGCGCTTCGGGTTAATGCTGCATATTTAGGAGAAGACACCAATTATATAAGATATGATTCGGCTGAAATACAAATAAGATCTACAGAAGATATTTCTTTTTATTCTGGAGGTTTCAATAAGAGGATGACCATCTTTGCAGATGGAAATATCAGGTTTTACAATTTAGATCATGGTACTACGAGACGTTTGTTATTTGGGGCTAATGATGGGATGTGGTACATGGATACAGTCAATGGTTTCTATTTTACTGCGGATGGCGGTATTGGGAACTCTAAGATATATGCAGGTGATTTTATAGAAGGGTCCTCTAAGCGATTTAAAAAAGATATAGAAGATATTGAGGATCAATATTCTTCGGTTATTTATAAATTGCGTCCTATTTGGTATAGGAATAAGCATACCTGTGAAGGAAAACCAGAACTATCACACTATGGTCTAATAGCTGAAGAAGTGGCTGACCTTGATCCAAGATACGTAGGTTTTGGACATTTGGATGAAGATTTAAAGAGTGTAGATGAAGGGGAAAAGAAAGTTGAAGATTGCCCTCTTGTTCCAGATGGCATTTCTTACAGTAGATTAATTGTACCAGTGATTGCAGAAATGCAAAAGCATGAAAACAAAATAAATTCCCTTATCGAAAGGATAGATAAATTGGAGAAAAAGAAATGAAAGCAAACTTTGACACAGAGATTTTAGGTCTTGATGGAAACGCAATCAAGGAGAATGGAAAGTCTGTAATGCTTAAGAGTGCAGTTGTAAATATTCTGATGCTTACTGATCCAAAAGCAGAGGAGACGGGAGAGCAGAAACTAAAACTGTTTAACCTTGCGAATAAGGTGATGCAATGTGATGCACAGACAGATTACTCCGCTGAAGAGCTGGCTTTGATAAAAGAGCGGGTTGGTAAATACGGAACTTCTCTTGTCGTTGGTCGTGTTTTTGCAGCAATAGGAGGTTGATTTGACAATACTATTATCTATGGTCTTCCGGCTCTATTTACTATGGGGACGAGTATACCGGTTCTTTCGTCCTAAACCGGAGTATGAGCTTAAGCCATATAATGAGTTTTTCACGTTCCAGGCTTTTTTCTCTTACATAAAAAATAGCGGAATCAAGAAATATTCTCGAGATAGCTGGTATCAACTCGGTGATGTAATCTCGCATCCTTTGGATACATTAACGCGTGGTTTTGGAGATTGTGATGATTATGCCGCAACAATGAGCTATTTACTTCCGGATCGGTTTAGCTTTGAAAACAAAAATTTTACATTCTTAGGGATGTTTGCCTTGGTCTACTCACAACGACCGCATCATATAATAGCGGTATGGTTTAATGATTGCGAATATTTTGTAATATCTACAAAAGCGCTTTTACGTTTTAAAAGCTGGAATGATTTGGTATTATATTTTGATTTTAAAGACAGAAAGGTGAGATATTTCGCTTGGTTTAACATATCTCATTACTCTAAAAAGTTTCGAGTTCAATTACAAAATGTAAGAAAACGAGTTTAATGAATAATTGCATTATTGTGGTTATGACACAAATTTATTGCGCGTACATATAGGAATTAATAGTTGTGTTGGTAAAAAAAGTGGCGAACGGCATGAGTTTTCAAAAGATGAACTGGAGATAATTGATAGGAATTATAATGAAATTATCTCAAAAGTTAAGGAGGATTTATTCAATGCCTAGACCAAAAAGTTTATTAAAAAGTTTTGATTTTGATAATGCAAAAAAGGCTCACAACTGCCAACATAATGGCAAACATAGAATTAATGCCGGTGATAAAAGGTTGAAATTGAAAGTAAATAGAACCCATGAACACTATTGTTTAGAATGTGCAAAGAAAATAATTGAATCAGATTTACTAAAACTAAAAAGTGCTTTGGAGCAAATTAATGAATAATTGCATTTTGCCATCCTTGGCAAAATGCAAGCGCGGTCCTTCATATAACAGCGAATACCCGGCTGCGCTTCGCTCCGCCCAAATTGCTTCCTTCGGTCGCAACTTCGGGTATTCGCGGAACGTTAGGCGAAAAAATAATTTTATAAGAATTTTGGAGGAATAAAAATGGATTTTCCTGAATTTATTCGGAATGAAAAAAATGCAATCG
>JAFGRW010000083.1 GCA_016934935.1 Spirochaetota bacterium | reverse complement strand
ATTATCTCTTGAGATAACCCTATTGTTTTCTTGTGTTTTTGTAAAGAAAAAATTCCATTTGTCGGAATTGCCAATTTTGGCATTTCCGACAAATGACTCTACAAAAAAGTAGTAACTCAACTCCGAGTCTTTGTCTCTATAGAGAGCATTTAACAAATTATTCTAAGATGATATCCAGCGTTTGGCCTCGTATTTGAGAATTAAAGCATCAATAACTTCCTTAATAATCATCTTTTCTTTAGAATCAAATTTACAGATCGCTTCAAACTGCAAACGCAAATCATCATCCGGCCCACGTTCATCCTTATCAAAGATTAATGTATCTGTGGTAACACTGAAAGTAACAGCCAGCTTTCGTATTACATCAAGAGTAGGTTGACAAGTAGCATTTTCATAACGTTGTATCTGCACTACATGTAATCCGACAAGATTAGCAAGGGTCTTTTGGGTCATCCCTTTTTTCTTGCGTAGCATAATCAGTGTTTTGGGAAAACTCATATTAAGTACAATCTCCTTTTTTATTAATAAATATAATTAATATAGCATAATCTTTTTTTATACTTGACAAAAAAAATCTTATGTGTAATATATTATACATCGTATAAGAGTCTTGACAGATTTTTTGGAGGGGATTTTTCGACAAAAGAAAAAAGCCATCAACTTCATAACTTTGGACAGTTCAAGTTGATGGCCCCAAAAGTGATCCATCAGGGATTAATCCCTGATGAACACCCTTTCTTTTTATATCGTATCTTCCCTTAAAAATCAAATAGAGAAAGGAGGTGATAAAAGATGAAAGTAGAGACTACAGACTTATACCTTAGCGCATACCTTATGGCTAAAGGAATAACCCTAAATTCCATGAGTATCCATGAAACAGGGGATAGAAAAAAGATTGTTTTTATTTTTACCGGCAATGCCGACCTCAATCGATTAAACAAATCCTTTCAGAAAGGTGTGGCGAAGGTCAATCCTATTAGCATGAAAGAATCCATTCTACATCTTAAGGATATGATGTATGACAAATTAAGAAGCAATAAAGGGGAGAAGAGAAGAAATGAGAATAAGCAAAAAGGAAATTGATGATATTAAACAGTCTAATGATTTAGTTACTATTATTCAATCTAAAGGAATTCAACTAAAGAAAAAGGGTCAAAGTTATGTGGGATTGTGTCCTTTCCACAATGAAAAGACCCCATCTTTCATAGTTGATCCTATGAAACAACTCTGGAATTGCTTTGGTTGTCCACCTGACAGCAAAGGATCCACCGGGGGTGATGTTATTGGGTTTATAGCAAAATACGATAACATCAATTTTAGAGAAGCCATAGAAAAACTAAAAACCAACACATCCAGTCTCAATAACACCGAAATAGAAAACTTAAAATTAAAAAAACCAACTCCTAAAGATCAGGATACACCGCCTTTTAATCTCATACCAAAACAGCAAAAATTGCTAAACCGTGTCGTAGAGCTTTATCACACTACCTTTATCAAGAATGAACAAGGATTAAAGTATCTGATTGAAAAAAGAAAGATTAATGATACAAGTATATTTAAATATTTTAAGATAGGTTTTGCAAATGGAAGCTTATTAGAAATTATCCCTGATAAGGGGAAAATTATTGATTCTTTAAAAGATTTGGGAATACTCAATGATAGAGAGCATGAACATTTTTTCGGCTCAGTTATTTTTCCAATCTATGATCTATTCGGCAATATTATAAATATCTATGGCAGAAAGATTAAAGATCAAGAAAATAATCATCTTTATTTACCAGGGCCAAGAAGGGGTATTTTTAACTGGCAGGCTGCTAAGCTGTATAATGAGATTATCCTCACAGAATCAATCATTGATTCCCTCTCCTTATTCAATGCCGGTTTTAAAAATACCATACCCTGCTATGGCATAAATGGGGTAATTTCAGATCATTTGACAGTATTACAAAAATATAAAGTAAAGAGTGTCTATCTTTGTTTTGATGGCGATGATGCGGGCAAGAAAGCTACAAAGGCAATTGCCCCGATGCTCGCAGATTTAAATATAAAAGTCTATCCGATAATGCTACCCTGTGGGCAGGATATAAATAGTTTTTTCTCCTTAGTTGCTAATCCTAAAAATGAATTTAAGGAATTAATGATTAAAGCAAACCTTGCTATCGATACAACTACAGATAAAGAAACAATTAAGAAGACGGCTAAGAAGGCAGCTAAAGAAAAAAAGAATAGTTATCAAAAGGGGAAATATGGCTTTGAAGTAACCCTCAGCGGGAGAGAGTATGAGATTATTGGAATATCAAGAACCCCCACGAAATTAAAGGCCACAGTTAAAGGAATTAAAAGAGATATGGGCAAAAAGCGTTTTCATGTTGATACAATAGATTTTTATTCATCCAAATCCCGCACTGTTTTTATATCAGCTCTATGTGATTTTTTAGGAGAGACCGAGGATGTCATTTCCGATGATATTAACCGGATTATGGAGCACATAGAAGAATATGGGCAAGAAGCCGCAGAGGATAAAAATGGCAGCGAAAAAAAGCAGATGACAGAAACAGAACAAAAAGAGGCTTTAGATTTTTTAAAAAATCCAAATATATTTGATGAGATACTTGCTGATTTTGAGACAGTTGGCTGTACCGGGGATGATACAAACAAGCTGCTGTGTTACCTGGCAGCCATATCAAGAAAAATGGAAGACCCACTATCGGTAATGATACAGTCAAGATCGGCTGCTGGAAAATCCTTTCTTCAAGATGCTGTATTAGCCTTTATGCCGGATGAAGATTATGTCAAATATACCAGACTTACCGACCAATCATTATTTTATAAAGGAAGAGACAGCCTAGTCCATAAAATTTTGGCTATAGAAGAGCTTGATGGCATGGATGGCGCTATCTATTCTATCCGGTCAATTCAGTCTTCAAAAAAAATCACTATTGCCTATACAGGTAAAGACCCTGTAACTGGTGCTATGAGTACAGAGGAAAACACAGTGGATGGCCCAATTATGGTCTTTATCACCACTACACAGGTTGATATAGATGGTGAGACAGCCTCAAGATTTATTTTTATTTCATTAGATGAATCAAGGCAGATGACAAAACGAATCCTTGAAAAACAGAGAGAAAAACATACAATGGAGGGATTAATCAATAAAATTAACTCTGAGCAGATAATAAAAAAGCACAGGTGTGCAAATAATCTGCTTAAAAATCTCTGTGTAATAAACCCCTATTCAAAGCTCTTAACCTTTACCAGCAAATCCCTGCGTGCCCGCAGAGACCATATGAAATACCTAAACTTAATATTGGTTATTGCCTTTTTATTTCAGTATCAAAGAGAAGTGAAAAAAATGAGGCTTAATGGGAAAGAGATAGAATATATTACAGTTGAACTGGCGGATATTGAAAAAGCGAATGAAATAGCAAATGAAGTTCTGGGTATGAGCATGGAAGAGCTATCTTCCCCATCCAAAAGACTGCTTCAGTTGATACACGAGATGATAATGGCAGAATGCAGAAAAAAAAAGATTAATTCTAAAGAATATCAATTTACCCGCCGGCAAATCAGAGAATATACAGGCTGGTCTGACTTTCAGATACGCACTCATATCAAACAGCTTATTGATCTTGAATATATTCATATGATCAAAGGGAAATGGGGAAAAGAATATATTTATGAGATCAACTACACGCCGGAGAACAAGAATAGCTCTTTAATCGGTCAAATTGATATTGAGGAATTAAAAGAGAAGGCAAAAAAGGCTAAGTTGTCCTATTAATCGAACTTCGAGCTACTTCGTGGTACTTCGAGGCACTTCGTTAAACTCCGAGATCGAAGTTTGACCCCCAAAATTATCTTATTATACAAACAATTAACATCCCAAATTTTAACTTCGAGCTGATTTTAGGAGAATATATGGAAAAAAAAAGTGATTTGAGGGATTAAAACAAAAAAGGCAAAAAAGGGCAAACTTGCCCTATTAATCGAACTTCGAGCTACTTCGTGGTACTTCGAGGCACTTCGTTAAACTCCGAGATCGAAGTTTGACCCTTAAAATTATCTTATTATACAAACAGTTAACATCCCAAATTTTAACTTCGAGCTAATTTCAGGAGAATATATAGAAAAAAAAAGTGATTTGCTAAAAGGAAAAAAACATATGGATTCAAAATATTTAATAAAACAACTAATTGAAAAATATAAAGAATCAATGGAAATTCGTAATTGTGCCGCAGCAACTATTAGAGGAAAGATAAGATATCTTGAAAAGTTCTTTGAGTATCTTGCGACAGTGCATGATATTTATGATCTTAATAAAATAACAAAAGATATAATCTATGAATATCAGCTTTATGAGTACAAGCGTAAAAATCTCAAAGGCAGGCTAAACACAATAGCAGTGCAGAATAATGCATTGAAACCAATAAAGGATTTTTTTAAATTTTTAAAGGAGAAGGATTATATTATCGCAGATCCGACAATAGATATATCATACGCCAAAGAGCCTAAAAATCTTCCCAGAGGTATTTTAACAATACCGGAGGTAAGAAAAATGCTTCAGGTGCCTGACCTTACCACCCCCATCGGATACAGGGATAGAACAATCATGGAAGTGCTTTATTCTTCAGGGATTAGGAAAAGTGAACTAAATAATCTTATGTTGCGGGATGTTGATTATATAGATGGTTTTTTAACAATTGAGCAGGGAAAGGGGAAAAAAGACAGGGTTGTTCCAATAGGAGAAGCCGCATGTAAGTATCTTGAGAATTATATTAACTCAATACGCACAGAATTTATAAAAATACCATACAATGATTATCTATTCCTCTCTAACAGAGGCAAGGGTTTATATAATAATGCAGTCTGGAATCTCATAAAAAAATATGGAAAAAAGGCAGGAATAAAGAAAAATGTTTTTCCCCATGGATTCCGCCACACATGTGCCACATCTATGCTGCGAAACAATGCAAACATAAAATCAATCCAGGAATTTTTAGGCCATTCATGCTTAAGCTCGACACAGATATATACTCATGTAACAATCACTGAATTAAAAGAAACCCACAAACGATGTCATCCGAGGGAGAGAGATAAACTGTAAGGCAGTACAGAAAAACTGCGCTTACAGCAAATAGGTTTCAATTACACCTTCCCACTTTTTCTTCTTTAGCTGCTAACACAAAAACCTACCGCTTTGCTTAATAGCACCTATGCTCCAATACGTCGCCTGTCACGAAAAATGCATAGGATGGGCTGTCATGAAATATGCAGTTCTTACATAATATAGCTAATTATCCGACAGAATTTTTTTCTATTTTTTATTTTTAAGAGGTTAAAAAATTCCATCCGATAATTCATATTATGTAATCAGAGCATCTTTCACGCCAGCCCATCCTAACATTTTTCCCGCCAGGCTGGCTCAAGGTTTATCGGATACTCTTGTTATTGAAAAATATCTTTTTCTTTTAGTTGCTTTAAAATAAATAAATAACCTTCTTTTCTGTAATTAAAAAAAACAAAAACAGGGAGCCCCTGGGGGCGGACGGGCAAGCGGAGGTGGTGAGATGGGCGGAGCGGCGAAGAGAACGGAGGCAGACAGATGAAAGAGGCAACTAAAAAGAAAAAAGGGTCGTGCTGTCTGCTGGAGTGAACGAAGATGCGTAGCCCTGCGAATCACCGAAGCTTGGGTGGGCGGGGGCTATAATCAATAGCCGTGAGGGCGGTGGGAGGAGGCACAGAGCAACCTTGAAGTTGTTCAGGGAAGAACGTCTGATAATGTCAATTATGTAAGGACATTAGAAGGTCACAGGTTTTCACTGGGAATAACAAAAGGCACACTTCGTAAAAATAAATTGTGAAAACCTGATGAGCCTCTTAGTCGATTACATAATTCCACATTATCAGATGTTCTTCCCTGAACGGATGAAGCTCTGTGTCTTCTCCCGCCGCCTGAGCATCCTTTTTATTATTTGGGTTTGCATAGATAACGTCTGGTGAAATATGGACTTATTCACAACTGCGTGAAAAATAGAAACGTCCCCATTTATTCATTTATTCGCCCATCATCACTATTGGCCTGGAATATAAAAAGATTCTGAAAAAGAATCGTATGCCATACCTGCTGGAGCCCAGCTAGGTGATATTGGAGGAGAATTAATTGCAGCCCTAAGTGGACCAAACCCCGGAGGCGCAAGGTCATAACTAGGGTTGAAAGGATTAATACCACTCCAGGGGGTAAAGGCAAAAGGAAAATAAGAGTCTGAGAAAGTGGATAGAGAACCTTGGCTCACGATACTTCCAAAACCGTTCGATCCTAAACTACTAGTACTATATCCGCCTAAAACAGGAGAAAAATAAGAGTCTGAGAGAGTGGATAGAGAACCTTGGCTCACAATACTTACAATACCGTTCGATCCTAAACTAGCAGTGGTATATCCGCCTGTAAGAGGAGGAAAATATGATGAAGTTGTTGAGGCTGTAGGAGACAATGATATATTTGTACCACCACCTTGTCCAAAGGAGTTCATCAATCCTAAAGTACTATATGCGGGAAAATATGGTGAGGTTGTTGAATAGGGATTGTAATCAAAAAATGCGGGAAAAGGAATAGTATCTAAGCCGTTACTGGTAAAGCCCTGAGCTCCATCGGGCATACTAATATTGTCGGGCTCGGGGGTATATCCATAGGGGGGGGTAGCTCCACAATACACATGAACATATTGGTCATAGAAACTCATATTGGTGATATTTAAAAAAAATTCGGGAATACTTCCGCCGTCTGCATTAAAATCATTAAGGTTGTCCCAATCTGAAGCATCTTTCTGCCAACAAGGGTCGTCAGAATCGTAATTATCTGCCAGGGTAATAGAATAAAGACTGAAGTCATCGCCTGCAATTCTAATCATTTCGATTTTTGCTGTATCTGGAGAGTAAAATTCGCTATCATCTTTTTCAGAGATATATAATGATATAAGATCATAAAAGGATTCCGACTCATATACTTCGGCGTCGCCGTCAGCATAGTCACTTCCAATACCAACATAAAGACTATAATCTTTCGAAAAATCATAGTCTCCTTTACTTTTGCGGGTGTCAAACTTTATACATAAAAGCTCTCCATCTTTACTTCTAAGATAAATATAAACCATATAATCTTTACTAGCTTTAATCTTCCATTGAAGATATTTTGCATCCTCCACAGATTCATCAATATCGAATTCAATATTGGCAGATGAAAACGCAATACTTTCAGTGGTGTGTACAAAAAAAAGTGCAATAAATAAACATAAAATGATTCCTACTGTTTTCAATGATTGTTTTTTATTCATTATTTACTTCCTTTCCCTGCCTTCTTATTTAGTGCCGGATTATTTTGATTATTAACAAATGTCCAAAATATATTTATATATGAGTCTGTTTATTTACTACTGTTTTTAGCATTTTTTCTTAAAAACAGATCTATAACTCTTTGAAAATATTCATGGTGATAAATTGATTTTCCCACAAATTAGACTAAATAAACAGACTCATATATACATATAATTATATAATTATATATCAGCAAAACGCAAATTTAATGCCAAAGATAACACAATAGAACTTTGAGTGACGGCATTTTATTTCCGCCACTCCCGCTTACATTTTCAATTGTTGCATTGTGAATGATATTCAGTCAGATAGGGCTGATTCTTTCCAGAAAAATTCCTGTTCACCATTTAAGGTTTTCACAACACCTTCAAAAATATACACGGGTTCAAGAAGAAGTTGCTGTGTTGGTGAATCCGGTTCTGTCGGTTCTGCATAATAAGTAAGGGACATATTGCGTATTTCTATTTCACTGATTTCATTTCCACAACCAGCATTATTCCAGTATAAATTTACAGGTCCTCTGTCTTCAAGTTTTTCTATAACCTTTACTGGTGAAATAATATTTTTTTTCGCTACTTCCTCTATATCTTTCCATGCCTTATATAAACAGACAATTTTACCTTCATCACCAATATAGACATTAATCTT
>JAFGRW010000082.1 GCA_016934935.1 Spirochaetota bacterium | reverse complement strand
TTTGCTTTTAACAAAGCAATAGTGTTGTTCTTTCTTTTTATGGCAAAAAGAAAGAACCAAAGAAAAGGCCACAAGGGGCTGCCGCCCTTGACCCCGCAGGAAAGGATTGTTTAACTTTGCTTGAAGGTTTTATTAATGTGATTGAGGTTATTAATTCCTGCTTTGCAATGTCCGCTAAGTTGACATTCTGTCAAAAGCGCTACGGTGCCGGCATCGTGCCGGCTTCAGTGTACATAATATTGTAATTCTGGTTTTGTGGATTTTTTCTAAACGGTTTTTGGATTTATCGTAATCAGCGATTATGTGTCTGCTTCGATTAATTATCAGGGGGTCTTTCACATTAGTAATTTTTCATTATTAATTCCCTCCCAGCGGAGTGACAGCGACGCGAAGTGGTGAAACAAAATAATTGTGCAATCTTCACGCGCGATTATTTGAACGGTTTCGTTATTCTCTCTCTTCCAGAAAGGGTTTTTGTTTTTTTACAAAACATGTTATCTGTTCTTTCTTTTTATGGCAAAAAAAAAGAACCAAAGAAAAAGCCACGAGGGGCGGCTGCCCCTCGACCCTGCAGGGGTAAGGATTACTAATCTTTTACTTAAAGATTTTATTGATTTGATTTATGTTAATAATTCCTGCTTTGTAATGTCCGCTATGATGGCCTCCTGCCATAATCGCAACCGCGCCTGCATCGTGCCGGCTATAGTATACCTAATATGGAAGTTCTGGTTTTGTGGATTTTGTTCTACACTGCATCTAGCGAGACGTTCGGTCGAGCGTCTTTACAATTATTCACTATTACTTGCCTTATCAGTGAAGCCTTCGTGTACTTCGTCCTTTTCATTATTAATCGCAGTTTTCTTCACCTTTTTTTTCAAAAAAATAGTTAGTATAAGTAAGAGAAAAGGAGGTGAAAGATGAATGAACACGATAAGATCTTCAAAGAGATCGAGAGTGTTAAAGAAAATGCCGCAGATTTAATTCGATCAGTATTCCCGGAAGAAATATTAAAAGAAATTGATCTTGATTCATTACAGCTTGATAACAATAGTTATGTGGATAAAAATCTTAAAGAGTACTATACCGATCTGCTTTACAATTGCAAAAGGAAAGATAACCATTATGTAACAGTTGCACTCTTGTTTGAACACAAGAGTTTTAAGCCTAAAAATGAGTATCTCCAGCTTTTGCGATACATGACAAATATCTGGTCGTATCAGGAAAAAAATGGAGAAGATATTACATTAATTGTTCCAATAATATTCTATCATGGCAAACAAAGGTGGGAGATTGTTCCGTTTAAAGATTTAATTGATGGTTGTAATGAAGGCTTGCTTTTTAAAAAACTGTACGATATAATGTTTCAGTTGAAAATTTCTGGATAACGAAAAAGATTTACAGCTGATAATGTCTTTTTTGAAATAAGGGCACTTCGAAAAATTACCATTTCCGGAACGGTTATGCCGTTTAAAGTCCCTATGTAAAAGAATTTTTCGCAAGTTCCTTGTTGATAAAATAATTAATAGTGGATCTCGTGTATGATGAGTTTTACGAATATTTCACCATAGTACTTGACGACAATTACTCGGCAAATATCTTCGAAAGAAGAAGATATTGTTATGTCAATCGCGATAAATTATTATTGAGTTGATTATTGAAAAGCCCTTTTGTAGTTTGAATAATATAATATAATATAATATAATGTAAACAAAATATGGTTAAATCTGTGGGTTTGCCTTTTTATGATTTTTTATACATTTGGTCATTTGTCAATTAAGAGGAAAATTCATTCATGGCGTTAAAATTGAAAATATTTAAAACTGAAGTTATTTATAAAATAGAAATTGCTATGCTTCTAATTATGGTTTCTTGCAATAATTTAAATGACTATGATACTTTAAATAATTTGCCACAGTTTAATCCAATAGTTGCTGATAATTCTTTGTTAAAAGATTTAGGTTATGGATTTACAATTGCGTTTGCTGATTCTGAGGAATTTAAAGATTTTAAGATGTATTTTGACATAAGTTTATATAAAGATGATAAGATTGTATTTGTCGATTCAGATTATGAGTTTGAGATAAATAACAATTATCCATCAATTCGGAAAATTGGTGATAATTATGAAATACTCTTGCTGGTAAATGATAGACCAAGTATTAATAAGCTATTAATGCTAATTGTAAATAAAGATAAGTCTATATCAAAAGAAATAATTCCGTATTTTCAAATGTTACCTAAAGATATTGATTTGGATGGCAAGCTTGAATTGGTTGGTATTGTGAGTGATTATGAAATGCAAGGCGAAGATAATATAATGCCATATGTGCCAATTTTGGTTTATGAGTATACAGACCGTGGTATTTTGCTTGATGCCATTGAAACAAAAAAAGCTAATATTAGAGTTTATGACAGTTTTTATGGATTTGATTATAGTGAAAAGTATGAGTTTAAAGGTGATATAAAATTTAAAAATGAATTGAATAGACATCAATAGGTCTCAACGAGAGTCTCTTAACTGTTGTGCAACTTCCATTTTCATTATTAACTATTCACCGCCCTCTCACTGCCTTCCAATGGCTTCTACAATTATTTCGCGGTTTTTTTTGACGGAGTCCATGACCTTTTTGTCGTAAAAGGAGAGCTGCTTTTCGAGCAGGTCTATGCCGCGGTCAATTTCGGATAATGCTTTTTGATAGTTTTTTGTTCCGTAAATTTTCAGAATATAGTTGTTTAGAATTACCGTGGTATTATAGGCCGCCATGTTTTTGTATTTGCTGCTGTGCTTGTATGCGGATAGTGTTTCAAAGAGTCTTTTCTGCTGCAGTGCGTAGTTCTTTATTCCCTCAATAGAGTCGGTATTAATCTGCTTGGCCAGATCATGATTATAATCAATGGTGATGTTGTTCCAGGCTGTTTCGGTTATTTCGGCACTTTGTGAATTACTTTCAACAGATTTTAATGATTGAATATACGCATCTGTGACTGTATCGGCACTAATCGGGTTTGCGGACGACAAATAGCTTTCACGCAGAGCCGGTTGTGATTCCAGAACTGCAATGCTGATGTTTTTATTGTACATGGGGCGGTACGGGGCAAAACGCGAATGCGCCAGAAATTCGCTAAACTGTTTTACGTATTTACTAATTGATGCAGGATCTTTTTTCATGTTGCCGGAGCTTATTCTGTAAAATGGATAGATTATATTGTTGGCAAGGTTGGTGCTTTTACCGTGCATATACAGACCCAGAACTCCCAGCGCGGCTGCACGTTCAAAATCAGGTTTAACTGAGTATCCCGTATAACGCTTTTGACCGGTGTAAAGAAGAAGCCTGTTGCTGTAAATTATACTTATGATTGAAATGTTGTCAACCGGTGTTTTGCTGCTGTAGTTTTTTTTGTCAAAAATAACACCGGGTTTATCAAGTTTTCTTTTGTATTCCGGTGCTCCGCGATCGTAGGGATCAAAACCAAAACGGTTTGTGGTTTCGACTTCGATTTGCTTTCCGTCTAACAAGACAACAGAGAAAATATGTTCCGGAACAATCACCAGGTAGCTTTCATAACCGAAATACTCAAGTGCTGCATTGTAAATCAGGGCTGACTTGTAACAGTTAAAGCGTTTACTGCGTAACGTGTCTTCGATGCCGATATTGTAACCGGCACCGCTTCCGGTTAATTCGGTTTTAAAATAGATATCGTGCAAAATATGCAGAATTTTCTCGGCCCTGTTGTAAGAAGAGAGCCCCTTTGTTTGCGGTTCTATTTCTTTTATAACTGATTCAAAGGCTCTAAGTTCCCGGGTGAAGTCAGGTTCCTTGTTTATCTGTGAAGCAATAAGGTAAAGCCTGATGATTTTATCAGGAAAGTAGGGACTGCTGTTTTCAAAGCTTATCCTATCTAATTCCCGTTTTTCGATGTCAGTTATAGTGTTGTTTAAAAAATCATAGCCGAAGGTGTCTATATGTTTCTGCAGCCCGGCAGCCTCTATGTTTATAAAAAGAAAAATTGATGTTATGTAAAGTATCAGTTTCATTCATTATTCCTTTATCGGTTTGTATAAACATAGAGACTAAACAGGCTTATCTGTTACCGTCTTTTTTATAGGCCAATTTGTTTTTTCTGGTTACTGTGGTTTTTTTGCCGGTTTTGAGCCTATAATCCTTATCCTTATTAATCAAATGGTTTTCTTTTGAATCGATACCCGTTATTTTTTTTGCGAGTGCAACAATATCTTCAATTATTGCGTATTGTATGGGAATAACAAAGAGTACCGCAGGGGTACCGATTATTAACCCCCAAGCCATAGCCATAATCATAGGTGAGATAAACGAATCCATACCTCCAAACCAGCCGTATGCTGTCGGCATCAGCCCTGCGACAGTTGTTAGGGTTGTCAGAAAAATAGGAGTGAGCCGCATCTTGGATCCGTTTACAACATTTTCGATAAAGTTAGAGTTATCACTGCTTTTTCGTTCATTGTTTATAAACTCTACAAGAATAAGTGAGTTATTTACAACTACACCTCCATAGCCCATTATCCCCACAAGAGCAAGCATTGACAGATCAATTCTTTGCAAGCCAAATGCCAGAAGTATTCCAATAAGTCCGAACGGTATGGCAGAGATCACTATTGCCGGTTGAATCAACGAATTGAACTGAAGAACCAGAACAAAGTATATTCCGATTATTGCAAGAATTGTTGCGAAGATCATCTTGTTTCGAGTGTTGGTGCTCTCTTCGGCTTCACCACCCAGATTAATTCTAAAACCGGGGTTATCTTTTGTAAAATCTGCGTATAAGGAACCCAGTTTGTCATATATTTCAATAGAGGTCATGCCATCAGGAATATTTGCCGTTACTGTGTTTTTACGTTTTCCGTTATATCGATAAACAGTTTGAGGCGTTGAGCCTTTTTGCGAACGTAAAAGGTTTTCGACTGGTATCAGTATTCCCCGATTATTGATTGTATAGAGGCCCCTCAAGGGATGTTCAATATCAATATCTTTTTTATCAAGAACTACTCTGAACGGAATCTGTTCGTCGGCAGTTTCCATATATGTTACTATTGTTCCGTCAAATGCTGTACGAATTACATTTGCGACCTGCCCGACAGAGAGGTCACCTCTGGATATCAGTTCGTAGTCAGGAGCAAGTCTAATTTCAACTTTACCTTCACGAAAGTCGGTATCAATTTCGGTCAGGCCGATATTCTCAAGATCTTTCATTATTTGCG
The DNA here is from genome assembly GCA_016934935.1 of Spirochaetota bacterium. Lineage (GTDB taxonomy): Bacteria > Spirochaetota > UBA4802 > UBA4802 > JAFGJZ01 > JAFGRW01. The sequence continues at coordinate 59,939 of JAFGRW010000082.1, read as the reverse complement.
AAATCAGCTTTTTCCTCTTTCCGTTATCGTTGCCAATAATATCTATTGATACAGGTTTTCCTGCGGGTGGTCCTCCACCGTCTATTTCGTAATCAATGGTTTCAATTTTCGTTATGCCATTTTTATCAATTTCAGAAAAAATGTAATCCTTAACCTGTAACGCTGTCATATCTCGTTCGGTAGAAGTGGTAAGTGTCAACTCGAAGGTAAAGTAGTTTGGCAGGTTTCTTGATGAATACCTTCCTTTTTTGCCGGTAATTGTCTGATAAGACTTAATAACATTATCCGGAAGTGTTTCGATGATATCGTTTACTGGTGATATTATTGAATCAGTATTAGAAAGCGAGCTTGCTGGTTCTGTCTCGCCGTATATCGTTAGAATTGTTGCCTGGTCTATTGGAAACATTACAAATTTCGTAAGTGCCAAGGAAAGTAAAAGTGCTGCTGCAAAGATAAGCAGGGTGGCTCCAAAAGATAAATAACGGTGATACAGCATTTTACGTAAAAAGCGTTCATAAGCATTTTCCATTAAATGAAGAAGTTTCATTCCAAAAGGATCTTTTTCAATCGTCTCGTTATCATCTTTTTCATGTGCTAAATGCACTGGTAAAACAAAAACAGATTCTATAAGACTTCCCACAAGCATTGCGATTACAAAAGTAGGAATTTCTCTGGAAAAATCAAATGCCAGTCCCGGAACAAAATATATTGGTACAAAAGCAATAACTGTTGTTAAAACAGTACCGATAACCGGTATTAATACCTGAGCTGTACCCCTGGCAGCAGACTCTTTTCCGTTGTGCCCCATTAGGCGGTGTCTGTGAATATTTTCTGCGACAACAATTGAGTCGTCAACAAGCATACCAAGCACAACTACAAGACCAAGAAGCGAAACACGGTTAATTGAAACTCCGGCAAGTGAAGCAACAATAAACGCTGTCGCAAAGGCTACAGGTATTCCAAGAGATGTCCAGAATGCTATTCGCTTGCTAAAGAAGAAAAATAGCAGAATAAGAACAAGTGCAAGTCCAATTCCGGCATTTGTATAAAGTATTGTAAGTCGCTCGCGAGTTTCGATAGACTCATCACGCAAGACGATTATATCCACCGTTTCATCAATATGCCGGCTTTCCTTAAACCGCTCAATAACACGGTTAATTCCATTGACAGTATCAAGAATATCAGCATTACCCTGTTTTGTGACCTCCAACCAAAGCCCTTCGTGGCCGTTAACTTTCCGTATAACGTCACCTTCTTCGATCTGTTTTGAAATTTCAGCAATATCACCAAGTCGTATTACATTGCCTGCATCGTTTATTCGAACAATAATATTTTCTATTTCTTCGACAGTTTCAAATTCAGATAAGGTTACGATTCCGGTCTCGGTGGTAAAAGATTCGAGTGATCCGGCAGAAAGCCGTATCTTGTTTGACTTTATCGAGTTAATAACTTCTTCAATGGATATTATATATTCATTGAGTTTGGCTTTTTTGAGTTTAATTACTATTTCATTTTCGTAATCGCCTTCGATATCAATCCCTGATACCTGGGGTACTTCAAGCAACTCTTCCTTTAAATCTTTTGCAAGCTGTACATACTCCTTGCCGTTTTTGCTGTTGGATGAAAAGCCGATAGACATAATTGACCAGTTATCCGACTTCTCCTCAAAGAAAACAGGTTTGTCTGTTATCTCTTCCGGAAAATCATTGATACGATTAACAGCACGCTCGATATCATCCTGAACCTCTTTAAGATTATCGGTTGATGCGTTAATCTCTACTGTAACAAACGACATATTTTCCATCGATACAGAAGTATATTTTTTAATATCGCTGACAGATTCAAGAGCAGCTTCTATTTTTTTCGTGACGTTAAGTTCTACATCTTCCGGAGAGGCTCCCGGATAAATGGTCGTGATATGGGTCATATAGAGCTCTACCCGGGGTAGTCCCAACCTTTGCATTGTATAAAGAGAGTAGGCACCGGTAATTATAATGAATATCAGCAGAAGGTTAACTAGAAGCGGTCTGTTAACAAGAAGTCTTATGAATTTTACGAAAAATTTTTCCATGGTTATCCTTTGTTTGCAGTATTGTTATTTTGCATGTGATATAGAAATTTAAAACTATTTATTTTCAAATATGCTTATATTTTCGCAGCTGTTTTGATCCATAATATCAATGAAGTGCTTGATAATCAGGTTTCTATCAAATCCGTACATATCAGAGAAAGAATTATAAAGACAGCTGAAAGTAAATACCGGTATAATGTAATTTATAAATTCACGTAAAACCGTTTTCGGATTGTCATAGTCTATATTATTAAACCTGCATGCGGCACTTTTTTTGGAATCGATTACTGTTTTTAGCACACGTAATATAGGAGGAGAAGGACTGACCTTCAGGGATTCTGCCATAATAATTCTCATGATGTCAGATTTTTCTTGAAAGAATGGAACTACCTTTTCAATTATTTGTTCGTTTGGAGCGATGGTCTTTTCATGTTCATAAATTTCCTTTATATTATTCTGAATTCTTACAAGATCCGAGATAAATGCTTCGATAAGAGTATTTAAAATGGACTCTTTACTCTTAAAATGATAATAGATGAGGGATTTGGGTATTCCGGCGTGTTCAGCTATCTGATCGACTCGGGAACCGTCGTAGCTTTTTTCAGCAAAAATTTTCGCCGCAGAATTTAAAATTTTTTCTTTAGTTTCCATAAGTATAAACTGACCATTCAGTACTAAAACTGTCAACGATTTACCATTAGTTTATATTTTAAACAGATAATTTGTTAAAAAATGTTACTTCTAATTCACATTATTCGGTTTATACTGCGCTTATAGTGTAGAGCTCTACTTATCAGGCATAAAGACGGCTCATCTTTGTACCGGATAAGCAGATATTTTCACTTAGTCTATCTCGGTTTTTAATCGACTTTATCTTCTTTTTGATCTTTATCCTGTTTATGCTTAGACTTTTCCGGGTTATTCTCCGGTTTAACGGGCTTGTTGCCTGCATCACTCTTTTCTGTGTTTTCTGTATGCTTTATTGACTCATTCTTTGTATCAGATAATGTTTTAAAGAAGTTTACCATACTCTTAAGTTCAGATGCCTGGTCTTTCATCATCTTGGATATGGCTGCCAGCTCTTCTGAAGCTGAGGATGTGTTTTGCGTTACAATACTAAGCTGTTCCATTCCTCCATTAATCTGGTTGATACCGATATCCTGCTGTTCGGACGCGAGTGTAATCTCCTGAATAAGTGATGCAGTTTTTTTAATATCCGGTACGATCCTGTTTATCAGGCTGCCTGCCTTGTCAGAAATCACAACGCTGTCGTCGGCTACCGAGCGGATCTCCTGTGCGGAAAATTGGCTCTTCTCCGCGAGTTTCCTTACTTCGGACGCAACAACCGAGAAACCTCTTCCATGTTCACCTGCACGGGCGGCTTCTATCGCGGCGTTCAAGGCGAGAAGATTTGTCTGGTAGGCGATATCTTCTATTATTCCGATTTTTTCCGCAATTGACTTCATTGCGTCAACAGTTTGTATTACAGCTTTTCCTCCCTCTTCGGCGTTAACTGATACTCCTTGAGCCAATGAGTCAGTATTCTTGGAATTCTCGGTATTCATGCTTATTGTTGACCCAATCTCTTCGAGAGATGAAGATATCTCTTCGACATTGGCAGCCTGCTCGTTTGTTGATTCGCTCAATGAAAGGGCTGTAGCGTTTACCTCGTCCGCGTAGGTTGTAATAGTTTGAGAAGAGCTGTGAATGTGTGTAACAATTGTATTTAATGATAAAACCGTTTCTTTGAGAGTTTTCATCATTGTGCTGAGCTCGTCTCTGCCGAGTGCCTCTATTTTGACGGTAAGATCTCCCTTGGCCACTCCCTGCATTGCGGTAATTACTTTTTTTATTGGTCCGAGTATGCTTATTGTTAAAACTACTCCCATAAAAATGCAGAAAAACATGGTAACGGCAATCATCAATATTGAGACCTTTTGTATGTTTTCTATCTGTTTTACACTTTTGTTGTACTCATCTTCTGCGCTTTTTAGTGAAACCCCGGTCAGCTTGTCCATGGTATTTCGCATTTCATTGAAGGCAGTCCAGTAATCACCAAAATAGATATTCTGTGCATCATCATACTCACCATTTTTAACATGAGCTGATATAGTATTACTGAAAGCCTCCCATTTTCCGTACTGTGTTTTAAAATAGGCAAAATCGTGTATGTGAGAATCGGTCTCAGATTTTAGAAATATATCCCTGAATTTGTTAAAACGTTCATCCACCTGTCTCATGTTTTCACTAATTTCATCAAGGTTTTTTTTAATCAGCTCGGGATTAGAGTTTATCTGCTCGGCAAAAGATGTGCTAACGGCGATACTCGATTGATAGGCGTCACGGTCCGCCTCTATTAAAAAATTTATGCTCTTTAACCTGGTGTTGTATATGGAATCAATGATGCCGGATATTTCGCGAAGGTTTTTGAGATTGTAGACCATGCCGGCACCTGTAATCAGGATTATGCACAAGAAGACCAGAAAAAGTCTGAAAGACATCTTAAGATTGTTTAAAAAACTCATAATTGAGCCTCCTGACACGATGTCATTTAAAAGTACTGAAAGGATATTGAATGATCAATTTTTTTTTGTTGACTCTCCCCAAACTGGAGAGTGACCGATTGATTGTAGCCACTGCAGCTTCTTTGATATAAGCCAGAAGAATGGAATTCATTTTTTTGAACAGACAGTTCCTGGAACAGGTAGTCTGTGCTGGTGTAATTTACTGCAGATGGATACTTTTATAAATGATTCAGGAGGTGCAACAATTGGAATATGCAGTGAAAATTAAAAATTTGTCAAAGAGTTATGGCGACATACAGGCTCTTAATGATTTTGGTCTCTCTGTCAAAAGAGGTGAGATTTTTGGATTATTAGGGCATAATGGTGCCGGTAAAACAACAGCTGTTGAGTGTATGCTCGGGTTGCGCAAAAAAGATTTTGGTAGTGTAGAGCTACTTGGAATGGATCCTCAGCTCAAACGACGTAAACTATTTGAAAAAGTAGGTGTGCAGTTTCAGCACACCGGGTTTCAGGACAAAATCAAGGTAGAGGAGTGCTGTAGATTAACAGCATCACTGTATGAAAAGAGGGCGGATTGGTTAGAGCTTCTTGAAAAATTCCGTTTGGATGTTAGGAGAGACCATACTGTTTCGGATCTCTCTGGTGGAGAGAAGCAGAAGTTGGCCGTGATACAGGCTTTAATAGGAAAACCCGAATTGCTTTTCCTGGACGAATTAACAACCGGACTTGATCCCGAAGCTAGAAGGGATGTTTGGGACTATCTGAAAGGTTTGAGTAGCAATGGTATTACCATCGTACTTACTTCACATTTTATGGATGAGGTTGAGTACCTCTGTGATAATATCACTGTATTAAAAAAAGGAAAAACTATTGCATCCGGTAACCCCGGAAGCCTGATACTTGATCATGGTCATAAAAATCTTGAGGAGCTGTTTTTATCGTTAATGAGATCAGACAAAGGAGATGCCGCATGATTGTAGATAAAAAAAGTTTATATAGCTTTTTAATGATGTTAAAAATTGAGGCCTTACTTGCGGTTCGCCATGGAGATATGATTCTTTTCGGGATTGTAATGCCTGTTGGAATAATGATGCTGATTGGAGCAGTTGGTGATGCCAAAACCGCTTCTGAAAACTTTGCAGGAGTGGCAAGTATAGGTATTTGTGCTGCTGGTTTGATGGGTATTCCTTTAACAGTTGCCTCGTACCGTCATGAAAAAATACTTAAACGGTTTAAAGCGACTCCTGTTAGTCCCCTGCTTCTGCTTATCTCGATTACCGCGTTACAGACTTTTTTTGCGTGGATTTCAGGAGCGGGAGTATATTTAACAGCCCGCTTCATGTTTGGGGTCACGATTGAAGGAAGCCTTTTCCGTTATCCTGGAGCATTTTTATTCGTTCAGTTTTCTGTATACAGCATAGGTTTTTTGATTGCGGCAATTGTCCCTGATGTTAAAAAAGCAAATATGGTTTGCGTATTGCTCTATTTCCCAATGCTTATTTTATCCGGCACTACAGTTCCATACAGTATACTTCCTGCGGCGGTACAGAGGTTCTCTGATTTTTTTCCACTGACTCAGGGAATAAAGATTTTGCAGGGGGCGGTGTCGGGTGCTGATATCGAAACAGATATATCCAGGTTTGCGATTCTTGCAGGTATGGCATTTGCGGCATATATAGTATCACTGAAAACATTTCGCTGGGAGTAAACTGAAATGTATCGCATAGGACTATTTTCAAAAATGACGAAGGTTACGATCAAGGCGCTCCGCTTTTATGAGGCGGAGGGTCTGCTTATACCGGACTACATCGATTCGGAGAGTGGTTATCGTTACTACTCTTCTTCGCAGCTTCCGCTTGCATACCGTATTGTCTCACTTAGACAATGCGGTTTTCCGGTAGCGCAGATACGACAGATTATTGCCGGAAAAAACATTGCCAAGCTGTTTGTTGAGCAGCGCAGCAAACTTGAAGAAGAGGTTGTCGAAACGGCTCGCAGACTCACCTCTGTGAATCATTATCTTGATTCGGTTGCCAACGCGGAGAATACAAGTTACGACATAGTCTTGAAAGAGCTTCCTTCCGTGCTTGTTTACAGTTGCCGTATGGTTGTGGACTCTTACGATGACTACTTTACAGTAATCCCAAAAATAGGTGAAGAGATAAGCCGGGCAAATCCGGATCTTTGTTGTGTGGATGATCCTCCCTACTGTTTTATCATGTACCATGACGGAGAGTATCGTGATCAGGAAATTGATATCGAATTTTGCGAGGCGGTTGCAAGCCGCGGAAAGGAGACTGAACGCATCAGTTTTAAAGAGATACCGGCGGTCAAACAGGCTGCATGTGTAATGCACAAAGGTCCTTACAGTGCACTGTCTTACGCATATGGGGCACTTTTCAGATGGATAGAGGACAATAAGCTGATTATGGCGGGTAATCCCCGGGAATCATATATCGATGGAATATGGAACAAGTCGCATAGTGAAAATGAGTGGCTCACAGAGCTTCAGATACCTGTTACAACCGGTTAAAGTGTCGATTCAATATCTTTGCCGCAATGCGGGCATTTTGTTCTCTTTTTTTTATCTCTGCTTTCTGAAAAACCGGAAGCCAGAATGCCGGCCGGCAAAGCGAATATAGCTATTCCGATTAGAGAAATGAATCCCCCCAGTATTTTCCCTTCAGGGCTGATAGGGTATATATCACCATAACCAACCGTTGTAAGCGTTGAAATACTCCACCACATGGACTCAGGAATACTTTTAAACTTTTCCGGCTGATAAGGATGTTCTACATAATACATAAGTGTGGAGGTAAAGAGAAGTAAAAAAAAGACAAAAACGAAAGAGAGAATCAGTTCCTCTTTTTTGTCTTTAAGTACATCCTGAATCTTGTGTAAAGCCTTTACGTAACGGGCTATTTTGAACAGACGAAAAAGCCGCATAATACGGAGTGATCTGACAAACCGAAGATCCGCACCGACAAAGGGCAGGTAAAAAGGTAAAACAGAGAGAAGATCGACAATAGCCATCGGAGTTAAGGAGTACTTAAACCGTGCGGTTGTGGCTTTGGTACCGGAGTATAAAATTGGTGATATCCAGAGACGCAAAAAATATTCAATAGTGAAGATTGTAATGGAAAATATTTCGAAAATTTTGAAAATACATATATGCTGCAAATAAAAAGCAGAAATTGACTCTAAGACCACAGCTGCCGCGTTTAAGAATATAAGGCATATTAAGAACAAATTTATCCACCAGCCAGGAGTACCCTTCTTCTTGGAAACTGAAAAGCTTTCCGTTAGAATTTTTTTTATCATAGTTCTGCTCACAATGGTTTAATATTTATTGATATTATAAAAAGATATTAAGGCAGTCAAGAGTATTGACAACCTCCAAAAATTAATTTTTCAACTAGGCTGCATATGCGAGCAGCCCAGCACCACTTTATTTTTCAAAGTGGTGCTGGGCGTCCAGCAAAGGAACTTGCCCTTGTAGGTTGTTCTTATCAGAACAATAAGCTTTTAGCACAAGATAAAAGCCACACGGGTAACACGAAAAATTCCTTTAGAATAGGCACTTAAACCATGTTACCCTCTGGAAAATTGTAATTTTTCGAAGTTCCCCATTGTTAATGTTTTTTTAGTTTTTCAATTGTCCTTCGTGCCCAGTCAAGCTCGGCATTATATGCAGTAATACCGTTATCCTGTAAGGCGCGCCAAAGCAGACGTTCTCTTTTCGTACGTCCCAGCTCGGCTATACTGGTCTGTTGGGCGCTGTTGTAGATATCCAATCTGTTTTGAATTTGTTCGGAATAGGCTTCAAGAAGCTTGATTATATCTTCTGTTTTTAACCTGTCAGACCATGATAGTTGTACAAGCAACTTGTGACGAACAGGGGGAAGTTCCGGAGACTGCATAATCCATTTTGTCAGTGTCTGCTTGCCTTTATCCGTTATTTGATAGACCTTTTTGTTGGGGAATTCGGTTTGATTAATAATTTCTACTGTCAAAAGGTTTTCCTGCTCCATTTCGCGAAGTGTCCGGTATATCTGGCTATGCGTCGCAGCCCAGTAAAATTGAACGCTGGAGTCAAAATATTTTTTTAAATCATAGCCCGACATCGGCATCATGTCTATAAATCCGAGCATTGCAAGTTTTAGTGACATTATCGCTCCTTAGATATTTATTGTAACTGGTTGTTTTCGCAGAACACCAGAGTGATAAACAATATCGGAATATCCAAGTGTAATGGCTCCAAATACCTTGTGTAAAGGAGGAAGTTTTGCCATGGACTTAATAAGGTTCGGAGCCGATTGTAAATATCCGTTGATGCAGCTGCTCAGACCTTCGGCTTCCGCCTGTATCATTAGATAATGCATCGCTGCCAGGGCATTGTCCTTTCCAAACGGGTCTGCGCCGATTCCGGTAAATAGTACAAGACATGCAGCATTGTTAAAGATATAATCTTTGCCGGATTCTGTCTTGTTTATTGCAATATCAAAATCTGTAAGTAAATTTTTAAAATGTGTTACTGTATCTTTTGGCAAGAAAACAGAAAAAATTGATGAACCCATTAACTTTAGAAAAGGGCGCTGTTTTTTCAGATGTTTAAGAACCTTTTGACGAAGTTTGTTTATTGAGGATATATCCGTGATTATAATGAAGGATCTCTCCTGACCATTGATAGCAGAAGGAGCCATGCTTGCAGTGTCAATCAGGCGTGTTAATAGTTTATCATCAATTTGTTGAGAAGTGAAAGTTCTCGAGCTTCTTTTTTTCAGTAAAAAATATCTCATCTGCTGTGGAGTTATTTGTTTTTCAAGTTTGTCATCGGATAAAATATTAAACCTGCTAATAGCTCTGTTTGCGCAGACTGCTTCACAATGACCGCAAGCGTTGCACCAGTTATTGGTATTTACTGTGGGAAACTCACCGGGTTTTTGCGTAATAATATCCAAATGACATACAAGCACACACTTTCCACATTTACTGCAAAGGGATTTTTCAATAACAGGATGTTTCATAAAACACTCCAAAATTAACTAGTATACATGTGTACTAGTATATAAGTATATTATAAAGTGTCAATAAATTTTCGATTAAAATGTAATTCCATTTACGAAATTTTTTTTAAACATGTATATTGTGACAGACAATTATTTCCGGTTTAGATTTAGTAATGTTACTTCGTATGGATAATTTCACAGAGATATGCGTAATGATGATAAATCGGCCAGTTGCATTTTATTCCGTTAAGTTGACCTCGGTCAATTTTATAAAGTAATTAATGTGATATGTATATGAATAATTACTATCATTGAAATTACTTAATAGCGAAATAGCTTGAAGGTGATGCAATAAAAATAGAGGAGAAATACTATGGTAATAAGAAAAGTAGACGATGTGCCGGTTATGGATACTGCTCATAATGTGGACGCGAGAAATATTTATAATACCGGGAACGCAATGGTGACAGTGATTCGGCTTAAACCCGGACAGTCTTTAAAGAAACATATAACCCCGGTTGATGTTGCATTTTTTGTTATTTCGGGTGCAGGTGTTGTGGAGATCGGTGAGGAGAGAGCAGCTGTTTCGAAGGATAGTCTTGTCGAAAGCCCCAAAGATATCGTGCACTGCTGGTACAACGAGAGCAGTGAGGATCTTGTGTTTATGGTTATCAAGGCCCCACGTCCGGAGAAGAAAACAGTTTTTGTAAGTTGATTATTGTTTAATCAGAAAGCTGATTCTGCTGTGTCTGATATGTCCGGATTAATGTGGATAGATTCTGTTTTTTACTTATCTTTTAAATATAAATAACAGCAGGGCTGTAGTAGGGTACAATAAGCAGTACCTTGATACTTTAACATTGGTTTTCCCGTAAAGCGAGCAGGGGGGCGTATGCAGCGATTAGTAGCTTTTTTTATTTCTCACCGGATGTTTGTAAACATTCTTGTTTTGACTGTATTTATCGGTGGGGCTGTATCCGCTGTTAACTCCAGAAAAGAGGGGTTCCCTGAGGTATCGATGAACCGTATCACAATAGAAACCCGTTATCCCGGTGCCGCGGTAAGTGATGTAGAGCTAAATGTAACGGTTCCGATTGAAAACGAGTTGTTAACTATTGACGGTATTAAAGAGGTTCTTTCCATATCGGAAGAGGGGCTTTCGATAGTAGAAGTTAGAGCCGATGATAATGCCTCGGACCGTGATTTCGCGAAACTTTTTGATGATATTGACCGTGCTGTACAATCTTCTTTGGAGCTTCCGGATAATGTGGAGGGACGTCCTGTAATACGTGAATTTACATCTTCGGATGTTCCTGTATTAGAGATAGGATATTCCGGCGAATATGAGCTTTTAAAACCTTATATTGACCAGCTTGAAGTAAAACTCAGAAGAATCCCGGGTGTGGGAGAGATTAGCGTTGCCGGTGTGCCGGATCTGGAGGTACAGATTTTAATTGATCCGGTTAAGGCCAGGAGCTACAATGTTGACTTGCGAATGATTGCAGCAGCTGTTGGTAAACGTAATCTGGAAGGTTCCGGCGGCACACTGGAATCGTTTGTCGGTGAGCGTAAGGTTGTTTTATTCAGCAAGTTTGATGATTACCGCGAGGTGCTAAACACAAATGTTATTATGAATCGTGACGGGTATGGCATAAAACTTGCTCAGATGGCACAAGTTGTTATGATGCCCGAAAATCGCAATCTGATAGTCCGTAACAACGGCCGCAGGGGCGCCTCTGTAACAGTAAAAAAAACAGGCAGTTCAGATCTTATTAAAACTGTTGATTCAGTATATGAACTTTTGAATTCCGAAAAAATACCCGACGGTATTGATATGAAGATTTTGTTTGATCAATCCCGGTTAACACGTAATCGCATCTCACTTTTGGTGGGTAATGCTCTTATGGGGTTCGCGCTTGTAATAATAATTTTAATAGGCATTTTTAATTACAGAACAGCTCTCTGGACCGCTTTTGGAATACCCTTTACGCTTTTTGCCCTGTTTATCTTTATGAAAGCCATAGGGCTGTCTATTAATCTTATTTCTCTTGGCGGGTTTATAATAATTATAGGCATGCTTGTGGATGATGCAATAGTAATTTCCGAGGAGACAAACACAAACAGAGAGGATGGGCTTGCTCCGGCCGAGGCAGCTAATAAAGCCGTTAAGGATATGTGGATGCCGGTTCTGGCTTCTTCGTTGACTACCATGATAGCTTTTTCGCCTCTGTTTTTTCTTAACGGGTTTCCCGGAAAATTTATCTGGGCTATTCCCCTCATGGTTGTAGTGGGGCTTGCTGTTTCTCTTTTCGAAAGTTTTTTTGTTCTTCCGACTCACCTTGCTCACAGCAAAACAGAAAAACCCGTAAAGCGAAAAATTATAGCCAAAATGGAAAACGGATATCGTATACTTGTTATTTTTGCTGTTAACAAACGCTATCTGTTTGTAACCGGAGCAATTATTCTTTGTCTGATTTCTATTGTTGCTTTGGGTAAGTTTGTCAGAAAGGATCCCTTTCCGCAGGAGGCTTCAGAAGGTTTAATCCTTAAATTGACCACGCTCCCGGGCACGCCTGCGAGTGAAACCGAAAAGGAAATTTCTGCTATTGAAAATCTGATTTTCAAATTGGCCGGCAAAGAGGTTGTTGGGTTAAACACCCGCATTGGTACACATAACGAGCTGACTACAGTTAATCGCGGTACCCAGAACAACCTTGCGATCATGTTTGTCTACCTGCATCCTTATTCTCAGCGCGAGCGCAGCGCGCAGCAGATAATTGATGAGCTTCAGGAGCCTATAAATAAAGTTATTGATAGCAAAACAGTTGTAACCGGTGAAATCAAGCGGCAGGGGCCGCCTATGGGAAAACCCTTCGAGATTAGAATCATATCAAATAACGATACTGCCAGAATTGAAACGGAAAAAAAAGTTCGCAGCTTTGTAAGTGACATAGAGGGGGTCTATGATGTCGAAAATGACGATATAGAGGGCAAAAACGAAGTGGATCTTGAAATAGATTATGATATACTTTCGCGGACAGGGCTTACTGTAGAGGATGTGCTTTCGACTCTGAGGATTGCATTTGATGGTCAGATTATTTCTAAAATGGTTACACTAGATGAGAGCATAGATATCAGGGTGCGCCTTAATGAAGATGCCCGTACCGATGAGGATTTTCTAAAGAGTTTACCAGTTGCAAACAGAGCAGGACAGATTATTAATATCGAAAATTTTATATCTGTCAGTGAAAAACCCGGGAAAGGTACCCTTCGGCATGTAAACGGAGTGCGGGCTGTTACTGTTTATGGCAACACTGATTTACGTGTTATAAATCCGATGAAAGTTATGCAGTTTGTGGGCAGTAAATTTAAAACCAATGATCAGGTTTCAATAGAATATTCTGGTCAACCGGTTGAGTCGGCCTTAATCTTTTCGGGACTTTCATCAGCTGCTCTTTTGGCGTTTGCAGGGATTTATCTTGTAATTGCATTAATCTTCAATTCGTTTAAGCGTCCCCTTATGGTGCTGTTGGCAGTACCGCTCTTAGTCGCGGGGTTTGCATTTGTACTTTTGACACACCGTATACCGATTTCGATGATGTCGGGTATTGCCATGATCGGCCTTATGGGGGTTGTTGTAAACAACTCGATTTTACTGATACATACAATTAGCTCTAAAGATAAATCCGGTAAAAAGATTGATCTGCAAAAAAAGATAGTGGATGGTGCTGTTTCGCGTCTGCGGCCGATTATGATGAGTACTATTACAACGGTATTGGGCGTACTGCCCACGGGATACGGTATCGGTGGAAGCGATCCGTTTTTATCGCAGATGTCGCTGGTTTTGGCATACGGCCTTCTCTTCGGTGCTGCTATAACACTGGTGATTATTCCTGTAGTTGTCGCGATTTCAGATGATCTGAAGAAGATTTTTGCAGGGATTGCTCGTGTGAATCAGTAATGCGAATAATTTACACGAAGGTAATTATTTATTTTTTGCAAGATCTTTTAATTCATTTAAAATCTGTTCATTTAACTGCAGAGAGCTTTTATCCGTTCCATACATCACATAGGAATGAGAAATATTCTTAAGAAAGTTTCCTTTATAAATTTCGAAGTCGTCGGGATCTCCACTGGCAGAGAGAACTTTAATTTCCCTGTTTTCAAGGTATATAAAACTTGTGTTGTTTTCATCATGCAGTATAATGTTATCATCTTCGATTGTGTATGTTCCAAATTCATAAATCATCTCCGGGTTTTTTTTTGTATATTTGAGACTCGCTCCCATGAGACAATACTCTTTATCTGTAAAAATGTATGTCGGTGGTGGTCCTTCAGAATCAACAAATGTCCAGTTTTCAAAGGCGCAAAGTTTTTCAACAAGAGGGGATTTGTTTGCTTTAGGAATGCTGGCTTCAGATACGAGTTTTTTATATTCTGCTGTTTCTCGAATAGAATCCAGATCGGAATCAGTCCTGATTTTTTCAATTCTTTCCGGATCCAATTCAACAGACTTTCGCAAAAGAATGAAAATTTCATTAATGTCGACATTTACTCCCTGTTTATGTAATAGAGCCATTGTACATGCAAGATTATAGTATCCAACTGTGTAATTTTTATCCTGTAATGTTGAGCAGCGAAACAGCAGTGCGGCTTCGTTATATTTTTTTTGTTTATATAGGCTATATCCGGCTTTGTTATAATTTTTTGGATTATTTTTGTTTTCGGAGGCAGAATTTTTATTTAATAAAGTTTCACAATGATTCATGTTTGTATTGAATGTTAAGGTTTTAGTTTTATCCATATTGGAATTACTATCAACACTATTCTCATTAGAAGTCGGGTCGTTTTGAGCGGAATCCATTTTGTCTTTTGAGCATCCTGTAGCTGATACGAGCGTCAGAATAATAATTGTTAACAGGTGAATTTTTTTGTAAGTCGATAAACGAAAAAAAAGTAATTTGCATAATTGTTTATGAGTTCTGATGGTTGGGGTATTTTTCATAAAACCTCCAAGTGAATCCAAGTAAGACCTTGCAAATAGTGGATAAGATGTCAATGGTATTTTAGTACCCGGCAGTAACTTATTTACTTATTTACTTACTTACTTACACCTGATCCGCCTTTCTCTTTCGTCTTGTACATCGCTATGTCGGCTTTTTTAAGAAGGCTCTCCGTCGTATCGGCATTGGAGGCTTCGGCAACACCCGCGCTTAAGGATGGTTTCCAGCAGCTAACACCATTGATCTCAAGGGTTTTCATTCCAATATTAACAATTTTGGATCCAAGTTTAAACGCACCGTCAAGCCGCGTATTCGGGCATATTATTACAAATTCATCACCTCCAAGGCGGCACGCGATATCCTCTTTACGGATAATATCTGTCAGGTGATTCGCAACCCATTTAATAACATGGTCACCGTAATCGTGTCCGAAGTTATCGTTTATGGGCTTAAACTTGTCGGCGTCAATCAGTAAAACTGAAAAGGGATCGCCGGCACGCTCCATTTCAGCTAACTGCTGGCTTATACTTATCTGTGCGTACCGGCGGTTCATCAGTCCAGTCAATTCATCCTGTATGGAGAGTAATTTGAGTTTATTGTTTGACATTTCAAGCTGTATTGTACGCTCTTTGACTTTAGCTTCAAGTTCCCGGTTTGCTTTTTCCAGTTGTTCGTTTTTTTCGGATATAATATCAAACATTGCGCGAAGCGCTTTGAGCAAAGGATTGGAGTCGTTACTGATTAATTGCTGCTCTAAATCAAAAGCCTGATCCGGAGTTTTGCCATTTTTAATATGATCTATCTGCCGTGCCATTCTTTTGTCGGTATTAAGTATGTGGTATGCGAGCCATTTAATCAGGTAGTCTGTGATGTTTATAACATGGTTTTTGTTAAAGGTTTTGCTGTCATTTAAAAATGCGGAGACATCATCCTTAAAGGTGTTATGATTTTTAATATGATCTGACTGATGGCGGGCATCAATATTGTATTTGACCATTAGCGCCTCTTCTGTTTCAAAATGTGTCTTGATATAGCTGATGATTTGAGGCCTGATTTTGTTTAATTTGTCAGTTGCTTCATCGGTTAGTTCTATAGAGATGCGCGCGATCTGGTTGATGATTTCGATCAGCTTCATATGCTGTTCGTCAACTATTTTGATATCAGTATAAAAATCATCTGACCAGTTAAAAATGTTTTCCATTTGCGCCTCATCTATGGTATGTAGATTATTTTAATAAATATAGTACTGTATATGTATAGATTACTGATAAAAATGTCAAATTTATATTGTTATTATCTATGCTCTGGTTATTAGTTGGTTTTAAATAGAGCATTTTAAATTTTGTGTGTTTTAAAACAAAATAAATGAATGGCTGGGTTTCTTTGCTGTTATTCTTTTTTGGTTATAATAAAAAATATCAGACCAATCAAGGAAAATGAGAGAAAAAGAGAAATAATGTAGCTGATTTTACCGGTATCTATTCCTGGAAAAAACAACTGTGCATCAAGTACCGAGAAATAGTTGAATCGGGAGAAGTCAAGGTTTCTGACCGCGTCTATCAGTAGGATGATTATATGCAGCAGTGCTGTAATAAAAATATATATACCTGTCGCACGGATAAGATTATAAAAGAAGGAATTCTTCATGTTGTTTGAACACCCTGTTTGTTTGATTTTGTTAAATAATGCAAACCTGGCATATTCATGCTGATTGTAAAGTATATAATAAAACTGATTAAAAAACAATTTTAAAATAATATCCGTAATAAAATGATTGCGAATCATAATAATGACATGCTGTTTTATACGTAATCTTTGTTCCGATTTATAGTTATTAATTGTTGATACCATAAGGAGTATATGAGATTCTGTGATTAACAAAGAGCATAAATTTCTCGGAAAAATTTGCAATAAGGAGAAAACATGAAGGCTAGTGTAATATTGGCGCATCCTTACCCGAAAAGTTTTAATAATGCAATATATCAGACTGTAGTTGATTCATTAAAAAAAAACAATGTAGTTGTATATGGTCATGACCTTTATAAAGAAAATTTCCAACCAGTATTATCAGAATCAGAACTGGGGACTGATCAGTCAGAGGATATTCTGGTTAAGCAGTATGCCAGGGAACTGGTTGACTCCGATGTTCTGATCTTTATTCATCCTAACTGGTGGGGACAACCTCCGGCAATCTTAAAAGGGTACATTGACAGAGTGATCCGGCCTCCATATTCCTATGATTTTCCAGAGAATGACTCGGGCGGGGGGTTGCCAATTGCAAAACTTGATATAAAATACGCAATTGTTTATAATACCGCAAATACAGATGAAAATCGAGAGCTCAATTATTTTGGTGATCCCCTTGAAAATATCTGGGGTAAATGCGTTTTTGGATTTCTTGGAATAAATGATTATCATAGAAAAATGTTTAGAATAATTGCAGACAGTTCCGAAGTTGATAGGAAAAACTGGTTAGATGAAGTTAAAACGGATATGGAAAAACTCTGTTGTTTCTGAAGACGATTGTTAAGCCGTATAGTAATTTTTGATGTAATCAGCAAACAGGCCCGCCATAAGGCGGGCAACGGCTTAAGTTTGTTAAAGATTTTTGCCAAGTTGAATTAATGCGTCACTGGTCCATTTTTCTGGCAAAGAGTGACCCGAGTCGTAGAGCAAAAGCTCTTTATCGTCACTCTCAATATGGGAAAAAAACCAGCGTACATCATCGATCGGAACTTCCTCATCACGCGTACCTGCAAAAAAGCAGCATTTACGATTATTAAAGCAGTCCAGATTGTTGTGCAGTGAATACTCGTCATCGTATTCGCGTTCGGGACAGGGCGCTGCCATAAAGACACGTTTTATGGGAACTGATAACTTGTGTTTTATAATCCTGACCGCAACATGACATGAGGCCGAATAGCTGACTACGGTCAATGACTGATAACCGTATTTTTTAACTGTTTCTTCTGCCAGGTTGCATATCGTATCAGCAGACCGTTTTAAAAAAACCGGCCACAGCTCATCAGATATATCCGCCGGATCAAAATCGTTTTCTTCGGCTTTAAAGCTTCCGTGTCCGTAAAGATCGGGAGCTATCCATGAAAATTGACTATCGGTTAATCCATCTGTAAGACCTGCCCCATTAATAAATCCGCCGTTTATAATCCAGTCATTGCTGCTTGCCTCTTGTCCGTGCAGAAGTAAAATCAGATCCTTGCTTGAGTCAAAGTGTTTTTCTATAACATTCATTGTTTTATCCTTTGTTCGTATTTTGTTTTAATGGTTATTTAAAAGTAAAGCAGTAGGAAGATCTGCTGTAAGGTTACAACAAGGAGTCTATTTTGTTATAGAAAATAAAGTAGAGTTCATCTCATAATGTACATGGAATCCTCCTTAAACTGATACGTTGCTGAATAATTCAGGGCAAATAATTAACGATGATCATTCATAATTGAGAAAATCAGTCAACCAACTTTATCCAATAATCACAGTACTAAATTGAAATCAGACAAAAACTATGTTGAAGAGTTTCGAAACCCCGGATATGAGACAGTAACAAGGCATTTGGACACAAAAACCGTAGCCGGTTGGGTAATACTGGATGCGTTATGTGCCGGTAATCGTAGATGCTTCTGCCGGAGCCTGGTATGAGTCAGATCAGACATTAATTGATTGTGTGCATGTTAAGCAGTAAATGATATTTTATAGATAATATCATTTGCTGATGCAATGTAAAATACTCAATTATTTGATAATCAGATCAACCTTATCCCGAGCAGGCAGCTTTCTGAATCCTCTTCCAAAATCAAAAATCCTGATCTTTTATAAAAACCAATAGCATTAACATTTTGTTTTGAGACACCAAGATGCACCCCGGGACAGCTCTTCTCTTTAAGAGCAGTAATAAAATTTTGTATCAAAAGCTTGCCGTAGCCTTTGCCCTGCATGCACGGCAACAGGTCAATATGCAAATGTGCCGGATAGTCGCTTAATATTTTATTGGTCGGGATATCGTCTGTTCCGTTTACAAGACGTAAAATCCACTTTTCAGCCTCAGAAGGTTTTGGAAGATCTGATGGGTAAATCTGCTGTAATCGGGGTAACCAGCAGGTATGCAGCCATTTGTAATAGGATGTAGAATCAGATGTGCCGACTATATATCCGGAAGGTCGTCTTATTGCCGATTGACCGTCTATTACTGCAAAGCAAACATCTGGTTCATAAAAAAGATAGGGGGCAGCATAATATTGGCCTATTAAAAACGGATCGCGAAAATGATGATGAGCGTCATCGCCGTTGTTTCCGGTTCTCAGGCAGATATCGTAAACGTAGGGAAGATCAGGTTGCGTTAATAGACGAATGTTTTTATTCATTAATATTACCTTGTTTATATATCTAGCATCATTAAATAAAAGATCAAACAGTTTTTGAAGATAAGCTGTAAAAATAATGGGTATTCCTTACCGGGAAATAGTCACAGGAATTTATGATTACGCATTGACAAGAAGCACCGTTTTGTTAGCTTAAATTTAAATGGTTTTTATATTCTTTTGGAGGATTTATGAGAAATCTGTTTCGAGCCGGATTGCTTTTATGCCTGATGACTTTTACTGCATCGTGTGATGACATTTTTTCTCCGGTGACACCGGAATTGACAGGATCAGTAACCAGAGATTTCAACAATGATATTACCGGGTACTCAATGCAAATCACCAATATTCATGACGTAACCGGCTCTTATGGCGGACCTGCTTTTTTTATTTTATACTATGTAGAAGGCGAATACAGTACTATTCCTGACATTGAACCGTTTTCAAAATATGTTCTTGAGTGTCCGGCAACCGGCGAGTTCGGCTATAATAACTCAAATTTATCCGGAAAATACTCTTTCTGGGTAGTTGGCAGCGAAGATCCGAAAAAAGAGGTTAATGAAACTGATCCAAGTAACATTATTGTTCTGGACTTTAGCAACTGAGCCGCACCTGGATTATGGTAACTGAGTAAACTCAAGATCTTGAACAAAAAATATTCACTGTTACCATTTATGCGGTTATAGTATACCGCCTTTTGACCCGGGTGAAAAGGCGGTAAGTTTAAATTGCCTGTATGTTTTTGCAGCTGTGCAACATAATGTTATTCATTAATACCTTCCAGCATAAACAAAAAGGCGTATTCAAGAGCGACCTCTTTGTATTGCTCAAACCTTCCCGAAGCTCCTCCATGACCTGCATCCATATTGCAATGAAGCAGCAGCAGGTTGTCGTCGGTTTTCTTATCCCGTAACCTGGCTACCCATTTAGCCGGCTCCCAGTATTGAACCTGAGAGTCGAAGAGTCCTGTGGTTACCAGTATATGAGGATATTGCTGATTGGTCACATTATCGTATGGAGAATATGACAGCATATATTCGTATGCCTCTTTTTCCTTAGGGTTACCCCATTCGTCATACTCGTTTGTAGTGAGCGGTATTGTTTCGTCCAGCATGGTCGAAACGACATCAACAAACGGTACGGCCGCCACTATCCCGTTAAAAAGCTCCGGTGACATATTTGCGGCTGCTCCCATAAGCAGACCACCGGCGCTCCCTCCCATGCCATAAAGATGTTTGGGAGAGGTGTATTTCCTGTTTATAATATTTTTGGCGCAATCGATATAGTCGTTAAATGTATTAATCTTTTTATGCATCTTGCCGTTTTCGTACCAGTGGCGGCCCAGAGCCTGTCCGCCGCGGATATGCGCAATCGCGTATATAAAACCGCGGTCAAGCAGTGAAAGCCGGGTAGAGCTGAAGTAGGGGTCAATTGTATTGCCATAAGATCCATAAGCGTACAGCAGCAATGGAGAATTGCCGTCCAGTTTGATATTCTTACTGTAAACCAGAGAAACAGGTATACTTACACCGTCCCGGCTTTCGCAATAGATTCGTTCTGTTAAATAGTCATCAGGATTATGACCGCCTACTACTTCCTGTATTTTTTTTAATTCTTTTGTCTGCTTATCCATATTGTAGTCATAGACAGAAGATGGAGTTGTCAAAGACGAGTAGGCAAACCGCAGTATGTTTGTGTCAAATTCCGGATTGGTAAATATTGAAGCCACATAGGCGGGCTCGTCGAATTTCAGATAATGTTCACTGTTATCATGTTGATTAAGAACCCGTAAATGAGGCAAGCCGTCC
This sequence comes from Spirochaetota bacterium, assembly GCA_016934935.1. Lineage (GTDB taxonomy): Bacteria > Spirochaetota > UBA4802 > UBA4802 > JAFGJZ01 > JAFGRW01. The sequence goes on along the minus strand of JAFGRW010000082.1, from coordinate 39,150 downwards.
TTACGCTCGTTCAATACAAGGTGATTCCGGAATATTTCAAAGTCATCGATAAGAACATCGACCCGGTGCGGGATTACTTCTGTCCAGTTCTCTTTTGAAGTAGCGCTTTCCGGTGTCTCCATTATTCTGAAGTTTTGGGCGTTCCAATTTGTCAGAATGTAAAACTTATCTTCAAAGTGAAGAATGTTGTATTCGTGTACCTCTTCCCGGGCAGTAAAAGTGGCCGGACTATCCAGCGGATGGTTGGCATTGATTATATGGAAATCGGAAGATAGCGTGCTGCTGTTCCAGATGATTATGTACTTACCGGATTTTGTCCTGTGAACTCCGATATAGTATGACGGGTCTTTCTCTTCGTAAACAAGAACATCGTTGTTATTGTCCAGGTTGTGCCGCCATATCTTGTCAGACAATAGTGAAACTTCATCTTTAGATGTGTAAAAGAAGTGCTGGTTGTCGTTGGCCCAGGCCCCGCTTCCGGTAGTGTTGCATATTTCTATTGGAAGAAGTTCACCGGTTTCGATGTTCCTGAAGCGAATTGTATATATCCGGCGGCTGACGGTATCTTCACCAAAAGCCAGAAGCCGGTTGTCGGGGCTGACGCTGATGCTGTTTAGATGATAGTAATTATGCCCGTGTGCCCGATCGTTGGCGTCTAACAGAATCTGTTCGCTGTTTTCGAGATTATCTTTTTTGCGGCAATAAACAGGGTACTCTTTTCCATCTTCGTATCTTGTGTAGTACCAATAACCATTTTTAAAGTATGGTACGGATTCATCGGTCTGCTTTATTCTTCCTGTTATTTCTTCAAAAAGATTCTGCTGAAAATTTTCAGCGCATTTCATAACCGTTTCTGTGTAATGGTTTTCGGCATTCAGGTAATCCAGTACCTTTCCGGTCTGCTTGTCGGGATTCTTTGCGGTTTTCTGTTTGTCGCTGAGTCTCATCCAGAAATATGGATCTATTCTGGTGTGTCCGTGAATTGTCAGTTTTTTGTTGTTTTTTCCGGCAACCGGCGGTGCCGGAAAGAGTGAGGCCTTGATATTGTTTTGTTTCATGATTTTATTCGTGTCCTTTCGCCTGCCTGTCAGCAGACAGATGTTTTTCGTGATTAACTTTTTCTGATCTCTTTAATAAAGTCACTGATCCCTGAAACGGTAATGGATTTTCCGATTGCATAGGGGGTCTCAACGGGGGCGATAATTCTTGTTTCGGTAATTTGAAGATCTTTAAGTGCGTTGTAAAATCCTTTGGACAGCTCAGGTGCTGTTGAAACCTTGCATTCTACAGCAATTCTCTTTCTGCCTTTTTCAAGCACCAGATCAATCTCGGAGCCGCTTGAGGAGCGGTAAAAATAACCCCGCCAGTCATAAAGTTCGGTCAGAATATTCTCTATGGTCAGCCCTTCCCATGAGGAGCCGAAGACGGGATGTCCCATAAGATCGTCATATGAGTCAATTTCGAGCAGAGAGTTAAGAATTCCCGAATCACGAATGTAAACTTTCGGTGATTTGACCAGCCGTTTTTTCAGGTTGGCCTGGCAGGGTTTGAGAAGTCGCACCATAAAGGTCTGTTCCAGTATGGAAAGATAGTTTTTGACAGTATGATGGCTGACGCCGATTGATTCACCGAGGGATGACGCGTTAACCAATTGACCGTGAGAGTGGGCAAGCATTCTCCATAAAAATTCGATGTTTCTTGACGGAATGGTTATACCAAGCTGGGGAATATCCCTTTCAAGAAATGTTCTGATAAAATTTCTTCTCCATCGCAAACTGGCATCATCATTTTTTGCAAGATAGCTGTCAGGAAAACCGCCCCTGTTCCATAGGCTGAAAAGATTTTTTCTTGAGCCATCGGTTTCGGAAAGAAGAAAAGGTGTCAGCTCGATGTATGAAATTCTGCCCGCCAGAGATTCTGAACTCTGTCGAAGAAGCTCTCGTGAAGCGGAACCCAGAATCAGGGCTTGTCCCTTTCTTTTGTTCTTGTCAAAAACAGATCTCAAAACCGGAAACAATTCTGGTTTTCGCTGTATTTCATCGAGACAGACAAGTTTATCCGTGTTATGTTCAAAAAAAAGCAGTGGATCATCGAGTTTTCTCAGATCAGCCGGGTTTTCCAGATCGATATAAACAATATTTTTGACTGTCTCTTTGAGCATTGCGGCAAGGGTGGATTTGCCGCATTGACGGGGGCCAAGAATCGCCACGCATGGAAATGTATCCAGGTCTTCAAGAACTAACTTTGTGAGTTTTCTTTTTACCGTGCCTTGCATATTGGAAGTATAACTTCCAATATGCAAGGTGTCAAGAAATTAATGATTACAAGGTGTTTTATCAATTTATCAATTAAGAAATTCTGTTTCACATTATCTTGTAATTCTTTGTCTTCAGACAGAGGTTTTACCGATGACCCCCGCACAAAAAAAGTCTAAAGTAATTTGTTGTTAAGTCGAGTATATTAATGATTATCAGTTACATTTTATTTGCATTATAAAGCCTGACGTTCGTCTGTCAGGCTTTTATTATATCTCTGCATGAGTTTAAGCAGTGCTTTAAGATGTTATATTGATATGATTGGGGAAAAACATGACTAAAATCGGAATTATTATTTGTGGACGCTATTTGACTTGCGGCGGAGGAAAATGTTTACGGGCTCTGAAAGAGCATGCGGGAGGCTTTGCTGTTTATCCCGGGGATGAATCCCTGGAGCTGGTCGGGTTTGCCAATTGCGGCGGATGTCCGGGGGGCAATATAGAATATGTTCCGGAAGAGATGATTAAAAATGGTGCGGATGTTATTCATCTCGCGACCGGTCTTGTTGTAGGATATCCTCCCTGTCCACGAACTGTTCAGTTTAAGGAATTTATCGAAAAACGCTATAAGGTTCCTGTTGTTATTGGAACGCATCCCATACCCTTAAAATATTATGACACGCATAATGATCTTAACTTTTGGGGATCATCTTTTAAAGAGAATCATATTAAACATCTTTTAGGCGAAGATAAAAAAATTATGGAATCATATAATTAAAAAAAACTTGATTTTTTTCACCTTTTGCGTTACCGTACACGCATAGATTGTACGGTAATTGCATATTAATTGAGTATAAAAAAGGGGTTTTTACCTTTCTGTATGGTTTTCGGGCCTGTTATCCGGGTTTACTGACCGATATCTGTGAGCAAACTCCTGGAGGCCCGGGAAATATTATATTATAACAAATGACATTGCCGGGGTTTTGGAGGTTTTTTCAGTAGATGGCTACCATTAAAGACGTTGCCAGGCTGGCTGGTGTATCGATAGGTACTGTTGACCGGATAATACATAACAGGGGGCGCTTTGCCTCCGGGACTGCACGCAGGGTTAAGCAGGCTATACAGGATCTGGACTATACGCCTGATATACGAGCCAGGAACCTATCGCTTTCAAGAAAATGCCGGATAGCTGTTCTGATGCCTTCCGGTGAACAGGACAGCGGATACTGGCAGTTGCCGCTTGGTGGAATGAAGAGGGCTCTGGCTGAACTGGCCTCAAGTCATGTGAGTGCCGACTTTTTTCATTTTGACAGATATAATGCCGAAACATACCGCGCTGCATTCGCAAGGATGAGCGAATCGGAGTATGACGGTTATATTGTGGCTCCGCTTTTGGCTGCAGAAACCGAAAAGATGTTCGAAGATATATATCAAAACAAACCGGTCGTGTTTTTTGACACAGATATAAAGAGTGCACCGCGTTATTCATTTATCGGTCAGAATTCAAAAGATGCCGGACGCCTTGCGGCAAAGCTTACTAATCTGATGACACGCGGCTGTAAAAAGAGAATAGTTGCAGTTACTCCTGATGCCGAAAATGAACACCTTCTGTACCGGCTTGACGGGTTTACGGAGAAGGCGGAATTACCTGTTACAATATTCAGGCTGCCTGCAGAGGGCAAGGCTTTAAAGAACAGGCTTGAGGAATTAAAAGGTTTAATTCGTGAAGAGGTTTGTGCGGTTTACGTAACTGATTCTTCGGCACATGTCATTGCAGAATTGCTGGAGAGAGAGAAATTATCTGATAGAGTGAATCTGCTGGGTTTTGATATGGTGCCTGATAATGTCTCGTATCTGCAAAAAGGGGTGATCGATTTTATTTTAACACAGAGGCCGGTAGACCAGGGTGTTCTGTCAATACAGACTCTTTATAAAAAAGTAATTATAGGGACTGATTCAGAAGATGAGCAGTTTTTGCCTATCGATATTATCACACTTGAAAATATGAAAACTTTTGCGGATGGCCGCTTCTGATAAGGCTTGAAGTGGTGGTTAACATTCATATCGGTATTACGTTTGGCTTTTGTTACATTTATGCGTAAAGATTAACAGATGGTGTTTGGAACCAATAATTTGATTCTCTGTTTTTTACAAATCTGCCGGGTTCTTTGAACGATTTTGCATTACTGTGAAGGTTACAGGATAACGGCTGTAAGATATCGTGCTCGATATCAGTGGAATTTGTTTTGCGCTTTTGCGTTAACGTAAACGCAAAGGCAAACGCAAAAGAGGAATACTAACAATCCTGTTAGGCATATGCTAAAAAATATTTTAAGGAAAATTTAAGGGAGGTGTATAGATGAAAGATCAATATGTTATTGGAATCGATTACGGAACCGATTCCGTAAGGGCGGTTTTGATAAATGCTCATGACGGCAGTTTTGCCGCCGAGTCAGTGTTTTATTATCCGCGCTGGAAAGAGGGGTTATATTGCGATGCAGTGAATAATCGTTTCAGGCAGCATCCTCTGGATTATCAGGAGGGACTGGTTTCAGTCGTGCGCGGAGTTCTGTCAGAGGCCGGTTCAGCAATTGCGGGTTCTGTGAAGGCTATCGCCGTGGATACAACGGGTTCGACTCCCTGTGCTGTTAACCGGGATGGCTTACCTTTGGCGCTAATGCCCGAGTTTGTCGAGGATCCGGACGCGATGTTTATATTGTGGAAAGATCACACCGCTATTGAAGAGGCGAATCTGATTACCAAAACCGCGAGAAACAGTAAAGAGAGGGATTACACCGCTTTTGTCGGCGGTATATATTCGTCGGAGTGGTTTTGGGCAAAGATGCTTCATGTATTACGTAATAATTCAAAGGTCAGGGATGCTGCTTTCTCGTGGGTAGAACACTGTGACTGGATTCCCGCGCTTTTGACCGGTAAGAGCGATCCGCAAAACATGTACCGCTCACGTTGTGCGGCAGGGCATAAAGCTATGTGGCATGAAGAGTTTGACGGATTACCTTCGGATGAGTTTTTAAAAGAAATTGATCCATTGCTTGCTGGAGTACGTGATAGACTTTTCAAAAAAACAGAAACAGCAGAAAAGGCTGTTGGTACTTTATGTCCGGAGTGGGCCGAAAAACTTGGACTGCCGGATGATGTGATTGTTGCCGGAAGTGCATTTGATGCCCATATGGGAGCTGCCGGTGGAGAAATTGCTCCGTTTGATATGGTAAAGGTAATAGGTACGTCGACCTGTGATATAATAGTGGCGCCCAGGGAGTCGGTTGGGCTGAAACCGGTCAAAGGTATCTGCGGACAGGTGGACGGTTCTGTTCTTCCGGGAATGGTAGGTCTTGAAGCAGGGCAGTCGGCCTTTGGAGATGTTTATGCCTGGTTTAGGGATATACTTATGTGGCCTGTGCAAAAATATGTTATTGATGCTGAACTTGTTCACAGTATTGAAAATAAGATGCTTTACGATCTGGAAGAAGAGGCCGCTAAACTTGAAATTGACCCATCTGTGGTTTCAGTGGACTGGTTTAACGGACGACGCACACCTGATGCAAATCAAAAGTTAAAGGGAATTTTGAGTGGACTGAATCTTGGAACCACTGCTCCGCGAATATACAGATCGTTGATTGAGTCCACTGCTTTTGGTGCGCGTGCGATTCTTGACCGTTTTTTATCTGAGGGGATAGATGTACGCCGTGTAATCGCAATTGGCGGTGTTGCACGCAAGTCCAAGCTTGGAATGCAAATTCTGGCGGATATTATGAATCGAGAGATATTTGTTTCGGCGTCGGATCAGGCCGTTGCTCTTGGAACTGCAATGTTTGCAGCTGTTGCGGCAGGTATTTATCCTGATCTTGAAAAGGCTCAAAATGCTATCGGGGCAGGTTTTTCGATGACATTTTCTCCACGCGCGCAAACCAGAGATACCTATGAGCAAATGTATCAGAAATACAAAGAGCTTGGTGACTTTGCCGAGAAGAATTTGTACGGGGAGTAATTATGGGACGCTATGATAAATTAAAAGAGCAGGTCTATTTGTGCAATATGGAAATTCCCCGAAAAGGACTTGCTCTGTATACCTGGGGTAACGTTAGTGCTTATGATCCTGATAACGGAGCAATAGCCATTAAGCCCAGCGGAGTGAGCTACGATGAGTTGAAACCATCGGATATCGTTGTGCTTGATATTGACGGCAGGATAATCGAAGGTACAATGAATCCGTCATCTGATACAGCAACACATCTTGTTTTGTACCGGAATTTTCCGTCTGTTCGCGGTATCGTACACACACACTCGACTTACGCTACAGCCTGGGCTCAGACATGCCTGCCATTGACAATTTATGGAACTACGCATGCCGATCATCTTGCGGCGGATGTTCCCTGCACCGAAGTAATGGCCGATGAGAGGATTCAGGGCAATTACGAAGAAGAGACGGGTAACCAGATAGTTGATGCTTTTAAAAATATGTCGTATAGCGATATTGAAATGGTGCTGGTCGCGTGTCACGGTCCTTTTACCTGGGGGGTTACACCTGAAAAAGCGGTATATAACGCCGTAGTTCTGGAAGAGCTGGCCCGAATGGCTTTTATCACTCATACAATACGTCCTGACACCCCGGCTTTAAAGAAATCTCTTTGTGATAAACATTATTTCAGAAAACACGGTAAAGACGCGTATTACGGACAAAGCAGTAACAAGTGAAGTGAATGAAAGTCCGGTAAATCATGTTATCGCTTATTTGATTTACCAAAAGGTTGTGCAAAGTGATTAATGCTGATGGATATACTGTCAATGTTTCCGGAATGGCTTTTGTTCAATAACGTTGTTAGAAATTGTTAGTTGTTGTACGTAGAAAAATTGCTAAATGTTGCCAGACAGTTGTCGTGGGTTTTGTCTTATACAAAAACCTTATACGGTAATATCGATGCAGGCAACAGAGGAGAAAAAAATGGAACTGTCTTCAATTTATAAAGAGTCTCAAATATGGTTTTTTACAGGAACACAGCATCTCTATGGAGAGGATATTTTCTCTCAGATTAAAGAACATTCTCAAACAATATGCGAGACTCTTTCAGGATCGCCCTCCTGTCCGGTTAAGATTGTTTTTAAATCTTTATTGAGTACACCTGACGGGATTTACCGGGCATTGGGGGAGGCGCAGACCGATATGTCGTGTGCCGGAGTTGTGCTGTGGATGCATACCTTCTCGCCGGCCAAGATGTGGATTCGCGGACTAAAAAGTATCTCCAAGCCGGTGTTGCATCTGCACACACAGTTTAACAGAGATATTCCGTTTAAAAGTATTGATATGGATTTTATGAATCTTAATCAGTCGGCACATGGAGACCGTGAGTTCGGTTTTATTACAGCACGCCTTGGAGTAAACCGTGAGGTTGTGGCTGGTCACTATAGTGAAGAGAGTGTTCAGCGCAAGGTTGCCGATTGGGCTCGCGTGGCTGTCGGATGGAAGCATCTGCAGGGAATGAAGGTCGCCCGATTCGGAGACAATATGAGAGAGGTTGCGGTAACCGAAGGTGACAAGGTGGAAGCACAGATAAAATTCGGATATTCGGTTAACGGGTATGGAGTTTCTGATCTTGTAAGATATATTGATTCGGTTTCGGATATAGAGGCGGCACGGTTTGTGGAATCGTATTGTGATAATTACGAAGTGAGTTCTGACCTTTTAAAGGGAGGGGCTAATCATCAGTCGCTTATATACGCCGCTAAACAGGATGCCGGTCTTGAACGTTTCCTGACCGACGGAGGATTTTCTGCTTTTACAACTACTTTTGAAGACCTCGAAGGCCTGGATCAGCTTCCGGGGTTTGCATGTCAAAGAATGATGGAGAAGGGTTACGGTTTCGGCGCTGAAGGTGACTGGAAAACCGCGGCCTTTGTAAACGCGGCTAAGGTTATAGCGTATGGAAATGACACCGGTACTTCATTTATGGAAGACTATACATATCACTTTGATCCGCTTGACAGTATGGTTTTGGGGGCGCATATGCTTGAGGTATGCCCGAGCCTTGCTGCAAAAAAACCGAAAATAGAGCTTCATCCTCTTGGTATTGGCGGTAAGAACAGTCCGGTGCGTATGATTTTTGACAGTGCTCCCGGTGATGCTATTAATGCCACTATAGTTGATATGGGTGACCGTTTTAGAATGATAATAAACAGGGTTACGGCTGTAGAATCAAGGGAGCTTCCCAAATTGCCGGTTGCGCGCGTTCTGTTAAAGCCGCAGCCTGATCTTGAAACGGCGGCAGCTGCATGGATTTTAGCTGGAGGTGCGCATCATACAGTTTACACAAAATCAGTTACGTCAGAACAGTTTTCGATATTAGCCCGATTGGCGGATATCGAAATCCTGTCTATAGATTCCTCCACGTCATTAGATTCTCTTCGAAATGAAATACGCTGGAATGAAATGTATTTCAGAATGAGGAACTGATTAAAACAATACGCTTATGACTTTTTACCGGCATGAAATTTCATGCCGGTAACTTAAAGAGTCAAAAATTATATCCGCTTTGTATGCCGATACGGTTTAGCAATAATTAAAGCATTTTTGGATAAAGCTTTTTGCAATATAACCACATACCCATTAGCCTTCCCAGCCTGCTAGGCGAGCCATTACCCACCAGAAAGCAAAAGCTTTGCGGTTTGCCGTTATGTGCTGCGTGTTATGCTGACCATAGGCTTCGCTTCCGCCGGGAGAAGTTCTGTTGCGGTACCAGTCAACACCTTCAGTATGTGATGCCTGCCAGTCTTCATAAAAGTTACCGCCGTACTCTGCAGAGTTGCCGTTATCGCCGGTATCTTCATAATAGGTACCGTCCATTGCAGTTGTATCAATCGAGTAGTAATCAATGCAGTGGTAGCCGTTAGTTTCGCAAAATTCGGTAATGATGGCAGCCTGATTTTTCGGCTGGCCATCACCTGTATTGCTGCCTACGTTAGCGTGCCCGGTCATAAAAACAAAGTTTACAGGATTTTTTCTCGCAAGACCTGTACCAACTTTTGAGCCTCCGGCTCCATATTCATCAATAAGGGTCTGCATCGAGTTGCAATATGCTGTTGCGTCATGATTTGCGATGTTGCACCAGGACCATATAAAAACGTTAACACTTGCGTTGCTCGGATCTTCCAGCCATGTTCGAGCTTCCTCAACCCAGCCTTCCCAGTCGTTATCGGCATTAGAGAGATCCGAAACACTGAATCCTCCCGGGTTATCCCGAAAGTAGAGTTTGTCAGGTTCATCAGAAGTACTCACTGCGAATTTTTCATCGTAGCCGTCCTTGAAATCAGGAAGACCAAACACCCCGTATGAAACATGAGTTCCGTGGCTTGTATGAAAATAGGCGACTTCGAAATCATCACGGATAGATGTTAAAATGGAATCCGGTATGGTGTCAAGAACGGAATCGGTTGCAATAGATGCCGCGGCGATTGTAGCACCGGATTCGGGAGTGTTATCACCATTTGAATCACTACCAGAAGAACCGCAGGAAGAGGTAGTCATGGTTAAGGTTAACACAGATAAAAGCAAAACAGATTTTGGAAAAATCATGGAAAGCCTCCTTGGATAATTTTAAGAATTTCCAGGCGTGGAGTACTTCGGCAGATATCAGGCAGGTAAACTTCGGGATGCCCGCTTATTACAGGCTGCCCTGAATCAGTACTTTAGCTAAAGTACAACAAGTAACTCAATTAATGGAGTTTGTCAATTCATAAATACACATCAGTATTCAATTGTATTGTCAGGATGTTCTGTTTCCTGCGTGTAAAATAGAAAAATAGAGCAGTTTATTGTCTTGCTTTGTAAGTAAAACGGATGAACCTGATAGAGCAGCATAATAAAACCGGAAGAGGCGAAATTATGGAAAGTTACACAGAAACAACATGGGCAGATTTTTATGATGAAGCAAAAAAGTACAATAAGCTTCTTAAGGGCGCCTTAAACAAACCTGAAAAGTTTACACCCGATTTTATCTATAATATCGCAGCCATGTCGGTAGAGAAATATTTCATGGCCTATTTTTTGAAAAAAAATATTCTGCCTCCTAACCACACAATAGCGGATCTGGTGATGTTTATGAAACAATATCAGGTTATTCCGGATCACCTTGAAACCAGGCTGCTTTTTATGAACGATTTTCAGGAGATATGCTCACTGGAACAGTATAACCGAAAGACGCCAACAAAAGATGATACGGTAAAATTTGCGGATACTGTAGATATGGTTTTCAATTATATTGATCCTATGGTAGCAGTGTGAAATTGAAATAAATATAAGCTTTTATGCCATGATGGCTCAAAATATGGATAATTATCGCAATAAATATCAGAATAAAAAATGTTAACCGCAATAATAGTCAAGAAGCTGTTTTAGAAAAGTGGTATTCTCTTTTTACATTAAAAAAGGAGAATAATTTATGAAAATCACAGAAATCGGAGAAGTTCAATCAGCTGAAGACGGGTTTGCCATACAGCTTAAGGAAGAGTACCGTGAAGCTCTTACCGGCATCGAAGGGTTCAGTTATCTTGACATTATATGGTGGGCAAATTTGACTGACACGCCGGACTACCGCGGCATACTGATAACAGATAAACCTTACAAAAAAGGACCTGAAAAACTGGGAATTTTTGCTACACGTTCTCAGATTCGTCCCAACCCTATAGCGGTTACTCCCGTATATGTACTGAGCGTTAACCGCGATACCGGTACTGTTTATACCCCTTATATTGACGCAGAGATTGGTACCCCGGTACTTGACATAAAACCTTATCATCCATGTACAGATATCGTACAAAATGTTTCTGTGCCGAGTTGGTGCGAGCATTGGCCTAAAAGTGTCGAAGAATCGGGAGAGTTTAACTGGGAAGCCGAGTTTAATTTTCCCGCTTGACTGTTTTCAAATCCTGGAAATGGCATATAATGCCGTTTCCAGGATTTAAGAAATACAGATTAAAAAGGTTGATGCTTTTTTGCGTGAAATATTTTCACCGGTAATGATACAAAAGACTGGAAAATGCCTTGAAAGTTTATAATGATAATCTTTGATAATTAACCCGGTATTGGATCTGTGTCTTAAAAAGTGCTGATATAACGGGACTGGATACTAGATGATCCTTGACTCTTTATAAGATAATTAATGATGCCAAATATTGTGACTAAAGCGGTAACTGCCAGGTAACAGGAAAAAGAATAAGTATGAAGAACAGGGAAGTGATATACAGATCTCTTGATCTTATAGAAGAGAATCTGAAAAGCGATATGACGGTTTTTGCACTTAGCCGTTATTTTGATTTTTCACTGTTTTATTTCAGCAGAATATTTAATGGAATAACCGGATTTACGCCAAAAGCATATATGCTGAACCGTAAAATATCGGAAGCGGCAAAAGAGATAGTTGCCGGTGAAAAAAAAATTATCGAGATAGCTTTTGATTATGGTTTCAGTACTCCCGAATCTTTTTCACGTGCCTTTCAGAAAATTGCGGGTGATAATCCTTCCGTTTACCGGAAACAGAAATTATTTTCTCAAAAGGAAATTTTTCCTCGTTTATCACGCGAGTCTATAGAATCCAATAAATTTCTTGAACAGCAAGAGGGAGAACTGGTCGAGCGAGAGCCGATACTGCTTGTTGGCATTCCGTTTTTTTACGATATATCAATGAAAAATGATCTGTCTTTGCCCTGGAGCAACATGACAAAAAATATTAATCTTGTTAAAGAACGTATTGTTCCCGAAAAATATTATCAGGTGCAGTACTGGTTCGAAGACCAGGATCCGGGTACACTGTTTTTCTTTGTGGCGGCAGAAGTCAGCAAGATAGATGATATTCCAATACAGTTTACCGCAAAGGTTTTGCCCCGCCAGACATATCTTCGTTTTTATCATAAAGGACGCGCAAACTCTGTAGGTATTATCTACAGATATATTTACGAAACATTTCTGCCCGATACGGAATACCGCCTGCCATACTTGTATAATTTCGAACAATATGGCGATAAAACTCTGGAACCTGATAATGAAGAGTCAATCAGCGAGATATATATTCCTGTTGGCTTGTGAGCTCACCGGGATAAATCAGGCTTAATTTATAGTTGCAAGCCGGGCAAACTGCAGAACAGCGTATTCAAAATTATTGCAGTAACCTCTATGTTGTCAATAAGAAAATACACTTAAAAAAATCTGTATTAATTATAATTGACTTTTTTAATAGTCAGTTTATAAAGCTAAGTAATCAAAGGAGATAAACTTATGAAAAGTAAGTTCAATTTATGCGTAATAATTTTCATTTTTGTCGCTTCTTTCTCTTCCATCAGTGCCGAAACCAAAAACAGATTCAGTGCAGGTGTCGGTTTTGGTTCATTCAACACTATAATTTATGGATCAGGGTTTACAGCCACAGCCATTATAGATTCAGAATTAGATAAACTTGACAATAAAAAAGAAGAGAGTACCGACGAGATTTCAGCCGGAATATTATTTAATGCCTCATATGACAGAAAAGTACTGGAATATCTTGCTTTAGGTTTAAACTACAATTATGAAAAGATTAATTATATAATTAATTATGATGATAATGATTCGTCAGAAACAGATTTGAATATTCATACCATTATGCCTCGCATTACATTAATATACGGTTTTAAGAATCTGAAAATATATCACGCGTTCGCGATTGGAATAGGTATATATGACAATACCTTAATTGAAAAAATTGATTCGCAGACAATTGATGAACATAAGATCGTCTATGATCCCGCAATTCATGTTACCATTGTGGGGTTGGAGTATCATTTAACAGAACATATTTACGCTTTTATGGATGCCGGTATAGGTTTCGCAGGTTTCGCAAATGCCGGTGTCGGTTATATGTTTTGATTGATTATAGTCTGTATTACCAAAAATTTGATTATTGAGCCAGATTAGTAATATGTCTCATTATTGATAAATATTTTTATGAATATTCATGCTGGTTGTTTACGAACTGTTATAACGGATACCTGTTTCAATAGTCAGTTTATGAACCAGGGTAATAAAAAGAGGTAAACTTATGAAAAGTAAAGCCAATTTATGCGTAATAATTTTCATTTTTATTGCTTCTTTTTCTTCTCTTAGTGCCGAAACCAGAAACAGATTCAGTGCAGGTGTCGGTACTTTTTCCATGCATGGGTTTGGGGTTATATTTCTCTCTGATCCCGGAGAAACTATTGATTCGTCTCATGATGATATTGATAATAGATATAAAGAAAGTAAAGATCAGTTATCTGACGGGATCGGATATCAGGCTTCTTATGACCGAATGGTGTTTAAATATCTGGCGTTAGGAATAGCATATAACTATGAAAACAGTAATTACAGAATTAATTATAATAATTATGATACTTCAGAAACTGATCTGACGGTTCATTGCTTTATGCCTCGTGTCAAAATTATACACGGCTTTAAAAGAGTCAAAATGTATCATGCTCTTGCAGTAGGTTATGCTATATTTGATGAAACATTAACAGAAAAAATTAGTTTTGTTACCGAAAGCAAATCTAAGATATCCTATGAACCAGTAATACACTTTACTCTTGTAGGTTTTGAATTTCATTTGGATGAAGATGTGTATTTATATATAGAACATGGATATGGCTATAGCGGATTTTTTAATATCGGTGCCGGATATTTATTTTGAATTGTATATCTGTTTGTAATACATATTTTTAAAATTTATCGATAACGAATATACTGAAATTCCGGGTTTTTCCTGTAGCGGTAAACGGAAGATTATAATTTTATAACCGGGATATAATCAGTGTTTTAATTTTGGTATACGTTATAACAAGCAAATAGGATACTGCGGAAGAGCATAAAAATGTCAGACAAAGTTTTAATAAAGATGGTATTGTATCAAAATATCTGAAAAGATATGCTGAAACCAATACAATATTCAGATGAACCAGATATACACCGAAAGAATATCTGTTAAGTATTCTGTTTGTAGTTGTAGCATTATTAAAAAATTTCTTTCCCAAAGAAAGGCATACCACTAAAAAATAGACGCAAAGGCTGTATCGGCAAACCGCATATATGAAGTTAATTGCAATTTGATTATTTTTTGCAACATATTCATATGCCGATAAGTATAAAACTGAAAGAGCTGCCGCATTGAGTAAATGTATAAAAGGATATTTTAGTAATTTCTTATCAGTAAGATAGTTACTTCGGTAAAAGTGAATTCCTGTAATGAAAAATGCAATATATGAAATTATTCTGGAAAACTGAAACTGGATTATAGATAAAACAAACCAGTTGTTTTCGAAAAAGTAATAAAAAAAAGTAAATGAAGCTGAAGAAACCATTACAAGGGTCAATAACGTGGGCAACATCGATCCGGACTTGATATTAATGATTTTTTGTTTTGTATTCTGAAATAATGAGAATACAACAAAAAAATAGAACAATAACGATAAATACCATAAATGATAATGTGAAAAATATAGAGATGAGTGACTTCTGTCCTGAATAATATGGTTCGGAATAGTGATAAAGTTATTGTAGTATTTTAATATTGAACAGAAAGAAACATATAGATCGTTGCCTTGTGTATGATTTATAATCAAAACCAGAACAGGATTTAAAAATAAAATACCTGTTAGCCATGGAAAGTATATATTTTTAACTTTCTTTTTTAGAAACTGTTTTTTTGTACTTTTGTTTAAAGACGGCAAGGAAAAATAACCAGATATAAAAAACAGAATAGGCATTAGTATCGCGTCTAATATGCCGGATAAAATATCGGCAATAACAGTTTTGGAGGGATCCACAATAAACCACCATGAATCTGTTACTCTGGAATATGACAATGCAGCATGAAGCAGAATAACAAGAATTACAATGGTAGACCGGATATTGCTGATATAGTATGTCCCGTTTTCACTCTTTTTATTTTCACCAAACATATCTTTTTCCTATTGAATAGTTAATTAACACGTTACGTTTAAGAAAAACTTTATTGGAATAATGCGTACTCGGGTAACGAAAACCTTAAGCTGTACATTATATCTTTACATGGAATCGACAAGTTGTATGGCATATTCAAGCTGCCTGTCAATACCCTGCTCAAGTTCATCTGTGGTGTTTATTACTTCATGATCCATTTGAAGTATATCTCCTTCTGAATACAGCCCATCATATAATTCATGGGCAAATCTGCCGAACTGAACAAGCCAGCCGTTAGGAAGCTCTACAGGATATGTGTCACCGATAATAGAAATAGTGTTGCTTTCTCCAACAAGTAAAGCAAGATCATTGTGTTTCATAAGTACACCCAGCACATCAGTTGTGCTGACAGAACCTTTATTCATTAGTAAGATAACAGGTTTGTTGAATGTATAATCGGCCTTGTTTATTGAACCGCTTTTGTTGTGTTGGTAATCATTATATCCTGGACCGGTTTTCCAATATTGAGTTGAGTAATTCATAATATTTTCTGTTATAAAGTATTTCAAAATTTCTTCAGCATTTAACAAATTCCCTCCATCATTGTTTCTCACATCAATGATAAGAGCTTTACATAATTCAAAAGATTTAATTTTTTTTGCTGCGTCTTTTGCCCATGCACTAGCGCTCATGCCTTCCCCATAAAATCTCTTGATCCACATATATCCAATATCATCATTTATAAAACCGTATGAATACATCTCTTCGTGTAATGAGTTCTCAAATACTGCATAATTCGAAATTATTGAATGCATGAATATTTCATCGCTATTTGGCAAGTCTGGATAGATGCTACTCTTTGAAAAATATATTCTCATATGCTCGTCATTTATCATGTCTGTAATTTCAATTAATATCTTTCGCAAGTTTTCGTTGGTTGGATCATCCTTGATTAATGGCTTATATGCAGCATAAACCGAATTCCAGTCCAGGCCACTGCTTATAAAACCTGGATAATAGTACTTCATCTCTTTCCAGAAGTAATCAAAAGAATTTACTGGGCTGTCGGATTCATCTTCCCAGCTTAAGGCACAACTTGTAATTAATAAAGATATACAGAAACAGGAAAATAAATATTTCATAAAGTTACCTCAATATTTGCAATAATCGATTGGTATTCAGACCGGATATTTCGAGGGGTTTCATACGAAATATATGTGTATCCATATTCAGCGCTTATTCCAAATTTTTCGTTAAACGAATATTTATATTTAATTTTTAGAGGGATTTTCAGATATTCATTTGCATAGGCAATTTCTCCGCAATTTGCCAAAACCTCAAGGGGCTCATAATATTCGTTTTCTATCATGCCTTCATAAATATACCATTGCCGGCGTACAATATAGTTAATAACAGGAAAGTAAAATCCGGTCGAAATAGTATGATTCATTATTTGAAACTCATATTTAATTGCCGGGGCAGCACCTAGTTGGAAAAATTCATATTCAAGATCGTTGACTGCATTAGGTGAAGAGCTAAGCTTGTATATTTCAAGATGTATATCGCCAAGTAAACCAATAAAAAGACTTCCGTAACTTTTATCGAAGACTTTTAAATAACATCCATTTTGTGACATAATTGTGATATCTTCATGCAATACAGTATCAAGGTGTGATGATTTATTGCTTTCCAGATCAATACTGGAGAAAACAGATTCTGAGTTTAGTAACAATCTGTTGAGGCGAAAATCTGCTCCAAATCTAAAAGCCGGACCTGTGCCACGGTAAATCAATGGAGAAATAAAATTATTGTCGGTTGTGTGATACAATAATCCGAAACCAGCGTTTAGCGTTAGGGGTTTTTCATTCTGTGAATATAATAAGCCGGGAGAAAGAAGAAGCATGAGAAAAAGTATATTAATTTTATTCATATATAAACTCTGTTATGTTTAGTTCTTGAGAAGTCGTAAATGCAACAGTGTATCACGCAAGTAAAAAAAATAATTTCTCAAATTGTCATTTTCGAACTATTGCTTGATATTCAGACTAATCTGTTATCTTTGTATCTAAAGTTACTATTAGTTTTATCTATTTATAAAATATCCGGAATTAGTAAATCAATACAAAAAAAAAACAGCAGACATAATACTGAAGTCGGCAACTGCATGAGAGAGAAGAACGGCAAGGTTGTCACCTCTTCTTTCTTTAAGATATCGCCAGACTGCCGCAGCAAAAAGTAGTCCAACAAAACAGAGAACAACGGCCCAGGTTTTTAAAAAGAGATAGAGTACAAGGGTGTGGTACAGGGCAAAAAAAAGATCATCGCATGAAACAGCTCTTCCCGTTGAAGGAAGATGAAACCTCCAGTAGCTCTCTTCCAGAAAAGGGTGAATCAGAGAAAAATATAAAAGAAAAACCGGTTTCCAGATACCGGTGAGCCCCAGTTCTGTCATTGTGCGTAAAAGATCAAGTTCTGCCGGTTTGATAAAATCCCATAGAAGCAAAACTGAAATTCCCGCTAATGAACATACCAGGGCTGATGTGATTAACAATGTTCTGCTTTTGAAACGAAACAGATCCCTAAAATTATAACTGCTTTTTATAAAAATCAGAGAGAGTACAATACCCGCGTGATAGATTATAATTGCCAAAAATGCGCTTCTGAAAAAATACAATCCTGTTATAACACCAATATAGGGTGATAAAATAAACAGTCTGCTTTTGATATAGCTTTGTATTTTTGATTTCAACGGCTGCTTACCTGACTATGGTTTTTGTACACGAACCTTTGATTATAATTTCTTAAATTTTATTAGATACTATTCCGGGCAGCATGTTTGTTACCACTCGCGCCATTCGCTTGCTATACCTTCACCTGAGCCGTATTTTGATGTGTCTATACCGGCAATTTCGGCAATTGCTTCGAAGATCTCAAAAATTTCTTCTCTTTCCATGGTTTCTATTATATTTGTTAAAGCATTCAGTCTGTTAAATTCTTCAACAGCGATTTTAAAGTATCGGACCTTTTCCTGTTCACTTGCGTCTTTACCGATCCGTGCAAGATTGACAATCAGATCATCCATTATCTTCTGAGCCTTATTGCAGTTTTGCTCTGTGTACTGGTCAAGTCCGTCATTGACATATTCTTTCCAGGCTTCAAAAGGGTAGCCCGGTTTTGCCGCGTTAAAGCTTTCGTAATAAGCCATGTTATCTTTTGGAATATCAATAACCGGACTTTTGTTGCAGAATGCCAGTGATAATAACGCGATAACAATAAGAATTGCATCTTTTTTCATTTTTTTCCATGCCCTGTTTTATGCTGATCAATAATAGAGCGCCTTATCTGAAATTAACTGATTGCATAATTTTATGGTTCAAACAGTTCGAGCTCTTTGTTTGTGGAACCGCCATTACCGACATCATCAACCGTGCGTATGGTTATGGTAAGGCTATCCCCGATACTGCTTTCGTTAACATAAGGAGTTGACGATAAATTCTGAAATGTAATGGCCCATGTGGCTATATCAGAAGTTTCCGATTCTTCATACTCTAGCGGTTTATATCCGGTTCCGGTTGTTACAGGATTTCCCGGATCCGACCGGTCGACATAAGTTGTTTTGTATTCAATCGTTGTAAGATCAAAAGTTTCGACGGTGCCGCTGATAGTCAAATTTTCATCAGTAATCGGCCGGGTGTATGGTGAAGCAATAGTCAAAACCGGAGGTTTTGTGTCACAGAAAACACGTATCTCCTTTTCCCGGATTTCGTTATCCAGATAATATCCGGTAACTGTTATTGTGTTTTCGCCCTCCTGAAGCGTAGAGGTAACGTTAAAACTATTTCTTCATCGGAAGAGCCTATGGTTTCAGGAAGATGGCCCCTTACCGAAACTTCCACATAAAAAATATCCGATGTTGCTTCTTCTTCGGCTTCTTCGTCCCGTTCGCCGGTAAACGTGTAGTAGCCTTCTATTTTAACTGTTCGGCTGTTAAGCTTTTGACCGTCTTCCGGTGTGTAAATATCAATCAGACCGTCACTTAAAATATCTTCAAGAGAACACGAGCCGGTTAAAAGAACAGTAAATACAAAGGCTGTTAAGTATGTAAATTTTTTCATAGGTATCTCCTGATTTTGTTTGATTACTGTTAAAGCTTCACCCGCTGCAGGCTGTTGACCTGTATAACAATATTCTGTCTTATAAGTTGTTTACCGGATCGAGAATTACCGGCAGCGTGATTATATGTTAATATTTTTATTGTGCAACGAAAAACCTGCTTAACTGAACAATTACCCCCATATCCTCTTATATATAACACAATTTCAAATACATTTTGTTACTTTTAATATAAAAAGCGGGTAAAATGCGGGCAAAAAACCGTAGTCTGGAAGTATCAGGTTAATTGGCAAAATATTCGCAGCAGTCGGTCAGCTGTTTTTATATAACGATATAAATTTTTATTGTAATTTTTTTGGTTAAAGAGAAGGTTTAGTTAAAAGTATTTGAACGACGTGTGGCGGGGAAAATTTAGTAAGGTGTCATTGACTGCCTATTGTGGGGATTAACTATTTTGTACAACAATTGGCATCCTTTCCAGTTGAAACATGAGTTATATTATAATTAAGGAAATGCAAATGAATCAAAAAGGAACATTGATATTTTTTTGCGGGAAAATGGGTTCAGGTAAGTCAACAAAATCTAATGAAATTGCTAAAGATATTGGCGCAATTTTACTATCCGAAGATGAATGGTTGTCATCTATATATCCTGATGAAATTGAAAATTTTGACTCATATATTAAATATTCAATGCGTTTAAAACCCTTGTTAAAAAGGCATGTGCAGGAAATCTTAAATACTGGTATCAATGTTGTAATGGATTTTCCAGCAAATACAATAAAACAACGGCAATGGTTTAAAGACATTTTTTCAGAACACAATATACCGCATATATTATATTATATTGAAGCAAACGACCAACTGTGCTTAAAGCAGATAGAACAACGAAGATTAGACAATCCGGAAAGACATAACTTTGATACAGAAGAAGTCTTTAATCATGTTAATAGTTTCTTCCAGCCGCCGTCCGTTGATGAGGCTTTCAATATTGAAATTATCGATAGAAAAAATGAATAGAATCGTTGTATTCGGTAAACCCGGGGGCGGCAAATCAACTTTAAGTAGGCAGTTCAGTTTTAAGAGGTACATTAGCCAGCTGGAAATATCTACGATTGTCTCCAGAATTCTGGAATCCAGAATTATTTAATAAAATTAAGCGCCGTGGTAAAGGTAAAACTATTTATAGAATTTAATCAGTAAAAGAAAATAATAATTTTTCTAAGAAATTTCGCTGAATTATTCAAGCTTAACATCGCGTTTCGCATGGAATTGAATTTACTGCATTTAGAGGTTCCGTAATATAGCATGAGGCATAAGATGTTCTCCCTGAGATCGCCTGGCTTTCTGTACGTTACGGTAAGAAACCGTCGCAATGTCTTATATGTTAAAGAGTTGTACAAAACCATAAAGACATTAAGGATAGACTTTATATGGGCAAACAGGAAAGGATTATACATTTTAGAGATAGTCGGTTAAGAGCTCAGTGTTCGACTGTCAATGTGTTAACAGGATGTTATCGACTGATTTCCGCACAGGAGGTGCGAAAGGGAAATCAGCTTCGCCAAATGGCAATTTTCACGGTTTCTGCATGCGCAGAAACCGCGCCAACCGCGTAGCGGACATGCGTTTCAAATGTTAGGTACACCCTTCGGGGCGAGGAGTATAATATGAAAATCGCTGATGACAATATGATTAACATGAAATGGACTGACATTCAAACAGCTGTTGATAATAAAGCTATAGTGTTATTACCATTAGGTGTTATAGAAGAACATGGACCTCAATTATGTCTTGGTACAGATATTTATACAGCACAAATTATTTGTTCAAAAGTAAAAGAAGGATTGGAAGAAAATGGTGTTAAATCAATTATTGCACCGCCTTTTTATTGGGGTATATGCCAATCAACAAGAGGTTTCCTTGGATCATTCAACATTAGAATGGAAACTGCTGAAAATCTTGTATTTGATATTCTCAAGACTTTGCATGATTTTGGTTTTAATGAAGTTTATGGTATTAATGCTCATGGCGACATTGAGCAGAATATTTTATTCATGAATTCATTTAAAAATGCTTATGAACAAATTGGATTAAATGCCAGTTATTGCTTTAGAAAAGAGGTATTACATCATTATGGCTTAACTGGTAATGAGGAATATATTTGTCCAGTGTCTCCTCAAGAGATAATTGTAAGTGTCGCTAAAGAAAGTGATGTCCATGGTGGAGATATAGAAACAGCAATTATCAATAAGTATTATCCGGCTTATGTTGACGTTAATATAGCAAAAAAGCTTCCTGCCATTACTATAGAATCTGGCAAAGAAATGGAATGGATATTAGGTGGAAAAACTAAAGAAATGTCAAAAGACGGTTATATTGGTAATCCTTCTGCATATGATCAGGTAAAAATAAATGAGCATATTGAAGATACAGCAAACCGTTATATAGAAGCAATATCGAACAAACGAAAAAATGTCTGACAACTGCTTCAACCGGACATTGCTATAGTCACGAAACTTGCTTTTCGCTTCGCTCGGCAAGTTTCGCGACAATTTAACTCAATGCCGGTTAAGCAAATGTTAAAAAGTGCTGTAAAATGAAGAGACTATCTATTAAATTTTAATCTCAACATCCTGTTTTGCTTTAAAAATTAACAGGGCGGGACGACTGCATATAACACGTTGTGATGCGCTGCGATCCCTTTGGTTGCTTGGTCTACGCCACATTTTTGCGTTGCAAAAACTTCATATATTCCTTAAACGTTAGGTCAAAACAAAAAAAGAGAATTTCATAAGTAACTCGTCATCCATAGCTCTGAGGTAATAGTGGAAACCACAAAAATATTTTCTGATCGAGTAGATAATTATGTGAAATACCGGCCAGGTTATCCGCATCAGATCATTCCGATGTTTTAAATTAATGAATAACCTTGCTCCATGATGTATCTTTAAATACCTCTTTCGCCCGACTGATAAACTGCGATCTAGCGGATTCACCCTTTTGGCCAGTCGCGTAACTGCCTTTGTAATGATATTTTGCACCTTGAAAATTTTGATATAACATTGAAAAATAATGCTGCTGTGCTTTATCACTCTCCTTAAGCGTGGTCTGTTTTAATTTTCCCGGTTTTAAGGTTACCCTCACGGTTACATTGTCATGTTTTTTAGTATACGATTTTGGTTTCTTAAGCTTTGTTAAGGCTCCCTTAAATATCTCATCTGCATATTGCGAACCGGCCATAGTGTTTTTCACACGAAAATCTCCCAGAAAAGCAACCTCACCTTTTTGCACAGTGAGCTCAGTCTCTTTAATCATCTCTTCAGAAAAATATGAACAATAACGCGCTTTTTTTAAGGTAAATTCGGCAGCAACGGCAACATATTTTCCCGGCGGTTCATTTATCAGGTAGGCATACTCACCATCCCAATAGTTACTGATTACACATGATGGTGATTTGTACATATCACTGCTCTTCTGCAAACGGCAGAAAACCACCCGTTTCGCTTTCAGTGATGGATTGTTTTTCACCTGAACCTTAATTCCAATAATCGTACTTTTCTGATTTTCCGGTTGCTGCAGATATTGAGGAACTTTTTGAGTCATAACAAAACAGCCGGTAAAAAATAAAAAAAGTAATAACAGAAAATAAAATGGTCTCATATGGAACTCCTTCGTTATAGAATATTTAGTTACTTGAAGAAAATTTAGACTTATCCAGCCTCAGATATTTTATCTGCACGCCCTGCCGGAGATATTCCGGTACCGGTTACTTTTTGCAGAAAATTAATAATTTATTATTAAATGCTTATACTTGTAAATGACAAGCAGAATTCTCTCAGCCGCGGAAAATATGCGGAAAGACTCCCCGCAGTTGTTCTATTATAACGATATAAATTTTAGTTGTAATTTTCCCGGTTATGGGGCAGGTTTTGTTAAAATATATTGAATGACGTGTGGCGGTTAAAGCTCGATTATAGAAAAATTTCAAAAAAAGAGGATTTCATTTGAAAGCAAAATCAGTATTTATTCTGTTTTCTGTATTTCTGTTTGCTGCATGTTTTCGGAGAGAACAGGTCCTGGAAATTGATGTAAATACAGTTAAAGACTTGAAAGCTTTTCGAAATACGGAGAAATTTAATCCGGATAATGATACTCTGTATCCCGGTGCTCCATCTGAAATAATTCGTTTCAAATTAGAAAGCAAAGTTAATATTACTGTAGATCGAATAATTATTGGATTAGAAAAAAATCCAACAAAATCATTCGTACTCAATGAACTTAAACTATTACTTTCAGGTTTTAGCGAATATGATTCAGAAGAAAGAGATCAGGTCTGTTTTTATTGTGAATATATAATGGATATTTTAGGTATAGAAAGTTCAGATGGTATTTTGAATAGATGGCGATACGGTAAAAATTATTAAATTATTTTTGTAAGCGATCAAGTAATAAAAATTAAATTTGAAATAGAAGGGGCATTGTATGGAAAAAAATGATTGTCCAATGTCAATATATAAAGAAATAATTGATAATCTGGTAGAAGATTCGAATTCGATTACTGGCAAATTAATACTAAATGAAAAAATATATTCCAGGTCTAAAGATGAAGAAATATATAATAATTTTGTTTCGAATTTAAATGATAAGCAGATAATTATTTTAGCCGATATGATGAATAAAGAAAGAAAATCTGCATTTCATGACGTATTAGCTTCATTAACGTGGTGGATAGATTGCAAAGAAGTAACATTATGTTATGAAGGAAATGAAATGCCTGTTCAGTTGAGTGGAATGGGTTTACACGGAGATTATATTGGACGTTTATCCGATTGGGATTGGTCTGAATAACTAAGGACTTATACAGGAAATATTTCCCATTTATATTCGCTTAACTAATCGTTATGCGCGGCGCTTACTTTGGTCGCTTGGGCTACGCCACATTTTATCTCCGCTGCCCTTCGAATTCGCTCAGGGAGCGGCTGCTGTGATAATGGATCAATAAAAGGAATTATTGCTGATCATTCTTCAAAAATTGCTCGTACTTTAGACCGGTTAAACGCATCTATCAAGGCTCAAGATATGAATTTACCAAGTTATAAAATTCATCAGTTATCTGGAAAAGAAAAAGGAATATATTCTGTTTGGGTAAATGGAAATTGGAGGATAACTTTTAAATTTGAAGATGGAGATGCTTATATAGTTGATTATCGAGATTATCATTGAGAGGATTTATATGATAACAGAAAGAAAACCGACACATCCGGGTGAAGTTTTAAAAGAAGATGTTATAAAACCTTTGAATTTAACCATAACTGAAGCTGCAGATGATTTAGGAATATCAAGAAAACATTTATCACAGTTGGTAAATGGACATAAATCACTAACACCAGATATGGCAATACGAATTGGAAAAGCAACAGGCACTTCACCAGAAAGTTGGTTAAATATGCAATCAAAGCTTGATTTATGGTATGCTAACCAAAAAATATGTAAAGTAATCCCTTTCCCAGAAATTTCTGAAGTGGATTATGCTATATTAAAATAGCTAATAGGTGTAAAACTGCATTTAATAAATCGTAACAGCTTTGGCTTTACCCAGAAATATTCTTTTCGGTTTTAGGGCAAGATAACAGGATGTTATCGACTGATTTCTGCACAGGAGGTGCGATAAATTTCCATAAACGAGTCAATACTATTGCGGAGTAATAACAACGCGAAGTGATGAAACAAAACAATTGCGCAATTTTTTGGCGCGATTGTTTTAACGGTTTGATTTCTTTCTCTTCCAGAGATGTGGTTTTTGCTTTTAACAAAGCAATAGCGTTGTCCTTTCTTTTTATGGCAAAAAGAAAGGACCAAAGAAAACGCCACAAGGGGCTGCTGCCCCTCGACCCCGCAGGGAGAGGATTATTAACTATATTCTACAAGGGTTTTTTGATGTGATTTTAATAAATAATTCAATTGGGATAAGGTCCGCTATGATGGCATCCTGCCATAATCGCTACGGCGTCGGCATCGTGTCGACGCCAGTGTACATAATATGGAAGTTCTGATTTTGTGGATTTTTTCTAAACGGTTTTTGGATTTATCGCAATCATTGATTGTGCGCCTGCTTCGATTAATTATCAATGTGTCTTTCACATTATTATTTTTTATTATTAATTATTAATTGCCTTCCTATGAATTGTTAGCGACGAGAAGTGGTGACTTTACATAAAATGGTAATTCTTATATTATGAATTATGTTCTAAACGGTCTTTAGATTTTGCGTTGTTGCTGTTTGTGAAGTTTATCCGGATAGAATAGTCCTTTTGCCTTCAATTCCAGGATTTATATGTATTACATGTTCAGTTCCCGCTTTTTTTGTCCTCTGGTATATAATTTTTTGAGCCGATTGAACTTTTTGTTGTAATTAATTTTATACTATTTTAAAACAGGTACTATAATTATCGGGATGATTCGTATGCCGGGGTTCCCGGGTGTTATTGCGAAACCTTTTGGAATATATCATCCCTGGCTGGCAGAATATACGAAACTCTTACAAGGCAAAAGATGATAAAAACCTTTGCGCTCTTTGTGATCTTTGCGAGAAAATAGGAAAGGCAACGACATGAACCAATCCGAAATTATCCTATACAAAACTGAAGACGGCACAGTAAAAATAGACACCATCTTCCAAAACCAAACTATCTGGCTCACCCAAAGCACAATGGCAGAACTTTTCGATGTTAACGTTCCTGCAATTTCAAAGCACCTGAAAAACATTTTCGAAGATAAAGAACTGCAGAAAGAAGCAACTATTTCCAAAATGGAAACAGTTCAAAATAATAACATCAACATAGGATCCCGTTCAGGAGGTTGTATTAGATGGGTAAAGAACAAAAAAAGCTCCTGTCTATAAAAGACGAACTTACAGAATTTCTTCTGTATACCGCTCGCGACGGCAAGGTAAAGGTAGAAGTCTTTCTCAATAATGAGACTATCTGGCTAACTCAAAAACGGATGGCGGAACTCTTTGGAGTCGATGTTTCCACAATTAACGAACACTTGAGAAATATCTACAAATCCGAAGAGCTGGCAGAAAACTCAACTATTGGGAAATTCCCAATAGTTCAAACCGAAGGGAACAGAGATGTCAGACGAAATGTGAATTTCTACAACCTTGATGCGGTTCTGTCAGTCGGTTACAGGATAAATTCAAAACAGGCGACTCAATTCCGCATTTGGGCAACCAGGACTCTTAAAGAATACATAATCAAAGGTTTTGCCATGGATGATGAACGGCTGAAGAATGGACGTTTCTTTGGTCAGGATTATTTCAGGGAATTGCTGGAAAGAGTCCGTTCAATACGCAGCAGTGAAAGAAGGATATACCAGCAGATAACGGATATCTTTGCAGAATGTACCATCAATTATGATCCGAAGTCGGACATTACCAAAACATTTTATGCAATGATTCAGAATAAATTTCACTATGCAATTACGGGACAAACAGCAGCTGAAATTGTGCATTCCAAAGCAGATAAGGACAAACCGTTTATGGGAATGACAACATGGAAAAATGCTCCGGAAGGCAGAATCCTTAAATCCGATACGGTGATCGCCAAAAATTACCTCAATGTAGAGGAAATAAATAAACTTGAACGGACTATTACAGGATATTTTGATTATATTGAACGGCTTATCGAAAACAGAACAACATTTACTATGGAATCTTTATCAGAATCAGTGAACAAATTCCTTGACTTTAATGAGTACAGAATTCTTGAAGGAAAAGGATCAGTTTCACACAGGATTGCTGAGAAAAAAGCCTATTCCGAATATGACGAATTTAATAAAATCCAGAAGATCGAATCTGATTTTGATAAGGAAATCAAAAAGATGATAGAACAAAAGAAAGCTGAAAAGGAATAATAATGGGAATTAGAGAATTAAAGAAAGAATTAGACTCCAAGCAAAAGAACGAATGGAAATAATCATTGATTTATACAGAAAGGTGCCGCTTGCCAAAGAGATTCTTGATGAGAACAGTTCATCAAATCCTGAAGAAGTTTTCAAGAAATACAGGAAACAAGTAGTTGATGAATTCTTTCCGGAAAAGGGATTTGGCAAACTGAGGTATGCCAATATAAGGGATGCTCTTTTTAAGTTTAAAAAGATCTCAAATGATCCCGGTTATATGGCGGAACTTCTATTCACACATGTCAAATGCGGGATAGATTTCACCAATTAATATGGCGATATTGATGAACGGTTTTACGAAAATATTGAAAAGGCATTAGAACGGCTCCTTGTGCATATAAGTGAAAACGACATGCTGGAGAAATACAGGGATCAGTGTTTCGGTTTAATAGATGAAACGGATGGCATAGGCTGGGGATTTCATGATGAAATCGGGAATTTGGTATATGAATTTTATGAGGACATAGAAGATGAATGAACGGTTTTATTTGCTGAGAATACAACTGCTTGATATAGAACCCGCAATATGGCGGCGTTTCGTTGTACCGTCAAGCATTACTTTAGATCGTTTTCATGATGTCATTCAGATCGTCATGGGCTGGACAGACAGCCATCTCCATGAATTTACGATAGGTAAAAAGCGATATACCGAGTATCCGGAATCAAAAGAAGACGGGCTTATCTGCGGCAGATATCATCTTGGAGATCTTATTAAACAGAATGGGCGCAGTTTTCACTACCTCTACGATTTTGGAGACAGCTGGGAACATGAACTTATTCTTGAAGATAGCCGATATTTTGATCCTGAATTAAGAACAGAAATAATTTGTCTTGATGGCCAACGAGCCTGTCCGCCAGAAGATGTAGGCGGAGTTCCCGGTTATTATGAATTTTGTGAAGCTATAAAAGACAAAAATCATGAAGAGCATGAAACTTTCATGGAATGGTCCGGCGGAAATTTCAACAATGAATATTTTAACTGTGGAATCGTAAATCGAGAGTTGATGAAATATCTTCGTTGGTCCAGAGATCGATATGAGGATTGGGATATTACTTGATAAAGATTAAAACAGAAGAACCGCCGAAGCACATCACTTCAACTTCGCTCAGTGCGGCGCCTGTGCTTCGGCGGGGGCTGGTCGCAAACCAGCGGTTTGCTGCTCGCCCATGCGGCCTGGGCGCGGGAATTTTAAGAAACTGGTAACCGGGAGGGCGCGGTACACGCAGGCGTTGTGTGAAAGTGTCTCGTCAATTTGACAAACAGGCGGGCGTCCTGCACGCTATTCATATATATTACTCTTTTCTTGAAAGTTATACTTGCTGTAGATGAAAGATCAGTTATATTTTGCACAAGCAAAAGTCTTATCTCTCGTTAATACGCTGAATCAGAAATTCGGTATGCACTGAAAGGGCTTCAATCCTATTCATTTTCGTCGAACTGTAAGTTCGATTGCAAAATTATTTTTAAGCACTTTGAACGCGGAATTCTTAACCTCTTTCAGCTCATTTTCCTGAGTAAATGGTGTGATGTCCTCCACCATTTTAAGAATTGATACTTGAGCATCGATAATATGCTCAAATTGTTCTTGAGATTCAGTTACTTCCAGATACGCAGCAGATATATCAAATAGTATCCATGCAAACATCAGCGCGTTCATCGTCACAGTTTTTTCCATTTCTTTGGAAAGAATCTTTCCTTCATGCGTCCAAGAATGTCGTGCCTCAAAAATATCCGACAACATATCTAATTGGTTTCCATGAGAAAAAAAAGGAGTCATGCGCTCTTTAAGTTTTTTAAAATTATGTGTAAACATCAAAAGCTCATATGCCGTTACTGCCATAGCCAGTTGCGCTGATGACGCTCGAGAAAGACAGGATTGCACTATGTGTACACCAATATTTGCTAGTTTGTTTTGTCGTTTTCCTTTATGTTTTATCGTAAGCAGTCTAGAAACCGGGTACATTTTTCCTATATCCCATTGTATGCCTCTTTGATTTGGAATATCAGAACCGGTTTCCCATGATTTTCGAAGCGCATCTTTTGACACTTCTAATGGTGTAACAACGGCTTTTTCATTGGTCAATACAATCCGAGCACTGCTAGCTGGTTTCCCCGATTCAACTTGAATATTTCCAGCCATCATGGACCAGGCGACATCCATTGAGTCGCCTGAAAAAACTTTCAAAAGGTTACCACGCAATACCATCATTGCCGACAAGAAAACACGAATCATTGTGACGCGTCGTTCGGTAGCATTCTGTGTACTCTGTGTTTTCACAGCAATATACGAATGTGGTACAATTTCAACTAAATGCGCCTTTGGTACAGGAATCTTCGACCAATCTAGATCTGGCGCAATATCAGTCATCTTCCCATGGCACAAAATATTTTTTGCATTGGGATTTTCCTTTTCAACCAATTGAACCACAGTTTCCCGACTGACCAATGTTGCATCTCCGAACAATGGGTCAGATAAACCGTCATCACCATTGATTATCAAACCGTACAATGGGAAGAAACTCCAGCGACCTCTGTCAGATGAGGAAATCGACCTTTTCTTCTTTTTTGTTTTTCGAGTCATAATATTATCCGCAAACATGCTAATTCGTCATCTTTCCCCAGAGTTTTCTTGTCTTTACAATAAAGTTCTAAAGGTAAAAAATGCTTGTCAAAAGACATTATTCTTCATATAAAATTGATAATACTTAGTCAATGCATATTACATTTTCGGCTAAAAAATACATCGTGAATTTTTTAGCCATAAGAACAATGGTGTATGGCGAGATATCTTTATACAACAAAGCATAACAGCTCCGCTCCTCGCTCCCAAAGGTCGCTGCGGTGCTTGGCCTAACGGCACATTGCATTTTGTCACGCTTTTTGCAGAGGCAAAAAGCGTGACAACCGCTGAGGCGGACATGCAACGTCAGTTACGATAAACGTTAATACACCATTTTTTTTTGAGGAAAAATGAAAATAGTAGATTGGAATTGTGGAGGGGCTTTCCGTAAGAAAATTGAACCGATTAAAAAATATGATGCAGATATTTATATTATTCAGGAGTGTGAGCATCCGGATAAATTTATTGAAAGATCAGTTCTCAAATCTTTCAATTTTCATTGGAAAGGTTCAAACCAAAATAAAGGCTTAGCAATTTTCTCAAAACCTGAAATCAAAATTAAAGTTCTCGAACTCGACGAATCATATCGCAATCGCCAATTGAAATGGTTTTTGCCTGTAACAATTGAAGATAATTTTGACTTAGTGGCTGTTTGGACTCATAAAGCAGAAGCAGAGGCTTTTGCATATATTGGACAGTTTTATTGGTATCTTGAAAATAACCTGTCAAAAATTAAAAGGCCTGTTTTTATTGGAGATTTCAATAGTAATTCCATTTGGGATTCGTGGGATCGTTGGTGGAATCATTCTGACATTGTAGAAATTCTTGAAAACAGAGACATTAAAAGCTTATACCACAATTGTATGAATGAAAAACAAGGTTCTGAGAGCTTAAAAACATTTCATCATAGAAAGGATTTAGAAAAAGGTTATCATATTGATTATATTTTTGCGGATGACACTTTATTGAAAAAGACATTGCAATTTTATTGTGGCGATCCGAAAGAATGGTTGGAGTATAGTGATCATGTTCCATTGGTTTGGACATTCACTCCTTCCTCAAAAAAGAACGGCGTTTAACAGTAAATATTAAAAAACGCTTTGGCTTTACCCGTATACTCATCCTGTGCTTTTCATATTCATATACCGTTATATGATATAATTTAAAAATAACGAGGTAAAATGAGAGAAGATAAAATAAAAAAAGCATATAAAGAAACAAGAAATATATATGATGATGTTTTAACGCAAAATAACTGGTGGGCCAGGCTGTATATTAACCTTTTTTGGGGTGTTGATGATAATAAACTGGCGGATAAAGTTTTAAAATTTATCCCTGATGATTTCAGTGGTAAACTTCTTGATATCCCGGTAGGAACTGCTGTATTTACTTATCAAAAATACGATCTATTAAAAAAAGCAGAAATTGTTTGTGTCGATTATTCAGAGGAAATGATAAAGAAGGCAAAAGAACGTTTAGCAAAAATATCAAATAAGAGAATAACCTGTCAGCAGGGTGATGTTCGTAATCTGGATTTTGATGATGAATCATATGATATTCTTCTGTCAATGAATGGATTTCATGCCTTTCCGGATAAAATAAAGGCTTTTAAAGAAACTGCGAGAGTAATCAAAAAAGGCGGTTTTTTTATTGGATGTTTTTACATTAAAAAAGAAAAAAAATTAACGGATCTTATTGTAAATATGGTTTTGTCAAAAAAGGGCTGGTTTACACCTCCTTTCCAGACAAAAAAAGAACTCGAAGATATTTTGGAAAGATTATATACCAGTGTTGAGTTGTTTTCTGATAAATCTATGGTATGGTTTAAGTGCACAAAATAATTGTAATAAATACGTCATATAACGTATATAAGTCTTAACTTAATTGCACGCTGAAAAACGCTGAGCATTCATTAACGGTTTTGATTATATTACAGAAATGTTTATATGTCAGAGCAATTATGTTCAGACCCCGGGCTATCACTAGTAATTGACTTTATGACCCGGAAGAGGCATCTAATTTCAGATTGTCTGTTACAACAAATTTCCTTAACAATTTATTTCTTGAAATATTTATATGTATGGTATCTAATTCTATAATCGGAGTATTTCCTGGAAAATCTATTTCTGAAATGAAAGAAATTGTTAGTAGAATAACCATAACCAGGATAACAGAAGATGGTTCTTCCATAATTGCTGAAGGAAACGAAGCTCAAAGTCTTTTAAGTAAAGCACTGATCAGAGAGGATAATTCGTGGAAAATTTATTGCAGTGTCCTTAAATAAAAGAGAAGAAATAAAGCTGTTTCTTGCGGCTTATTAAACAGGAGATAAATATGAAACATACGGGTTCCTGTCTTTGCGGAAGAATTAAATATGAGATTACCGGAGATTTTGAGAACTTCTTCTTATGCCATTGCAAATATTGCCGTAAAGATACAGGTTCCGCTCATGCGGCAAATCTTTTTTCATCAACCGCGCAATTTAAATGGATAAAAGGTGAGAACGAAGTAAAAACATATAATCATAACAATTCAGGTCATATTAAAAGCTTTTGCCCTGTCTGCAGTTCCGCGTTGCCAAATATTCAAATGGACGGAAAACTGCTGGTTGTTCCCGCGGGAAGTCTGGATACGGATCTACAGATAACTCCGACGGGTCATATATATTTAAATGAAAAAGCTAACTGGGATCATGATCTGGAGAAGGCTCCGCATTATGAAGAATTACCATAAGGTATTACACCATTAGTGGTATAATGATTTTCATCAAACTAACTGCATTGGAAAGATTTATCATGCGATTTGGACGGATAATAGAAAAAATCCGGTAATAAAGAAAGTATGCTGGAAGTTATCGACATGGTTTTCAGGAATGAAATAAAAGCTCTAATCAATGATGTTATTAAGTACATTGAAATATATAGGAGAGTATCATAACCATAAGCGAACAATACAGTTGTAGCATGCACCGGATAAACAAACTATTAAGGGGAATGGTAATAACAATGAAAGTTCTGGCAATAGTAGGGAGTGCCCGAAAACAACATACCTGGAGAGCTGCTGTTGAATTTCTTGATAAGCTGACAAAATTTGGAGATGTTGATTACGAAATTATTATGCTTAGTGAACTGAATTTGGAAATATGTAAAGGTTGCAAAATCTGCTTTGATAAAAATGAAGCCATGTGTCCGCTCAATGATGACAGGTCAAGGATTATACAAAAAATGCAAGAGGCGGATGGTGTTGTTTTTGCGACCCCCAATTATTCATTTCATGTATCAGGATATATGAAGATTTTTATTGATAGGTTGGGGTATTTTTTTCACAGACCAGATTTCTTTGGAAAAACCTTTACAAGCATTGTTGTCCAGGGAATATTCGGAGGGAACAAAATTATTAAATATTATAATTTTATCGGTGCAGCAATGGGCTTTAATGTGATAAATGGTATCTGTCTTACCACTCTTGAACCAGTGACAGAAAAGACACGGATGGCTAACAGCAAAAAAATTGATAATCACTCAAAACAATTTTATCGGGAGCTTCAGCACCACAAGCTTCCTGCCCCATCTGTTTTTGAATTAATGATATTCAGAATGTCTCGCACGAAAATAAGATTAATGCTGGATGAAAACTTCAGAGACTATAACTTTTTTCTCGAAAAAGGGTGGTTTACTTCAGATTACTATTATGAGGTAAAATTGAATCTGGTAAAAAAATGTATGGGAAAGTTTTTTGATTTTATTTGTGTCAAAACGACTACAGTATCTGACAAATTAACGTAGAACTTTTCAATCTGAGAATTGCGATTGTTTCTTTGATTCAAAATAAATGAAAAAATATAACAGATCCAAAATGTCTGATAAACGTTATAAATGGTTGGAATATTATCAAGACAAATATGTGAGACCATACCAACAAGGAATAATAAGACATGATAAGAATAGATAAAATTGCTGAAAACAAAAAGCAGTTTCTTGACTTGCTGTTACTGGCAGACGAGCAGGAAGATATGATCGACAGATATTTGCCGAAAGGAGACCTGTTCGCCTTGTACGATGATGACCTGAAAAGTGTCTGTGTTGTCGCGCGGGTTGACGGCGAAACCTGCGAGCTAAAAAATATAGCGACTTATCCGGAATATCAGGGCAAAGGCTACGGAAGAGCCCTGATAAAGCATGTTTCAGATAATTATAAAAATGAATACAAATATATGCTTGTCGGTACCGGTGAAACTCCGGCAATCCTCTCTTTTTATCAGGGCAGTGGATTTAAACTGTCGCACCGGATAGAGAATTTTTTTACGGATAACTATGACCACCCGATGTTCGAGGACGGAATACAGCTTGTAGATATGATTTATCTTAAGAAGGAGCTGTAGTTAAAGCCAGGCGGATTCAATTGTTTTGGCTGCGATGGTATGCGGTAATTTATATTATCAGTAATTCAGATGAACTATTCGTCGTTTAAAATATACAGTTTTGTTCCGTCTGAATCGTCAGGATCGCCGCCAAAGCTTTCAAAGACTATTTTTTTACCGTCAGGTGAAATTGAAGGGGCTCCGTCATAACCGTTATAGTCAGTTATTTGATCGGCACTTCCTCCATTAATTGAAATTTCATAGATGTTTGCAAATTCAACATCAGCATCACAACTGTATATTATATATTGTCCATCGGAAGTAAAAGACGCATCCGTTTTATTGCCATCACCGGATGTGACCTTCTTTTTCCCGCTGCCGTCTGTTTCCATTATCCAGATATCCCACTGGCCGCCTTCATATTTTTGATAAAGAATATAATCACCGGCCGGAGACCAGTTGGGCTGCCGGCAGTCATCAGAGGCTTTTGTCAGCGCCTGGTAGGCAACAGTATTATCAACCCTGTGTTTCATTATTACTCCCTCATCTTCGACATCCAGAGGGTGTGATTCAAATACAACCCATTCTCCATCGGGAGAGAAGGTCGGCTCATACGCCATATAATCAGAACGGGTTGTTATCCTGGTTTCATCGCCATTTGAACCGTCAAAACTAATCTGATAAATTTCATCGTGAGGGTCTCTTGATGACGAAAAAACTATCTTTCCAGTACTGCTGTTCCATGATGATCCCGGAAGGTTGACATTTGAACTGCCGTCACTTACAAGCGTTGTCATTTCGCTGTTTTCAAAATTATAAATAAATAGATCGGCGGGTTCTTCATTGTAGCCGTTTCTGAAGCGGGTAAACACAATAGCTTTCCCATCGGGAGAAAAGGCGGGATTCTGCAGGCTTCCTTCCAGAGGAATATTAATCAGTTCCGCATCATCATGGCGGAGAAATGAATCGGGATCTGAGTCATCATCACTATCATCCTTGTCACAGGCTGCTGATAAAAACAGAAGCAGCATTAAAACAGAAATTTCTTTTTTCATATTAAAGACTCCTTCTTTATTGTCTTACCCGGCTATTGTTTCTTATATCCGGGTTGTTTTATAAACATAAAAAATTTTAACAGATATTTAACAGACAAAAAGTTCTTCAGAATATTATTGAGGTGCGTTTTAACAGAGTTGGCATTATTTACGGGGGACATTATTGTTTCAGTTTTCAATAAATATCTTTATGGTATAACTGGCAAATTTTCATCTCCTGCATAAATGTATTTATAATAGTAAAGAATATTAACAAAACAGACAGCAAAGTCAAAAAAAAAGGTATTCCGGCAGTTTTCTGAAAGATTCAGATTTTGAATTTTTCATGAAAAAAATAGATAATGTGCTGAATCGGGTTAAAGAACAATAGAAAAAAATATAGGAAGCTGGTGAAGGGCTGGTGCGGGATGGAGATTGAAGTTCTGTGAAACGTTAATGATTTTATGACAAACATATTGATATAGGTATGTAAAATATATTAATTGTGTTGTTAATCAGCGCGGAGAGTTATACATCATAAAATCTTTCTATTACTGTAACAATTTTCAAGTTCTCGGTTGACAAATTTGATATAACCATTCTGATGTTTACAAAGAATGAGGGTCAGGTTCACCTGGTGTTTTTCAGGGGTTGCGATTGGCATTCTGATAATCTATGGTTTTATAGTATGTTTTTAATAAGCATATTCGCCAAAATTTACATAAAACAGTGGTATTTTTAAACTTAAATAAAAGAAAATATGAGTTCTGACAAAACTTTGTACAGCATCTTCGGATGCTGTGTGCGTGATTATATAAATGGAAGATTTGACAGAGGCTCCTGCGGGGGGGCTGTCAGGTAAGCCGGTTCCTACCGACATGGCAGTCGGAGGGTGCCGGCTTTTTTAGTTTAAAACGGTCCAAGTAAATGGCAAAAAGAAAGCATGTCTTTCTATATTATATTTAAAATAATTTTTATATGGAGCTGCAAATGAAAAGAGTCTATTTTTTCGGTGCCAAATATACCGAAGGCAAAGCCGACATGAAAAACCTTCTTGGCGGAAAAGGAGCCAATCTGGCGGAGATGGCTTCGCTTGGAATACCGGTTCCTCCCGGTTTTACAATCACAACCGAGGTTTGTACTGAATACTACAAGATAGGATCGAAACTTCCCGAAGAGCTTCACGCGGAGTGTCTTGAGGCAATGAAAAAGATAGAGGAGATTGTCGGAACTGAATATGGCGATCCTGATAAACCTCTTCTTTTATCGTGCCGTTCCGGTGCGCGAAGTTCCATGCCGGGCATGATGGATACTGTTTTGAATATCGGTTTAACATCAAAAACCATCCCAGGCATGATAAAATCAACCGGAAACGAACGTTTTGTATGGGACTCATACCGAAGGCTGATCATGATGTATTCGGATGTTGTAATGGAAAAGGCCGAAGGGATAGCCGTTTCTGACGGAAAGGGAATCAGAAAGCAGCTTGATGATATTCTTGAAGAGTATAAAAGCGCACGTAATATGAAAAGCGATACGGAATTATCAACAGACGATCTGAAAGAACTTTCTAACGAGTTTAAGGTTCGTGTCAAGGAATCTCTTGGCAAGGATTTTCCTGACGACCCTATGGAACAGCTTTGGGGCGGAATCGCAGCCGTATTCAAAAGCTGGAACGGCAAAAAGGCTATTTCTTACCGGCGAATAGAGGGTATTCCTGACGAGTGGGGAACAGCAGTTAACGTGCAGGCGATGGTGTTCGGAAACATGGGCGACACTTCTGCCACAGGAGTAGCCTTTACAAGAAACCCCGCAACAGGAGAGAACAAGTTTTACGGCGAGTGGCTTGTTAACGCTCAGGGTGAAGATGTCGTCGCTGGAACCAGGACTCCAAACCCTCTTGACGACTCCACAAAGAACAGCCAAAACGAACACATGCCCAGCCTTGAGCAGGTTATGCCTTCAATATACAAACAGCTCGATGATATCAGAACCAATCTTGAAAAACACTACAAAGATATGCTGGACATCGAATTCACCATTCAGGATGGAGCGCTTTACATGCTGCAATGCCGTGTTGGAAAGCGAACCGGGGTGGCCGCTCTTAATATGGCAATGGACATGCTTGATGAGAAGATGATTGATGAAAAAACGGCGGTTCTGCGGGTTGACCCCAAGCAGTTGGACGAGCTGCTTCACCCTATTATTGATCCGGCCGAAGAGAATAAATTCACATCAATACTTAAAGGTCTTCCCGCGGGACCTGGTGCCGCAAGCGGACATGTGGTCTTTACTGCAGAAGACGCGGTGGCCTGGAAAAAACAGGGTGAAAAGGTAATTCTTGTACGAGAAGAGACTAACCCCGAAGATGTCGAGGGTATGAGAGCGTCGGCGGGAATTCTTACTGCCCGAGGCGGTATGACTTCGCATGCAGCGCTTGTAGCCCGCGGCTGGGGAAAGTGCTGTGTAGTAGGTGCCGGAGACATGAAGGTTAACGCTGCCGCGAAAGAGGCTAAAATTGGCGATATATTTCTCAAGGAAGGTGACGTTATAACTCTTAACGGAACAAGAGGTTATGTTTACCAGGGCTCTTTGCCGATGATGGATTCAACCGAGGATCCCCGCTTTCAGAAGTTTATGTCAATGGCTGACAAGTTCAGAGCAATAGGGGTACGCACAAACGCGGATACACCGGCAGACGCCAAAATAGCACGTGATTATGGAGCAGAGGGAATCGGTCTTTTCAGAATAGAGCATATGTTTTACGGGGAAGGATCAGACGCGGCTCTTTTCGCATTGCGCAAGATGATCTTCAGTGCAACAAAAGAGGAGCGCGTAAAAGCCTTAAACGAGCTCTTCCCATTTATGAAAAAAGATATAAAGGCAACTCTTGAAGCAATGGAGGGGTGTCCCGTAACCATACGGCTTCTTGATCCTCCGCTGCACGAGTTTGTTCCGCAGAGCGAAGACAAAATGTGGGAGATCGCTAAAGCTCTTAACATAAGTCTTGAAGAGGCGAAAAAACGCGGTCAGTCGCTGCATGAATCGAACCCAATGATGGGGCATCGCGGTGTTCGTTTGGGAATAACCTATCCTGAAATAACAGAGGTTCAGGTTCGCGCAATTTTTGAGTCGGCTGCAGAACTTCTGAAAGCTGGAAGAAAGGTTTTTCCAGAAATTATGGTGCCGGTTACCTGCGGTTTTCACGAGACGGCAATTACGCGTATTATTGTTGATGATGTTTACGCTCAGGTAATCAAGGCTTCCGGTCTTGATAAAATAGAATTCAAATACGGTACAATGATCGAAATTCCAAGAGCAGCCCTGCGCGCGGATGAGATGGCCGAAAATGCGGAGTTCTTCTCGTTTGGAACAAACGACCTTACTCAGATGACTTTCGGTTTCAGCCGTGACGACGTGGGCAGTTTTATGAACGAGTATATCGAGCAGGGTATTCTTGTTGATGATCCTTTTCAGGTGCTTGACCGGAAAGGAGTTGGGCAGCTTATAAAGATCGCAGTCGAAAAAGGCCGTCAGACCCGTCCCGACCTCAAGATAGGTCTTTGCGGTGAACATGGTGGTGACGCCTCTTCGATAGAATTTTTATGTGAGGTTGGCCTTAACTATGTCAGTTGCTCTCCGTTCCGGGTTCCTGTTGCTCGCCTTGCAGCGGCTCACGCGAATCTTAAAGCAGAAAAATGATTTTTTAAAATAACTGCAGTATAATAAACAGACGCCTGGTACCGGGCGTCTGTCTTGTTAGTGCGCCCAGCATGGGCGCAATCTAACGGGTTAAAGTCCCGAGTCTGCCCCGGTAGTGGGAAAGACATAGCTGAACACCAAGGG
>JAFGRW010000081.1 GCA_016934935.1 Spirochaetota bacterium | reverse complement strand
CGTGTTATATTCAATCTGTGGAAAAATAAAACTATTTATGATGAATCTAAAAAAAACGTTGCCGCCGCTTGACATAGTGGGTATGCAGCCTGGTTGAAAAGTTAATTTTTAGAGGTTACCACAAGTTAATAAAATAGTTCTTCGTC
Organism: Spirochaetota bacterium; assembly: GCA_016934935.1. Taxonomy (GTDB): domain Bacteria; phylum Spirochaetota; class UBA4802; order UBA4802; family JAFGJZ01; genus JAFGRW01. The sequence goes on along the minus strand of JAFGRW010000081.1, from coordinate 13,119 downwards.
AGCCGTTTTATTGCGCGCTTTTTAAAAGCTTGCAGAAGATCTCCTCCGCTTTACGCCTGATTGATTGATTATCGCTGTATTTTTTAGCAAGCGAATATATTCCTTTCTCTTTGCTGATCTTTGCCAGGGTGTATCCATCTTTTTGAACGGCAATATCCCTGTTATCAAGAATTTTCAGCTGATAATCTTCTATTGTAAGATAATCCAGATTATTCTGTTCGGTCAAAGAAGCAATGTGCCAATAAACGGTTTCAAAGCTATCTGCTGAAAAGCACGATACCTCGCGGGGCTCTTCCATTACCTGTTCCTCTTTATGATTCTTTTGCGTTCCGCATGAAAACAGTAACACGATAACTAATATCAATCCGGTTCTCATTCAACCTCTTTAGCCTATCACATATTTAAATTAATGGTACGAATACCTTTACATACTTGAAACAGCAATTTTGTAAAGGTAATTATTTATAAAGGAAAATTCGAAAAACCGCTCTAATAAATCTTTCTAGGGAAAGTGTTTTATTTGGACTTTATAAATTTCCGCAAATTATATAGTATAATAGTTTATTCAACAGGAAAAGATTCTATGTAAGGTATAAATCAGCAAAAAAATAGAAGGGAAGAGCGCCCTATGGGCGCTCCGTAGCAATCAGTGAAACCTTTATCCGCTTTTTCTCCCTGATAACGGTGACATTGAGTTTTGTTCCAACAGAGAATGACTCAACAGCGTTAATCAGGTCGGGAAAATTTTCTACCTTCTTATCATTCACCGCAACTATGATATCACCCTGTCTAATACCGCCTTTTTCTGCAGGACTCGCTTTTACAACTTCGGCAACAAGAGCTCCTTTCGGTTCGTCTAAACCTGCTTTTTTTGCATAGTCTTCTGTTAATCTTGCGATCTGCACACCAATAAATGGACGGCTCACCTTGCCCTTTTCACGAATCTGGCGCAAAATATCCCGTGCTGTATTAATCGGTATGGCAAATCCGATGCCCATGTTTCCGCCGCTTTTGGAGTAGATCATCCGGTTTATTCCTATAACCTGGCCGTCTATATTGATTAACGGACCGCCCGAGTTTCCGGGATTAATAGAGGCGTCTGTCTGCAAATGCGAAGATGATCGCCCGCTTCGGTCAAGGTCGTTGCGGCCAACGGCACTGATTACACCGGTCGTAAAAGTTCTGTCCAGGCCAAAAGGGTTACCGATGGCAATAGCCCAGTCGCCGACTCTTACTTTGTCCGAATCACCCAGAAAAGCAGGTTTAAATTTTTCTAAAGAACTGATCTTTAGAAGAGCCAGATCGGTTGCTTCGTCGCTTCCGATTATTTTTGCCTGGTATGTCTTCTCTCCGATACGCACTTCGACCTTGTCGACGTTTGCAACAACATGATGGTTGGTCGCAATATAACCGTCGTCCGAAAGAATGAAACCTGTACCAAGTCCAGTCCTTTTTTGCTCCTGTTCTTCGGGCATGGGGCGACCTCCGAAAAATTCACGGAAAAAAGGGTCATTAAAAAAAGGATGCTGTCTCATTTTTATTGTTTGTTCGGTGCTGATGAAAACAACAGTGTTTTCGTATAAGTCATAAATTTCGTTAAAAGCCTTCTGTACATTTGAAGCGTCTGTTATGGCTTCGGAATTATTAATGTCAGGACGGGTGCCGGACAAAAAATCCGGACCGCTTTCTCCTTTGCAGGAAAATGTATAGAGAATAACAGAGCTAATAAGGAGCATCAGAACCGGGATTGTGATTTTTTTATAAGCTTTCATTAGTTAAGCCTCCGATCAATTTTTTGATTATTCAATATTCTAATTATTTAGTATATTGGTTTTATGCTTTGTTACCTTTTCGGCAATAAAAAATTAAGCTTCAAGAAATTGACAATTACAGCTGTCGACTTTAACAGATGTGTTGACGTTTTAAAAGTTACAAAATCAACATATGGTTCGGATATAATTTGACAGGAAAACAGTTTTATTAATGCCGATTTGCCACACTGTATTCGTGTTTGCCGGACGCAGAAATTTTTTTTAAATCAAAAAGAGCCGCGGTAATTGCCGAAAGGGGTTTATCAGAGGATACCCTGACAAAAGTTAAAGATAAGGTTATAAAGAGTCTAAACCGGGTTTTGACGTCACTACTGCAATCATGATTTACCTTGAAACGCTGTGTATAATATTTGCTGGTTATTTTACGGGCGGTTTTAATAAAGGGTTCGGTATCGGCTGTTGCGTATAAATTTTCGAAAAGAGTACGGGAATTCGATTCAGAATAAAACCTGCTGTTTTGAAAAAGAGTGTGTGTATAATGATATATGTAAATAAGGCTTTCGCTGAAAAGAATCAGAAAAATGTTCTTTGTAACTACAGTTATAAAGAACAGCAGTAAAACGGGAATAACAAGATATACAAGCGGAAGATACCTGCTAAGTACGGTCTCTTTCGGGCTGGATAAATGATAAACTGCTTCATCTTCAGGGTTTTCGTCTTGTGCTAGTGAGTCCACGTTTTCGCCTGTACGCAGCATGTAATCATAAACAAAATGTTTCCAGTACGATTCATCCGAAGGGCTGTAATAGCTTGACGGTGAAGGATCAAAAACTGCCCAGATATCGTTTTGCGGATCTATCAGAACTTCGCACCAGGCATGAGCCATGGCCGATTTTATAATATAACGCCCCCCGGCATCCTGTAATTTCTGTGTTTCGAAACCTTCCACGTATCTAGAGGGTATCCCATTAATTCTTAAAAGAATAACGGCCGCGGTAGCGAAGTAGGTGCAGTATCCTTTCCTGTCGCTAAAAAGAAAAAAATCGACAAAGTCATGATCAGGTGGAAGGTGGCTGGCATCTGTAGTGTATGTATAGTTGTGATTCAAAAAAGCCTCAATCGATTTTGCTATTTCAGAATAGTTTTTGTTTGTGCCGGCAATTTCAAGTGCGAGATCACGGGTTCGGTCGGTAACAGTTTTGGGTATCAACAGATAGTCGCTGTATTTTAAACGTATCTGTCTCAAGGTTCGTTCTTCGGTTTTTGGAGAATAGGTAAATTGCTCGAGAAGGTCTGTTTCTGTATGGTAAAAAACAACCTTGTAGGCATCTTTGATTTCGCGCTCCGATTCGGTTTTGTAAATGCCGGTAGTACTGAATTTAATATCATCACTTTCGACAGATTGTGTGAATAGAGGAGTCATGTATGTTGTTAAACGTGACTCTTCAGGAGTTACAGTAAGTTCGTATCTTGTAAAGGCCGGGTTGTTTGAAAGATAGGTTATCTGTACAGGTACTGTGACATTTGTGCTCCATGAGGCGTAGTGGGTTTCCCAGGTGGTTCCGGTATATTTGAGTTTCACACTTCCCCTGAGTTTGAGTTTTACAGGGGAATCTACAAAAAATTCGGTCTTGTCCACTGTTTTTACCGGGCCGCCAAGTTCGGTCTCTTTCTCGGAAAATCCGGCTGTTGCCTGCGAGAACTGTACCCGTTTTGCGTAATCAAGTTTTTTGTAGATATCCTCAAATAGTGCTGCTGTACCGGATGCCGAGAAGATTCTTGTAAGAATTATAACCGGTATAAAAACCGTTAACAGCGTTATGGTTACATGATACACAAGATGGTTCGAGTTTTTTCTTTCACGGGTGCTGTTTACCGTAAAAGCCAACAAAGTGAATGTGGTCAGAATAACTGTACTCGAAATGGTATAGGCCTTATCTTCGGGGATGTTAAGGATAATGAGAATTGCCGGAATCGAAATTATAATGAATGCAACCATATCACGACCAAGGTGTATAAGCAAGGCGGTAATAAGCGTAAAAAAGCAGGTTGCTATCGAGATCAATGTAATAAATTCTGATGATTCGTGAATGCCCTTGTTCATTATGCCGGAAAATATTGAAAAATAGCTTATTCCGCCAAAACCGGATGTAAAAAGGTTAACAGAAAAGGCCGGTAGCATATATAGCGATACCGTTGCCACCGATTTGAAAAACAGGCTGGATATTATGTCTGACCGTTTTTTCAAAAATATATAGAGTAAGGGGTATGTGAATAGAACAGCAAAAAAAAGTGAAGGGGTAAGCCCCTTGCGTATTTCCATAATCTTTGACAAGCCGTAAACAGTCTGTAAAAGCAGAATAGCCGTAGCAGCCTGTCCCGGTTTTTGCTTAAGATATTTAATTAAAATCTTGTGTAGTGCCGGCCGGGCCAGAAGAGAATCCATTATAGTATGATCCTCCTGTCAGGGGTAATGATGCCGTGTCCGTTTATGGCATAGAAGGGAGCCTCAGCATCGGATTGAGACTGTAAATATACAGCAGTGAAGCTGTTTCCGCGGTTTATTATGTAATCAAATGCTTTTATTTTCTGATTATCCAGTTTGAGAGTTACCGCAATTATCTGGGTCATGCGGTCAAGTCCGGATATCCGGTCCAGAACGAATTGGGCGAATGGTGTTTTGCCGTCGCTTTTTATGGTAAGCATCGATCTGTAAAAAGAGTCAAATTCATGATAGTGATTATAACTGTTATTGAAAAAAAGTGAGTTGTTAAATGAAACTGTTGTAGATATTCCCTGTTTTAATGCCTTGTAGGCCGTGGAAACGGCGATATCGGCAATAGCTTCCTCTTCAGATGGATCAAAATCATTATTTGTTTCGATAAAATCAGCCAGTATTACCAGAGAGCTTCCGGCGCAACGTTCAAAGCTTTTTACCTGAAGCTCATCCTGTCTTGCGCTCTGTTTCCAGTGAATTTTTTTTATCGAGTCACCATGAACGTACCCGCGAATTTCCGATATCTGTTCAGGATTTTCACGTCCGTTTAAACGGTCTTTCTCGTCACGGTAAATATCGCGCCCGGCTAAAAAGATATTATCTGTATCGTAAAGAGCCGGATAGATGCAAATCTTTTTCTTTGCGTTATACGTAAATTTACAGCTCGCTATTTTGAAAACATCCTGCAGGGAAATTTCACAATGCGACAGATTGTAAATACCTCTGGATGGAAAAATTGAGCTGTTATCGATACGGCAGTTTCGATAGCTCGTGATTGTACCTTGGGACATGGTTGTAAGAGATCGCGGTATTGAACTGTCCTTAAGTCTGATTTTTACCGAAGGTACCGGAAAAACATTATCAGCCGATAGGCTCCACTTTACCGGATTTCCCGCGTACAGTATGCCGGAGGGTTGTTCGAATCGAATTATGGTCGTTTTGTATAAAACTATTATAAGTATAACGGAGTAGACTCCCAGGAAAAGAAGCATAAAAAATATAAAAAATACAGGGTAACGCAATAAAGCAAAGGCTGCTATACCGGCCGGAACAAGTGAGAGAAGATAAGCTCTGTTAATGGAAATCATCCTAAACTCCGGGCATTTTTACCGAATCGGCAATTTCCCTGATTATGGAAATCCTGTCGCGCTCATCGGTTCTGGAAAGAGGTGAGAGACTTACGCGGTGACCAAAGACATAGGGCACGTGCGAGCGGACATCTTCGGGTATAACATAATCCCTTCCGCTAAAAAGTGCAGCGGCCTGAGCCATCTTTTGCAACGCAATCAGTGCCCGGGTACTTGCCCCGAGTCTGACTTGTGTATTGCTGCGTGTCGCGATGCCTAAAGCTACTATATAATTGCTTATTTCCGGAGAGACTGCAACTTCGGCTCTTTTTTTCTGTAAATCAAGAATTTTATCTGAATCGGCAACGGGTGAGATTTTGGACAAAGGGTCGCTGTTTGCGCGGCTTTGAAGTATGCGGCTTTCGTGAACCGGGTCGGCGTATCCAAGAGTCAGGCTTATTAAAAACCGGTCAAGCTGTGCTTCAGGTAATTTGAAGGTTCCCTCGTATTCGATAGGATTTTGAGTCGCCAAAACGGCAAACGGCTTCTCGACTGTATAGGTGCTGCCGCTTTCAGATATCTGCTGCTCTTCCATTACCTCAAGCAGTGCCGATTGGGTCTTGGGTGAGGTTCTGTTGATCTCGTCAGCAAGTAAAATATTTGTGTAAACAGGCCCTTTTTTGTACTCGAAGCTGTCGGTTTTGCGGTTATACACAGATATTCCAGTGATATCCGAAGGTAGAAGGTCGGGTGTAAACTGAATTCGACTGTAATTTAGTTTTATTGAAGATGCCAGAGCCTTTACCAGGGTAGTTTTGCCGGTACCGGGTATATCCTCGATAAGAATATGCCCCTCAGCGATAATAGCCTTAATAACAAGTTCAATCTCGAAACGTTTTCCAATTATTACCTGCTCTATATTTTTTATAATTTTCTCAATGGTTTCCATGGGGCTTCTCCTTGTTTGAGTACAAATAATGAAGAAAAACTCTTTCCGTGTCAACGCAATTACACTTGTGATTACGCGTAACTTCTAAATCAGTCTGCTACTTTAGTACTAATAGTGAGATAAGATAAGTTTAAAATTACAGTTTTTCAGTGAGTAACATGGTTTACATTGTAATGCTGATTTTTATTGAAAAAATATGGCACAGCTTATTTTAATATGCATCATCAATTGTGGTTTTATGAATTTGTGCTAAAAGGGTATATTGCTGATTTTGACATTGGATAACTATTTTTATAAGCAATATGAACCAAGGCATGCAAATTGTCATGGTCAGCGGTTTCAGCAGATGTCAGTTCCGGAATAGTATTTATCGAAAGCAATTTGGGAATTATTGATGATTTATGATATAATCATTATTAACAAGCAGTATGAAAAATATTATAATTTCTAATCCAGAATATTTAGTGTACAAAAATAGTTCTTTTGAAATATGTTGTGTTTTGGGTTGGGGGCGATATTAAATTGTCCGAAAAGTGTGGAGAACGTTAAGTGAACAATATTTTAAAAACCAGATTCCGGGTTGTCGTTTTTACGGTTTCATTAACCATATTTAATGTCATTTTCAGAAGACTTTTCTCGATGATGATTTTCATGGTTGGCCTGCCTCCGGCAATTCATCCTGTGGCGAGCTGGCTTCTTGTGCTTCTGGTTCCATGGGTTCCGCGCGTTGCTTTTTATTCACCTCTTATTGTTTCTGAGACGCTTGCTTTTGTTATGATCTATCAAAGATCAGGTTCAGACAGTCTCAATGCCTATGTAGGTACTGCTTTAAATATTGTAATGATAATACTGGTCTCCGAGACTTTCCGTTATGCACTTAACAGAATAAAAACTACTAACAAAAAACTTGTTATGGAGCGTGAACGTGCCGACCTTGCGACCAAACGTAAAGATATATTTATGGCCAAGATGAGCCACGAACTGCGCACTCCGCTTAATGGAATAATGGGCATTACCGACCTTATTATAGATAGTGAAGAGTGTAAGCAGAAGGGTAGTTATCTTGATATGATCAGAGAGGCGGCCGAGACTTTAAAATATCTGATAGATGACCTGCTTGATTTATCAAAAATTGAAAACGATTTGATAGTTTTAAATAACAATACGTTTGGATTAAAAAACTTTCTGGACGGAATTATTGCTGAGTTTCTTGTCAGCGCGCAAAAAAAGGATATCAGACTTGAGTCGAGTATATCGGAAGAGCTTGATTGCCGTGTGAGTGTGGACGGTCACCGCCTGAGACAGATATATTCTAACCTGCTTGCAAACGCAATCAAGTATACCAATAATGGCGGGGCAATCCATTTCGATGCAAAGCCCCTAAAGTCGTCAGGGGGTGATTGTCTGCTCTGCGTAAGGGTAAGCGATAACGGTGTTGGCATACCGGAGTGTGACCATAAGAAAATTTTCAGTTCGTTCTATCGCTCTATCGAGTCGTACAATAATCAGTCGTCGGGTATAGGTCTTGGCCTGTATATAGTAGACCGGCTTGTTGATCTTTTTAAGGGAACAATAACGGTAGAAAGCTGCGAGGGAGAGGGAAGTACCTTTACAGTGACTATTCCGGTTGCAAGGGCTTGTGAACAGGTAGATAATGCTGCTGATTTTGAGAAAGTGCACCCGAAATGCAAGCCTCTTGATATACTTGTTGCCGAGGATAATCGTATTAACGCGGTTTTTATAACATCTTTTCTTGACAAAGAGGGCCATTGTATAACTCTGGTTGATAATGGCAACGATGCGGTGAATAAAGCCTGTGCAAATTTTTACGATCTTGTTCTTATGGATATACAGATGCCTTATCTGTCTGGAACAGATGCCGTTGCAAAGATAAGAGAGTATGAGACTCAAAACAGAAAAACTCCGCTTGTTATTGCAGCCATTACTGCGTACGCTTCGGAAAACGAACAGATAGAGATTCGCAAGGCTGGGTTTGACTATTATCTTTCAAAGCCTCTTGACTCCGCGAAGCTTCGTTCTATTTTGCGCAATATTCCGGAAAAAAATGGTAATGCTGATTGAACAGGTTCATGATATTTTCTGATAGAAAATATACCTTTCCTATATTGTTTTCCCATATCTGATATTTTCCGATACTCTGTTTGAGAAATAACTTTATCGTTTATAAAATTTTCCGGTTTAACAATTGTCAATTTTACATGCTGACAGAGAATTCCTTTCTGCTCTTTTTCCGGTTTTGTTTTTCAGTAAATGTAACTTGGGATAATTACCTTATTCTGGAATATCCCGTTAACCTGTTTCAGATGACGGTTTGTGAATCTTTCAATAAGGGTTGACGCTCAGAGACGGTTCTGTAAAATAATTAGATTAAGAGCGGTGAGCTCTGTAAAACATGTAAAAAAAAAAGGACGAACCCCCTGTGAAAACATTATATGTGATTGACGGCCATGCTCTCTGCTACAGAGCCTATTACGCTTTTATAAATAATCCCCTCACAAACAGCAGCGGACAGAATACTTCCGCCATTTACGGGTTTGCCCGTATGGTGTTGCAGCTTATACGTGAGCAAAACCCGGATTATCTTGCGGTCGCTTTTGACCCCCCCGGTAAAACTTTCCGTTTTGACATGTTTGCTGACTATAAGGCAAACCGGCAGAAAATGCCTGACGATCTTCGCGGTCAGATAGAAGAGATCAAGAATATGGTTACGGTTTTTGACTTTCCGGTGCTGATACAGGAGGGTTTCGAGGCGGACGATATTCTGGGCTCTGTTGCACAGCAGTATTCGGATGAGTGTCAGGTTTATCTGGTAACAGGGGACAAGGATGCTTACCAGCTGGTTAACGATTCGGTAAAAATATATGCCAACAGCAAGGGTGTCTCGGAGTTTATTATTTATGACGAAAAGGCGGTAAAAGATAAACTTGGAGTGACACCTGTGCAGGTTGTAGACTATATGGCGCTGGTTGGTGACAGCGCGGATAATGTTCCGGGTGTCAAGGGAATAGGGCCGAAAGGGGCGTCGGCGCTGATACAAAAATACGGTACAATCGAAAATATCTACGAAAATATCGGTGAACTAAAAGGCAAACAGAAGCAGAACCTTCTGGATTATTGGGATGATGCCTTCTTGTCAAAACAGCTTGTTACAATACGCCGTGATCTGAAATTAAACTTTGCGCTTAAAGAAGCAGAATTTAAAGGGTTCGATGATGAACGTTGTAGCGAATACTTTAATAAGCTCGAGATGCGCTCTATCGCAGGTGACTATTTCGGTGGAACTCCTGTTGTGTACGGGAAATTTGACAAGTCTATTGTCAGCTATACCTGTGTGACTACCCGCGCGCAGCTTGACAGTGCGTTAAAAACAATAGCTCAATCGGATATTATTGCTGTCGATACCGAAACAACCGATCTGCATCATCAGCGGGCCCGTCTAGTAGGAATCTCTGTTTCTGTTAAAGAGAAACAGGGTTACTATTTTCCGGTTTACGGGGGAGGGCTCTTTAACGATTGTGATACCGAGTTTGAATCGGAAGAGCTTTTGAAACTGATCAGGGAACCGTTTGAAAACAACGAAATCAAAAAGGTCGGGCAGAACATAAAGTTTGATATTATGATACTGCGAAAAGCGGGTATAAAACTTAAAGGTATCTATTTTGACACCATGATAGCATCTTATCTTTTGAATCCGGCAGAGCGTCATAATATGGATGATATGGCCGAGCGGCTGTTGAATTACAATACAATCAGGTACTCTGAAGTAGTGGGCAAAGGCAAGAACAGCCGTCCTCTTGCTGAGGTTCCCCTTGAAGAGATATCGATCTATGCCGCGGAGGATACTGATATAACGCTAAGGCTTTATAACGTCCTTAAGCCGGAAATTGAAAAATATGAAAAACTGAAAAACCTTTTTTACGATATCGAGATGCCCCTTGTTGAAGTGCTGGCCGATATGGAGTATCGCGGTGTTCTGATCGATGGTGCACATTTTAAGAAGTTGTCTCTTCAAAATGATGAACAGCTCAAAAAAACCGAAGAGAGCATATATGGCCATGCCGGTGCCGTGTTTAACATTAACTCGACAAAAGAATTGGCATCACTGCTGTTTGATAAAGAGAGACTTGGTCTAAAGGTTGTAAAAAAGACAAAGACCGGTTTTTCAACCGATATATCGGTCTTAGAGGCCTTGCGAAAAGAGCATCCGGTAATTGAAGAGCTTATCCGTTACCGGACCTTAAGTAAACTTAAAAGTACCTATATCGATACGCTTCCTGCTCTTGTAGAGCCAACGACCGGGCGAATACACACCTCGTATAACCAGACTGTTGTAACAACCGGACGTCTGAGTTCCAGTGATCCTAATCTGCAAAACATACCAATTAAAGACGATTTCGGCCGGCTGATACGCAAAGGTTTTGTTGCACCGCAAGGTTACAGCATTGTCGCGGCTGATTATTCTCAGATAGAGCTAAGACTGGCAGCGCATATATCGGGCGACCCGGCAATGTGCCGCGCTTTTAACGAAAACGCCGATATTCATACGTTGACAGCTTCCAGTATTTTTGGTGTCAGTAAAGACAATGTGACAGCTGATATGCGGCGGCAGGCAAAGGTGGTGAACTTTGCAACCATTTATGGAGTCAGCCCTTTCGGATTATCAAAGCAGATAGATCTTTCGGTAAGTGAGGCCAAACATTTTATCGACCGCTATTTTGAAACGTATCCTGGTTTTAAGGATTATATGGAAAAGGTTATAACTTTTGCGCGCGAGAACGGATTTGTCGAAACGATATGCGGAAGGCGCCGCTATGTGCCTGAGATAAATTCGAAAAGTCAGTTTCCGCGAGAGGGAGCAGAGCGTGTAGCTGTTAACACTCCCATACAGGGAACTTCAGCAGATATGATAAAGATAGCCATGATATCGCTTGAAAAACATATAAAGGAATACAGCCTCAAAAGCCGTCTTATTATGCAGGTACATGACGAGCTTGTATTTGAGCTTTCGGATGAAGAAGAGTTTTTTATTGATATAATCAGGAAAGAGATGGAATCGGCGATTGAATTGTCAGTTCCCGTGTTAGTTGAAGTTGGCCGGGCCTCCAACTGGGAAGAGGCTCATTAATAGTCAACTTCGACTCTCAGTTTTCTTCCGTTAAATTCAAATAAACTGCCGGAATCTTTCTTTGTAACGTTTTCGATTGTTTTTATCATTAATGGAACATTGTCTTCGACATTCCCAATTGCCTGATCAGTACTGTCTTTGGTCATGTCTGTTTTAACAAATCCGGGTCCTAATCCGATTACGGTAAATTGTTTCACATCGGGATCAAAAGAGAGCAGTCTTGTTATCATATTCAGAGCTGTTTTGCTCGCCAGATATGAATATTGTCCGTAATAGATGTTGCCTTTTCTAATGAATTCAGGGGTTAACTAATGCATAAGCAGTATTATGATCTGTTTAACAAAATTAAAGATTATGCAGTTTCAAATGATGATATTAAGTGCCTTGCTGTTATTGGATCTCAGTCCAGTGAATAGAATCCTGCGGATGAATTTTCGGATCTGGATATAATATTTGTGACTTCCTATTACAATAAGTATTTTGAGAATATGGAGTGGCTGAATGATATGGATGAGACTTGGGTCTCGTTTATCGAATCAGTACCGGAAGCACATTTCTGGGAACGACGGGCTGTTTTTAAAAATGGGCTGGATGTCGACTTTGTTCTTGTTGATGAAAGTCTTTTAATGAACGATGTTGAATCTTTAACGATTTTAAAAGAGATATGCACAAATAGTATTAATATCGTTTTTGATAAAATTGATGCAGCGGATATTTTTCATCAATTATCATCAGATAAACATGATTTTACTTATCCGACGGTTTTTGAATTTAACAATCTTGTAAGTGACTTTTATTTTCATTATCTCTGGGCATTTAAAAAATTGCTGCGGGGTGAGCTGTGGGTCGCGCATCGCTCTATAGATACCTATCTGAAGTCGCTTTTATTGACTATGCTGCAATGGCACGCGCATGCCGTGCATGGTGAAAAGCATCAAACTTATTATAATGGAAGATATCTGGAGAAATGGGCTGGTAAAGATGTACAGGAAAATTTGAAAAATGTTTTTAGTTCGTATGACAGAGCGTGTATGCGGGAAGCATTGATAAATACTCAAAAACTGTTTACAAAGAAGGCTCGAGATTTTTCTAAAAGATTAAATTACAAATTTCCAGTTTGCGGAGAAGAAAAATTGACAGGTTGGGTAGATGTAAATTATTATAAAAAACAGGGAGATGTTTAAACAATCCCCCTTTGTCTATTATATTGCTTATAATAATCCTGATTAAGAGCCGTTCGCTTTTAGAAACTTTTTCAGATTTGTTAATTTTTGAAATTTTGTTCCGCTGCTTGTTACCCCGTCTTCAATTGTTATAGTTAACGGCTTTGAACCGGCGTAAAAACGTATTGCAACTTTGTCGGCTGTTAATATCGCTTCTTCAATTTTTTTAGTGAATATGAGTTTACCCTCAAACTCTTTATAGCTGTATTGGTTTACAATCGTATCTGTTCCATGATTAATGCCAAAATCCGAACCTATAATGTTGTTATTGGCATCATTAATTTTCCTTTTAACTGTAGTGTGTCTGTTGGTCACGCTTCTAATTCCACCTAATTTGAGATTGTATGTTTTATCGTCAATACGCATTACCGCCTCAGGCCGCCCTATATGTCAGCATAGTTGAAGCTTCTAAAAACACGGAGGATTTCAATTATGATGTACAGTTTAGCATTTAAAGAGTCACAT
>JAFGRW010000080.1 GCA_016934935.1 Spirochaetota bacterium | reverse complement strand
TGCTCAGACCAATATTGTTGGCGATTTGCTCTTGTATCCATGTATTCCTCCGTAAAATACGGAAAGAATAATATAATTTAATTGTTTTGTAAAGATGGGGAGAATTAGACGCTTACCAGGCTTCTTTATGTTTATATCAAAATTATACACTCTTGCAATGATTAACATATCTGCAAAACAAAACCGGGATCTTTATAAACATCAAAGATCCCGGCTTTAAGTTTAATAGGAGTGAAAAAGAAAAGGCTTTGTTTAAGTCACTTTTTTATCTTTTTTCGAAATAACATCAAATACAACTGCCGCAAGCACAACCAGACCTTTTACAGTCTTTTGCCAGTTGGCATCAAGACCAAGATAAGACATACCATTATTTAACACACCCATGAACATGGCACCAATTACAGCACCACCTACAGTACCTGTTCCTCCGTAGGCCGAAGCTCCACCAATAAAACATGCTCCGATAGCGTCTAATTCATAAAGGTTTCCGGCGGCAGGATTCGCGGAGTTAAAACGTCCTGCTACAACAAGCCCGGCAACTGCTGATAAAAATCCCATGTTTGTGTAAGCAAAAAACATAATTTTCTTTGTATCAATACCTGAAAGACGAGTTGCTTTTTCATTACCACCTAGCGCATAAAAATGCCGCCCTGGTACCATCTTGGTAGTGAAATAGCTGTAACTAAGTACAATTACTGCCAAAAGAATCAGTACAACAGGAATTCCCTTATGATTAGCAAGTAACCAGGAAGCGTACATAACGCCACCGCAAATAATTGCAATCTTTGCCCCGATGGTCATCCAACTATCTACATCGTATCCTTTTTTTGTCTTTGTTTTTCGATCAAAAATCAGATATGCAACAAATAATAAACATATAATCGCACCAACCGCAATTGTCACCATCTTTACAAAAGCGGCCTCCTCTGGAGAAAGTAGAACCTCTTTGGATGAGGGTAAAAAACTGGTAAAGTATTTAAGGTAGTTGTCAGGAAACGGTGAAATGGTTAAGCCGTTAAGAATAAGATGAGCAAACCCTCTCCAGTACAGAAATCCTGCAAGAGTGGTAATAAAAGGTGGAATACCCACATATGCTATCCAGAATCCCTGCCACGCGCCGATAGCGACCCCGGCAACAAGGCAAACTGCCATTCCGACGTAGATGTTAACACCCATCTCTACAATCAGTGTTCCAGCAATAGCTCCGATAACACAAACAATAGCTCCAACCGACAGGTCAATATTACCACCAGTTAAAATACATAACAACATACCAGTAGCAAGGATAACAACATAAGAGTTCTGGCTAATGATATTTGAAACGTTAGCCGGATTAAGAAGGCTGCCACGACCTGTAGCTGCAAGCAACACCTGAAAAAGAACAATTACTCCAATAAGAGCTATTAACATACCGTTCTTTTTCATAGTATCGAGAATAGTTTTTACAATATTCATAATTTCAAGCTCCTTTAGCAGACGAAAGAATAGCAGACATAATAGCCTCCTGACTCGCCTCTTTTCTGGTAAATTCTGCAACAAATCTTCCATTATGCATTACATATATACGATCACACATGCCAAGAATTTCAGGAAGTTCAGATGAGATCATGAGAACACTTTTTCCATCAGCAACCAATTGATTCATAATGGTATAAATCTCATATTTTGCGCCGACATCAATACCTCGTGTCGGTTCATCGAGAATCAGAACATCCGGGTCAGCAAACATCCATTTACCCAAGAGAACTTTTTGCTGGTTTCCTCCGGACAGATTGCTTACATTCTGCATAACATTAGCACATTTTACGTTTAGCTTTTCCTGATACTCTTTTGCTACCTGTATTTCCAAATCATGATCAATAACTTTGTAGTTGCTGATCTTGTCCATCTTGGCCAAAGTTGTATTAAAGTATATAGGGCTGCTTAAAATGAGTCCTGCACTTTTACGGTCCTCTGTTACATATGCCAGTTTATTTTTGATGGCATCTTTAATGGTATTAAGTTCAACCTCTTTACCGTTTAAAAAAATCTGACCTCTAATGTTTTGACCATAGCTTTTTCCAAAGATACTCATGGCAAGCTCGGTACGACCAGCCCCCATTAAACCGCTTATGCCGACAATTTCGCCCTTGTGCACTTTAAGGTTTACTTCATCACAAACCTTAATTTCCGGATATAAAGGATGATAAGCACTCCAGTCTTTGATTTCTAGACTAACAGATCCGATATTGGATTCTCGTTTAGGGAAACGATCGGTCAGTTCACGACCAACCATAGCCTTGATTATATCATTTTCCGTAAACGCATCTTTCTTTTTATCAAGAGTAGTTATAACAGCACCGTCACGAATTACAGTAATTCTGTCGGCCACATACTCGACCTCACTAAGCTTGTGAGATATAATAATGGATGTCATACCCTGCTTTTTAAACTCAAGCAGAAGATTCAGTAACTTCTTGGAATCCGACTCATTCAGTGATGCTGTCGGTTCATCAAGGATAAGCAACTTCACATCTTTAGCCAATGCTTTGGCTATTTCGACAAGCTGCTGTTTTCCTACACTTATGTTTTTAATCAATGTTCGGGAGGACTCTTCCAGCCCAACCATTTTGAGATAATAGTCCGCCTTGGCGAATGTTTCATCCCAATCAATATTACTGTATGTTCCTCTTTCGTTGCCGAGAAAGAGATTTTCTCCAATAGAGAGAAGAGGTACCAGAGCCAGTTCCTGATGAATAATTACAATACCAAGATGTTCACTGTCTCTGATAGTATTAAAACGGCAATATTCGCCATCGTACTCGATATCACCATCATATGACCCAACAGGGAACACTCCGCTTAATACATTCATCAAAGTTGATTTTCCTGCACCATTTTCACCAACCAGCGCATGAATTTCACCCTCTTCTATCTCAAGACTAACATCATCTAAAGCTATTACTCCCGTAAAAGCCTTTGTGATGTTCTTCATCTCCAACAATGTTTTAGCCAATTTAACCCTCCATTTCCGATACAGACTAACAGAAAAAGACAAACGTATAACAGATAACCCGCTTAAGGATATTTATAATAATATATAAAATTTCAACTTGCACTCAAACAGACAATACAAAAAACGGTAAACTATATGGCGGTAAATCGAAAACCGAAACAGACATCAAATCAAAGTTATCCGGTTGCAGCGCGGCAACGCCGCAACCGGATAAAAAATCTTTTTCTGTTATAACGCTACTAATTCTTAGTCAACTTTAAGATCTGCTTCAGTATAGTAACCGCTGTCGATCAGAAGTTTTTTATAGTTGTCAACTGTTGCAAAAACAGGCTCACAAAGGAACGATGGTATTACGCCAGTTCCGTTATCATATGTTTTTGTATCGTTAACATCAACAGTTTGTCCCTTGATAATTTGGTCTGACATTTTAACAACCTGAGCAGCAAGTGTACGAGTGTCTTTAAAAATTGACATTGCCTGCTGACCTTTAAGCATGTTTTTTACAGATGTTTTGTCGCAATCCTGACCAGTAATCAAAGGAAAATTTTCTTTTGTATAACCTGCGCCGATAAGAGCATTTGTGATACCCTGAGCTACAGAGTCATTTGAAGAGTAAACAGCATGAAGTTTTGTTCCTGTTGGACCATAACCGTTAGCTGTTATAAGGTTTTCCATTCTCTTTTGAGCTTCTTCAGTTGACCAGTTTGGTGTAGCACACTGGGCTTTTGAAGTTTGACCTGATTTAACAACAAGTTTTCCGTTGTCAATATAAGGCTGTAGAATGCTCATAGCACCACCGAAGAAAAAGTTGATGTTATTGTCATCAGGAGAACCTGTAAAAAGTTCTACATTGTAAGGACCATCAGTTGACTCAAGTTTCAAAGCATCGCGAAGAAACTCTCCCTGAATTGTTCCAACTTTAAAGTTATCAAATGTAGCATAATAAGAAACTGCATCACTATTCATTATCAAGCGGTCATAAGCAATAACAGGTATATTTTTCTGTTTAGCTTGTTTAAGGACCTCTGTTAAAGATGAACCGTCTACAGCAGCAATAACAATAACCTTACAGTCAGTTGCAATCATGTTTTCGATTTGAGCAACCTGAGTTGGTATGTCGTTGTCACCAGCATACTGAAGATCAACCTGATAACCAGCTTTTTCAAACTGTGCCTTCATGTTGGCGCCATCCTGATTCCAGCGCTGAAGACTTTGTGTAGGCATGGAGATACCGACTTTAACTCCATCAGAACCACCTTGCTTACAGCCGGCAAACAAAACCAGCGAAGCGGCTAGCAAAACCACTATTAAACTTTTTTTTCTCATTCCGAGAACCTCCTTTGTTTTTCCGAAACCAAGTCCGGGTTTTGGTCGACATATTTATAAACCTTATGGTAACCAAAATCTTTTTTATTTTGCGTAAACTTCAATATCCTGAAACGAAAACCAGTTTCAGGAATAAAGAATCATATTATTTATTTCAGAACTTTCAGATATCGATGGGCAGATAAATTAAAAATTCAATATTATGAGATTCATCCTTAATTTTCTAAAAGCCCATGAATAATCTATCTTTTATCTACACTATTTTTTGATTTTTGTCAATGGAGCATTTGAAAACTATATGCACTTTTTGATTTTTTCATCTCAATACAATCATATTTGATATTTTTAACCCAACCAGGCTTTAAAATCAACATGCACTTTTTGGAAAACCTATTACATTTTTGAGTTTATTACCACAAACCGACCGGCCGGTTTGAAATCTATATGGATTTTTTGAGATTTATGCGTTTTTTTTATACATATGCAAACTATTTTCAAATATATTAAATAATAAAAAAAAATCCAAAAAATATCTTATTTTTTGGATTTTTTTCTTATATTTTTACTTTTATTTAATTTTCATTCTTAAACAATATATCTCTTGCTCGTTTGTTTACAGGATCTATCGAAATTGCTTTTCTTGCGTACTCCATGGCTCTTTCGGGATTTCCGTGTTTATTATACAGTTCAGACAACATTACCATTGAATTCACATGATTCGGTTGTAACTCCAAAACACGAATAAACGCATTCTTTGCATCAACATCATGAGGTTCCGGATTTTCATAGTAAAACCGGCCTAAAGAATAGTACAACTCGAATGAGTTCGGAAACAAAGAAACAGCTTCTCGTGCAACTTTTATTCCTTCTTCAATATTTCTTTTTATTATTTTATGATTAGAAAGCTCAAGAGAATATGCGTTATAAGACCTTACTCTGATAATTCCGTTATATAACCTCAGAAGATCTTCCCTGTCGTAAATAAAAGAACGTGCTTTATACGCTTTGTCAAACGCAGTTAATGCATACTGATAAATCCCTTTTTCAAGATAGATATATCCAAGTTCAATATGTGATTCGGCGTACTTATCATTAACACTGATGGCTTTTTCATATTCAACAATGGCTTTTGCAGTATCACCATTTGTATAATGATAATCTCCACGAGCCTTATGAATGTAGGCATTCTTTCCCATAGCTTTTTTCGAATGCTGAGCAACCCTAAAATCTCTCTGAACACGTCGAAAATTGCCATAACCCACCAGAAGATACCCAAATGAACGGCTCTCATTGATAGTTACAACTGTAAAACGGGATACGATCAGATTTTTATTATCTAATACAAAGAGTTCATCTCCAGGCAAAAGTCCTTCCCTGTTATCAATTCTCACTGTTACTTTGGTTTTTTCTTGTGCTAATTGGCGTAATTCTTTATCAGCAATTTCCCGGGCACCAAGTGATATAACACGGCCTATAATCACCCCTGTCCAACCAGGAGTCTCGGTCTCTGAATTGAACATTGTAATTCGCTCACGAGCTTCAATTGTTCCATTTAGAAAACAAGCCGCAAAAACCAGTGCAATGATTATTTTTTTCATTTTATCATCCTTACCGGATTCAAGGGAGTTTCATACTTTCTTATCTCAAAATGCAGGTGAGGTCCGGTAGACAATCCTGTATTTCCACTTAAACCTAACTTTTGTCCTTTTTTAACCTTATCATTTTTTTTAATCAAGTAATCACTCAAATGCGCATAAACCGTTAAATAGTTATTATCATGCTTAACAACAATCATTTTCCCATAACCATCTTTCCAGCCACAAAATATGACTCTACCCTTTTCAGATGATCGAACAGCAGTCGCGATGTCGGCACGAATATCAATACCGTTATGGAACTGCCGATTCCCGGATATTGGATGAACACGCATTCCGAAATGAGAAGTTATATCTCCATGAAGAGGCCACCCGAACACTATTCCATCATGACCGGAAACTACAGTTTTACCGTTTTTATTCGATTTGTCATCTTTTTTTAACGCTATTTTGCCAGTATCATTACTAACTGGTTCTTTAACCACCGTAACAGCATCGGGTAAAAATAGTATTTGTCCTATTTTTATCTGCTCTCTATTCTGATTGTACTGCTTTGCAACATTTAACGATACTTTATAATCAAGTGCTATCTGACTTAATGTGTCCCCACTTTTTACCTCATATTCGATACCACGCTTATTTGGTATATCCAGCTTTTTACCCGGTCTTATTCTGTCAGGATCTTCAATATTGTTATATGATATTATTATCTTATGGCTTACTCCATAAGAACGGGCTATAGTCCAGATGTTTTCACCTTTTTTGATTTTATGCTCACTTATATGCCATCTGTAATCTTTTTTTTGAAGCTCTTTTAATATCTTATCCTTGCTATTTAATGTTTTTTCAATCGAGATTTTTTTTATTGCCTCAACTTCATCACTATCTAAAAAATGGTCATCATAAATAATTGCACCGGAGTTCAAATCGGTATTGGCTGGTTTTTCAGATGAGCTCATCTCTAGTGAGTCAATTAAAAGTACATCTTCTACAGTACGTAGCTGACCATCAAGAGAATCAAACCCGTCAACTATATATATCTTTCCTGTTCCAGCAATTATCTGCAAAAAACCGAAAACAAAGACCAACGGGATAATAAAAAGCACTATTATTTTATCTTTCATGCTTTTATTATCGGATATTATGTCATTTGGCTTAAAACTAAACCTTAAGGTAATGGGGATATTTTTTCGATGCTATCTCTTCAAAACTGTTGTTTAATGCAGCAAGCAGGTCGGAAAGAGTTTTTTTATCAAGGGCAGACCCAAATATGCTTCCGGGGTATTCCGAAGCCATCTGCAACCTGCGTTCGTCTGATATCTGGTCTGCTTTATTGAAATAGAGTATTATTGGGCGATCCCTATTAGTACACCTATCCAATTCAGATAGAACCGTTGCAATATTTGATTGGATATCTGTCGAACAGCAATCAACAACGTGCAAAACAATATCCGCAGAGTCTATCTCCTCGAATGTTGAGCGGAAGGATGCTATTAAATCGTGCGGCAGATTTCGTATAAATCCGACAGTATCGGTAAGCAGAATAGATCTGCCCTCTCCGATATAAGTTGTTCGCGTATATGACTCCAGTGTAGCAAAGAGCCTATTTTCGACAAACAGATCATCACCCGACAATGTATTTATAAGTGTTGATTTGCCTGCATTAGTATAACCCGCAACAGCACATACAATTGAATCATGACGTCCCTTACGTGTAAGCTCGCGATGTTTCTCTATTTTTTTCAGGTTGTTCTTAAGAACTGAAATACGCTTTTGTATATGACGTTTATCTTTCTCAAGCATCGACTCACCAGCACCCCGTGACCCTATTCCACCACCCTGCCGAGATAAAACAGCGCCGTAACCTCTTAACCTGGGAAGCATATAACCAAGTCTTGCGAGTTCAACCTGCATCTTTGCCTCATGGCTTTTCGCACGACAGGCAAAAATATCCAGAATAATTTCGGTACGACCAATAACGCGCATACCAATCTTTTCTTCAATGTTTCGTATTTGACCGGGACGAAGATTATTGACATCAAGAATAACAAGTTTGATTTCAAGCTCTTTGAAAAGTGCTGCATTATTTTCCCAGAAACCTTTTCCGGCAATATACGAGCTGTCATACTTTTGTCTTTTTATTAATCGGCTTCCAGCTACAGACCCGCCGGCAGTTTTAACAAGCATTTTAAGCTCGTCTAGTGAGTACAGTGCCTCTTCTCTGGAAGTATCAGGTAACTGTATCGAAATTAGAAAACTGTTTTCATCACGTGAAGAGGGGATTCTATTGACTGATGCATCCATGTAGTATTACTCTGTTTCCCTTCTTAACATTATTTTTTTTAAACCACCCCTGATTTACTTCAAGAGCGTACCTTACCGGAACACTGGACAGATAAGATATCGAAGCATCCAAAGGCTTCATCTCGTGTATATCACAGATTTTACCGGAACTATCAATGAACGCAATACTTAGAGGAAGAGTAACATTTTTCATCCAGAAATTCAGATAATCATCCACCTTAAATACGAAGAGCATGCCCTCTTTTTCCGCCAGTTTTTCCCTGAACATAAGACCATAAGCACGTGCAGAGGGTGTATCCGCTATTTCCGCTGTTATTTTAAGTTCTTTATCATCGTCATTTATAACTACAACTGTACATTGGGCAAGTCTTGGTTGAGCCTTGCCGGCGAAAACAGACGTTACTAAAGGGAAAAGAGCAAGAAGACAAACCATTACAGTAAATTTTATTTTCATAACTCCCCCCATGAAATGGCAATCAGAACAGTTACTATTATAAACACATAACTGGTTTATAATCATTCATCAGAATTCGTCAGTATATTCTACTCTTACTACTCTGTTAACACCATGTTCTTTTTCAACAATAATATCAAGTTCCAGGCCAACTTTGGCAAAAATATTGTATCGTATCCCACCATTGAACAGAACCTGGTCTAGTCGTGAGAAATTCCAATATAACCGCTCTACTTCACCTTTCAGTGCAAAATACCCTCCCAAAGGGATATCCAGAGAAACAAAATATGATGTATCATCTGGTACATATTCGGGTTGTACTGGAGTCCGTATACCAAAACTGATATGCTGTTCCTCATCAAGTACGTATATAGGCTTTGTAACAACAAGATACGGCCCATAAATCATCTGATTATAAGTGTAAAATGAGTCTTTATCTCCTTCAGGACTGGTTATGGCATCATCCCATTCGGCTGGTTCAGTCTCTTCAGAGCCGGAACCACCAGTCTCTTTTGTTAATCCCATATAAAAGGAATCATAACCAGCTGCTACCGAAATCGGGAACATTTCGGTACCGTCAGTAAACTTTATTTTTGCAATAACTCCGGGAACATGCGGCCTGATCTTATGTTGTCCAACAGCATGTTCTATATCAAAGGAAACCCCGATATTTAATATATCAGTAAGTCCAACAGAGGTTTTGAACTCGGCTCCACCTTCGTGATACCCCTTATATCCAAACTGATAGGTACCATGTCCAATTGTAAATGCAGTTGGAGTATTTACAACCGATGTGTACCTGGAAAACTGTTGCGCTCCAAGAGCAGATGAAAAAAGAATAATTGTCGATATAGCTATGAATTTAATGACTATTTTCATATTTCGTTAACCTTTTGTTAATTTTGTGGAATAACTCTTAAAAACAGGTTTAAAAGTTATTCCGGCATTTATTTATAACAACTCTGTTATAAAATCGGCATGTTAGATATTTTCCATAAGCGAAGATTAGCTGCAAAAGGGATTATTCATAATCGAAACTATCATTTTCATCTTTTAGTCTTTTTATCTCTTTCATTTCATTTAATTTTTTATCGATGTCTTTGTAATAAGGATTATAGTTTTTTGCTTTCTCAAGTGATTCAATAGCACTGTTTAAATCACCGGATACATAGTATTTTATCCCTTGCATATAGTAATACTCGGCATTTTTCCGGTCTTCGTTGGTTATCTTAGGTACAAGCATAACCCCGCACGATACTGAATAGACATATCCGAAATCCGGAGTGTTTGCTAAACCAATATCTATGTTAAAGGCAGTGCGACCAACCGCATACTGAAACCCTCCTCCAAAAGAGTAAGTTGTTCCGTCATTCAGTGCATATCCGGCTCTGAAAAATATCATCTTTTCATAGTTTAACTCGATACCCGAGTTTATGCTAAAACTCTCATCAAAACCATATGTAAAGTCAGCTATATCATCAGATTCAATTAGACTTTCGTGAAAATCAGTATTGATTTTTACCCAATCTGTAAGAAAATATGAGAAACCAAGCCGTAGTCGCCTTGGAAGAGGATCATCATAAGCGGTTGTTCCCATATTAAGCAGGGACAGGCCAAGAGAAAAATTTTCCGGAATTGTTTTTAATGGTGAATACAGGCTCATGACCCCCATAACTCCGAGATCAGCAGCAAAAGAGTGTGTAACAAGTTCATCAATCTGTTGATGTATATATTTTGATGTGATACCAAAATAGAGATTCTTTAAAGAGTATCCATAACCCGCCATAGTTGAAGAGTTATAAAAACTGACATCACCAATATCGTTGCCAAACTCATCAGTTTTTTCAAATGGCGGAACCCAAAATAGAGTTTGCCCCAGGTATACATTTCCATAGTATGTTCCACCAGGCTTAAGCGGGATTATTCCCGATAGATGTTCAAGCCTTGAATCTTCTATCAGCTCCTTGTGTGAAAAATAGACCTGCCTGTACGGAATAGTGCTAATTACAGCCGGATTATAATACACAGCACTAATATCATTATATTCCGCCGAATATGCTTCTGACATAGCCGATGCAGCAGGACTTGTACCAAGTTCAAGGAAGTCAGCTCCAGAGGTCCCAATACTTCCCGCCGCAAAAAGATTTTTTCCTAAAACCAGCAAAAAACAAAAAACAATGGATGTTTTTAATATCATCATTTTTCGCATCAGGAGTGCAATTTCTTGTTATACGCGGCCGAGTAGACCCTTTTTAGAAAATTTTTGCCTTTGAAATCTTCTATATTAAAAAGTAGAAGATCGTCTGTTCTAATGGAGAGATAATGGTTATGAACAGCTTCTATATCAGATTTTTCAAGGAAAGCTATAATCGTTGTATTATTAAAGAGATACAGGGATGAACCGGTTCCCACACATTTTTTCAGATCGCTATAAAGTTTTTGACACTGTTTTATGTGATCCGCTGATCCGGCATATTTATATGTCAATATATAGCAGATGCTTTCTGGAACCAGATAATAATTATGCTGCAATCTCACAACTTCTCTATGCACCTTTTTTATTGTAATCAGGGATTCATCCGCACGATCAATTCCACACGAACTGGCAAGAGAAGCCATAATCTGGACAAGCGAAGTAGACGAAATCAGAGACCGATAGATGTTGTCATCAAAATCCTTAACTTGTAAAATTGCTATTGGCAAAAGTCTGCTGTTTACCTTTAAGTTTTTGTCAAGAAATTCAAGTATTCCGATAAGTGATAAAAATACAAAACCATTTATAATCAGATACTGAGATTTTAAAGCCTCTTCTAACTCGGGACTGTATATTCCGATATATTCGCGATCTATTTTACGAGAGCATACACTTTTATATGCCTCATCTTCCATTGAATAACAATAAAAACTGTAATTATGTATATCATATTTCTGAAGTTCATACTCAAACTGTGTTGTTACTCCATCACTTTCTGCATCAATTGATATATTGCCAATAAAAGATAATTCAGAAAAAGAGCGATACATTAGTTGATGTATTTTTTTTAACAGATTGAACCTGTTATCTGTCGAAATTGATTCGATCTCTGAACCGGTTGTTATGGAATGATCTTCATTATGAGATGTAACGCGGGATATCAGACCGGTTAAATCCGGAGTAAAGGTCTTTTTACGGAGTTCTTCCAGTTTCTGATCTGAAATCCCTTCCTCTTCTTCCCGGTTATAATCGGGCAGTTCAAGTGTATCCATAATTACTCCTAAAAGAATCTTTTACCGTATTACTTCTATTATCATACGATTGTGGCAAGATGTTTACAAAATTTTTTATTGAGGACCGATAAAAAAAATCAATATTATTTTTTCGAATTTACTTGACAGTATACACAGCCATTTATATATATCCACCATACTTACTGATTAACTTTTGTAAGTTCACATTCCCCTGTAGCTCAGTTGGTAGAGCAGTAGACTGTTAATCTATTTGTCGCAAGTTCGAGTCTTGCCGGGGGAGCAT
>JAFGRW010000079.1 GCA_016934935.1 Spirochaetota bacterium | reverse complement strand
TTCCGAGAAAAATCACTGTCCTTAGAGTGGTTTTTCGAGCGTTTTTTCGAGTGTTAACGAGAAAAATTCACGATTGTTCCGAGAGAAATCACTGTCCTTAGAGTGGTTTTTCGAGCGTTTTTTCGAGTGACAACGAGAAAAATTCACGATTGTTCCGAGAAAAATCACTGTCCTTAGAGTGGTTTTTCGAGCGTTTTTTCGAGTGTTAACGAGAAAAATTCACGATTGTTCCGAGAAAAATCATATTAACTGTAATTTATATAGAAAAACCATAAACAAAGAGGGAAAGATGTATAGACGTTATTTTCTTAATATGCTGCTATTGTTAACGATAATATGTACGACTTGTTCACCAGAGGCGGCGGGAACAGATCTTGACGGGCTTCGATTTAAAAGTGATGTATCTTTTGTAATATCCAGTCTAGAGAAAAGAAGCAAACTTAATCCGGCAGAACACTTTCTTTTAGCCGAGTCATACTATAAAAAATCAGATTATAAAAAGGCTCTGTACAACTATGCAGCATCGGCATATCGAAACAGGCCGGTAAAAGAGTTGAAACTGTATGCGCAGCCGATACATTCTTTCCTGAAACGTTCATTTTTCAAATCCGATTATCATGGCGCGGCATCTTATATGATCGGCAAAATATTTTACTCATATAAAGAGTATGATTACGTAATAAGGTTTTGCGATAATGTGCCGGCTGACGACCCTGCTCTCTATTTTGAGGCAGTAAAACTTGCCATGCTTGCCTATTCACAGATGGAGCAGTATGACAAAGCCGTTGAGTATTCTTATAAGATTGATTCTGTTGTTAACAATAATGATTTTAAAAAGATAATCGATATTCAGCGTGCCTCTCTATTTGCCAAATCCGGTGATTATGAAAAGGCGAAAAAGCTCTATTTAGAAATCATTCTTGATAACAATTCTTCATGGCACGCGCAAACTTCGGCAGGGCAGATAGCTGCTCTATTTGAACAGAACTCTATCACTCTAAGCGACAGCGAACGTGCACAGGTTATAGAACCGCTTCTTGCTTCGGGCAATTTGGATGAAGCAAAGAAAATTGCTTCGGTTAGCTCATCTTCCTTTGATAACGACTATGCCATTATGTTAGTGCATCTTTATGACAAAAAAGCCTCCAAAGTTAAAGAGATAAGACAAAAGTACCAGAAAATGAAGGTGCAATACGGAAAGATGCTCTCCGCAGAGGCTGACTACTTGTACGGCAGAAGCCCGGCTTCGGCGATATCACTATATGTGAAATTGATTGAGCTTGATCAGGAGAGTGAGCTGCAATTTTCGCGTGTTTGCCGCTATCTTTATAAAAGGGGAAGATCTAATACAAAGAGTTATCTGAAAAAATTTCGAAAAAAATATCCAGACAGCGACAGTGCCAAACTGTTTGAGTGGTATGAGGCAAGGTTAAGTATTGTAGATGATAATTTTAAAGAGGCTCTTCCTGTTTTAAAAAATATTGCGGAAGACACTTCACATCAATATTACGGAAACGCGCTGTATTGGCTATATTACCATCACCGTGAGAAAGATAGCGATATAGCTTTTGATTATTTCAGAAAAGGAGTGGTTTACAGCCCTGATTCCTGGTATATGTGGATGCTCGCGGATAAACTCAAGAAGGATTTCTCAGTTGATAAGTTGGAAAAAAGTTTTTCTGAAGCAATATCATTAACAGATTATGAATCGGCCTTGTTTGCTCATTTTATGCTTTACGTGCTTCAAAGAGACAATGCGAAAAAAGAGAGGCGCCTTGAGCTTATTAAGACGGCTGGTATTTATCCATATACCGTATTGGATGATTTTATACTGTCTGTTAAAAATGAAGGTTTGACAAAACAGATGGAACTATATTTTGACGCAGGATATGAGGACGGTATTACGGGTCTTCTGCATTATATGGATGAATCCGAAGACAACAGAAAGCTTAAATATCTGCTTCTCTCGCGATTTGGAGATGAAACATCGCATTATCACTACGCGTTTTTGGGTACAATTCGTCTGTTGCGTGAATTCGGTATTGGCGAAGAGATAACTTTATTGGAAGACAGGCTTGTTAAGAGACTTTTCCCAAAAGCTTATAGTGAGATTGTAAAAAAAACAGGAAAAAATTATCCCAAGCTTGATCATAATATGATCTATTCGGTAATGAAATCGGAGTCTGCTTTTAGACATGACGCGGTCTCTTTTGCGGGGGCAACAGGGCTTATGCAGGTGATGCCGGCCACCGGAGGAGATATAGCAAAATCTTTAAAAATGAATAGCTACGATTTAAAAGATCCTGAGGTTTCAATATTATTCGGATTTTATTATATGGATTGGTTAAGACGTATCTATGAAGGTGAGTTTGATCAGATGTTGGGCGGTTACAATGCCGGTCCGGGTAACATGAATAAGTGGAAAAAAAGTTTCGATGTTTCTGACAAAATATTTTTTGCCGAAAAAGTTCCCTTCGATGAAACAAGATTTTACATGTTTAAAAATCAGAAATATTTGATACAGTATAATACGGTATATGGTGAAAAGGGTGAGTAGATTTGTCAGAAATCTTGCGAAATATCGCCAGATTGGAGCAGCTTCGGGCAATTTTATGTATTTGCTAATAATCAGTTTCAAACTGATGAGTATTTCGGGATTGATTCTTCTGGTTATCGCAAGTGTAACACTTGTTTCATGCAGCCGGGGAATGTCGGTTAAACAGATTAACTCAGCTGTATTGAGCGCACAAAAAACTTATAATTCATCCTCAAAATGGCAGGATCGTGAAAGGGCCATTAAATCTGTTAAACCATTTGAAACCAAAAGAGCACTTGAACTCAAGATGGCAGCAACAGAGGATACCCATTCGAAGGTTCGCGTTCAGGCTGTAATGGGTTTGGCTCCCTTCATCAGAGATGATAATGTGAAAGATAAACTGATATTGATGTCTCAGAAAGATAGGGAAATACCCGTGAGGTATGCTTCTCTTAAAACTCTTGCAAATAATCCGGATATTTCAATGTACGGGTTATTTGAAAAATACACTTATGATACGGATTGGCTTTTCAGGGAGATCGCATATCGAGGAATTATGGGTATAACAGATGAACAGATGAATGAAAAATCAACAGCCCTTTTAATAAGGGGATTGAGCGATAGTCAGGAGACTGTTCAAATAACGATTCTTAAAAGCATCAAGTTGCAAAATGATG
Organism: Spirochaetota bacterium; assembly: GCA_016934935.1. Lineage (GTDB taxonomy): Bacteria > Spirochaetota > UBA4802 > UBA4802 > JAFGJZ01 > JAFGRW01. Next base: position 62,294 of record JAFGRW010000079.1, on the reverse strand, counting down.
AGTTGTATCAGAGCATTCGAAAAAATTTTTTTATTAAAGATTATGAAAAAAAAATTACGTTATTGTGCGCAACACTGAAAGCAGTAAAAGGCTATAATATGGATATCAGGGTTCGTGAGAGAGTTGAACAACTGATTTTACATCAAAACAAGGAAGTTCGGGTTTTGGCTCTACGGGCCCTGAAATCAGAGCCCGATTATGTTAACCGTAATAACAAAAAATAATAATCTTTACTTGGCTTTCTCTTTGGAGATATAAACCTTGTTGTCATTGTCAGATATTATTTTTTCATATCTTTCACGTACCTCGGCACGTCTTTTCTCTTTGGCATCACGTAGACACTTGTCTCGCTCGAAACGGTCCTTGCGGCATTCGTTAATAATATCCTGAGGAAGGTCGTCTGCTTCTATATACATATATGTCAGCATACGGTCTTTAGCGATACGATACGTTTCAATAGCCTTGACAGGGCGTGTACGATCGTAGTAATCTTTTCCAAGGGATATTGCCGCTGTTGACTGGGACATCATCTTCTTTTTCGATTCATTTACCTTCTTGCCGGCGAGAGATTTGCTTATTCTTGTTCTGACATCGCGTTCGATTATCTCTTTTTGCATCGCTTCCGAATCTTCCCTGTATATCTTTGCGATATTCATTGCCGTTTCACGTATTTCAAGTTCGTTTTCCTGAAATTTTTTGGCCGATCGCTCGTATTCACGTGAAAAATAGAGAGAAGAAGCTTCAGAATAGCTTTGAACGAGCTTGTCAAATTCACCTTCACCGCCACCATAATTGAAAATCGCGGCAGTTAGAAGTTTGATATTTTTAAAATTCTCATAACTTAATCTTTTAATAACATCTTTAGCAAGATGATCCGGCCCGTCTACAGCCTGGGCAAAAGCTAAAAAAGAGAGTGTAAGTGCCGTAAAAAGTGATATAACGAATCCTTTCTTCATAATCTGGGCTCCTTAAAGAAATACTATTATTATTTATTATAATGTCCGATAACTTTACTGTGTACTCAAATAAATACTGTTAAATTTAGCAATAACTGACCTAAAAAGTCAAGGAAAAATAACAGTATCATCTGTTAACCGGAGGATTCGCATGAGGAAATTTTTTTCCGCTATTTTTTTCTTATTATGTCTTGTTACGTTTATTGTCGCCTTCGCTCAACCTGTTTCCAGGGAAGAGAAGACTGTGCGAATGTCTTTGATAATGATTGCGAATAAATGTGTGGGAATTGGTTATCAATTTAATGGTACAACTCCGAAAGGATTTGATAATGCTGGATTTGTGCTATATGTTTATCAGAAAAACGGCATAACCCTGCCTCGAACAGTAAAGGGAATGTTTGGAGCTGGTGACTATGTTGATACAAAAGACGCAAAGCCCGGGGATCTGCTTTTCTTTATGGAAGATCCGGTTACGGGTTCATCAGTTAATCATGTGGGTATATACCTTGGCAAGGATAAGTTTGTGCATATGCCGGGAGAAGGTGCGTATGTGCGTATTGAAAGGTTGGTTAAAGATTCCAGATGGAGCGCAAGATTCGCAGGGGTAAGATCGTATCACAAGCTTTTTGATGATTTTACCGAAAAGTCATCAAAGTCACCGGATAAAAAAGATAAGGTTCAGGCTTTTAAAAATATGGATCCGGATGTTCAGTTCGAGACATCAGATATGTGAATGCTAAATTATGCGGGTAATCAGAATCGAAAGATCGTCTTCAGGTTCTTTGCTCCCTGTAAACTGGTATACTTTTTGAAGAACCAGTTCTGAAAGTTCATCAGGATTGAGTTCGCTGTTTTGACGCAGTATTTCCATTAGACGAGATTTTCCGAGAAATTCATCTTCACTGTTTTTTGATTCAACTATTCCATCAGTGTACAAAACAAGAATATCACCGGAATGAATCGGGCAGGAGCTTGATACATACTCCTCCTCGGGAAACATGCCCACTATAGGGTTCAATGAACCGAGTTCGGCAAAGGAGCCGTCTTTGTGCATTAGCAGCACTTCGTTGTGCCCACCATTCGAATAGATCAACTCATTGATGGAGAGGTCGATTATTCCGTAAAAAGCGGTTAGAAACATGCCAGCACCGCCGACAGTTTTTAATAGAGAGCTGTTTATCTCATCGAGAACATAAAAAGGGGGATTATGCGGTTTAGCAAGGCTGGCAAAGGACATTTTAGCCATGGTGGTAATCAGGGCAGCAGAAATACCGTGTCCGCTGACATCTACTATCGCGATACCCATGGAGTTTTCGGTAAAAGGAAATACATCGTAATAGTCTCCGCCCAGATTTTGCATAGGGTGGTATCGCCCACCAATTTGGAAAAACTGTGATTCGGGAAACTTTTTTGGAATTATTATCTGTTGTACAGAGCGAGCCATTTGAAGTTCACGTTCGAATGTGGTGTTTTTAATGTTCAGCTCATAATTTGCGTGTTTAAGCTGTTGTGTACGGTTTTCCACCAGATTTTCGAGCTCTTGATTTAGATAGATGTTTTCAAAGGCTATGGATACATTGGAGCAGAATATGTCGATCATATCGCGCTCCCACTCCTGAAGAGCCTCATCCCGTTCCAGATATATGATATTTTCGCTGTTGTTCTGGGTTTTGAAATAGGCTATATAGTGGTAATCATCAAAGACATTGCGTTTTTCGTTAAAAGCTGTCTCCAGAAGTTGATACTCTTCAGCCGGCAGAACATCCCTGGCTCTTGTATTTGGCCGGCTATTCTGGTATTTTCCGGTTGCGGCCAGAATAACAGGGTGTCCGTCCACATTTATAGCGGTTAGACCGGAGGTCTGACAATAAAACGCGTTATTGCTGTATCGCAGTATTGATGTGAACTGATCAAGTATGCCAGAAACGAAGTTTTTTAACGATTGAACCTCAAAAATATGTGCTGTAGCATCAATTATCTTTTCAAGAGCACGCTTGCTTTTTTCAATTGTTATGATGTCTCTGTATGATCTTAGGGCGGTAATTATAGTGCTGAAAAGTCGTTCTGTAGTCAGTTCGGTTTTTGATTTGTAGTCGTTTATATCGTATTCAACAATTACACGTTTTTCCGGTGCCTGACCCGGTTGACCAGTCCGTAAAATTATTCTGATAAGGCTGTTTTGAAGCTCTTCCCTGATATATTGTGTTAAAAGGAGTCCGGAATTCTCCTGTTCCATAACAACATCGAGCAGAATAACCGCAATATCGTCTCTTTCGTTAAGAATCTGACGTGCCTCTGCATCCGAATAGGCGCTTAAAAAGTCGACCGATCGTCCGGAAAATTCCAGATCTGACAGAACAAGTTTTGTAACCTTGTGAACATCCTGCTCGTCATCTACAATAAGAATCTTCCATGTTTCACGGAGCTTTTTTTCGTAAATTTCTTCCTGACTATCGTCAAAAAAAACAAGATCGTCTGCGTTTTGTCTGGTTTTCAGAGGTACACCTCGTATAGCCGATAATTGATATTTTAACAAACAGGTATAAGATAATAAACACGTCAGGAAATTGCAACTAATTCATTAATGGAGTCGTGTAAAGTTTATTATTTGCTTTAAGAAGATTTATTATTGCATCTTTTTGGGTCGATTAATAACTTAAAGGTGTTAAATAGAGTGGATAAAACTTAAAAAGTAAATCTGTTTGACAAAGGGGGTAATATTGTACACTTTTTTGTGCAAAACATTATGGAAAGCGGTTATATGGCAAAAGAAGATTATATGACTGGAATATTGATCGTTTTTTGATTTCGTGATCCTGAATGGATCCCAAGGAGATTTTATGAAGAAAATTATCTATTTTATAGCTATGATGTCAGTTTTTTCCGGGTTTTCGGTGAACGCCCTTGCGGGAAATGTTACAGAACTTTCAATGGGTGCGACACAGGCAGACGCAGTGGGAGATGATTGGGGGCTCAATGTGAGTGCGGCATGGTGGAATGAGCTGAACTATATGTTTGCATTGGGCTTTAATCCTCAGTTTGTCTGGTTTCAGTGGGACAAGTATGTTACTGATAATAACGGTGACAAAATATATCAGGAAAAAGAGGTTGGTGGAGTTGTAGATGAGTATCCGGTTGTTGAACAGGCAAACGCATACCTTATACCGCTTCATATTGTAGCTAAAGTTCAGTTTCCTCTTAGTGACACTGTGACTCCCTATCTAAAAGGGGGAGGCGGATATACCTTTATGCCGTTGACCTATTCGGATGCCGATTCTGAGATGTTTGGCGGTGCTACCTGGACAGCAGCTGTTGGATGTCAGTTCAGGGTTCCTGATATACCAAATTTCAGGTTCTTTGCAGAGTTTGGATATCGAGGTTCGAAACTTACTAATGATGATAACGTCCAAATAGACATGAGTGGTGTTGTTATTCATGCAGGTGTTCAATATGGACTGACGCGAGACAAGCCTCGCCCGGCAACTACTGATAGCGGAATTGTATGGTAAAAAGAATACCGCCTTATGAGAACATAAGGCGGTATTTCTTTCTAAGCATCATGAAATAGTCAAGATAATCGGATTTTTTATAGTCTGGATAGGTCCAGTCAAAAAATTCAAATTTGCCTTTGGTGAAATAGTACTCGTTTTCCAGATAAACTCCCTTGTCTACATACATCCTGTGATAATACTCCTTGCAACTTGCAAGAAAAACATTCGAAAGGGTTAAGTATCCGGGATCAATGTTTATCTTCCGTGTATTATAAGACGATGAAAGTTTTTCTTCAAGGTTGTTGGTGAATATCTTGATTTCGGCGATCATGTTTCGATCAACCGGATCGGTAAACGAGAAGAATATTTTGTACAGGTTTTTGCCTATACTGTTGTAATATGAAGAAAGGTCGAAGGGAATCTTTTGAGTTATTGTATCAATTTTTCCATAACGGGCGCCCATCTCCTCAAGTGCCGATAAAACAAGCTGATCAGAAGATGTTAACACACCAGCAAAAAGAAGAGCTTTTGAGGGAATGACAGCTTTTGCCATTTTAACCGACCAGCTGTAAAAGATAGGTTAAAAAATAGTCGGAAATGAGTATTACCATTGAAGACTTAACCACAGCAGTTATTGTGGATTGACCGACACCTTCTGCGCCGCCAGTTGTTTTGAAGCCTTCATAAGTTGAAATTATGGATATCTCGATACCAAAAAAAACAGATTTTATTATTCCTGAAAGAAAGTCCATTGCAGTTGTATATTTAACAACATTTGAGAAGTACTGCTCGGGAGAAATGCCCAGTCCAAAATAACCAATTACTCCTCCACCAAGAACACCGATAAATCCGGATATAACAGTCAGTGATGGAGTCATGATGACACATGAAATAAAGCGGGGTACAGAAAGATATTGTATGGGGTTTGCGGATAAGGTAATTAATGCGTCAATCTGTTCTGTCACTTTCATTGTGCCTATCTGTGCGGCAATTGCTGAGCCTACACGACCGGCCAGAAGTAGAGCTGTAAGTACAGGCGCAAGTTCACGAAACATGGCAATTGTTACAGCTGAACCGATATAGATTGAAGATCCCGGCATCTGGGCTTCCATAGCGTTACCAATTTGAAGAGCCATAACCATCCCCGTAAAAAAAATCGTTATGGATGTAACAGGAATGGACTTGTATCCTATTTCGAGAAGATTCTGCATAAGATTTTTTAAATCAAACGGAGGTTTAAATATCCATCTTACAGTTTCTTTGAAGAATATGGCATAGTTGCCGAACCCTTCGAAAAAATGGTTACTTTTTTTTAAAAAAGATAAAATCACGTAGAAACCCCGTATATTATGTTAGGTGCAGCTGATGGTTTGAGTTCGGCGATCAAGCCGATAACGCAAAAGCTGCAAACCGTTCGATACTAAATAGGGTTATTCCTTGATAATGATCGAGATATTTCAAGAATAAAAAAGGTTGTGATCTGGGACTAAAAATGAGTTGTGACAGGCTATGATGGACAAAAGAATAATCTCCTGTTTATCGTTGTATTGCGATAGATAAAAAGATGATTCTTAATCCGGATATGTATGAACAATGTCAACATCGTTAAACTTGGTAAATTTGTCCCAGAAAAGCAGTTCTACATCGCCGATTGGACCATTACGCTGTTTCGCAACTATAATATCGGCACGCCCGGTTCTTTCAGAATCACGTTTTACCCGGTCTTCACGGAATATAAACATAACAACGTCGGCGTCCTGCTCTATTGAACCCGATTCACGAAGATCCGAAAGTATCGGCTTTTGATCGGTACGAGACTCAACTGCGCGCGATAACTGCGACAAGGCTATAATAGGGCAGTTCAACTCCCGCGCTAGAAGTTTCAATCCCCGGGATATTTCGGCAACCTGCTGTTGTCTGTCGACGCGTGAAGTCGAGGTGATAAGCTGAATATAGTCAATGATTATCATTCCCAGGGGCTGCTTTTGAGTTGCTCTTCTTGCTTTTGCGCGTATATCGGCTATGGTAACACCGGGAGTATCATCAATAAGAATTGGTGCATTTCGGTATTTTTCGGCAACCTGGTTTATGGTTCTCATCTCATCATTATTAAGATGACCGGTTCTTAGACGTTGTGCATCTATAAGACCTTCGATACAGATTAGACGCTGCAAAAGATGGGTAGAAGGCATCTCCAGAGAGAAGAAAAAAACCGGTTTTTTCTGTTCGAGTACTATATGATTCATAAAATTCAGTGCCAGCGCTGTCTTCCCCATTGATGGTCGCGCAGCAAGAATTATCAGTTCTGATTCATGAAATCCGGTAAGCATCTTGTCAATATCGGTAAAACCGCAAGATATCCCTGTTACAGCTCGTTTGTTTTGATGCAGAAGGTTAATCTGATCAAGAGTTTGCCTGACTATTTCGTCTATGGTTTCGATATCGGAGGTGATGCGTCTTTCGGTTACTCTGAAGATATCACGTTCCGCCTCGTCAAGCATGGTTGGAGTGTCTATTGTCATGTCGTGGCAACGAACCGCGACATCACGGGACACTGTTATCAGCATTCTTCTTAGTGACAGTTCTTTGATGCGCTTGGCATAATATTCGGCATTGGCAGAAGTCGAAACTGTCTGATAAAGTTCTGCAAGATAGGCGTCTCCACCGGCGCGATCGAAAAGTGATGTATCTTGCAGTCTCTGTTTTACGGTAAGAAGATCGACCGGGCTGTTAGAACGATCAAGGTCGGTAACGGCTTCGAAAATTATCTTGTGCCGTTCCAGGTAAAAATCATCAGGGGAGAGAAGGTCAAGAACCTTGACCAACGCATCCCTGCTGATTGTTATCGCAGCGATACACGACGCTTCGGCTTCCAGATCATGAGGAGGTACCTGCTGCATAAAAAATTACTCTTTTTCCACTAGAACTTTAACTTCAGAGGTGATACCCTCGTCAAGTTTGATGGATACAGTATGTTCTCCGGTTTTGCGAATCGGATGTTCCAATTCGATTTTGCGTTTATCTATTTCGAAACCGGCTTCAGATAATTTCTTGGCAATATCAAGAGATGTTACTGCTCCGAAAAGTTTATCCTCTTCGCCAACCTTGGCTTTAAATACCAGAGAAAGCTCTTTAAGCTTTTCAGAAACAGAGGCACTTATTTTTTTTCTTTTTTCTTTTTTTACTTTAATCAGGTGTTTTTGCTGTTCAATAGCAGCTTTGCTGGATTCATTGAACTTTATTACCATTTTTTTTGGTATAAGAAAGTTGCGGGCGTATCCATCAGCGACAATCTTAACGTCTCCGGCATCGCCAAGGTTTGCAACATCCTTTTGAAGTATTACTTTCATTTTTTTCTCCTGCCTAAAATTATTAGGTATTTAAAAGGGTGTATAATGCTTATACACCACAAAACATTTTTAAAACAATAATCTATTTATCTTCAGTTTGTCGGTTAAATCCTCTGAAATCGGTCCATACGTCAAGTAATCCAAGCCCTGCCAGTATAAGTGCTACAACCGGAAAATAGAGAGGATTGAACATAATGGTTAATCCTAGTCCTAAAGGAAGAATGATCAGCGGCAACTTCTTTCTTATCAAGAAATGCCTGATTATCCCTATAGACTGAATAAAATAGAGAGTAGCCAGTATTAACAGACCGTTTACGGAAATGGTGTAAACCGTTTCTGATGTTCCAGGTTTAACAAATAAAAAACCGGCAAAAAACGCAATCAGCGGCAAAACAATTCGCTCGTCCAGCCTGAAAAACTCGACCCCTTTTATTATTATTATATTTCGGATAATATAAAAGGTATATATAATCCGTAAGAAAAAATAGGACAAAAGAGTCATTATAAAACTGTTAACAAAGAAATAGTAAGGTTCGATATGATAATCCTTAATACTTGTGAAAACAGTTGTTGCCGCTTTGATGTTGGCCTGTAAAATTTCATCCTCAACCTGGGACATGCTTATTGTTATCTGTTTGATAAGCTCGGTAAAAACATCTCTTCCGCTGTAAAACCTTAAAAAGTAGTAGTGAATGCTAAGCATAACAGCAAGCGAAACAGAGGCTGTTATAATGTAAAATTGCACAGAAAATCTGTATCTAAACGTAATTCCCGCCGCTGCAGCAATGGTTAAAAGTGTAAGCGCAGTCGACAAGTTGACAAACGAGTCGGCAAACGCAATTACCGAGGCAATACAAAGAGCAGCAATGACAAACAGAGTCTTGTATCCCCATTTGTAAACAGGAAACGAGAGACCTGCAATCAGCATGGTTCCTATAATTATTACAAATCCGCTTAACATTATACCGACTTATAGCTCGACGAAAGGTAAAAGTGCTATCATTCGCGCACGCTTTACTTCGGTTGCGATACGGCGCTGATGTTTTGCACAGGTTCCCGTGATTCGTCTTGGCAGAATTTTTCCGCGTTCTGTAAGGAAGCGCTCAAGAACTTCAGGCTTCTTGTAGTCGATGGCGATCTCTTTGTTGTGACAAAATTTGCACACTTTTTTTCTGAATCGGGGAACCCGGCGTTGTTTGCGATCTCCCTGTGCCGACCTGTCTCCACGCTGATCATTTCTTGCAGCCGATGGTCTTGATTCATTGCTGTCGCTGTCTTCAGTATTGGCAGTAGCGGGTGCTGCAGTGGCTGCTGCCTCGGTCTCGCTTGAAGTCTCTTCGTGATTTTTTATCTCTTCGGACATTTTTTTCTCCTTGTTCTGCTAAACACGGGTCAGACCCGCAATAATAGGCGAATACGCCGCTGTAAGTTGTTTAAAACGGAATATCGTCATCACTTAAAAATGTTTCGGATGCTCCATCGTTTTGAGGGTATTGACCGGCTCCCTGATTTGCCTCTGGTCCCGAATAGCTGTCAGAGCCTTGATTATCCTGACTGGAGGATAAAAACTGGAAGTTTTCCGCAACTACTTCAACAACAGAACGGTTGTTGCCTTCGTTGTCCTGCCATCTTCGTTGTTGGATTCTTCCATCTACTGCTATTCTTTGACCTTTTTTGGCATATTTAGCCAGGGCTTCGGCCGCTTTTCCCCAGATCAAGCAATTGAAATATGAAACTTCCTCTCTGCGTTCGTTGTTAACAACATAAATCCGGTTATTTGCTATGGAAAATGTTGTAATTGATGTGCCGCTTGGTATCTGGCGAATTTCCGGATCACGGGTAAGTCTTCCGATTAGATTAACCCTATTAATATCAGATGATGCCATAGAAACCCCTCATTTGCATATTTGTTTGACAACCAGCATGATATCAGGTTTTTATTATGTAAAAACCTGATAATCAGAGGTTGTAATGATTATGATTATTTTATGAAGCCTGTTTTTCGTCGACTACAACAAACATGGATCTTAGAAAAACATCGTTCAATCTGATTTCGTTTGTTACTTTTTCGACTGTTTCGGGCTCGGTCTGAACAATCTTGAAGATGTAGTAGGCTTCTTTTTGATCGTCAATCGCGTAGGCCAGTTTTTTTTGACCCCAGTCTTCATCAGATTTGATAGTTACGCCGTGTTTGGCAAGTATAGCGGTAAAAGCTTCTTTACCCTCTTCAAGCCGGTTTGAGCGTACTATTGTGGTAAGTTCGTAAGTTCTCATCGTTCCTCCTTCCTGTGGAATATTTGCTAAAATACAGTATGTTTTTAGCAGAAAGGCATATTTCAAAACAATAGTTGAATTATGAGGTAAAATGAGCAACAATAATTTTCATAAAATAAAGCAGTTTTAATTTTTTTTGTTTTTGTTGAAGTTTTAATTATCAGAATAATATATTTTGCCTATTATTTCGCTTGACGATATAAAAAAAGTATTATCAGGTCGATGAGTACAGCGTTTTTTTTGCGTTTCAAATTCTAAGCTGTCTGTGACTATTCTTATAATGTCGAAGACCAGTACTTTAGGAAGAATATAATGAGTGGAAACTATGATGTTCGTTTCGAAATGATAGGTGATGTGCCGGTTATTTATATCTCGGGGGATATGACTTCGGATGCTGATAGTGCCGTTGTGAAGATTTTCCGCGAGATAAAGGCAAAAGCCGGTGTTGCAAAGGTGATCTTCAATTTTTCAGAAACCAATTATATAAATTCGGCCGGTCTTGCTACTCTGATCAATGTAATTCAGGAGATGGAAAAGGTGGAGGGTCGGGTTGTGTTTGCGGGATTAACCACCCACTTTCAAAAAGTTATGGATATAGTCGGAATAACTGAATTCGTGAAGATTTCTGATACTAACGAGGGTGCTGTAGCTATGCTTGAAGATTGATTTCTTGTTTTGTTACTGTTATTATTAATTTGTCTATTCTGTTATTAATGATTGTTCTATTCTTCAGTATGGTTTCGAAACATTTTTCAGTCCGTCTGGCACAAAATTTTATTATCAAACTTGCGCCACAATTTTGATGTACAGGTGAATAAAGGTTTGATCCGGCAATACGGGCTTCAGATGTAGCAATCGACGCGAGAAGTACCGGAACAGGGCGTCCAGTGAAAAACGAAGGTTTTTCGGCGCAGTCTCCACAGGCAAAAACATTTGGATCTGTAACGCTTTGCATATAGATATTATGCTGAATATTTTTGAAATTTTGCCCTTTAGCCGGTTATTCGATGTTTTTGCTAAGCGTTGAAAATATTGGTGATTATTGTAAAAGGGAATGACTCAATTCATTTTAGTAGCAGAATGGAGCTATTAAGGCAGAGTATCAGTTTCTGTTTCTTTTTTTCTTGCGTTGTAGAACATTTTGAGTTCTTTCAGGGTTTCTGCGGTTTGGTGATCGGGTAGGGACTCGTAAAAGAGTTTCCCGTATGACTTCTGGGTTATACGTCCGTCCAGAATTACCAGTATTCCATAGTCATTTTCACTGCGTAATAATCTTCCTACACCCTGTCTAAACTTGATGACTGCGGATGGTACATGCAATAGCTCGAACGGGTTTTCCCCACGTTTTTCAATTATTTTTGTTCTAGCTTCAATATCTGGACGGTCGGGTGGAGTAAAAGGAAGCTGAGTGATTATTACAGCTTTAAGAAGATCTCCCTGAAGATCTATTCCCTGCCAGAAAGAGTGAGTGCCCAGGAGTAAAGCATTATTTTCTTTGCGGTAAAGTGTAACTGCTTCAATAGCTGAAAATTCGCTTTGTGATATTACAGGGTATTGCTCTTGCTTGCACAGTATATCTTCACATAGATTAAGCAGCCTGTACGAATTAAAAAGTATTAAGACATTACCGTTTGTAATTTTAGCACATTTTGTAATGATCTCTGTGATATGTTTGGCGTAAGACTTGTCACCTGGATTAATTTTATCCCTATTCAGATGAACAACCAGATTTTTCTTGTAGTCAAACTCGGAGTCAAGTTTTAAAAATTCCATTTTATCCCGGTTTGTTTCTGTTATTCTGGATAAGAAAAAATCAAAACTGTTGTTAACAGTCAAGGTCGCGGATGAAAAAATAAGAGATGAGTAAAATGAAAAGATATCGTTGTCAAAAATTTTGGATGATTCGATTGGCTGGCCGTTAAAAAGTGTTCTGCTGTTGTTTTCTATCCAGAACACCCAGTCATCCGCGGGTTTCCGTGTTATCATATCTATAGCTGAGTGTAAAGGAAGCAGGCGGGCCCGGATACCGTCTATCATAAACAGGGTATATTCATCACAGTCATCCTCTTCGATCTTTCCGCTTATATCAATGAATCGCTTAAGGGCATCAGAAAGAAAAGAAGCACTTGCAATTGGTTTCGTGATTCTGAATGAGTTGTTATCTTTAGCGATTGAAGTTAAAAGATCAAAAAAGTATCGATACTCATCACGTATATAGGTGAATAAATCAAGTAAGCGGTCCCTTTTTCGGGGGTCTTTTATCGACTGTATTGTTTTATGTATTTCTTCGGGGCTGGTATCATGTCTAAAGTAGTCTGAATCTATTGAGAATCCAAGTTGTTTACAGCATATTTCCGGAACAGCATGAGCTTCATCAAAAACTGCAAAATCAAAATAGGGAAGGTATGTTTTGCCCGTGTTTATATGTGTGAAGTAAAGGTAATGATTCATGATAAGCAGATCTGCGCTGTTCCAGCGGAGCCGTGCCTGTTGCAGCATGCAGTACCCGAAATGAGGGCATTTTGATCGAAGGCAGAAGTCTTTGTCTCTGTGAATATGTTTCCATATTGATTCAGGCAGAGTGCCGTCAATTCGGGTTATAATATTATTGTTTTCAACCGCTTCGTCAATGAGGTGGATTCTTTTAAGTTCGTGTTTGTTAAAAACTCCGGAAGCTCTGGCATGATCATATTTTCTTAAACACAGGTAATTACCGCTGCCAAGACAGATTTCTATCTTGATTTTGCGTGTAGTGTAGGGAAGCATTATTTCTTGAAGAAGCGGAATCTCTTTTGAAACAAGCTGGTTTTGAAGTGTGCGGGTTTCTGTTGAAACAGCTCCCCGTTTGCCTTCGGATACCGCGTATAAAATTGAAGGAACCAGATAGGCCAGCGATTTCCCGATACCTGTACCCGCTTCGATTGCTACATGTTTTTCTTTAAAAAGAGCATCTGCAGTTTGAAGCGCCATCTTTATCTGGGACGGCCTTGAACGGTAACCTTTAAGGCTGGATGCCAAATCACCGTTATCATCAAAGATCCCGGTGATTATACTTTTGTATTCGTCAATCAAACCTGAAACTCGGATAGCTGTCTACAATACCGGTAATATAAGCGCAGATGTTTGATAGATATCGGAAATAGCGCACCATGAAGTCAAAAACAAAGGCCGGCCATTTGCCCGTAACAATTACAGAAACCAGACCCAGAAGATGGAAAAAAAGAACTGCAAATGAAAGTATCGATAGTATTAATATGTGCGGCAGTGTTATAATAAATATACCAATAAAAGATAACCTCATAAACGCTAATACCCTTGAAAATTTTACCGGAGGGTAAGCGTGAAGCTGTAACTGGTGATCAATATCCGTTGCTCCCGCGAAGTGGGGGAGTTCTTCCGTAATGTTGAAAATCGACAGATAAAGACCAATTCCGTAACGGAGAGTCTTTTCTTGAAAAGCAGTAAAATCTTTTTCTGTATGCGAAGTGAAAAGTACGATAACAGTGTTTATAAATGTCAGTATCGACGATACAGTCATATAGAGCATAAGTACTATAAAGTGGGGGATATATAAAATATAATATATACCAAAGAACTTTAGAAGAGCTTTAATTCTTGAATAGCGTAGAGAGTAATCAACGGAAAACTGTATATATCCGGGGCCTACTACACCATCATTGTTGTTTGTACCTGATTCGTAGGTGCCAATATCAAAAATGTCTGTTTCCGAACCGGCTGACGGTTTTTCGGGGACTATCTCGTCAAAGCGATCAAGGTCAAGCTCCGGCAGCTCATCAGCTGGTATGTCTTCAAGTGAATCAAATTCGTCAAAGTTATCTGGTTCAGGATCAAAAATTGAACTGCTTTCATCTTCCTCAGTGACATCATCAAGGTTGATGTTTACCTCGTCTGCTGTTAGATGAAGTTCGTCTTCATCGTCATCAATATCTGTTAAAGAGGGATCATTACTGCTAAAAGATTCTTTGACACTTTCGGTTTCGATTTCATCCAGTGTTAGACCTGCATCGGATAATGATAGTCGAGATTCGTCCTCTCCGTCAGATTCGACAGATTCGGTTTCAGAACCAAGGTCAAGGGTGTCCAGATCAATGGAAATGCTTTCGTCTTCATCAAAAAGGTCTTCGCCTGTATTAAAAGCGTCACTCTCTTCAAAGTCAGCATCAAGACTATCCAGATCTATCGTCTCATCAGAGTCTGTTTTTCTTTCAGTTTCAAGACTGTCTGTGTCAAGTTGCGCTGCGTCATCTTCAAGATCGACATTTAGTTTGTCCAGGTCTATTGTTATATCGTTGTCGTCATCATCGGCAGGCAGAGCTATTGGTGTAGCGGAAAGTTGATCTTCATCATCTCCAGCTATATCGTCAAAAAGATCGTCGTCCAGACTATCGTCAAGTTGCATCAGATCATTGTCAACAGGTTCCATATCAGATTCGTCAAGTTCTATATCAAGTGAATCCAGATCGATATTGATCTCGTCATCATCATCGTCACTGTTATACTCTTCTTCTGGTTCATAATCTTTTTCTTCTTTATCAGCAGTCTGCTTCGCATCTGGAGTATCCAGGTCAATATCCAGATTTTCCAAATCAATTGAGAGGTCATCGTCCATGGAACTATTATCGGATATATTCAATGTCATGTCATTGTCAAATTCGTCAGATTCAAGATCAATATCATCCAGATCGAAAGAGTCGTTTGTGTCGGATGATAGAGAAATATCTTCAGAATCATCTTCGGTTAAAGTAAAAGCAGGACCTGATGTGACAAGATCATCATCTTCTTCAAGATCAATGTCCAGGCTGTCAAGGTCAACCGGAATATCTCCATCGTCTTCAACGATTGAACTATCCATTTCAAAAGAAGAGTCGTCACTCGTTAAGTTTAACTCTTCATTTTCAAAATCGTCGGATTTAACCGTGTCGTCATCAAGGTCAATATCAAGACTGTCCAGGTCAACTGAGAGTTCTTCGTTCTCATCGTCTTCAAGCGGTAAAGAGGTCTCTCGTGCATCTGTGTCTATTTCATCATCTAAATCGATATCAATCGAGTCCAGGTCTACTGTAATTTCATCGTCATCATCTGAGATTTCTGGTGCTGATTTGTTTTCGGCCGGGATATTGTCAGGGGACAAGACAGAAAGATCGATTTCCGGTTCGATATCGTAATCCATTTCGTCATAATCGATATTCGTGGAAACAGTTGGTGAATCATCTTCCAGATCAAAGTCCGGAAAATTGTTCTCGTCATCTTCATCATCAAAACCGGGAAGTTCATCTTCGCTGTTTTCCGTAGTATCAAAATCGGGAAGTCCGTCTTTATCATCGAAATCTGATGAATCATCAGAATCAAAATTATCATCAAAGGAAAATTCACTGTCTTGAAAGTCCGATGCTTCAGAAGAGTTCTGAGAAACAGGGGCCTGCTTATCAGATACAGGTGCACCAGAGGGAGTTGCTGGCGCAGAAATTGATTCGGCGGACGCCGATGATGTAGCGGAGCCAGCTTCAGAACCGGTATTGTCTATAATATTGTTATGTGAACAGTTTGGACAGCTGAAGGCAAATTTTTTGCCGCTTACTTTTTCATCGCTGACAGTAAAGGCTGATTCACAATTACTGCATTTAACAATCATATTGTACTCCCGCATGGATAGTTGATAGATATCGTCATTGGCTGTTTGTAAACACCAGTTTACTTAAGATAATGCTCATTAATATTATTCTGAATGATCAACACAGCAAAGGGTAAAAAGAAAATAATATACCATTGTATTGATCGGCCGTTTATTTCTTCTGATTTTTGTAAATATCTGATATTAAGATACAAAGCCCACAACCCCAGTGTAGCGAAAACCAGAAGAATATTGGTTACCGGGTTATCATTAAAGAGCCTGCTTACTCTTGATAACCACCATAAATAATATAAACCTCCACTGAAAATAATTAGTAACATAAGAATAAAAGTATTATCTTCGGGTATTGGTTTGTATTGTGCGTTCATATGAGCTCCAAAAGGGCTTTATTGCAGTAGTATTCATATAGTTTAAGTACAAATAAAACAGTTGTAATAAATATACCTGGAACTATAAAAAAGCTACTCGTCTATAGTATCGGTGAATTTTTTAATTTGGTTAAATAATAAATATAATTATCTGTTTCTAATAGCTTAAAAATAGCATATTGCATAAGAAAATATTCTCCATAAAAAATTGTTGTCATAAAAGCGTCAATAATATACAGGAAAAGAATAACATTACAGTGCTTAAGAAAAACATATATAACCTGTTAAGTACTGTTTCCGGGAATAATCTATGAGTGAACTCAAACAATATCATTATAAAAGCCGTTCTCAGAGAATAATAGCTTTATCCGTTGCTTTTTTGGTCAATTTTGCTGTAGGTATGGCAATTACTATGGTGTTTATTGACGCCAAAACAGTATTTTTTTATCGTTCTGTCTTTAATAATGTAGTAATATACATGCTTTTTTTCCATTTTTTGGGAATTATTGCAGGTTCACAGATTTTTAAGCGTTTAAAACAGAGCCGTTGGTTTTTTTGCGGTGCGCTTCTTCTGTTTACGCTGGTATTTATTACCTTGTTTTCGGTTAAATATTTCCTTAATGATTATTACCGACATCTTATTATTGCGTATATCGAACACACCCCCTTTCTTGTGCTGGTTGTTTCAGCCGTTCCTTTTGCGGGTGGAGTAATAAATAACTATATTTTGAAAGTGGTGTGTGGCAAGTTCTTTGATGAAAAAAAGAGCGGACATTTTTTTGTAATGCATATGCTTCTGGGCCTTATTGCAGGAGGAGTATGGTTTTCTGCTGTACAACTGGATTTTTTGCCCGGATTTTTGCTGTTTATGCCTTTTCTGCCGTTGGTAGCTTTAGCTTTTATTTTTAAACTGGAGTACAGTCCTGATCCATTCTTTGCCCGCGAGGTCAAGTACAGCAGTGAAATAAAAAAAACAGACACAGCTGTAGAAAAGAAAGAGGATCTGGTCTTCAATTATCTGAATTTTCTGTATATAGTAATATACACAATACTTGGATTTTTTACTTTTATACGTTTCTATAACGATCTATTGTATATAAAACTGTTTTTTTTATCGGTAATATTCATTTTCCTGGCTTTAGGTTTCATGCTTTCTTTTATTCTTAAGAGCAGGTATTGGCATATTTACTCGGAAATGTATTACCCGTTCTTTTTTCTGTTCTTTTTCATCATGCTAAATCGATTTTCCGGTCAGCTGCCGTTTTATTACGGTGCTCTTTTTATAATTCCTTTGGCTTTCTGTTTCGGAATGACTCTATACCATACTACCCAGTTTATTATTGGACGATACGATCAGATACATGCCTATAGAATATTACGTTTCGGTATTTTTCTTATCCCTATACCAGTGATTATAGCACTCTCTTTTGTAGTGTTTTCAAACAGGCTGTTCTTTGTATTTTTTTATTTTGTTGCGGCATTGAATATAGTGCTTCCCGGGCTTCACTTGGCACAGAGGAGCGATAATGAATATCGAAAAGGGCTTTACCTTTTATTGTTTATTATAGTTGTTCCGGCTTTTATTATGACACATCTCTATTTTAAAATAAGTCTTGATTCGGCTCTTTATGTCACCTATACACGTAATTACGATGCGGTTTACAGTTTTAATTCGAATTCGGATTACTTTGACGTTAATTCTGACATATTGTTTAATGATAAGCGTGTGATGAAGATATCTGATCAGTTTATACGAGATTTGCGCCGCTCAGTTCTTTCCTTGACTCTCTTTACCGATAACAACCGGGATGGAGTTTTGTTTATTGATGGTAACCGTAAATTTTTTGATAATAACGTATATGAGATTTTTGATAACGGTGAATGTCTTGATTATATGCTTGATTCACAGGTTGATTATAATTCAACACCTGTTTCGGGACGTAAAAGCATGGTCACTTTCAAATCAGATATTTTTACTTTTTTTAAAAACCGGGATAGAAGGTACGACGCGATAGTTGATATTCCCAATATCTATGACCAGACCCACAATAGTATTCGTTTTTCTGAAACATATTACGAGGTAGTAAAACGTTACCTGGAAGGTAAAAGTCTCTTTTTTCAGTTGATACAACCCGAAAGTGCTAGTTCCTGTCTAGTTAATAGTGCTGTTTCCGGGTTTAAAAAATCTTTTAAACATCATATCGTTTTTTATTTTGGGGAAAATCTGGTTATTGCCGGTAGTAATGAAAGTGATTTTGCTATAAACAGGGAAGGGTTGGAGAGAATCAATTACCAGATATCCAGCTCTAAAAAAAACCGGTCACTTTTTTATAGAGATGTTCACTGTCTCTCCTATATACTGGACTCTTCTTTGCCGGAAACAAAAAAAGTTCCTCAAAAAATTGACTATCTGTCGTCACCGTTTATGGGTGATTGTAACGATGTTTTCTCTGAGAGTGGCATGTTGCGTTATTTCGACTCGATTCATGATAAGTTTCTTTCTCTAAAATTTGATGATGACAGTATGGATTTAAAGAAAACACTTGCTGTAATTCTTGAGGATAATCGTGACATTCTTACATTGCTGAAAAAGTCAGAGAACGCGGCTTTGAAAGGTGATTTTAAAGAAGAAGCCGAATTTTTGTCTAGCCTGAGAAAAGCAGGTGAATATGATTATGATATCCGGCATTATGTTGAAGGATTGTTGACTGTAAAAGAACTTACCTTCGTGCGAGCCGCGACTGAACTTGAGGAAGGGCGTAATTGGACAGAAGCCAAGGATATTTATGAGAGCATACTGATTTTAAATGACAGCAATTTTGAGGCTCATTATCGCCTGGGTTTGATATATATAACCCTGCAGCAGCTTGATAAGGCATTTGTACATTTTGATCGGGCGTTAAGGCTTGAGCCTAATAATCCTCAGGTGCTGTATCAGGTTGGTGTTCTGATGTATATGGTTGGCGAGTACCGGTATGCTCTTGAATATCTAAGACGCGCCATAAACTATAATTTGCAACACGCAATGGTTTTCCTTTATAGCGGTTTGGCTAACGAAAGTCTTGGCAAATATCGAGATGCCCGGCAGGACTATGAAAAAGCTCTGCTTGCTGATCCCAATAATCCTGATATTAAGGCTTCTTTGAGTCGTATTGAAAACAGGATAGAGAGTAGTGTTATCGACTATTCATTACCCGAAAGACGTAATCAAAATGAAGTTGAAGAGGGCGAATACATACCTTTACCTATTAATAAGAATGCAATCGACAAAAGACTGTCAGAAGACGAGTTGCGATTCTTCACCCCAAGAGACAAGTCAGAAGGCAGTAAATACGGTGATAAGTATGCGGAACCTCCAGGAGCAGAAAAAACTGAAGCACCGGAGCCGGGTAGTAGTTTTTTTGATCTTTTTGGAGGATAATCCATGATTATCGGATTTATAATTTTGGGTCAGGTTAACCATGATATATAGAGCTGTTTTGAAAGCTCTTGTTCCCTTGTGTCTGGTTCTGCTCAGTGTACCTTTGCAGGGTCAAAACCTTCCTATTGATCTTACCAATAGAGATTTTTATGTTCGCCAGGGCTTCTATCCCGAACAGATATCAACTTTCCCGCCTTCAGTTGATTGGAAAAAAATAGTAACTGCAGGTTATGATAGAGCGTTAACTTATCCGGAGCTTTTCAAGGATGAAGCAGAAATTGATGATAGACAGTTTACATTACTTACCAGTTTTCATATAGATCGTCATACGTCGATTAGAAGATCTCTCGGAATTTCTATACCTCTGATTGGCTCTGGTTTTGAACTGTATTTAAATGGAAAATCACTGTACAATCATTTTGATATTGATACAACATTGATCTGCCGTAATAAGGTTATAGAAATACCTTTCTATCTTTTAAATGACGGTTTTAATGTACTCTGTATCAGGGTCAAGGCCGGAGATGACGATCCGGTTTCAGGAATTATTACCGGGGGCTTCCCCTTTTCGATAGATTTTTTTGCGAAACTGCAGCAGTATGAGTATGATTTTCATCTTAAAATAGCAATCTTAGCTGCCGTTATTATCTTTGCGACAAGTCTTCTTTTCTTGTTTTTACTTATTGCGCCTTCTGATAGAAGATGCATAGCACTTTCTATAGGCATTATGATGGCTTATTTGGCTCTTTTGCTGGCCGATTCCCACTATTTATATCTTATTTTTAACAGTAGCCGATTTGATTTGCCTTTTTTGTACGGTGCTCTCTCCTTTATTTCTCTTTGCTCTATTTTATTGATCTCTTTTCGTGGAGGCAATCGTTATTCGCTTTGGATTGCCTGCTATTTGTTACTAGGGTTTATTGCTGTTGCTATTCTACTCTATTTTTTTGGTTTTAACCGTTTAATTTTTTCTGTTTCTCTACTGCTTATAGCTTTGGTTTCTCTTCTTTTTAACTATAATGTTATTAAGAACTTTTTTTCTAGTCCGCTTGCTGAAACTTTTTTTGAACGAATATTCCCATTTTGCATTTTTTTTAACTATCAGATGCAGACCCTGCTTCTTGTTTTATTGCTCTTTGTCGGGCTAATATGGTTTGTCGTTTCCGAGCATCTTTTAAGACCGGTTGTTTTTATCGGGCTTGGAAGCGTAATTATTACAATTGCTTCTTCGATTCAGACAGTACGCCGTAAAATAATAGTGAGCAAACGCGATCATGGACGAACCGATTCACTTTTTAAAGAGATAAAAGAGATAGATATGGAACTTGTTTCGGTTAAAAAGATATGTGAATCTGTTACGGATGACAATGTAACTCTTCAATCCAAGATTGATATCATGGAAGAGAGTAATCGGACAGATTCACAGGTAATGGGGGTTGTTCAGAGTTATATCTTTCCACGAAGAGTTCCTGAAACCGATAATTACGAGGCGGCATTTATTACATTAAAACAGAGTGATGTAAGCGGTGACATGTACGATTTTTATACCCATGAACGCACATTAAAGGGAGTATCGCTTTTTGAAACAACATCTCATGGATTGGCGCCGGGTCTTGTAACAATTCTTATGCGCTCGATAATATACAAGCGGTTTATTCAGCTATGGAATGAAAAACTGTCTTTGATTTTTGAGAAGGTGCAAAAAGATTTGAACACAGAACTTGGAGGAATGAATATCTTTTTGTCGGGAAAAATTCTTAAATTTGATCAGGGACGGGTGGAATATGTTAATGCCGGTCATACGGATATACTTTTCCGTAGTGCCTCTAACGGTGTTGTGCGCGTTGTTGCTCCCGCCGGACGAAGCTTTAAGTCTCAAAAAATGGGTGGCAAAAGTAATGTTCAGGATTTTAATATGCTTTCTTTTTCAGTTAAAAAAGGAGACATCTTTTTGCTTTTCACAGATGGTTTTGAAAGGTGCCAAAACAGAAGTGGTGCGAAGTATGGCTTGCCGGGAATAATCGAAACCTTTGAGAGCATACCAGAGGGTAGGGACATCGCGGATGTATTGGATTATTTTGTAAAAAATCTGAATAATCACAGAGACGGCGCGTCTTTGGACGATGACATTACAATTATAGTAGTAAGAAAGCTTTAGATTATTAACATTGCCTGGTGGGAAATAATTTGCAACTTTCCTGTTTGCCGGTTGAAAGCTATAAAAATTATTTTTATTAACCTTTAAATTATTTAATATTCCTAAAGGTTATCAAAACAAAATACCATGATATATTATTTAAATACTGATTTTGATATAGCCAATGTCCGTGTGCCGGAAGGGTTTCTTGCTCAAGTTTATCTTTTGAACCTGCTTCCGCTTGCTTTGGCAGAGGATGATGATGTAATTGTATCGCATGTAAGACCTGAGGAGAATTATTACAAGTATCTTGCGCAAATTTCAGGTAACTGCGGATCCCTCGTGATACGTGAAAAGTGCAAACAGTATTTATCTTCCGAATTGTATTTATGGGGAATAAACAGCGACAGCCTTTCGCTGGTATGTGACCCTGAAAGTTATCCTGACATTATAAATGTAGCTAAAGCTAACTGTCGCAGTTTTTCTCTTGAAGTGTCTAAAAAAATGGGTTCACTAATAAGGCGTGAAATTGTGAGCTCCATTAAAGACGTTTGTGGTTTTGCTGAAAATAACGATTATCCCCTTGTGGTAAAACCTCTATGTGGAAGTTCTGCGTATGGATTTAATATTGTTCAGACGGAAAGATGTCTGGAGAAGATTATAATCGATAATAGGGCTGTCTGTGAGCAGTGGGTTAAAAGAGTCAGTGATTTTTCTTACGGTTTTTGTACATCGAAAGAAGGAGATATGTCTTTGTTAACTTTGCGCTCTCTTGATAACAGTCCCCGTGGAATTTTCAGTTCGGTTTTTTGCCCAGCCAGCTTCCGTGACAGCCCGTTATACGGTTTAATCAAAAAATCTGCTAATAAGCTTTCTGGAATTTTGTTCAAGTCTGGTTACTTTGGTCAGGTCAACTGTGACGGATTTTTTTATGAAGGCAGGAGTGGAATTCAGAAAGAGATCTGTTGCGAGATTAATGCCCGCCGTTCTATAGCCGATTTGGCAATACTTTACGGAAAACGGTTCGGTGTCAACTGCCCTGGTATTGTAAGTATTCAGCAAAAAAGCTATTCACCCGGACTTTACCAAAAAGTAACAGAAATGTTTGATAACAGCAGCGTAAGACTTTTGACCCCTTTAAGATTCTTTTATGAAAATACGTTATACAGATCAAGGCGCCTGCTTTTTTTCGTTGGTGGAGCAGATACTGATGATTACATGATTAATAAAAGAAGGCTTGAAGCTCTGTTTGAGTAACAGGAAGCAGTATTTTCAGGACAGAGTTGTTATGCGTTATACAGCATTTTTATTATTTATATATAAAAAATGACCGCTGTAACAGCGGTCATTGCAGGTTCAGTATCTGTAATATTCAATAAATGGTAATTATCTGAAATTGTTGATTCTCTCTGATTGTATTTCGTCTATTTCTACGATATCTTTAAGCTTTCTGTATTCGATGGATTCGATACCGTACTCTATTTCGGTTGCCATAAGCAGAGCCTGATTTTTCTTCTGTTTGTATTCTATTACGCGCTCTTCACTTATAGTTGTGTTATATTTGGCTAAAGATTTTTCCATATATCCGTAACAGCTCGCCAGGTATTTATAAGCTTGTACGTCCTGTTTCGTATTGTCATTTATTGCAATATAACGTTCAAGGATAGGGATACATGGCTTAAGGTTATGAATGTCGTATTGAGCAGAAACGTATGCTTTAAACAGGCGAATTTGAAACTCCACAAACTTCGGATCTTTCCTGACTTCTTCGGATTGTATCTGGTCAAGGCTGTTTATACTGCGTGTGAAATATGTAATGGCACGAAGTTTAGCTGAGTATTTGAGCATACCCTTGCGGCGTTTAAGCTGGTTCTCTCGGTCTATTTCCTGCCAATACCATCTTTCATTAAGATTGTTTTGCCGGTCATACTGTTTTTGAAGATTAGAGAGGTTTGCGTCCATATCTCGTAGTATATCCATTCCGATAGAGTATTCATCGATAGATTTTATCATTATTTTTTCAGCATACTCTTTCGAAAGTTTTCTCAGGTCATCAAGTGCTTTTACGTAAGGGTGAAAATCCTCAACTCGCCACTGTCCACCCATTTCAGAAGGCACTTTGTCGCCATCAACCGCGGGCGCTGCAGTATCTTGCGCGTAAATGCTGAATGCAAAGATTAAAACGGTCAGGACAGAAAGTGCGCATATAGTCATACACAGTTTACGTTTCATAGGGATTCCTCTTCTATTATATTTGCTCATTATTATCTGCTGTTGCCGACGTAATTATTTATATCTAAAGTTAACACGCGCCCGCAATAAAGCTACTACAAATTTCGGATTTTTACATCAAAATGTTTAGCATTTAATAATTGACAGATAATTTATGTGAAAAAACCTGCGAGAAGTAATTGTCATAATAAATATCTATATAACCGGCGGTATTATGGGTCAGGATCCAGTAGAGAAAACAAAAGTTGTACAGTTTTGTCAGTTTTGTGAAGGCACAGGAATTATCAAGAATCCTGATGCCTATATTACGGGTGAAAATCCGATAACTCCTTGCCCTAAATGTGTTTTGCCACATTGCCGGTGCGGTGGAGAGAGCCCCTATCTTTATGCCGAGAATGGAAAAATCAGTGAGTGCCCCTGTAATCCGGTTAGACGTCGAATTAACCGTATTAATGCACTGTTCTCGAAATCTGAAATTGATAAAAAGTACAGATGGCTATTTTTGAGTGACTTTAATGTAAAAACACAGGCGGATAACAAAGTAAAATCGGCAGCATATAAAATAATTCACAGCTTTCCCGATGTTTCGAAGGGGCTTTTTTTGTGGGGCAACCCTGGAACAGGTAAGACAATGATATCGGCTATCATTCTTACAGAACTTATTAGCAGATACGCGGTGTCTGGAAAGTATCTTAAAATTTCCCGGAATTTTTTTGGTCGCTTACGCTCGACTTTCGTTGAAGGAAGTCAAATGTACGGTCAGTCCTCGCAGATTGAGCGTGATCTTGCCGAAATCGATGTGCTGGTAGTCGATGATTTTGGTGTTCAACGTGATTCACCTTGGGAACAGGAGACGCTCTATAATCTTGTGGATTCACGCTATGAGGCCGAAAAATTTACCATTTTCACTTCCAATAACAATCCGGCCGAGTCCATGAAAGAGTTAGGGGGAGGACGAGTGCTTTCCCGGATAAAAGAAATGTGTTATATAATGGAACTTTCAGGTTCAGATCACCGTGAAGAGAAATGATGAATAAAGCATATATTGGCATTGGTACGAATCTGGGCAATCGAGAACTTAACATAATTCGAGCTTGTGAGGAGATGAACCGTTGTGGTATCACTGTTTTGCGCCAAAGCAGTATTGAAAACACAAAACCGGTCTTGTATGAGAACCAACCCGATTTTTTAAATACTGTTGTTTATGTATCTGCCGAATACTCTGCTGATGAACTTTTAGTAAAATTGAAAGAGATAGAAGTTATATTGGGTCGTGTGCCTTCTGTTGATAAAGGACCGCGGTTAATTGATCTTGATATTCTACTTTATAACAATGCTGTTGTTGAAAGCCCGGATCTTGTTGTGCCGCATCCGGGCATTCGCGAACGTATTTTTGTACTTAAACATTTGCTTGAGCTTAACCCTGATTTATCTGATCCACGCGATGGTGTGGCTTACATTGAGGTGTATAATGAAAAGAAAAAACATTACTGTTAATACCATGCTTGATATGAAAAAGCAGGGTGAAAAAATCTCGATGATAACCTGCTACGATTATACGATGGCAAAACTTGTGTCACGTTCAGGTATTGATGTTATTCTGGTAGGTGATAGTGGTGGTATGGTGCAAGCCGGTTATGAGAATACACTTCCTGTTACAGTCGATGAGATGGTTTATCATACAGTTTCTGTAAGACGAGGTGCTCCGGATATGTTTATCGTTGCGGATCTTCCTTTTCTGTCGTATCACGTTTCGAAAGAGAAGACCATAGAGAATGCCGGAAGGCTGATTCAGGAAGGCAAGGCCAATAGCGTGAAACTGGAAGGAGGCTCCTATTTTGCAGAGCTTATTTCACACTTAACAGCCTGTTCTATACCGGTTTGCGGACATCTGGGAATGACACCGCAATCCATTCATAATTTTGGCGGATTCAGGGTTCAGGGGCGTGAAACTGACAAGGCTCAAAAAATGATTGATGACGCAAAAAAAATTGAAGATGCCGGCGCTTTTGCACTTGTTCTTGAGCTTGTGCCTCGCAGTTTGGCTAAACGCATCTGTGAATCATTGAGAATACCTGTTATAGGAATCGGGGCCGGGCCGGATTGTGATGGTCAGGTTCTTGTTGTTAATGATGTCTTGGGATTAGATGATACATTTCGTCCCAAAATGGTTAAAGATTATGCGGGTCTTGCGGCTAAGGTTATAACAGCTCTTGATAACTATTCTCAAGAAGTTAAGCAAGGAACCTTTCCTATGGATGAAAACTCCTTTGAGTGACACTTCATATTTATCCGTTTCATTTGTCCTCTGAGTAGAATATTTCTATCAAACATTTCGAAGTTTCCTTTTTTTGTTCCTCACTTTATTGGTAGCATATTTATGCCTGAAACTTGGTTTTACCAAAGCATTTAAGTGAATTTTTGCAATATTTCGTAACAGATTATATTTCTTTCTGCGTTTTGCAGGAACGAAGATAACGTGTGTTTTGTAACGTGTGGAATATATTGCTTAATTCCTGCAACCTCTACTGAACACTAGTGGAATAAATGATATAAAAAATAGATGATACTATAAAAATATGAGTAAAGACATGTTTTTATTGCCATATACCGCACAATGGGATTTTATGGATACGGTTGCATAAAGATTGTCAGTTATAAAATATTAAAATTAGACTTTAAATATAATTTTTTTTTAATAAATAAGACCAAATAAAAATTAATGTTTGACGTTATGCGAGTAATGAAATTTTTTTAAAAAAAATATTTTTAGAGGGGCTATGAAACAAATATCAAACAAAAAAAACAATTTTTCTGAAAAACAGATACTTAACTCAAAGACACCGGATGAATACATTCACAGATCTCTTTACAGTGATGTGCCTAGAGGGCGAAAGACAATTCTTTGCCGTCAATGGAAAGAGGTGACCGGTTTTACCAGCGAAGATATTCAGTATGCCCGTAACCGTCATCCGTACTGGAAAGACAAAAAAATGTCCGGTTGGCAGGAGCGTAATCAAAAACGCTGGAGTGAGCATGATTACAGAAAGGTCAAGAAAAACCGCATAGAAGCTTTTGAGTCAGAGGTAATTGAGAAATTTTGTTCGCTTAACAAAAAAGATAAAAAAGGTAATTACCTTATGAAAGACTGGGAGATTGCCAAAGAGCTTAAGCTGTCTATACCGTCGGTACAGCATTGGAGAAGAAAATATCTGCTTGTATTGCGACTTTTAGAAGTTTTGCAAAAAAAACCTTCTAAAAAAATAATCTTGAAATATATGGGGCGGCATGAAAACGGTTTAAGACGGGAGTATAACGAGTTAGTATCCTGATTGGTTATTAAGGTGGTCTCTATTGAACAAGGCAGAAGTGTATGCCTCTTTAAACCGGGGTGTTCTTAACGAGCGGCTTTTTGCTTTTAGTCGTAATTTGACAAAAAATGCCGCTCTAATTTCAAAACATGGCGGGCTTGCCAGGGTGTTGAACTGTTTTACTGGCGTTCACGTACTTATAGTTGGAGCTGGCGAGTCACTTTCTAAATGCATACCTGTAATTAAAAAATTGCATACCCGTGATGATTTTGTGCTTATTGCTGTGGACATGGCCTATGGCGCGCTTGTTAATAACGGAATTACTCCAGATTTTGCGATTACATGCGAAACCTCACCTCGTGATTTTTTTTTGCCCTTTGACACTTCGAATACACGTTTGCTTGCTTTTTCTTGCAGTTGCAGTAGCAATATTCGCAATTGGCGGGGATCCATTTCGTTTTATAACTGGCTTATTCGAGAAGAGCCGTATGAGTCTCTCTGGAAACGCGCGGGATACGATCTTGGTTTTGTTAGCACGGGAAGTGTTGTAACAACCCAGGCCTTGTCTATCGTTATGGCCTTACCAGTTTTATCGATAACTCTTGCCGGTAACGATTTGGGGTTTACCGATTATCCATATTGCACGGGTGTTTCCTGGTATGCCAATATTATGCGTACAACTAATCGTTTTAATCCTGCTGAAAATGCTGCCCGTAAAACAATACGTCTTGCCCGTGATTATGAAATTAAACGTGAAAACAGGGTGTACTTTACCAATAATCAATTTCTTGGAGCAAAATACTGGATAGAAGATTTACTTAAAGTATCAAAAAAAAATGTATACGATTTAAGCGATCCTGGTGTATCAGGAAAGTATATAAACAAATTAACACCCAGGCAACTTGAAAAAATGATTATCGGTGATCGGGAAAACCGTAAAAAGAGGAGAACAAAATGATCGAAGTGCACAGACTTAATGGTACGGCTTTCTATATTAATTGTGATCATATTGAAACCATGGAAGAGACTCCCGATACAGTAATACATCTAACCAACGACAAAACCTATGTAGTGACTGAAAAAGCTGAGGAGATCATAGACAGAATAATTGCGTATAAAAACAATATAGTAAAGCCAATTATAAAAAAGAACTCCTTTTTGGAATAGTAACACCCATAAAAATTCTATTGACACTTGAAAAAAAATTCCGTCCAATTAGACGGAACTTGTTTTTAACTATCCGTTTAAAATTTTGTTTTGGAGAGAGCCATGTTTAACAGGGAATTTGAGGCAATGCCTTTGGCTGAGATGAAAAAACTTCAGCTTGAGAGGCTTAAATGGTCACTGAATCATGCTTATAAAAACAATGCTTATTACGCGCGGAAATTTGACGCGTCCGGTTTTGATCCATCTTCGTTCAAGAGTCTTGACGATATGAAGAGGGTTCCATTTTTAACAAAACAGGACATGCGCGATAACTATCCCTTCGGTTTGTTTGCTGTGCCACTTAAGGATGTTGTGCGTGTTCATTCTTCTTCGGGAACAACTGGAAACGCTACTGTTGTGGGTTATACATCAAAGGATATTGATGTATTTGCGGAGGTTGTTGCCCGGTCACTGAGCTCGTATGGTGCTACCAGTGATGATATACTGCAAGTTGCTTATGGTTACGGTCTTTTTACGGGTGGTCTGGGTCTCCATTATGGTGGAGAAAAACTTGGTTGTTTAACTGTACCTATCTCTGGCGGAAACACCGAGCGTCAATTAATGCTTATAAAGGATTTTGGAACATCAGTTTTGGCCTGTACACCGTCTTATGCCCTGAATATAGCGGACTATCTTGAAAAAAAACGTCCTGATTATGATATTAAAAAAACATCGCTTAGAATAGGGGTTCTGGGTGCGGAACCGTGGACCGAGGCAATGCGTAACGAGATTGAAACTCGTCTTGGTATTGAGGCTTATGATATATACGGTTTAAGTGAAGTAATAGGACCTGGAGTATCGGCAGAATGTTCTGCTAAAAGCGGGATGCATGTGTTTGAGGACCATTTTTATGTAGAGATTATTGACCCGGATACAGGAGAGGTTTTACCAGAAGGTGAAAAAGGTGAGATTGTGTATACTTCACTTACCAAATATGCCTGTCCCGTAATCAGATACCGGTCGCGAGACATTACGCGACTTTATCATGACAGCTGCTCATGCGGAAGAACCCTTGTCAAAATGGAAAAGGTTACCGGACGTTCGGATGATATGCTTATTATTCGCGGCGTGAATATTTTCCCATCCCAGATAGAATCGGTACTTATGGAAGTAGAGGGAACTGAACCTCATTATCAGATTATTGTAGATCGTTCAGGTGCCCTTGATGATGTTGAAGTCCGGGTCGAGGTGGCAGAAAAAATATTTTCCGATGAATTGAAGGTTCTTGAAAGTCTAAGACAGAAGATTGTGGAACGATTCAGAAACGTGTTGGGTATTTCTGCGAAAATTACACTTGTCGAGCCGATGAGTATTGCCCGCAGCGAAGGCAAGGCTGTGCGTGTAGTGGATAAACGAAAACTTAAGTAAATGTTTGAAATATGGAAATAGCGGAGGCTTATAAAATGAATGTAACACAATTATCGGTATTTGTGGAAAACCATCCCGGCCATCTTCAGAATGTGCTAAAAATTCTGGGTGATGCCTCAATAAATATTATAACTTTGACGATTGCAGAGACTTCAGATTTTGGAATTCTTCGTATTATATGTAATAAGCCTGAAGAGGCGATATCCGTTTTGAAAAAAGAACATGTTATATGTTCTGCTACTGATGTGCTTGCAATAGAAATTGATGATAAACCAGGAGAGTTGAGCCGCGCATTGACAATCTTTGCACAGCATGGGCTTAATATTGAGTATATGTATGCGTTTACTGAAAAACGTGAAGGGAAGGCTGTAATGATTTTCCGTTTTGAAGATATTGAAGCTGCAAAGTCCGCATTGAACAAACAGGGCTACCGAATTGTCAGTAAAATTGATATTATTGGTGAGTCCTGACAGGCTGAAAAGTATTGATTTAATACGCAAAGTATGAATAAATATGCCTGCAATAAAAAACCGGATAAGCATCTTATCCGGTTTTTTAGTAATTTATTATATGGTTATTCCCATTCAATCGTTCCCGGAGGTTTTGAAGTTATATCATAAACGACTCTATTGATGTCTGGAACTTCGTTTACTATACGGGTCGATATGCGATCGAGAAGTTCGTATGGGAGTCTTGTCCATATTGCTGTCATCGCATCATCGCTGGATACAACCCGAATAGCGCAGGTCCACGCATATGTGCGCATATCCCCCATAACACCCACAGTTTTGACCGGCAACAGTACTGCCAGAGCCTGCCAGCTTTTATCGTACCATCCGCTTCTGCGTAATTCTTCAATTAAAATATGATCTGCCAATTGCAATGTCTTGACCTTGGATTCGGTCACTTCGCCCAATATTCTTATCGCAAGTCCGGGCCCGGGAAAAGGGTGGCGAAAAACCAGGTCGTTGTGAACACCTAGTTCCAGCGCAAGTTTTCGCACCTCATCTTTAAATAGGAATCTCAAGGGTTCAATAAGTTTAAAATTCATTTTCTCGGGTAAACCGCCTACATTATGGTGAGTCTTAATGGTTACGGCAGTTTTCGCCTGGGTTCCGCCTGCGACAGCGGATTCAATCACATCGGGGTAGAGTGTACCTTGAGCAAGAAACTTGTAGTCACCCAGTTTCCTGGATTCCCTTTCAAAAGTTGTTATAAATTCGTTTCCGATTATTTTACGTTTTTCTTCGGGATCACTGACTCCTTTTAAACGCTCAAAAAATATTGCAGATGCATCTATATGGACAAGTCTGATTTTAAGGTATTTTGATATTTCAGTTACAATATGTTTGGCCTCGTCTTTACGCATAAAGCCCTGATCAATAAACATGCACGTCAGTTGATCGCCTATTGCACGATGCATTAGCGCGGCGACAGTTGTGGAATCTACTCCACCCGATAGACCAAGAAGTACATTCTCACTGCCAACAAGAGATCGTATTTCGTTAATCTCCTGCTCAATATAGTGTGACATGGTCCAGTCCGGTTTTGCTTCGCATATGTTAAAGATAAAGTTTTTAATTATATCCATGCCGAAATCGGTGTGAGTTACCTCGGGGTGAAATTGCACTCCGTAAACAGGTTTAGATTTGTGCATTATTGCGGCATGGGGAATGGAGGATGTCTCGGCAATCTGGATAAAGTTCTCAGGCAGTTTTGAGCAGCTATCACCGTGAGACATCCAGGCTGTAAGTTCTTCTGGTAAATGAACGAAAAGCGGTGTGTCGTTATCGCAAGTAAGCGTAGAGGTGCCATATTCCCGTTTTTCACTCTCCTGTTCAACCTTTCCGCCCAAAAGATGCACAATGAGCTGCATTCCATAGCATATTCCTAAAACAGGTACGCCGCTTTCAAGAATTGCTTTATCCATGGAGGGGGCTCCCTCTTCGTACACTGAAGAGGGACCGCCTGAAAGGATGATGCCTTCCAGATTTTTCTCTTTTAGTTTTTCAAGGTCAAGGTCGTGCGATAGAAGCTCGCAGTAGACATTACACTCGCGTATGCGGCGAGCGATTAATTGTGAATATTGAGATCCGTAATCCAGTATTGCTATCATTCAAATAACCCGTCTGTAGTATAGTTTGGTGCCTCTTTTGTTATACGTATATCATGTGGATGCGACTCGCGTAAGCCGGCACCTGTTATCTGTATAAAATTGGCATTTTTTCTTAAATCTTCTATTGAACCTGTTCCGCAATACCCCATCCCGGCACGAAGACCCCCAACAAGTTGAAATATGACTTCGTTAACCCCGCCTTTATAGGGAACCCAGCCTTCTACACCTTCAGGTACAAATTTGTTTGTATTGTTTTGAAAATAGCGGTCTTTGGATCCGGCTTTCATCGCTTCTTCTGACCCCATTCCCCGATAAGTTTTAAATCTTCTTCCATGAAGAAGCTCCAATGATCCCGGTGACTCGTCGCAACCGGCGAGAAGAGAGCCTATCATTATCACAGAAGCTCCGGCTCCGATTGCTTTTACAATATCTCCGGAAAACTTTATACCGCCATCGCCTATTACCGGTATATTAAACTCATCTGCTGCCAGAGCACATTCGTATATGGCTGTTATTTGAGGAACACCGATTCCGGCAACCACACGTGTTGTACAGATTGAACCGGGACCAATTCCAATCTTTACTGCGTTAACACCGGCTTTGATAAGATCTCTTGTCGCTTCTGGGGTTGCAACATTTCCGGCAATAATCTGAAGATCAGGATATTTTTGACGTATTCGTTTTACAGCATTGATTACGTTTATCTGGTGTCCATGTGCGGTATCAATAACAATAATGTCTACATCCTTCTCAACGAGGGCGGCAATTCGGTCGTCAGCATCCGCGCTGATACCAACCGCTGCTCCGGTTAAAAGACGACCCTTTTCGTCTTTGGCAGCGTGAGGATGCTCCAGGGTTTTTTGAATATCTTTAATGGTTACAAGTCCTTTAAGTCGACCATCTTTGTCTATAAGAGGTAATTTCTCGAATTTTGTGTTTTTCAATATTTCACGCGCACCTTCGAGTGAAGTTCCTTCGGGAGCGGTAATCAGGTTTTTTGATGTCATAACATTTTTAATGGGTTGATCGTAGTTGGACTCAAATCTAACATCCCGGTTTGTTACAATACCTGTGAGCTTGCCATTCTCATCTGTTATAGGAACACCCGAAATATGATGTTTGTTCATTAAATTTACGGCTTCCTGGACAGTATTGTCGGGCTTCAGAAAAAAAGGATCAACAATAACTCCATTTTCAGAACGCTTGACCTTGTTTACTTCTGCGGATTGGTCTTCGATACTCATATTTTTGTGAATTACTCCGATACCGCCCTCTCGTGCCATGGCAATAGCCATGGGTGATTCAGTAACTGTGTCCATGCCGGCGCTAATTATTGGAATATTCAGCGATATTTTATCAGTAAGTCTTGTCGTCAGAGAAACCTTGTCTGGAAGGACTTCGGATTTCGCCGGTATCAGAAGCACATCGTCGAAAGTGAGGCCGGTTTTTGAAAATTTATTTTGCATTTTATTAAAACCTCATGGAAGGGTGTAGGATAAAGTACAGTATCAAAAAACGGACAATTTCTATCAATACATTTTTGGAAACCATTTACCTAACTGGTATCACTAGGTATTTTCGAGTGATATGGCTCTAAATGAACCGCCGCTGTTTTGCCTAATGTAGTGAGAGGGTAGAGCTTAGGCAATAAAAAAATTATCTTTAACATCACTTGACCTGTGACATCTTTTAAAATAATGTAATTTTCGATATTCTTTATATAAACAGAAATATTTCCAAATTATAGCATGAGTTATTTACAATCTGCGCAGACTAATATGTATTGACAGAAAATAGACCTTGATTATAATATTTAATGGAACGATATGGGAAGACGTGATAATAAAAAAAACAGATATTCAAATGGTTTTCGATCTGATGAACCTTTGCACTTCTCCGAGATGCTGCCAGTAAATATCGAAGAAGAGAAGCAGAAAGCCAGAAAACTGCGCAACAGTCCGTGGTGGAAGCGTAAAATATCTGATGGTGTCTGTCATTATTGTCGTGAGCACTTTAAGCCCTCAGAGTTGACAATGGATCATCTGATTCCCTTGGCGCGTGGGGGCAGATCTGAGAAAATCAATCTTGTTCCCTGTTGTAAAGAGTGTAATAATAAAAAAAAGTATATGATGCCCTTCGAATGGGATGATTATTTAAAGCAGTTATCTGAAATAAAGAGTTAAATTGCAGGGTGAAATTCTTTTATATTGGCGTGATTTTATGTGTCCTGTTATTAGGGAACTTCGAAAAATTACCATGTTCCAGAGGGCAACATGGTTTAAGTGTCTATTCTAAAGGAATTTTTCGCAAGTTCCTTGTTGAAAAGTTAATTTTTAGAGGTTTCCATTATTGTTTAAGGAGTTTCTTTTATGGCTAGCAAGCAGGAAAAGTTCTCTGCGGGGGGCCTTATCTCTCTTCAAGGAAAAAATCAGGGTTGTTTCTGTTCTCTGATGTCTGGCCGGGTAGAGATGCTTTCTGCTCCGAGTGATTATTCGGGGCTGGATCAGTCTTTGGTTCTTAAACATAGTGTGCGCGTTGGTATATTTGAATCAAAAAATCATTTTTTTATCTTGCCTGGATCGACCTATAGAGCTGTGACCGATTGTGTTATTCAAAAGAGTAATATGACACCTCAAAGTTTTTCTGCGGTGGCTGCTTCTGATCCTGGAACTGCTATTACTGCACTCTCTTACCAGTTTGCAAATACCGAATCGACCTACAAAGAGATGGTTCGTGTTTCAAAGGTTAAAAAAAATCTTGAGCAGATATCAGATAATGTAATGATTCTTTTTCGTGAGTTATCACCCAGAGATGTATCAGGAGAGTTGCAGTCTCATATTGATAATCTTTATACTAAAATGTCCCAGTCCGAGGCTCAATTACCGGCCGAAATTACCTCTTCGGTTTTAATGAACGATAACAGCCGCTTTCTTCAAAAGAACTATCAAGAGGGTTCTCTGGAGTTCGGTTCCTTTTGTGATAAGAGTCATTACGATTTTTATAAAAGATTTCTTAAACTAAACACAAATGTACTGGCTCATCTTGTAAAGGGAGATCCCGCTATACCAGGATTCATGTTCGCTAAGGTTTTTGATATCTATTGTAAGCTTGGTTCCCGTCTAATGTCCATGCAGCTTGAAATAGAAAAACATATGAAACTGCTTTTTGCTTCTGATTCAAGCATATCTTCGACCCTAATCCATGAAGGGGCAATAAATGATTTTATAGCAAGCGGAAGACTGGGACGTACCTTTCTGACAGATTTTGTATCGCTTGTGCAAAAGATCTATTCCATGTATAAAGATGTTTCAGGCAGGGACGCTTCAGCGCTTTTTCCAGGATTGGCTGAAATATCCGGTTTTGTTGCTACAAATAGGCAGCCGGGAGCAACGCCTGCACAGGGAAGTGGTGATTCCGCTGTTTCCTTTTCCGAGGGTTCTTCGCAGGTCTTATCTCTTTATAATAATTCTTTGCAGCAGATTTTTGAATTTGCTGTTGCCGAGGCAGAATTTAAGAAGGAGTTTCTACACCATCTTAACCATTTTAAGAAAATAGAAAATCCTTTTTCGCCTGATTCTGACGCTCGAAAAGTGCGGCGTCACCTTACGCGTATGTATTGGCAATTGTATAATAAGGTCTATATACGTAGCAAACGATCCAAATCAGTTCCGGCCCCTGCAAAACTAATGCTTCTTTACGGCTTTATAGATGAGAATCTTGCGGAGCCCCAGCAGATACCGGTTTTGCACAGACTAGCGCTTGATAGATATAAGCCAACAGCACCAATAATGTATGAGTATGAGTTTCTTTCCCGAATTTACGCGGGGAAAGAGACTCCGTCTGTTTCCGAGATGGGGCTGACTTTTGAAAAACAGTTGCGGGAGATGGCAAAGGGCACCCGAAAAGGTAAAAATCCAATGGAATATCTGGATGACCCTATCTATAAGACACAGTACGAAATTGACAACATGCTCCAGTCAACAACCAGTGTCTGCTCTGGCTCACGATCAACGGCTTTTCCGATTTTTACTGAAAAGCTTTTGCGGGGTGATCCGCAGTCTTTTGTTGTAACTAAATCAAAGCTTGATGCTATTTTCAAGGAATTGGTAGACTACGACTACTCCTGCTTTTACCGAGAGACAGTCTATAAGGGTGCGGACACAAGGGATGTTATTGAAGAAGAGGTTTATCCCTATATTATTCTTGTTCCGACATTTGGTACAAAGACCATGATGTGGCAGGAAATTGTGGATATCAATAAACGCAGCCGAGCGCGCATAGTTGTTCCAGTTCATTTTATAGGAGACTTAA
Source organism: Spirochaetota bacterium (assembly GCA_016934935.1). GTDB lineage: Bacteria > Spirochaetota > UBA4802 > UBA4802 > JAFGJZ01 > JAFGRW01. The sequence goes on along the minus strand of JAFGRW010000079.1, from coordinate 26,100 downwards.
AAACAGAACTTGCTCATGCGTTCGCTATATATAGATGGGAGTTAAACCGCACACTTAAGGGCGGGCTTTGGGCTGATCCTGTTGAAGGTGGAATAACCGGAGCGTACTCTGATTACATACAGTTTTATAAAAAGAACAAGAAGCTGTCTGATGAAGCACGTAAAAAAATTGCCGAGAAAATTCGTTCGGTCAGAGGTAATACCCGGGAAATATTTGCCGAAGATTATATTATGTGGCTCACGTATGAAAAAGATGGTGTGATGAAGCTTAATCCTGTAGTCAGGGACATGTTTTACAGATATATTCCGTTTAAAAATGAAATACGGGAAAAACTCGAGCGTATGCCTGCTTTTCAGGATAGCGCGATAAGGTTTAAGAATATAAGAAATAGAACTTTTGCGGCTTTTGAGCGAAAATTTAGAAAATACAAGGATGAAAACGAAAATTATCCGCCAGCTATTGAAAAATATCTAAAATATCTGCAAATGTAACGGTGAGTAAATGGCAAGACGAAAAGTATCTACAGTAATAAATATTTACAGCAAAAAAGTAAAAGATCAGATTGTTGAGTTATGCAGAAACTTTTTTGGCAGAGAGGGGTTGGAATATCTGGTAGGAGATGTTTTCCAGTGTGTTGATGAACTGATAAAAAACTCAATAAAAGCCAATTACAAGTTTATTATGGTTTTAAGCAAACTCTATGACAAGCACATGCTGGATCAACCTGACGCTGATGAAAAAACATTAAATGAGCAGATAAATAACCTGATTAAAGACAAATCCTCTTTTGATATTATAGCACCGGAAATTTACAGGGAGCATAATCTTGTTGATCAGGTTCGCAGGGTTCTTAACGAAGAGGCTACTCAAATAAAACTGAAAGACAAAGCATATATTTCAAACCGGGAGTGCAACGCATCCGAAATTGAGCAGCTTCGATCATTAAAACGATTGGCGCATATTAAAAACCTTTTGAAAAAAAATGATGTAAGAACACTTTTGAAAATTGAAAGTGATGGACAATTTATTTTCATTGAGGTTACCAACACTGCTCCCATAACGGATATTGACCTTAAAAGAATTCATGAAAAACGGGATGAGTTTTTGCAGTATCACAAGGTTGGTCGTGAATATGAATTTTTTGTTAATCACCTTGACACAACTGATTCCGGATTTGGTCTGGGATATGCCACTATTGATAGTATGTTGATAGGAATAGGTCTGGATCCTTACCAAACCATTCAGATATTGGCGGCTTCCGATACGACTGTTATACTCTCTTTTCCGATAGCCGAATTAAAACAATTGCAAAAGGATTAATAGGTGAAAATTATTTTGAGTCATTATGTAAAATTATTTATATTCATTTCTGTTGTTAGTGTTTTTTCTTGTGGTACTGCTACAACCGGTGGCAACACGAAATCCATTATTATCTCGGATCCTGAACCACCAGAGGATAAATATTCGGTGTCTAATTATGTAGCCGAAAAACCCGATGAATATGCTCGGTTTCTGGTGAAACCGGAGGATTATACTACTGATGGTGAATACTATCATAAGAAACATGAACGTTGTCTTTTGGGACTTGCTGAAGTTTTAACAGAAAAGCATAGATATAATATTAAAGAAAGATCAATCGGTTTCTATTATGACCGTCTTGGTAAAGAGACTGATCTTTTGTATCTTGGGTTTGACGTTAGCTGTAGTCAAAATTTTGTTGATGAAGACAAGAATTATTTTATTAATGGTGCCGCCATGATCGACAAGTATCTTCCAAATGCTCTTGAGGTAACAAGGCGGTATGATGATATTCTTTCGGAAACGAGTGTGGAAGGTGTTGTTGTGGGACTTTTCTGGTTCAGGCGCGGGCGTCGGGAACTTATGACGGTCTGGCTTTTAAAACAGAATATCCGTGAATTTTATGATGATCACCTGACATTCAGACAGCTACTTATAAAATCTACAGTTACCGACTCGGATGGAAAAAAAATACGTCTTGCTTTGTGACTAAATATAGTCGTTTCGGAAATGGTAATTTTTCGAAGCTACCTGCTATTCCTTCTTGTGGAATAGGGTTACCATGTTGCGTCCATTCTGTTTTGACATGTAAAGGGCTTTGTCGGCATTGGAGACAAGTTTTTTTGCACTAACAGAGCCGCTTGTCTGTCTGGTGGCGATACCGGCCGAAATTGTTAGTTTTATCTTTTGATTATTATCATAAATTGTTTCTGATTCGACACCTGCCCTGATTCGTTCAGCCAGATTCTCGGCTCCCTGTATTCCCGTTTCGGGAAGAATGACAGAAAATTCTTCACCACCGAAGCGTGACGGGATATCACAAGCGCGACAAAAGTTTTGTATTATCTCAGCTGTTTTAATAAGTACCTTATCCCCTAACTGGTGACCGTAGTTGTCGTTGAAACTTTTAAAATGATCAATATCAAACATTATTAGTGCTATGTCACGGTTATACCTTGATGATCTGGCGAACTCTTCGGCTAATCTGGTATCAAAATAGCGTCGAATATAGAGTTTTGTCATGCCGTCACGTGTGGCCATTTCGTAAAGGTCGGCATTATATATTGCTATTGCTGCCTGATTTGAAAGAATTTGAAAGATCTCGAGATCGTCCCTGGTGAAAGCTCCGGTATCATTTTTGTTGATAGCTTCCATTACTCCGATAATTTCACCTTTAACGGTAAGAGGAACTGCAATCAGAGAGTGTGTTTTGCTGTCCAGCTTTTGATCGACCTTGCGTGAAACACGGTTGTCATAACCTTTTTCGGAAGTTATCACCGGTTCGCCAGTTTGCCAGACTTTACCGGCTATTCCCTCTCCACGTTTGATTCGAATAGCAGCAAGGGGTTCAGCGTTATTTGTCTCAGAGAACAGGGCAAAGTATAGAGATCGTTTATTATGATCTACCAGCAGAACACTTGCTTCGCTGCAGCTCATAAGAATTTTGGTCTGTTCCAGTATCGTCTTTAATACGGTCTCTTTGTCCAGTGATGATACAACGAGTGAATTTACATCAATCAGAGTAGAAAGTTTGAGGGTGTATTCTTTCAGGTAGTTGTTTTCATCTTTTAACTTTTGCAGCTGTTCGTTTTTATTTGTCATTTAACAGTACCTAGATTACCTGCGTATAAAATTATTCTGTAGATAATTTAACTATAAAATGGAATAAAACATCTAAAAACGATCTTTTTAATAAAATACCAGACTCAACCTTCAAATCGGCTTACACCAGTCCAGTTGGCAGGTGTTCCCAATTCGATATATTTTTTGCACCTTTTGATATAAAGGTTAACAACTCCGTCATGAGGGTTTTGAATCAGGATTTTTTCAAGAAGCTCTAGTGACTTAATAAAGTCAGCTTTGAAGTAGAGATTAATCGCGTATTCTAACTCCTCTTTTGTCTTGTCTTTGATGGCAATAGTGTCATAATCATTGCTGTCGTAAATTTCAAAAATAGCGGATTCTTCTGTTTTGCCTCTCACCTGTACGATATCTATCATTCGTACATGGAGCCTGCCCAGGTTATCAAGTTTGGTTAATGTTTTACCTGTAACCAGTATATCTGTTTTGTACAGCCTTGTCAGCTTTTCTATTCGCGAAGCAAGGTTTACCGTATCAGAAATTACAGTGCTCTCGATGCGTTGGTCTTCACCGATTATACCTAACATAATATTACCTGTATGGATGCCCACGCCTACGTTGATAGGAGGGTAACCCTTGGAAACGGATGTAATGTTAAAGGATTTAATCTCTGTAAAGATTTCGACAGCTGTTTTAACCGCATCGGAGGCTGAATTGGGGAATAGAGCCATTATCTCGTCGCCAATATATTTATCAATAAAACCGTTGTTTTTACGGATAACGGGGCCGATTTTTTTAAGATAAGAGTTCAAAAAGTTGAAGTTTTGCTGGGGACTCATTTTTTCTGATAGGGTGGTAAAGGAGCGTATATCACAAAAAAGTATGGTCATGAATTGAAGATGCTGATCTCCCAGACGGATATCCATAATGCTTTTTTTGTTAAGAAACGCCAGAAATTCATTCGGAACAAACCTGCTCATCGCCCTGTTTGTCTTGTGCAGCTCTCCGGATAGCAGTTCGACATTTGTGTAAGATCTGGCGATGTTCTTTGCAAGAAGAAAAGATTCTGCAAGTATGAAAATAAAAAGACCAAATGGAAGCATATAAGATGTTTGAATGAACTCCAGAGCGAAAAGAATATCGTTTACTGCTGTAGCGAAAAAAATGATAAAGGCGAAAAACATGTATTTGGCTCCAGGACGATTTAGCCGTAGTGCTTTTATCAGGCAAATTGTGATATATAGCATGCCAAGCACAATAATTACTTCAAGGGGGGGAACCAGATAGCTTGCATACGAGACGGGCAGTATTATTATGAATGCGCCTATTGCCAAGGCCGAATAGATAATAGTTTTTCTAATAATATTTCCTACGTCCTTCGGGAAAAGTGTTTTGAAAAACTGAAGAAATACCGGACCGCCGAAAAAGAGTGGCATAAGCTCGAGTTTTATTAGAAGTCCCCAATTAATATCGGTGATAAATTCGGATAAGAGTACTTCGCCGGTGGTTATGATACGAATAGTAAAAGTTAGACAAAATAGTGCGAAAAAGAGTGAGGAGAGCTCCTGGGGTCTGAAAATATATATTCCAATATGGTAGAGTGCCATAATTATAAAAGCTCCGCAAAGAAAAAGGGCGATAGCTACATTTAAATCCCGCAAACGGTTAATTTCGTTGGCATGGCCTATCAATATCGGGCTCCACATGCCTCCTTTGCGGTAATGGTAGTTGGATATTTGACATACTATTTCTATTTTATCTGATTCAGGTTTAAAAGGGGCTATTTTGGTCATGTACTGTGGAGAAGAGTCGCGGCCACTGGTCCCAATTTTTCCATTAAAGGAGATTATTTTACCATCGATCCAGAGAGAATATGCAGTAAGCATTGGCGGAATATACAGGGCGTATACCTGGTCGTGATCGGGCAAGAGTACTGTAAGTCTCAAAGTAGCGTAGCCATGAGGGGGGTATATGCTTATATCCGAGTTCCAGGTTCCGGGGATATCGCAGTAACGCATATTATGTGTATAGTCTGAGACACTCTTTCCCGGTTCAGTCAGAGTCATCCAGTAGAATTCCCATTCTCCCTCAAGGCTGTAGAGGGCTCCTGATACAAAATCGGGGGTCGAAAGATTGAGAATTCCTTTATCAGCTTCCCCCTTTTCTTTCCAGGTGCAGGATAAAAGAGAGGATAATATTACAATAAATATGATTGAACGCCGGGCGGAAGCAATCATCGGTTCTCCAATACTCGATATGATAGTCCAGATTATCTGGCTTATGGTAATCCTTTTTAAATGCAGAATTTGGTCTTTTGTAAACCTGTTATACTAATTATTCAACAAGAAAATTGTGTTTGACAAATTATGTCTCATTTGAAAGGCTGATGGGGACAAATGGGGATTATGTTCTGTTAAATGGGTTTCGCGGGGGCGGCTTTAGGTGTTTATTGGAGAATACAGACCTCTTCTTGATGACCGGGGGCGTGTTGCTGTCCCTGTCAAGATACGTAAAGCCTATGGTCCCGATATGATTGACCGGCTTGTTATGGCGCCCGGATTTGACCGTTGTGTAATGGCTTTCAGACCTCAAGATTGGGAGAACTTTGTTAAAGAAAAGCTCTTGTCCTTGCCTCAGAACGATCCAGAAAACCGTAAACGAATAAGATTCTTACTGGGAGGAGCTAGTGATTGTGATCTTGACAAACAGGGGCGAATACTGATTCCTCCTGCTTTAGCCGATTTCGCGGGTCTGGTTAAGGATACTGTAATTATCGGTGTTTATGACCGTATCGAGATCTGGAGTGCCGAGCGCTATGATGGTTATAGGCCTTCAATGGATCGATTCGATGAATTCGCGTCAGATCTGGGGGTATGACGTGGATCCAAGAGATTTGGCGCATTATCCGGTTTTTTATAGAGAGATAGTTGAGATGGTTCGTCCTTCAGTTGAGGATGATAATTCGGTTGTGGTGGATTGTACGGTTGGAAGCGGTGGTCACTCACAGCTTTTGCTTGAAACATTTACTAATATAAAAGTGATCGGTTTTGAACGAGATCCGGGAATGGCAGAGAAGGCAAAAAAAAACCTGTTACCTTTCGCGGACAGATTTTCGCTGATTAATGATAATTTTTCTCGTTTTGCATTTTATATGGCCGGTCTGGAAAATCGTCTTGCGGCTGTAATATATGATTTCGGAATTTCGTCCTGGCATCTCGATGATGATGATAGGGGATTTGCAATTAAGGAAAATTCTCCTCTTGATATGAGACTGGATCCGGGGTGTAAAGTTTCGGCTTATGATATTGTAAACAATTTTGCCGAGAAGGATATAGCAGATATAATATACAGGTTCGGAGAAGAGAGGCATTCGAGAAAGATTGCCAGGTATATCTGCTTCGCCAGAGAAAAGGAGCCAATACGTACAACTGATGATCTTTCCAGGGTAGTGCTAAGAGCAAAACCGGTTGGCAACAAAAAAAAAGGCAGTGTGCATCCAGCGACAAAAACTTTTCAGGCTTTACGAATCTATGTTAACAATGAGCTTGAGAGTATAAGAGAATCACTGAGTGAATCATGGAAATACTGTAAAGCAGGCGGGCGGATAGCTGCTATATCTTTTCATTCTCTTGAAGACCGTATTGTAAAAAACAGCTTTCGCTCTTTGGCAACAGGCTGTTATTGTGATGATCATCGTTATTGTCAATGTGACCGTATCTCGCGTGTTAAACTGATTACCAGGAAACCACTTGTGCCATCTGAACAGGAGATGAGTGAGAATAACCGGTCACGTAGCGCCAAACTGAGAGTTTGTGAAAGGATAATGGAGTAGATGTTACCTGAACCGGAGTATAATAACCGTCCTAAGGCGGATTTTGTTAAATATACAATTATCGTGCTGGCGATGATTTTCGTGGTGATACTTTATGTCTGGCAAAATATCGAAGTAATGAATTTGAAGATGTATCATCGTAAATCCGTAGAGTATAAAAAGGAGCTGGTTAAGCAGAGAGACCGTCTTTTATACGAAATAGAAAGATATAAGCGACCTGAACTTATTGATGATTATGCCGAGAAAAACGGTCTGCGTAAAGCTACACGCGATGATGTAGTACTTATTAATATTGAATAAATAAGATTACTTTCCAGATGTATTTAGTGTTGTATATCTGATAATTAGAGGGAAAGCCGGATTAAATGAAAGAATTTAAATCAAAATCACTGAAGGATCTTGTCGAGGGTAGTGACGGATTGTTCACGCTTGTGCAGGGAGATGATAATTTTCCTGTTAACGATATCTGTTATGATTCACGAAGGGTTTCCGAAAAATCACTGTTCTCGGCTGTTGAAGGTTTCAAAAGTGATGGACACGATTATATTATGCTTGCGTATAAGAGTGGCTGCCGGGCGTTTTTAATATCATCACATAAATCTTCCATTATATCAGATTATCCGGATGCCTGCTTCATTACTGCATCAGAGAGCCGGGTCGCATTATCGCGGGTTTCGGCTCTTTTTTATGGAGAGGTGAGTAAAAAAATACCGGTTATAGGAGTTACCGGTACAAACGGTAAAACGACTGTAACATATATGATTGAGTCTGTTTGTAAACAGGCGGGTATGAAACCGGGAGTTATTGGGACTGTGAATTACCGGTGGCTAAAAACTGTTGAACCGGCGCCTAATACCACTCCGGAGTCGCGGGATATTCATAATATAATGGCCCGAATGATGCGGGACGGGGTGGATGTAATAATCATGGAGGTGTCATCGCACGGCTTATCGCTTGGGCGGGTAGACGACGTGCATTTCGCGATCGCTCTATTTACAAATCTCACACAGGATCATCTGGATTTTCATAAAGATTTTGAAGATTATTATCAGGCGAAGAAAAAGCTTTTCGATTTGCTTCAGAAATCGGAGGCTCCAGTTACAAACAGGTATGCGGTTATTAACTGTGATGATAAGTATGGCGAGCGACTGGTTCAGGAACTTAAGGGGGCAGCGTTTGAATTGAGAGATGCAGGTACCGGTCGTGGATATTACAGTCTTGATCCCGAATCGGTCAGGGCAGAATTGTCGGGTATCAGTTATCACTTGAATACTCCCGGGGCAAGTTACGATCTTGACCTTCATTTGACAGCACGATTTAATATTAGCAATTCATTAATAGCTTTCGGCGCTCTTGACGGGCTTGGCATTGATCATGATAAAATAGTTAAAGGTCTATGTTCTATCGAATCTGTTCCAGGGCGTTTTGACAGAATAGCTTCTCCATTAGGCTTTTATGTAGTTGTTGATTATGCGCATACTGATGACGCTCTAGTAAAACTTTTAAAAGCCGCACGAGAAATAAATCCCAGGCGGTTGATTACAGTATTTGGTTGCGGTGGTGACCGTGATAAAACCAAACGGCCTTTGATGGGGCATGCAGCTGTTTCACTTTCGGATATAGCCTTTGTTACATCGGATAATCCGCGTACGGAAGATCCGCAGGCCATAGTCGATGATATTCTTTTGGGTATTAAAGCTGATGATGGTAATTATGAGGTAATAGTGGACAGGAGTGAAGCCATAAAGCGAGCGGTTTATTACGCGAACAAAGGCGATCTTCTGGTGATTGCCGGTAAAGGTCATGAGGACTACCAGATTATTGGTACGCAAAAGAGCCATTTTGATGATAAAGAGGTCGCTGCCAAGTTTATTGAGGAGCGTGTTATTAGTGAAGGTTGATTACTGTAACAGTTTATACGAAATAGCCAAAATTACCGGTGGCGAATTGATCGGTGATGGATCGGTACAAATCAGTTCTATTTGTACTGATTCGCGATTATGCGATAATGGTTCGCTCTTTATCCCTATTCGTGGTGAAAAGTTTGACGGGCATGAGTTTATCGATTCTCTTTGCGAGCAAAAAGAGATTGCTTGTTACCTAACTGAAAGCAATGTGCAAGAATACAAAACACCCTGCGTGCTTTGCGACAACACCTTGTACGCGCTTGCAAAAATTGCAGGCAGTTATCGGAATACTTTTGACCTTCCTGTTGTGGGTATAACAGGAACAAACGGCAAGACAACTACCAAGGAACTTATCTTTACTGTCTTAAAAGGATCGTATAGTGTTCATAGAAATATAAAAAATTATAATAACGAAATAGGTGTGCCGTTTACCCTTTTGCAGTTTGATAAAAGTCATAACGCTGCCGTAATTGAAATGGGTATGAATCATGTTGGAGAAATATTCAGGTTAAGTGCGATTGTTCGTCCGGATGTAGCTGTTATTACAAATATTGGAGCAGGACATCTGGAGTTTTTAGGTACAACTCAAAATGTTGCGCGTGCAAAGTCAGAGATTTTCAGTTCAATGAATACCGGCAGTACAGTTTTTATTAATCGTGACACAATTCATTATGACATTGTGAGTGAAGCTGCACTTGATAAAAAATTGGTAGTCAAAAGCTATGGACTGCATAAAGAGTCGGATATTACTCCTGATTCTTATCTTCTTAAAGAAGATTCAATTGTTTTGAATTATAAAGGAGTGCAAATCACAGCTCCACTGTACGGAGTACATAATGTAATGAATATCCTGGCAGCTATTGCTGTTGGTGAGTATATGGGAGTTACTCTTGATCTTTGTGCCGAGCGTTTAAAAGGGTTCAAGAACGAATCTATGCGTGGACATATTACGGAAGGCAGGTGTCGAGTTATTAATGACGCGTATAACTCTAATCCACTTTCACTTGAAAACGCATTGCGGTCGGTGGGGACTATTTATTCATCATCACGAACAATTGCTGTTCTTGGTGATATGAAAGAGTTGGGCCCTAAGGCGACCGATCTTCATTTCGAATGTGGTGCGGCAGTTGCAAGATATGGTTTTAAACGACTCTATACTTTAGGTAAGCTTGCATCACAAATTGCTGAAGGAGCAAAAGAAAATGGGATGGATGGAGCAACTATTTTTAGCTTTGAGAACAGGGAAAAGCTGGTAGAGGCTTTGCTAAAAGATATCAAGAAAGATGATGTGGTGCTCGTGAAGGGCTCCAGGTCTATGAAGATGGAGGAGGTAGCGGAGCAGCTTATCCGCTGAAACGATTATGTTTTATCATTTATTGGTTCCGTTGCAGAAATACGTCTCTTTTTTAAGACTTTTTCAATATATCACATTCAGATCGCTTTACGCGGCTGTTACAGCATTGCTTTTTGTACTTGTTTTTGGCAACCTGATAATCGGGTGGCTCCGCAACCTTAAATTCAAGGAAGAGATTCGCGCTCTGGGTCCTGATTCACATAAGGCCAAGGCGGGGACTCCTACGATGGGAGGGGTTATAATACTTGGAGCGATTCTATTTTCATCCATGTTGTGGTCAAACTTGCTCAATCTTTACAATATAGTCTTAATGTCGGCAACGTTGCTTCTTGGAGCTGTTGGTTTTGCTGATGACTATATCAAGGCAATTTTAAAGCGGAAAGATGGTATGCCGGGGCGAATGAAGCTTTTTTTTCAGATACTTATCGCTTTAGCAGCTGTTCTGATAATTTATTTTAACCCTTCAAACGGAGAGTTTACAACAAAGGTATTTATACCCTTTATATCAAAAGTTGACAGCAATTCATTGATTGATCTTGGAATATTCTGGATAGTATTTGGCGCTGTAACAATAGTTGGCTCTTCTAACGCGGTTAATCTTACTGATGGACTTGACGGGTTGGCTATTGGTTCTGTACTTATTGTCAGCGTTACTCTTGGAATAATATCGTACCTAACCGGGCTAGCTCCGGTAGCAGCATATTTGAATATACCACATATACCTGATGCCGGTGAGATATCAGTGTTTATCGCAGCGCTTGCCGGGGCGTCGCTTGGATTTCTCTGGTTTAACTCTAATCCGGCTTCTGTTTTTATGGGCGATACGGGATCACTTGCTCTTGGTGGTATAATCGGATTGATAGCTGTAATGATTAAAAAGGAGCTTCTGCTTTTCATCGTTGGAGGCGTATTCGTGATAGAAACAGTTTCAGTGATTATACAGGTGGGATATTATAAATTAAGAAAAAAACGTATCTTCAAGATGGCACCCATTCATCACCATTTTGAACTATCAGGATGGAGTGAACAGAAGGTAGTAGTGCGATTATGGATTATCGGGATTATCCTTGCGCTTATTGGGATCTCGACATTAAAAATTCTATAGGTATAATAGTGAAGATTGATATTGATAAAAAAGGCAAAGTGCTTGTTGTAGGTCTTGGGTTTCGAACAGGTCTTACCAGTGCCAACTTTCTTTCACAACGCGGTTATAAAGTTACTGTATCGGATAACAAGAGTGTCGCGGAACTTACAGAGATTATAAAGAAACTTGATAAAAATGTGGATGTTGTTGTTGGTAAACAGTCTCCGGAAATTCTGGATGAAAATTTTGATTTTTTGGTTTTAAGCCCTGGTGTTCCGGCATCGATTCCTTTAATTGTTGAAGCCAACAAGAGAGCATTACCGGTAATTTCGGAAGTTGAACTAGCTTACTATTTTATGAGCGGAAAATGGATAGCCATTACCGGTACCGACGGTAAATCGACAACGACCTCTTTAACAAATCATATTCTAAGAACTATTGGTTATGATTCAAGGGAGGGGGGTAATATTGGTGTGCCTCTGATTTCACTTGTTGAAAAGTCTAAAGACGATAGTGTTACTGTAGCTGAGCTCTCGTCTTTTCAGCTTGAGACTGTATTTGATTTTCACCCGGGTATTGCGACCTTGCTTAATCTTGCGCCTGATCATCTTGACAGATATGACTCTATGGATCATTATTTACAAGCTAAACTAAGAATTGGTATGAATATGGGATCATCGGATTATCTGGTTTATAATCTTGATGATGAGGTAATAGCATATAGTGCTCAACAGATAAACGCGAAAGGTTTATCTTTTTCAATAAATGACTGTAACGCTGACTGTTTCTATGACGGGCAGACAATTTTTTTAAAAGATGAAAACAGTAAAGTAAAAATTGATCCTTCAAATCTTTTGATAAGAGGTATTCACAATATCAAAAATTTCATGGCATCATTGCTTATGATTCAATCTTATATTAGGCTGGTCGGTGATGATCCTGATTATAACACAATTTTGAAGGCTGCGTGTGACTACCCCGGTCTAGAGCACCGGCTTGAGTATGTTGCGACAATTGACGGTGTTACCTATATTAATGATTCAAAGGCAACCACTGTTAATTCGGTTAAAACCGCTATTGCTGCATGCGGCAAAGACACAGTATTTATTGTGGGTGGCCGTGCAAAAGGTGAAAATTACGGTCTTTTGGCAGAAGCATTGCGTACGGGTGTGAGACATTCAGTTCTAATTGGGGAAACTGCAGACGAGTTTGAAATATTATTTTCTCATATTAGTCATGAACGTGCTGCCTCAATGGAGGAAGCTGTTAAAAAAGCGAAAGATTTCGCGCGAAGTGGTGATTCCGTTGTATTATCACCGGGATGTGCCTCTTTTGATATGTACAGGGATTTTGAAGAACGCGGAAGAGATTTCAAAAGATGCGTAGCTGAACTGTAATAACAGAATTGTTGTAGATGAAATTTGCGCATAAACAGTTTTAACTGTTGGTAATCTCTAATGATCAACTTTTTAATAAGGATGCATCTGCGAGCAGCAAGAGTCATCTTGCGACCAGCAGAGGATGCATCTGCGAGCAGCAAGAGTCATCTTGCGACCAGCAGAGGATGCATCTGCGAGCAGTGCAGCACCATTTATAAAAAATGGTGATGGACGACCAGCAGAGGAACTTGTGAAAATTTCCTTATTATGATTTAAACGGCATAGCCGTTCCAGAAATGGTAATTTTTCGAAGTTCCCTTTTAGAGAATGGAGGAGTAATCTGGATCTCAGGACTTTAGTGGATACGCGGCGAAAAGGTGTTCCTGACGCGGTTTTTTTCCTGACAGTTTTTGTGCTGGCCGGGGTAGGGATTGCTATGAGTTATTCAGCGTCCGCGGTTTTTTCACTAAAAACTCATGGAGATTCTTTTTTTATTCTCAAGAAACAGCTGCTCTGGTTTGTTGTTGGTTTTGTATGTTTGGTTTTCTTTCAGGAGATTGACTATAGACATTACAAAAAGTTCAGCAAGGTTTTTCTGCTTGTTTCATTTGTTTTGCTTGTTATGTTGTTAGTGCCTGGAGTTGCACATGTTGTAAAAGGATCCGCAAGATGGATAAGGGTTGGCGGAATCGGTTTTCAACCTTCGGAATTTGTGAAGATTTTTATGGTTATTTATATGGCGAAGGTTTTTTCGCAGGATGTCAGTGAATCTGCTAATCCACTGATGCAGCTACTTATACCAATGATGCTTTTAGGGTCTGTTTTTATACTTATTTTGATGCAGCCTGACTTTGGAACTGCGGTAGATCTTTTGATTGTTTGTGTTACAATACTGTTTTTATCGGGATTTTCGATGATATATATAGTAACACTGTTTGTTTTAAGTATTCCGGCGTTTTATCTTCTTATATATCAGGTTGATTATAGAAGGTCCAGAATAATGGCTTATTTTGACCCCTGGCAAGACAGATACGGTAGCGGATACCACCTTATTCAGTCTTTTATTGCTTTTAAAACAGGTGGGCTGCTTGGAGTCGGCCTTGGATACGGAACACAAAAGATCAGCAGACTGCCGGAACCGCATAACGACTTTATTTTTGCTGTTATTGCGGAAGAAACAGGGTTAGTCGGCTCAGTTGTCGTAATTTTGCTCTTTACATTTTTCTTTTATAGAGGTATAAAGATTGCCGTAAGCGCTTCGGATGATTTTGGAAGATTATTGGCAATTGGATTGACTCTGAATATAGTTATTCAGGCATATATAAATATCGGAGTTGTAACCGGGGCACTTCCTACAACTGGTATACCATTGCCATTTATAAGCTATGGGGGATCTTCTCTAGTAGCGTGCATGATATGTTCCGGAATATTATTAAATATATCCCGTTACCGGGAAGCTGCGGTGTCGGAAATGATGTTGGAAGATCCTGATTTTGTAGAAAATAACGATTATTTTTAGAGGGGAGTATAAAATGGTTGATAAGGTAATAATGATAGTCGGTGGCGGGACAGGTGGACATATTAGCCCCGGAATTGCCTTGTATGAGGAGTGCAATAGGCGTAAGATTGCAGTCAAATTTTTAACAGGTCGTAGAGATAAAAGATTTAAGTACATAACCGATATTGACAGAGAAGATTTGTTATTCTATGACGCTCCTGCATTGACTAAGAATATACTTAAACTTCCGTTTTTTGTTCTCAGATTTATTATTGCAGTGATCCGGGTAAAGATTCTTGTTAAGCGAAACGGTATAACTGATGTGATTGGCATGGGTGGATATGTCTCGGGACCGGCGCTGTTTGCGTTAAGAAAATCTAAAATAAATCTCTATTTATGTGAGCAAAATACTGTTCCCGGCCGGGTAACCACAATGTTTGCAAAATTTGCGAAGACAATTTTTACAACCTTTGATGATACGGAAGACTTCATCAAACTTGAATACCGTGATAAAATTGAGTGTGTAGGTAATCCTATACGTTCTGTGGTCCTTGGCGATATTAGCAGGGAGGATGCCCGCAAGCATTACAATATGCAACACTGCGATAGAGTGATACTTGTGATTGGTGGAAGCCAGGGGGCTGTGCAGATTAGTGAATTGATACTTAACATGAAGCTTACTTATCAATCTGAATTCCGCAATATAGGTATTATCTGGTCTACAGGTATAGAATCATATGAGCATTATCGTAAGATAATACATGAGGATAATGAATTGGGTGCAGTTTACCTTTCTCCTTTCATTGAAGACGTCGGCATAGCATATCATGCTGCTGATATAGCGATCAGCCGGTCTGGTTCCGGTGTTATGATGGAACTTGCGGCTATGAAACTGCCTGCTATATTGATTCCGTATCCTTATGCCGCAATGAATCATCAGAGTAAAAATGCTGATGTATTTGACCGTTCCGGTGCTGCTGTTAAGATTGAGGGTAAAAAAGTAAACATCGAGGAGGTCGCATCTGTTATATTTGATATTCTTGGTAGCGAAACTCGACTTCGTCAGATGAGAAGAAAGTGCGCGCAGGAGTCCAGGATTCACGCTGCGGAAGATATTATAGCTAATATTTGTGGCGGAGTTTGATATGATTTTCAGAAACAGAAACAAGATGCATTTTATCGGTATTGGCGGTGTTGGAATGAGCGGTATCGCGGAAATATTGATAAATCTTGGATATACAGTTACAGGATCTGATTTGCGTGAGTCAGAGATAACATCACATTTAAAAAAGGCTGGTGCGGAAGTCTTTGTAGGACACTACGCTTCTAACGTTACCGATCAAAATGTTGTAATAACATCAACTGCGATTGATCCATTAAATCCAGAAATTATTGAGGCTCGCAAAAGATCTATTCCCATAATACATAGATCAGAAATGCTTGCGGAATTAGTTCGCCTTAAACATGGTATCGGAGTAGCCGGGACTCATGGAAAGACTACTACATCTTCTATGCTTTCATCAGTTTTATGGAGCTGTGGTGTTAATCCGACATCAATAATTGGTGGTAAAGTGTTGAATTTTGGATCCAATGCCCGCAAAGGTGAGGGAGACTATATCGTCTTTGAGGCGGATGAGTCGGATGGCTCTTTTCTGAAATTGCTCCCAACGATTGGTGTTGTTACAAATATTGATGCTGATCATCTTGATTATTATAAATATTTTGAAGGGCTGAAAGACGCATTTCTTCAGTATATAAATCATGTGCCATTTTATGGGTATGCGGTTGTATGCATTGATGATCCGGCGGTTGTTTCAATTTTACCAAAAATTGAACGTCCTTATTTTACTTACGGTATTTCCGAAGATGCTGATTTTAGAGCTTCGGATATTCGTTTCGAAGACGGAATGACAAGGTATAACTGTTTTTTTCGTGATGAGTATCTTGGCGAGGTAGCTCTGAAACTTCTGGGTCGCCATAATGTTGTTAATTCACTTGCGGTTGTAACCGTTGCTCGAGAACTTGAGATACAATTCGATTGCATACAAAATGGTTTGGCCAAGTTTGAGGGTGTAGGGCGAAGACTGGAAATTCTGGGTGAGGCTGCCGGAGTGACGGTAATCGATGATTATGGGCATCACCCGACAGAGATATCCGCTACACTATCGGCTGTTAAATCTTTAGGGAGACGAGTTGTTACTATTTTTCAGCCACATCGCTATTCACGGACACAACTTTTGTGGGATGAGTTCGGAAAATCCTTTACCGATACGGATATACTGTTTTTGGCTGACATATACCCTGCAAGTGAAACTCCAATAGAGGGCGTTACTTCCGCGTTAATTGCGGATTCATATATGAAACATCATGGTAAAGAGGCACAAATAGTTGAAAGTTTTGAGAAAATTTCCGGGATAATTACCGATACAGTTAGAGAGGGTGATATAGTTTTAACTCTTGGAGCTGGTGATATTTACAGATGTGGTGTAGAAATACTCAAATTGCTGGAGCAAAGATAGGTGAAACGTCTAATTTTGCTAATATTTTTTGTATTACCACTGAATGCTGAAACTGAGAGCAGTTATCAGCGTATACGTTTTACTGGACTTGAATATGTTTCCAAGCATGATATAATAAGAACAGCAGGGGTTTATTCAAAAGATGGCCGGATAATTGTTAATAAAGAACAACTTGATGCAGCGCTTAAAGGAAATTCGGCAATAGCAGATTACAAGATAATTGATAATAAGGGAATTCTAACAATTGTTGTAGAAGAGAATCAGCCGGAGATTGCTGTATATGTAGTTGGATCGGGTAGTAGCAGGTTTTGCGAGATTGACAGCAATTATAATATAGTTACTATTGGGGAAATACGATCTTCATCGACTCCTCTGATAATATTACCGGTTGAAAGTTTTGAAGAAAAGAGGTTGGAAGAGAAAACAGTTAAGAGAGTAGAGAATGCCATAAACTTGGCAAAAAGTTATCCGATATGGAATCAGATCGATTCTATGGATTTTACTGAGTCTAATTTTTTAAGAATTACTTTGAAAGGACGTGAAAGCGTGTTCGAAATTTTTGAGGACAGTTATGGATTTGAACGTCTTGTTGCTTGCCTGGGATATTTAGATACAGTAGCACGTTATCCCTCGCAGGTTAATTTAAGGGAAAAGATATTTGTTTTTGAATAGATTATCGGGGTTTATATGGAAGATGTAGTAGTCGGTCTTGATATCGGTTCAACAAAGACATGCGCGGTAATAGGTTTCTTAAATGAAAACGGTCTTGTTGAAATAGCCGGAGTGGGAGTTGCTCCCTCTCGGGGATTGAAAAATGGTGTTATTATTAATATTGATAACACA
Organism: Spirochaetota bacterium; assembly: GCA_016934935.1. Taxonomy (GTDB): domain Bacteria; phylum Spirochaetota; class UBA4802; order UBA4802; family JAFGJZ01; genus JAFGRW01. The sequence goes on along the minus strand of JAFGRW010000079.1, from coordinate 8,585 downwards.
CAGGCCGCTATTGCGAAGGCTATTGAGGATGCGGAGTTGATGGCTGGTTGTGAAATAGCAGCTTGCTATGTCGCTATAACCGGCAGTCACATAAAAGGCGAAAATTCTCCGGGTGTTGTTGCTGTATCCGGACGTAATCGATCAATTTCGGCAGGGGAGATACGTCGCGTAATACAAGCGGCTCAGGCTATAGTAATACCCGCGGATAGGGAAATAATGCATGTTCTTTCACGTGAATTTGCAGTAGATGATCAGCGTGGAATTAAAGATCCGATAGGCATGACTGGAGTTCGACTTGAGGCGGAGGTTCATATAGTTACAGGATCGCGTTCGGCAATAATAAATCTTACTAAGAGTGTAAATGCATCCGGCATACATTGCCAGGATATTGTGTTTTCTCCTTTGGCCGCTGCTGAGGCGGTATTATCGGCAGAGGAGATGGAGCTTGGTGTTGCAGTTGTAGATATAGGTGGCGGAACAACCGATATTGCTGTATTTAGTGATGGTGGTGTCGCATATACTTCGGTATTACCTGTAGGGGGGCGTCATGTGACAAATGATATATCGATTGGATTGTCAACACCGGCTGAATCTGCAGAGATGATCAAAAAAAAACATGGTCTTTCTTTGGTATCGTTTGTTGATGCATCCGAGACGGTGGAAGTTCCGTCTGTTGGAGATCGTGCTCCTCGTAGAATTATGAGAATGGAGCTTGCTCGGATAATTGAGCCACGCATGTTCGAAATCATGGAGATGATTGAACGGGAACTTCTTGTTAGCGGCAAGAAAGATTTTTTGGCTGCTGGTGTAGTCTTGACGGGTGGTGGTGCCATGCTGGAGGGTACTGTTGAGTGTGCTGAACGTGTTTTTAGATTGCCTGTTCGCATTGGACGAGCAAAAAATATTACCGGAATGAAAGATATTGTGTCTTCACCGCAGTATGCTAATGCAGTTGGACTTGTAAAATATGGTATAAAGACTCGTCAATATAGAGAGGCAAAGGGGGGAACCAAAAAGCAGAGTGGTGGATTAAAAATGAAGATGAAAAAATGGTTTCAGGACTATCTTTAAGTATGGGATTAATTAAAATAGCATGTTATTCTAAAAAAAAGTTACAATTTTATTAATACAAATACGTTTTTTGGATGACATAATGAGACATAATATATAGAATAGTTACATTAATGGGGGGCGTATGTTAAAGATGCAGGAAGACAGGACGATGAACACAGTCATCAAGGTTGTTGGAGTCGGGGGAGCCGGAACTAACGCAGTAAACAGAATGATTTCTACGGGCATGGAAGGTGTGGAGTTTATTGTTGTTAATACGGATGCGCAGCAACTATCCGCGTCTCTGGCGATAAACCAGGTTCAGATTGGAAATAAGCTAACTCGCGGACTTGGGGCTGGAGCTGATCCCGAGAAAGGTCGCGAGGCTGCAAATGAGGATCGGGACAAGATTCAGAAACTTTTAAAAGGCGCAGATATGGTTTTTGTAACCGCTGGGATGGGGGGCGGAACAGGAACGGGAGCTGCTCCGATTATTGCCGAAATTGCCAAAGAGTTGGGCGCTCTGGTAGTAGCGGTAGTGACAAAACCGTTTAAAGTTGAAGGCCGTCGTCGCATGGAGCGGGCAGAAGAGGGTATGCGCAATTTGCGTGATAAAGTTGACACAACGATAACAATACCTAACGACCTGCTTTTGAAAATAATCGATAAAAAAACACCAATTGATGAAGCTTTTAAATTAGCTGATGATATACTTCGCCAGGGAGTTCAGGGGCTTGCGGATATTATTCAGGTTACCGGTTTGGTTAATGTGGATTTTGCTGATGTCCGTACGGTTATGAGGGAGACCGGTGATGCTTTGATGGGTGTTGGAATTGGTCATGGTGAGAATAAATCCATTGATGCTACCAGAATGGCTATCAATAGTCCTCTTCTTGAAGAGACCAGCATAGAAGGTGCAAAAGCAGTATTGATTAATATTGCCGGTGGTACGGATTTATCATTGCATGAGGCTACCGAGGTAACGGAACTTATTACAAGCCAAGTAGATGCAAACGCTAATATTATATTTGGAACAACAATTGATCCTGCTCTTGATGAGAGAGTCAGGGTTACGGTAATTGCAACAGGTTTTGATAAGAAAAAGAATGCATTAAAACAGAAGAATGAGCATCAAAAGGGAATGTTTGAGAGTGAAAAGAGCATGAATCTTGTTCAGGGAGCTTTTGGTACTGAGCTTGAAGAGCGCAAGGTTTCGGGCGCTGATCGTGCGGTTAATTATGAATATCTCAACAAGGTATATAACAATAATACAAAACGTATATACGAAATGCCTGTTGAAGATATAAACGTACCCGCTTTTTTAAGAAGGGGAAGAAATTCCTGATTATTTTTCCTGCACCTCCTGCTTGGACGCATAAAAGAGACCATTTTGGTCTCTTTTATTATTGGCGCTCGATTATTTTTAGTGAAGTTATTGGATTGGATTCAAAGGTGTGAATGCTGTCAAATTTCAGAATAGTCTCTGTTCTTAAGCCTTTTTGAATAATAAAGTAGTACTCTTTCGCCAGTTTACGTACTAGTTCAATTCCGCGACCTGATTCAGCAAGGTCAAAGTTATCAAGGTTTCCTTCCTGCATTGCGCGTTCAATTGTTTTTCGCTGTTCAATAACGGAATTTATGCTTTCAAGAATTCTTTTTGAAGAGAGAGTTCCCATATAATCACGAACACAAATAGCATATTCACGACCATTATGCGCAAAAAATATATCTACGTATTTGTCTTCGGGTAGGGTGATTTTTTTTCGTGCCAGTTTTTCTTTGGTAAAGTCGTGAGCATGGTAAACCGCATTAATTATAATTTCATTCAAAATGAGATTCATCATCATCATATTTTCAATTTCAAAGTTCCACTTTTGTATGTAAGATGTAATTTTGGATATAGCGGCGTTGATCTGTGTAGAGGAGACGATACGAATTCTTTTGTGCTCAACAATGTCGGGAAGATAGTTCTTTAGTCCAAAAATGGGGGCTTCCCGAAGAAGTTTTGATATTAGACCCGTTAGTTCTTGCCTATTTATGGGCTTATAAAGAACATTTCCTATACCGTTTTTAAAAATTTCGTCAAAGTAGCTATCGATATCCCGGTTTGTTGTCATTATAACTGGCATGTATGGAAGATTTTTATCAAGATAATAGTAAAATTCAAAGGAATTATCGCCAGGAAGATCAACTTCGGATATTACCAGGTCATAAGCTTTCATATTCAGATTGCTTATTGCATCGAATGCAGTTGAGCAGCAATCGATCTCGGTGTCATGGATCATTGCCTGAAGATCATTTACATAGTCAGTTGGGTCAACAATTAGTATTTTCTTCATAAAAATCGGTTAATTATTCTGCTTTTATATTCCGATACATAATTAAAGTATGTTGTATCCGGACAATTTTATGTCTATTATGAAATATTAGCTTTAATTATGCAATAAAATATGTTATTAAAATAGTTAAAATGATTGTTTTATGATTTATTTTGTAAATTGTGAATAATAAAAAACTGATACAGGTATTATAAGAATATGTACAGTATTTTGGAGGAAATAATGAAGGTTTTCAAAAGATCCGTGATTATGGCGATTATATTGTCAGCAGCTCTTTTTGCGGTGTTTACAGTTATTAATGCTCAAACAAAAACAAAAGCTGAAGAAGAAGCTGCGCTAAATGAAAATATTAAAAAAGATTCGCAGTCTCTGGATAAGGAGATAGCCCTCTTTTCCAATAAGATTTCAGAAGTAATAAAAAAATATAAACTCACAGAGGCCGAAGGCGTGCAGCTTCTTCCATTTCGAATGGAATATGATATGACAAAAGAGTTTATATATATGCAAAAACATTCGCTTATAAAAAGTGAACGTTATGGTGATGTTATTGGTATAAAGATCAAGAGCATGAAGATATATACTGGTGGTGGTGGAGTTTCGAAGATTGAAACAGAGGTTTCAGAAAGAAATTTTTCTAAAAACAGTTCTGAAAAAATAATCATTGTTGATTCGTCTCCAACATCTGAAGGCGCAGACGATATAGTTATGACTCATATTGTTAATGGTGAAGAGATTGTTAAAGATCGAAAGTTGGGCGATATTAACAATACTGCTGCACATCCGGTTGCAAATACCATAAAACGGGAATTTTACGTGCCGAATTTGACATATTTTTACTATTCTATTCTTTCGATAGCTGAGACTTATGTTAAAGGGCGCAAAGATACGGATTCAATTATGACAGATTTTCTTAAAGATGGTGTCGATATATAAAATTTGTCTCCTTCCAAGCGGCATGAGTGGATTCTGCCGCTTTTTTCTTCTTCTTATTGTTCTTTCCTTCGGTTTATTTTTTTCTTTACAATAACCGGTAATTTTTATCGTTTAAAATACAGTTGAATGCATTATCGGATGTTTATTTTCTGATAGATATCGGGTAAGATGCTGATTTTGAATACCTTTGTTCTGGCGGTTTAATGATGAAAATTGTTGTTACTGGTTCTGCGGGATTTATTGGATATTATCTTGTAAAACAACTTATTGAGTATGGCCATGAGATTGTTGGCATAGATAATATGAATGATTATTATGATGTTAATTTAAAAGAATTTCGAAATTCCATTTTAATGCAGAATATTCATTATAATTTTTATCAGGCAGATATTTCTGATTACAAGATCATGAATTCTATTTTTTCTTCAGAAAAGCCAGAAATTGTAATTAACTGTGCGGCTCAGGCAGGAGTGCGTTATTCTATTGAAAACCCTATGACTTATATAAAAAGTAATCTTGAAGGATTTACAGTTATACTTGAGATGTGCAGGCATTATAATATTAAACATCTAATTTTTGCGTCATCATCGTCGGTATATGGAATCAATGGAAAGGTTCCATTCTCTGAACATGACAATGTCGATCATCCTGTGTCGCTTTATGCGGCAACAAAGAAAAGCAATGAACTTTTGGCTCATTCTTATTCTGACCTTTATGATATACCTGTAAGTGGGCTTCGTTTCTTTACTGTTTATGGACCGATGGGGCGACCTGATATGGCTTATTATAAATTTACCAAGGCAATTATTGAAGGTACTCCGATTGATGTATATAATAATGGGGATATGTATCGTGATTTTACATATATCGATGATATAATTGAGGGAATTTGCCGTTTAATTGATGTTGTACCTGTTTCAAATGATAATTGGGATAATACTTCACCGGATCCGGTGGAAACTAGGGCACCTTATCGAATATATAATATTGGTAATAACAGTCCGATTTCTTTAAATGAATTTATTGAAACTATAGAAATTCATGTTGGTAAAAAAGCAGTAAAAAATTTCTTGCCTATGCAAAAAGGTGATGTACCTCGTACTTATGCGGATATTTCTGATCTTCAATCGGCTACAGGTTTTGCACCTTCTACTTCACTGAATGATGGTATTAAAAAATTCGTTAATTGGTACAAGAACTATTATTATTAATGATAGATATCGGGTAGTATATGGGAAGTCAATATCTTTAAAGCAGAAGATGCGCAGTATAATCCGAAAATTGATGGAATAGTTGCAATTGAACCAAGTGGTCCAGGAGTTGACGGTTTAATCGGGGCTTCCGTGCTGTAAATAGCCGTAACATTATTCATTACATTTCTTTCTCGTAACCCCTTTCTAACTTTTTTTGCCAATGGGCATTGGTGAGTTTTGTGTATATCCGCAGTTTTTATAGCGGATGGATCTGTTTTATTCGCTGCACCCATTGATGTAATAACGGGAATACCTCTTTTGTTCATGTACTCAATTAACGAAATTTTAGATTCGATTGAATCAATACAGTCAATCACGCAATCTATTTGATAGATATCGTATAGATTAATATTTTGGTCTGATACAAAAACGGTATGTTTATGAATATTGCACTTCGGGTTAATATCACGAACTCGATCGTAAGCTATATCTGTTTTTTTTTTGCCAATCGTGGAGTGAAGGGCATAAAGCTGCCTGTTTACGTTGGTTATATCAACAACATCAAAATCGGTTATAATAATAGTACCTACGCCAAGACGCACAACTGCTTCAGTAGCAAATGAACCAACTCCACCTAAACCAAAAATAGCTATTGTGGAATTGCTTAGTACTTCTATGGCATCTTTACCAAGAAGACGCTCACTTCGATCTGAAAAAACTAGATTATCCATTGAAGAATTTTACTAGGTAGGGCGCTGCTACAAATGTTCCAATTGAAGATCCAATTGATGATAATATAAAAACCAGAAATATTTTGGTTAACCGGTTTTTCCACCAATTAGCTATTTTTAATGAACCGTTTTGAATTTGTTCGAAGTCTTTTACCCTTGGCTTTACAAGCAGGGTTTGAACAAAGGCGGTAACGAATCCTGCTCCAATAGTTGGATTAAGGCTGGTAATCGGTGCGGCAATAAAGCCGGCAATTATCGTTAATGGATGAGCTAAAGCAAGAAGACAACCTATAGCAGTTAAAACGCCGTTGGCTAAAACCCAGAAAAGGGCAAACTCATAAGCAATGTCTCTTTTGCCAAAGATAAATCCCAAGGTAAAAACAGTTAAAATTATAGCAGGAATTATCCATGGTGTTATTTTCGATATTATTCCTCCAGCTGGGATAATATCTATTTCGGTTCTCTGTTTTTTTGATACTGGTGCAGTCAAAGTTTTTAATATTCCAGGAACATGGCCCGCTCCAACAACTGCAACAGTTGTTTTACCAAGGTTGTTTAGTATTTCAAAAGATAAAAAAGCGTCACGTTCGTCTATTAAGACTCGTTTGGCGTCTGGAAGATGATTCGCAAACATACTGATCATCTCATCCAGAGCATTAGACTTCTTAAGTTCTTCAATATCGTTCTCTTCAATTTTGTCATCAGAAGAAAAAAGTAAAGATCCAAATAGTTTCATTTTGTGTTTAAATGGCGTTAATCTCCAAGCTCGCTTTAGAGTTGTTCCGAGTTCTCTATCAGCAAGAACAAGCTTTTTGTCAAGTTTGTCGGACAATTCAATCGCTTTAAGAAATTCCTGTCCTGGTTTTGTTCCTGTTTTTTCGGATATTTTTTTTTGATACATGGAAAGAATAAATTGACCAATGAAGAAAAAAAGCTCTCGATTTTTTATCATTTGGATTAAATCTATGTTTTCGTAACGACTTTTTTCAGTTATAGCAGAATAACGTTTTTTATCCAGTTCTATAGCAACTGTGTCAGGATCTTTAACGGTAATAATTCTTTCAACAAGATCAACAGAGTTTTGGGATACGTGAGCAGTGCCTATAAGATATAATTCTTTGTTTTCATCAAATAATATATGATGAACGTTTTGTTCAATTTCTTCAATTTTTGGGGAATTCATGATTTTCTCGCAAATAATGTTTATGAGTATCAATTGGTTAGGTAATGGTAGTTTTGACAAGTATAAAAATTCAAATTTTTATTCTAACACCTGAGAATCAATCTTTTATCATTTGATATCTGACATATTGTAGTTGTATCCGGGCAATTAGATTTCCCCCATATGTAAGTAAAAGTTTTGTGTCCGTCAAGATATCCATTAAATGCAGAAAAATAGTCATAATATATTTTATTCAAAGGTTTAACATCGCATTCGTGTAATAATTCATCGTAAATTATCTCGCAATACACATCAAAGGCTTTAGCAATCATATGGGAAAGGGTAATATTGTGAAGACGGTCTACATTTGTATATTTTGCATGTGTGGCTTCATGAATAAAAACATGTACAATTTTCCAGTTAGAAGATCTGGATTGATATTTTAATGTAGCATGCCTATATAAAGTTTTTTTTAACTTTGGGATGTATTTGTTCATACAAAGAATAAGAAATTTTGATTTTGAGATTTTGAGATCTTTACAATATTTATCAAGTTTATCAAATTTTTCCGTTTTCATGGTGATTGTTGTTTCAATCATATTTTTCTCCAGTGCAAAGGTACTTGATATATACAACTGATTCTAGAGAAAAAAGGGCGAATTTTTTTTTGAAATCTGATTTTCCAGAATTTACCCGATATCTATCAGGAAAATTTAGAATAAAATAAAAAAAAATTTTTAACAAAATCTAAAAAAAACAGTATTAGAAAGCAAGCGATGCTGTGAAAAAATAAAACACACGGTAAAGATAATAACACACGGCAATCACCTGCGTCGTTACAAAGACGGGAGGTGGGGCTATGTTTTACCGGATTACCGCATCACTGATACTTTCAGCAATGCTGATTACGTCATGCAGCGGTGGAGGAGGGGGGTCTTCCAGGGCGGCAGAAGAGGGGACATATCCGTCGCCGGGTTCGTCGGCAGACGCGGTGGGCGCTCCGTCAGGAACAGACGCCTTTTCGGCATCGACAAACCGGTCGTCAAAAGACGGCGAGACATCGGCCAGCCCCGATCCTTTCGCCGGAGCCGCCTTTGTGCGTCCGCCGCAGATAAATAATTACGGCGCGGTGTCGCTTGCATATACAATAGAGACAGTACCCGGACGCGCCGGTATG
>JAFGRW010000078.1 GCA_016934935.1 Spirochaetota bacterium | reverse complement strand
TACTGTATAAAAATACAGGACTTCGAGTACTTTTTTCAATGAGGCAACAATATATACTTGATGTACTTTTTTACGTGAGGCAATATGCAACTTCCGATAAGATATCTTATGTCTCATTAGAAAATTTACAGGTTCCCCCGCAAAGATCAAAATAGCACTATCCTCATTTTCCGCGCTCTTTCGAGTGATAACGGGAAAAATTGTCCCAAAAAGCCATAAAATCGCCGGCCTCACATAACCGTTCTGTAAAAGCTGATTTTTAGAAGTTCACGCTATTATAAATCAGAGTCTTCTCTCAAGAAAGAGAAATGTCATATCATCACTTGTATACTGGTTACTGAAGTTGTTGATATCGGCAAATACTTCTTTTTGTAAACGCTCTACAGGTTTTTGTGAATTTTTTATAAGTACATTTAAAAATCTGGAAACTCCATATTCCTGATTACTTCCATCAGATTGTTCTTCGATTCCGTCTGAGAATGCGATATACATCTCGTTTGGTTTGAGCTTTATTTTTTTTGATTCGGGATAAAGATCAATGTCAATACCAAGAGGAATATTCATTTCCGGTGTTTCTATTCTAAGGCATTTACTGTTTCGATATATATAAGAATAAGAGTGACCCATGTCAAAAATTTCAAGATCACCGGTTGTCTGATTGTATTCGGCAAAAATACCTGTTAGAAATTTACCCGGTTCAAATGAAGTACATACATAATTATTCACTGACTCTATTAGCGGTTTAAGTCCTCTTGAAAAATCATACAGGGCAATCATGCCGCCTAAAGTTACTGATAATAGAGAAGCAGATACACCTTTCCCCGAAACATCGCACAAAATCATTATCCATTTATCGTCAGATATTTTTTTTACCGTGTAATAGTCTCCCCCCAGCCCTTTTGCCATTTTGGAAGACCCGGTGATTCGTAAAAAATCATTTTCCATTTCGGATATGTCTTTTACAATCAGACTCTGGATTTTTTGTGCTTCCCGCAAATCATTTTGTGTTATTGATGAAAGATAGATCATGATATCACGGTTAGAAAAAAGACCATTAAATTGACCGTTATAATCCGTTATCGCGTAAAATATTGTTTCATAATTCTGATCCGATAAGTTAATATTCTGTGCTATTGTGAATATATTCTGGTCTTCAAAAAAGCGTTTAACCGGAATTGCCGCGTCTATCGCGGGCTTTCGCAAGAACAGGTCTCTTCCAAAAGGCATGCCAAGAAGATCCATCAGCTGATTTCTGATTATTATTCCCTTAACATTATTGTTATTGTCAACAATCGCAATAGACTTAATCCTGTCATCGGCTATCATCTCTTCTGATATCTGCTCAATGCTTGTCGATTCATAAGCGTAATAATGACTGCTAGCGATTTTTGAAATCTGCTCACTCTTGATTCTTTTCTTTTCGAGCTGGTGTATGCCTTTGGGGTGAATACTGTTTAACACGGGCTGGTTATATGACATGTTTCTATTCATTTCTTTAATCATGATATTGCCTGTTCCCTTTATTATCAAGTTTATACAGAAACGGTACATCATCACTATCAAAAAAATATGAAATAATTATGTAATATAATTAAATTTCACAAAAATCAGGACGGTTTTTTGCTTTTGTGGTCAACCGGTTTTAATCTGTTATAAATGGTATTGCATCTTTTTAAAAACCAGGATTCTTCGTGAAGCCTGTTAATATCCTTCAGTTGCCAGCGCCAGTTTGAATGATTCATAGTCCCCGGCGTATTCATTCTAAACTCGGATGAAAAACCAAGAAGATCCTGTACCGGAATTATTACCGTGTCGGCTGTACTTCGCAAAGCTGTCTTGATGAGCTTTTTATGAAAACAGCTATCACTATCCATGCCAAGGTATTCAATAATATATTCGCGAGTTTCTTTATTTATATCTTCTCCATAAAACCAGCCGTTACTGGTATTGTTATCGTGTGTTCCGGTATACAAAACAGTATTTGTGTCTTGTAACGAATGTGGCAAATAATCATTATCCGGATTCTGATCAAAGGCGAATTGTAAAACTTTCATGCCCGGAAATCCAAGTTCTTCGCGAAGTGCTGCGACCTCTTTCGTGATTATTCCAAGATCCTCCGCGATAAAAGGCAAATTACCCATCTTTTCTTTCAAATAATCAAACAGAAGACGTCCCGGACCTTTTTCCCAGCTACCAATCACGGCAGTCTCTTCTTTTTCAGGTATGGCCCAGTAAGATTCAAAAGCACGAAAATGATCTATTCTAATTAAGTCGGTAATGTTTAAAAGGTGTTTTATGCGCAAATGCCACCATTCAAAAACTTCATGATTTGGCCTGTCATCTTTAAACCACCGGTAAATGGGGTTCCCCCACCTCTGGCCGGTTTTACTGAAGTAGTCAGGTGGAACTCCGGCGACAGGGTCAGGAATGCCTTTGCTGTTTAAAAGAAAAAGTTCCGGATTTGCCCACGCGTCAGAGCTGTCGTAACTGACATAGATTGGTATATCGCCGATTATCTGAACGGATTTTTCTTTACAATGCTTTCTGAAGTTTTCCCACTGTTTAAAAAAAACGTATTGGATAAACTTTACCTGGTTAATACCGTCTTTGAATTCTTCAGATGCTTTTGTAATGGATTCAAAATCACGACGCGCGTATTTTTCAGGCCAGTTTATCCAGCTGTTGGTCTGATAAATATCTGAAAGTACTGTAAACAGGCCGTAATCATCAAGCCAGGTGCTGTTTTTTTCACAAAAAAGATTAAATTCATCTTTGTGCCGCAATGAAGCTTTTTGTGAAAACGCGTGATATGCCCTGCTGAAAAAACGGTTATGTTCATCATCAACTGTTTCGTACGAGATAAAATCAGACGGCTCCATGACCGGAGGAAGCATGTCCACAGACAAAAAATCAAACATATCAATTACATCGGCACAATCAATAAAAAGCGGATTACCGGCGAAGGTAGAGGTTGATGCATAGGGTGAATACCCGAAATTACGTACAACAGGATTAAAGGGAAGTATTTGCCAGTACTTGACTCCGGTCTGGTTAAGATAATCTATAAAGAGCCTTGCATTTTTACCAAGTGATCCGATTCCGTAATCACCGCCAAGTGACGTTATGTGTAAAAGAAGACCCGTGTTGCGTTCAGTTTTTTGCATATCTATTTTACGAGAACCCCGATAATTATTTTAATTTGCACGCACTAAGGGGAAATCTATAAGTACAGCTGTCATATCGTCAAACTGCCTTTCAGGACGCCCGATAAATTCGTAAATCTTTTCGTACATTGTATTAACAATGGCCTGCGGGTACAGGTGTATGTGTTCGCGTAAACAGTCCATCAGGCGTTCAGTACCGAATTCTTCATGAGGGTTGTCAATAGCGGTTCCCTCAATTAAGCCATCACTGAAAAAGAAGAGAGAATCACCCTCGTATATTACAAAGTGACAGGATATATATTTGTTGTATTTTTCACCCAAAAGATCCCTTATCTCTGAGCCTAACAGGTGACTTTTGGCTGGTATCCACCCCTTCTCCCGGTTATTAAGATTATAAATATCCATCAAAGAGTTTTCAAAGCGGCGCGCAATAAAAGGGAAATGCATTCCCCTGGAAAAAAAAGTCAGGTGAAACTTGTCATTTTCGTTGCTTATAAAAGTAAATATCACGCTGGCAAAATCTTTTGATTGTGATGCGTCAAGAATATCGGTAAAGGCGTTACCAATCTCACGCACTATATCAATATATTCAAAATGCTGGTTGTTTCTGTAGCGTTTTTCGTACATTTTAAGTGTCGAGGTAATAGCGGATCTTAACCTGATAAGAGTGGTATAGGCTGGAAGGCCGTGGCCGCTGATGTCGGCAAAAACAAAGAGATAGTTCGAATCAGGAAGCTTGTAAAGCTCGAAATAATCACCCGACAATATCGATCCATACGCGCGTTGAAAACCTATCCCTACATTCAGTTTCTTTCCATAAAAACTGCCAAAAAGGTTTTTAACTGTCAGCTTATCATTATTACGAACCTCTTCCGCTTCAGCCTCTATCATTGAGTACTGTCGAATAATGTCCTCGATAGAGAGATTCGCATTTTTCATCAGTTTGTATTGAATGTCTGACATATTACCCTGTTCTTTGTTTCTTGAGTTTAACTTGCTTTTAATACACAAAAAGTGTCAAGAAAATCTCTAATAAATTTCCCTCTGGAAAATTGTAAATTTTCGAATTTCTCTCAAGTGAGGCTTTCAGCTGTTAAAAAAATTGTTATGTATATCAGCAGTTTTGACATGAATATGCAGATAGTTTATCAGCATCTCTTTTGCCTCTATCATCAGCATTTTAAAAGGAGCCGATTTGCCGTCTATTGTTTGGACAATGACTTCGCCTGTTTTAACATCGATATAAAGACTTTTTGACCTGATAATTGCACAATTGCTACCGTCACAAATAGAAATATCGGCCTCATGCTCAAACATTTTGCCGGTGCATCTTTTTAAAAGAGAACTGGCTATTTCATCATATTTGCAACCAATCAAATAGGTCTGCTGGCCAAACTCGATAATATCCATATCCGTCTGGTCATTCAGTTGGCTGAATTGTGAATAATCCATGGCTTTCTCCGTTTTTTTTTATCCGCCTGGTTTGATTATCGGTTGTAAATTAAATTACTATAGAATAGACTCTTAATCCATGTTCCTTTTGAAACATTGTAATTTTTCCAGGTTCTCTGCAAAAAGAGTTTCGTGAAAAAAATTGTTTTGACTGTCATAGGGTTATAAGTTATTGGTAATGTTTTATATACAGTGACCTCTGATAATTAACTTGTGAATAAGGAATAAATGATTAAATCAGGATTTTTCCATATCGTTGCCATACTGCTTGTATTGCAGCCTGCTTTATCTCAAAACGAGATAGTAGAGTTGCAGGTTTCACACGGCAAGTCATATTTTGGTATTCCTCTGCGTTGGACTGCCTATGAGGGTACCGACAGGTACGATATTTATAGATCTGAATATAAAAAAGGAAAATATGACCGTATAGCTACCGTAACAAAAAAAACAAATTATACCGATACAAACTGCGAACCCGGTGTGGAATACTATTACAGGGTTTTGCCTGTAATCAACGGAAAAAAAAGTCCATTTTCACGTGTAAAATCCGGTTACAGACTTATAGATGTTTCCGATAGATTTTCGTTGAACTCTGTTCTGGATAAAAAAAATAAAAAAATTTCTTTTATAAGCACTGATGATAAACAACGATTAGATCTTCTCAAATCCGAATATATCGGCTGGTTAAGAATCCGGTTTATTCTGCTAATTTCACGTCCCTACTTTTACAGTAACAAGGTAATTGTTCTTTCGGATTTTGACCAGTTTACCGCCAGTGAATCTCAAAATACGATAAATTTTTTACCTGCTGATGACGATTACCGGCTTACCTTTTACGCGAGACGGCCTTTCGCGTTGCTTCAAAGAACAGGTGACCAACAACTTTTTGACAGGCTTATACGCAACAGCATCGCTTTTTGCGTGTATCAGGGTGATGTGAAAATTCGTGATTCGAAGGGAAGAAGCAAATATGTGCCTCAATACGAGGCAATAGGCCTTGCCACACACTACTACAAATATTCCGAGGACTGGGCATGGCGCACTATTCTTTTTTCATCTGAAAGGGAAGAAATTATGCAGCAAATGCATCAAATAGAAGAAGGTTCTAAAAACTAACCTTTATAAAATATCAGGTAAAGCCCCCAGGTTATAAGCGTTCCTGTCATTATACCGATACAAACTTCATAAATCGTATGTATTTTCCGTACTACCCTGCTTACCGCAATCGCAATGGCACATGCAAAGAATATAACTGTCAGATAAAAGTCCTTGTAAATAAAAACGATATTAACCCACCAGGTGAAGGCAAGAGCACTATGCCCGGAAGGAAGTCCGCCGCGAAGAGGATGCCCCTTGCCCACATAGGCTTTCATCATTATTACGGTTATAAGTACAATCATGGTTGAACCAAAAATAAGATCAACCACACCATGTTGCGCTATAACAATTCCATACTCAATAAAATAGTGGAAATAGGGATAAAATATAAAAAAAGCGATAATCGCTGCAGCTGCTGCCGCCACCAGAACCGCCCCCGCAGCAATATCCTTCGCGATTCGGGCCTTTTCATTGTGCTCGGGAGAGGCAATATCTACAGTTACTTCGATCGCGCTGTTTAGCATTTCTGCGACGATAACAATTGTTGCAAGTGTTGTCAAAATAACAAATTCAGACGGAGAAATACCGATCGAAAAACAGACAAGCAGAAGGAAACATGCAGCGGAGAGATGGAACCTTACATGGCTTTGAGTTTTAGCGGCGTGTAAAATTCCCTCTATCGCATAATTAACAGAGTCATAGTAACGTCTTAGAAAATAATAGACAAAGCGTAAAAAGTTCATTATGGCTCCACATCAGTTTTGTTGTATTCAGTTGTTTCGGTCCAAGAAGGTAAAGTCATATTTTTTTAATTGTTTACGTAACAGTTTAGCGTCGGGTAAAATTCTTATAACAGCGTCCCAATATGTCGAACTGTGATTTTTGTGTATCGTATGTACAAGTTCGTGTATCAGCACATATTCAATAAGTTTATACGGCAAAAGCATGAGTCTGACATTTAAAGAGATATTGTTGCCGTGAGAGCAACTTCCCCAACGCCTTTTTTGATTTCTAAAGGAAAGATTATTATAAGAGAAACCATGTTTATCCGCAAGTTTTTTAACTGTTTGTGGCAGTATTTTTTTTGCGCATTTTGTACAAAGCGTAACAATTGATTTTGCCGCAAGGCGAGCTGTATCGGGATCCTTTAAGCCATCATTTTTGCTAAAATAGAAAATACGATCACCATTTCTGATTTTGGTTAATCCGTTAAGTTTAGGGTCACTGCTTTTTTCAAAATAAAGAACAGAGTCTGCAATACGTAATAAATTATTTTTTTCGCGAACAAAGCCGTCTACAGACATGCTGCCGGCCTTAACCTTGTTGTATGCGTTACGTATCGAATCCGCACGGTTTACAATAATATCGTTTACGACATTTAAAGAAAGTGACGGAGGGTAAGTAATATCCAAAGTATTAAATTCGGCTGCTCTGATTTTTACGGATCTTGATCTTTTATCTGCTTTATAACGTATGTTAAACTCTTTTAATATGGTTTTATTCATTATGGTACTCGATTACTCTATGTATAATTTCCGCGCATTCGTCTGTACTGTTTAATCTCACTTTGCCGTTTTGCTTAACCACTCCGGCTTCCCGCAGGTTGATAAGTTTACGCTCATTTTCTTCATGGTAGTATACCAATGGGTATTTTTTAAAATAATCCAGAATATCTTCCATGCCGTTACGTGAGAAAATCCCCTTTCTGATCAACGTTTTGCCAAGTGGGGTTTCAACGTAACTTATAGAACAATTCTCACTATTAATTGTAAAATCTGTCAGATCAAACATTGCCTCGATATGTCCGCTTGAAATATGGTAAAGACGTTTGACCTGGTTGTACCATGGAACCGGACTCTTGTTCCCTGGAAGAACTCCCGCTTTTTCAAAAAGTGAAAATAGAGAGTAATTCAGTTCATCAATGGAATGCCCCTCGCAACAGCAGACAGAAATAATCAAAATATTTGATTTGGTATTATAGCTTTTAATTATGGATGGTATATCGTAATCGACAACATAACAGTTACCTATTTTTTTTACAGTATGCCCGTGAAATTTTAAAAAATCATCCTCGAAGACATAGTGATGAAAAAGAGTTTTTTCACTAAATCCGGCATTATTATCCGAATCAAGATATTCAAAGGCTCCAAAAACAGCGGCCTTTTTTACGCTTAAACCAAATTTGGTTTCAAAAGCATGGCAAAATTCAGGATATTTAAGCATCTCATCTTTCGCGTGCAGGGCAAACAGATAATGAAGAAAATAGTGATTCATAACTATATGTTTGTGTTTTATAAGCTCACCGTTATAATTCGCCATAAAGACCGGGGTTCCTATTCCCTTTAATCCTTTGGCAATAAGCGCCTCGTAGTCGACCCGGTTCGATTCGGGGCGTACGTATAGTGAAAAGACCAGAGAATCCTCGGTTACTCTCTCCGCGTTAAACGGGATAAGAATATCGGCAATTTCATTGTTCATTACGCTAATCTCTTTCCCATATCAGCGCAGAATCACCAAGATAAACATAATTAATTCTCTCGGATATTAAAAATTGTACAAAATAGGGAGAACTGATGCCTGTTTTTTTTAAACTCTTGTTTATGTAAATATGAACCCGGTCTTCATAATAATCTATATCGTAACTTTTTATATATAAGGCACTGTCCAACGAATTTCCGGTAATTTTACACAGCAGAAAAGAGTCATTATATGGAGTAACTTCTACATTAAATTTGGCAATATTGTTGGTTGACTGTATATAATTTGCACTGCAACCAGGAAATATAAGAGGTAATAAAACAAAGGCACGCATGATTTTAACCATAAATAACTCCATATTTATTATACATATACCCTGATATTATTGAATTTATCAGATCTGTCAAATTATTGTGAATGATAAAGAATTACCATTATGTTTCTTACCGTTCTCTTTTCTGTTATTGCATTTGTAAACTATAATATCGCAGTTTCTATGGGAGCTATAAACAGCAAAACTTGTATTATTTGGCTTAAAGAAATACCGGTCGAATTTATTTTTGCTTTTCTGTTTTAAATCTATTTTTGTTAACAACTTTGCCGTTAATGAAATCGTTCAAAACATCATTTTTTTTTTACAGTTAAGACAATTTACTTAACATAAACAGGAAAGTGCCGATAATTTTAATGAGACATAATACAGCTGTTAGTGAACTCATAAAAATAAACGGACATCTATACATTGTTTTAAACTTCTTTGTTATGCCCTCCCATGTTATAACGGCCGGCAACAACAGAACTATTTAAATTATTATACAAGGTGTCCAATTGTCACATGATGACAGGAGGAAAGATGAAAACAAGGCAGAAAAAACCGATGAGCTTCAAGGAAATGCTGGATAAGTACATTTCAATTAAAGGGCTTGATATTGTAGTGCATCTTAAAGACGGCAAATCAATAGAGCTTAATAAAAACAGGGATCTTATTGAAGACGAAATAGTCATGTTTGATAAAAAAAATCTTGAGACAAGAATTGCCATACCTGATGTCTCATCAATTGATCTATATGCCATGTAATACCCGGTAAAATTTTGTTTATTGATTATCAAAACAAAAAGGGATTGCCTAAGCGGCAATCCCTTTTTGTTTAATCATTTGCTCTCGTGCTTGACACGATAACCTGTTATTATCCATATTAGTTGATCTCTATTGATCTGAAAGGATTGTGAAAATATGAGCACTATCGTATTATGGTTAAATTTGTTGGTTTTTACTGCTTTCTGCTGTGCTATATGTTTCTTTACTCCACTGGTATCAAAATATCATTTGATAACATTGAAGGCAGGCTTGGTATACATGTTTGCTGTACTGTTATCCATATTTTCAAGACTTTTCCTGAGTGTTCAGTATTTGGCTGATTATGGAATAAATAATTCCGGCATTACCATAACTGCATCTATTTTAGATATTATATCTCTTGTGATAACTACATTAGCATTACCATGCCTGATTCACACATATCTTGAAAAAAAATTGCCGATGTTTGTTGTTCCGATTTCCATTATTCAAATATTTTCATTGCCGTTTCTGATTTTCTATTTTGATGGAACATATCAATCCTGTTTTCTTTATGCAGTTATAGTTTGCGGGGCTCTTTTTTTAATCGTACATATTTATTGTCTGATATTGATGGCGATTAATCTTTATAATAAGACCCTTTTTCAAAGATCGTATCTTGTCTATACGTTAATTCTGGGCATTGCATACCTGCTCCCCGGTATAATGGATATCTTTTGGCCTCTTTTCCCTGAATTCATTTTTTTAAAAGAGAAAGGTTTCAATTTTTCCATCTTTATCCCTCTTTTAATTTCTTTCCTTGTTATACCCCGTTCGTATCATTATCTAATTAAAATCGGATCAGATATATCAGAAAATATTTCTTATATGCTTAATCAGTACCAGTTTACTGTGAGAGAAAAAGAGGTTTTTTATCTGATATTGAAAGGCTACACCAACAATCAGATAGCGGCAAATCTGCAAATATCAGGTTCCACTGTTAAAAAACATGTTTATAGCATGTTTCAAAAAACAGATTCTGAAAACAGAATCGACCTGATTAACTGCTGCCGTGATAATTAGATGACTAAATTACCCAATTAGAACTTTTGTCCCATTTACAATATCTGTGATTAGATGTATAAATATTCCGTAAATGGTTAAAATTATTATTACAAGTTGAGTGTGCAGAAGGTTAAAAATAACTTCTTCATAATTTTGCACATTTCTATATAAATATTAACCATTAATTCAAACTTATGAGGTATTTATTATGGAATTTGCAGAAAAATTTGCAAGTAGGCGATTTTTTATTATTCTCCTTTTTTTAGTTTTTTCATTATTAATTATTAATCGTTTATGTGCCGGTAAAAATGGATATTCAATTGGTGACATTGGTCCGGCAGGTGGCATAATTTTTTACGATAAAGGAGACAATAGTGACGGATGGCGCTATATGGAGGCTGCTCCAAAAGCTATAGGAAGAGCTGTTTGGGGGTGCTATCGTTATTCGATGGGAGGAACAGGTGGAAAGACCGTCGGAACCGGCCGGGAAAATACCATTAATCATGTTGAGCATTGTTCAGAAAAAACATTTGCCGCAAAAATGGCGCATTCTTACCGGGGAGGCGGAAAAGATGATTGGTTCCTGCCTTCTAAAGATGAATTGGAAATGATTTATTCAAACTTGATATCTAAAGGTCTGATAGAAAACGAAAATCATCACTACTGGAGTTCTACAAGCTATTCGATCCATTATGCCTGGAATATTGCAACTTATGAAAGAAATAAGGGTAAACAATACTATTGGGGAAAGTACAACGCTTTTTACGTAATGCCGGTAAGGTATTGTAGTGAATAATATTCAGTGATGATGATTTCCGGGACATTAATAAATATTTTGTCCCGGAATTTTAAATAAGTATTTCAAAAAATTGAGTTATTGGTTATTCAATATCCTAAGGGTAATATTTTCTGCATCACCTTTGGGAGTTCCATCTTCATATACATAGTCTGCCGATCCGTTAACAAGACCAGAAGCATCTTTTTCTTCCTTCTTAGAAATTCGACCTCTTTCATCATAATAGAAATTTACTATTCCCAGAATGATTCCATTCTGATCTTTCATGGTGGATTTTATTCTGCGTTTTTCATCATACTCATT
This sequence comes from Spirochaetota bacterium, assembly GCA_016934935.1. Taxonomy (GTDB): domain Bacteria; phylum Spirochaetota; class UBA4802; order UBA4802; family JAFGJZ01; genus JAFGRW01. The sequence goes on along the minus strand of JAFGRW010000078.1, from coordinate 21,815 downwards.
TTCGGTTACTACGGTCTCTCCACCGGCTGTAGTAACTTTCTTGACCAGTTTCCAGTCTGATGAATATTCAAATGATGTTATGCTGCTGGTGTTTCCGGCACTATCTTTTACAATTAATGTTGTTAGATATCCCTGATCATTATATGAATATGTTTCGGAATACGTGTCCGTAACTGTTCCGTTAACATTGACTGCCGCGATACGGAAATCGAGATTATTGGAATTATCGTCCTCAGGATCATCTTCAATTTCACATGAGAAAAACGCTGTTAAAAGTAGTATAAAAACAATAGATAATAATTTTTGCATTTTCATAACCGCTCCCCTGCACTTAACCTTGTTCTATAAATAAATGATTTAAAAAAAGTTAGCGAAAATTACTATTAATATGATCGGCATATACTGTCTTTTTGCTTTAAAACCTTTTCAAATAATGCGGTTAAAATTATATGTTGTTATCTGTACTTCTTGTAAAGATCGTTCATAACCGGGTCCATGATCAGGATTTTTTAAATAAGAATTCGAATATCGATTGACAGAAAACAGGGGCGTAAATATATAGTCTCTATAACCGCGGGTGTAGTTCAATGGTAGAACTTCAGCCTTCCAAGCTGATAGCGTGGGTTCGATTCCCATCACCCGCTCATAAAACGGCCTGTTTTCTGTACAAATCAATAGATAATGTTCAGCGAATAGGCCTTTTTTATTCCCGCAAGAAGAACCGGCGGACTTAATACTTGTTACGGTACTGAAACGGCCACGTTTTATACCGTGTTTACAGAATTTCAGTAACCCAAAGCACCGGTGCTGAAAGCACAGTATTAAGGGGCCGGAACAGTGTCAGATAGTTTTAATCAATATCAAAAAAACGTACAAACGGGAAATTACTTTTCATAGCTGGCGACACTGGCTAAACAGTACCCTTCTTTCTCAGAGTGTCCCCCTTGCAGACGTTCAGAGATTAACCGGCCATATAACCGACCGTATGAGTACCGGAAGCTGCTTCCATGAAAACTAAACAGGAAACAGGCGAATGTAGGACCAACTTCTGTTATATGTTGTCCGTGTTAAACAATTCAGCAAAGACGGCTGCCTTCGTTAAAGGGGAATCAGTCACAGCAACTGCAAACAAAAAAACGGAGACCGTGAAACAGCCGTTAATAGAAGCGCTGGACGGTTTACTGCGGGCAATGGGGCAAGTGATACGGTCTAACCGGAAAACCGCTTGACAATGCAACTTATATGTGGTATATTTAACCATGACAGGAAAGGAATTGATTAAAAAACTCAAGGCTATTGGCTGGAAACTTGACAGAGTAAATGGTTCTCATCATATCATGGTCAAAGGTAAAAATACAGTCTCCGTTCCTGTTCATGGTAAAACAGATATCCCTAAGGGGACACTGCATAATATAATGAAAGAAGGCGGTTTAAAATGATACAATATCCCGCAAAAATAAAAAAGGATAACGATTCTTACAATGTCGAATTTCCTGATTTACCCGGTTGTTTCACTTATGGTAGTGATCTTGAAAGTGCACTTTCGAACGCCAAAGAGGCTTTAACCGGCTATCTGGAATCAATAGACTTACGCAAGATAAAAATTCCTAATCCGTCAACGCCCAGAGGAAAAAACATCTATTATATTGCACCGGACAAGACATTAGCATTTGCAATATGGATGAAGCTGAAGCGGGCGGAAAAAGGCCTTACACAAAAAAAAGCAGCGCAACTTTTAAACGTTAATTATCAGGCATACCAGAAATATGAAGACGTAAAAAAATGCAATCCAACGTTAAAAACCATTGAGAAAATAGAAGCGGTTTTCAACTCTCAAATTATAGCGATATAGGCCGCATATCATAAAATGAAGTTAAAAATGGAAACAAATGATATCAGGATACCCTCAATATTTCACAAGTATATAGCACCTTCCCGCAAATAGGATATATTGAGCCTGTAATGCTGGCTGACAAGCCGGTAATTCAGTTTAAAAACCTGAAAATTAATTAAACAGTCAAAGAAACGGGATATAAAGGATAATTATTAATAGATATGAATCAACACCCTTTTAAAGTCTCTGACTGCTCTGATCGCAGTGCCATACTTCAAAAAAAATACTTTACAATAGCATACATATCTCTTCAATTGACTGATAAGTTTCGTATCGGGAGACAATTATGACTAAAGAGAAAATTTTCTGCGCTAACTGCAGAAATTGCATTGTGATAAGACAACATGAAGCAGAACCGGATAAGTATGTATTACGTGTAAAATGTAAGCTTCGTAAATGGGTTAAACGTTCCGGAGAAGAAAAGCTCTATAAATACTTTACCGTTGCCCGCCGTATTATGGATGACTGTGACAACTACGAAGAATCTGGAGAACTTTTTCCATACATTAAAAACCTCCGCAAAGAGCTTCCAATCAAGGATGAAATTTACTCTACCAAGGATCAGTAGTCAATGTTCAATCCTTCTTTCAAGGGTGGTGTTCACCCCCCTGAAAACAAAAAACTCACAGAAGAGAGGTCTATCGAAAACCTCTCTGTTCCTCATACCTGTTTTGTTCCTGTACAACAGCATATAGGGAAACCAGCCATTCCTGTTGTACAGGTCGGTGATTATGTTCAGGTCGGTCAACTTATTGCCAAAGCTGACGGTTTTATCAGCTCCAATATTCACGCTTCCATACCCGGAAAGATTGCCTCTATCACAAATGGACCAACACCGGCCTCTGCATCCGGTCTTCGTATACAAATAGAGACTCACGGCAATTTCGCCAGCGAAAAAACACCCGATAAAATTGAATGGGATAAACTTCCTCCGAAGGATCTTCTGGAGAAGGTCTTTGATGCCGGTATTGCCGGAATGGGGGGGGCATCATTCCCTACTCATGTAAAACTTTCGCCGCCTTCTAATGTTAAAATAGATGTATTAATAATTAATGCTGCTGAATGTGAACCCTATTTAACTGTTGATGATGCCCTTATAAAACGTTCATACAAAGAGATTATCGAAGGTATCATGATAACCAGAACAATTCTGGGAGTCAAAAATGTTATTATCGGGGTCGAATCAAACAAAAAAAGATCATACAAAACAATAAAAGAGTATCTTAAAAAAATTGGTGAAAAAAACATAAAAATCCCCATGTTGAAAACGAAATACCCGCAAGGAGCAGAAAAGCAGCTTATATATTCACTTACGCATCGTACCGTTCCATCCGGAGGGCTTCCAATGGAAGTTGGAACAGTGGTACAAAATATTGGTACCTGTTTCGCGATACAACAAGCCGTCTGTTACGGAACCCCACTTTTTGAACGGCTTGTTACAGTAAGCGGTTCACTAATAAACAAACCGGGTAATTATAAAATTAGAATTGGTACAACAATTGCCGATATAATTCGTGAATGTGGCGGTCTTAAAGAACAGCCGCACAAGATAGTCATGGGTGGCCCAATGTGTGGTCAAGCCGTTGAAACCACGGACATCCCGATTGTAAAAGGTACATCCGGCCTCCTCTTTCTTTCAAAAGAGGAGAGTTCAGCAGGACGCTATGCAAACTGCATACGATGTGGGCGCTGTGTTCAGGCCTGTCCCATTAATCTTTTACCATTCGAAATAGCAGCAAATATCGAGATCAGCCGTCCTGAATGCACCGAAAGGTTTTCTCCACTAGACTGTATCCAATGCGGAGCATGTTCCTTTATCTGTCCGTCACGTCGTCCGGTCAGTCATTTTGTTAAGGTCGCACAAGACTATATTAGATCAAAAAGGTAGCTTTTTATTATGGATCAGCAGATATACACCTTATCACTCGCCCCTCATACGAAAAATAGGCAAAATCTCCCTGTTGTTATGTGGCTTGTTGTCCTGTCGCTCTTACCTTCAACAGTTTTCGCCGTCTATACATTTGGCATGCATGTTCTGCTGGTTATATTAACCGCCATTTTTTCTGCCTGTGCAGCCGAGTACCTTTTTCGTCTTTTATTAAAACGTGAATTAACTATATTTAACGGATCAGCAGCCATTACCGGGCTTTTGCTTGCAATGAACCTGCCCCCCATGGTTCCTCTCTGGATACCGGCAGTCGGTTCTGTTTTTGGAATAATTATTGCTAAAGAACTTTTCGGTGGTCTTGGCCACAATATCTTTAACCCTGCTCTTGTTGGTCGGGCATTTCTTATGGCCTCATGGCCTGCCTTGATGACAACAAAATGGATTACTTTCCCGAACGGTACAATGTTCAGCAGCTCGTTTAACGCGTATTCGGTGTTGCCGCAGCCCGCGCTTGATGCGCTTACCGGAGCGACTCCGCTTGCTGCTCTTAAAAACGTACCGGCTTTAGCCAACTCTTTTAATGTACACTCACAATATAATATTTATCAAACCCTGTTTGATATATCAAATTTTAAAGCTTTGGCAATTGGTAATATAGGTGGATGTATCGGTGAAACATCGGCTCTTCTTCTGCTGACAGGCGCCTTGTTGCTGCTTTTTACACGAATAATTAACTGGCGCATTCCATTTTCATATATCGCAACATTTGCTTTATTGATATTTGCTTATTACAAATTAACAGGTTTTTTTATGCCATATCACGCGCTTGTTTACCATCTCTTGTCCGGAGGGCTTATACTCGGTGCCTTTTTCATGGCAACCGATATGGTAACTTCGCCGGTTACCGGTAAGGGGATGCTTGTTTTCGGAGCAGGATGCGGATTATTGACATTTGCCATACGTATCTGGGGAGGTTATCCTGAAGGAGTATCCTACTCAATACTATTAATGAATGCTGCTGTTCCATTAATCGATAAATATTGTGTTCCGAAAATATTCGGGAAAAGGAAGCAGGCCTGATGAAAGATATTATTAAACCTGCGGCTGTCCTTGCGGCGGTTACATTTTGCGCTTCACTTCTTTTGGCAACAGTATTTGCTGTTACAAAAGAACGTATCGCTTTTCTTGACAGTGAGGCCGAAAAAAATGCGCTGGCTATTGTTTTACCGGGCTACTCAATCACCGGTACGGCCAAAACAAAAGATAATAAAATATACTGGGTCGGCGAAAAAACCGAAAACGGTGAAACAATAAACGGTTTCGCCTTTATAAGTGAATCTCCGGGATATTCCGGTACAATACGATGCATGATAGGTGTTGACTCTAATATGAATATTTTGGGCATATCGATTCTTAAACAGACCGAAACTCCCGGTCTTGGTGCCCGTTCAGTAGAGATAGCATCAAAAAATACCTTTTGGGATGTAATTACCGGTTCAGCGGTTGACGAAGGAATTCAGTTCCCCTGGTTTCAGCAACAGTTCGCCGGTTTAAATGGTAATAAAACTGTTCAGGTTGTCAAAAACGGCGACTGGACACCGGAAATGGCTTCAGATCTTGTTTCACAAAACGCTGTTTCGGCAATAACAGGAGCAACTATTACATCAAAGGCTGTAGTTGACTGTATTCATAAGGGTATTAGCGAATATAACGATATAATTAAAAACAGTAATAAATAGAGATTGTTATGAGTATTAAAAAAGAGTTCTTAAAAGGTCTTGTTGAGAAAAATCCTGTTATGGTTTTGGGTATCGGTCTTTGCCCTGCCCTGGCGGTAACTACTTCGGTTTCTAATGCCTTATGGATGATGATAGCAACAACTTTTGTCTTGACCTGCTCAAATGTTCTGGTATCTCTTGTTAAAGATTATATACCGTCACATATACGAATACCCGTTTTTATTACAATTATAGCTGCCTTCGTTACTGTTGTCGAAATAACATTAAAAGCTTACCAGCCGGAAGTATATACAAGTCTTGGTATTTTTATTCCTCTTATCGTTGTTAACTGTATCATCCTTGGGCGTGCAGAAGAGTTTGCTTCACGTAACGGTGTTTTTATATCGATTATTGATGCCCTGGGCATGGGAATAGGTTTTGGTTTAACGCTTACCATTCTTGCTTTTTTTCGGGAAACCCTTGGGGCAAATAAACTTTTTGGATACACACTGATACCGGGTTTTAAACCTGCAGGTATGATGGCTATTGCCCCTGGAGCCTTTATCACCTTGGGTCTAATGCTCTGGGCTATGAATCGAATTATGGTTTCGCGCAAACATAAAAAATAGTCATAAACTTTTGATTACCGGTAAACAATAATATGGAAATTAAACTTTTTATAACAATTCTCTTCTCCACAATATTTATTAATAACTATGTTCTTTCGCAGACCCTTGGTATTTGTCCTTTTCTTGGTGTATCAAAGAAAACCGATTCCGCGGCCGGAATGGGTTTCGCCGTAATTTTTGTCATGACATTGGCTTCCGTAATTACGTATTTTATTTACAAGTACATACTTATACCTTTCAGTATCACCTATTTACGTACCATTGCCTTTATTCTTGTTATCGCGTCAATTGTTCAACTTGTCGAAATGGCTATTAACAAGCTCTCACCCTCTTTATACCGGGCTCTTGGAATCTTCTTACCTCTGATAACAACAAACTGTGCGGTTTTAGGTGTTGCTGTTTTAAATGTCGATTCCGGATTCATAACAAAAGAGTTCGGTCTATTAATGACAATTGTTCAAGGATTCGGTGCCGGTGTAGGTTTCCTGCTGGCACTTATGCTTATGTCGGGCATTCGCGAGCGTCTTGAAACTGCCGATATACCCTTCAATTTACGTGGTATGCCTATATCTTTTATAATAGCAGGTCTACTTTCTCTGGCTTTTCTTGGATTTGCAGGGATGAGTTTTTAATGAATAAGGTTCAGATACAGGTACAGCTTCTTTCAATTACCCCTGATTGCGAAAAATTGATCGAAGAGGCAGGACGAACCTGCTACCTCTCTTTTGACAAAACAGGCTCTAATACCAGCTTTATCAGTAACGCAATTCGCCGTGGACATTTATCTATTATTGAACATGCCTGCGCCTCTTTTCGAATTAAGGGAGCATCAAGAGCCTTTACCCATCAACTTGTACGCCATCGCGTTGCCAGTTTCTCACAACAGTCACAGCGTTATGTAGACGAAAATAATTTTAATTATACAATTCCCCCGTCTATCGAGGCAAATGCTCAGGCATTAAAACTTTATAATTCATTTATGGAACAAGCTCGTGATGTCTATACAAACCTACGATCAATGAATATTCTAAAAGAGGATGCAAGGTTTGTTTTGCCAAATGCTCTTGAAAGCGAAATTGTTTTTACAGCTAATTTCAGAGAGCTGAGACATCTGTTTGATTTACGGCTGAAAAAATCTGCGCAATGGGAAATACGTATGGTCGCCCTTCAGATGCTTCAAATAGTGAAAAACATTGCTCCACAAGTTTTTGGGGATTATATTATAGACTCTGAGAACATGACAGCGGTTTCAGAAAACAGCTAAACGGGAGCAGCAGTATTGATGGAGAAGTCGTGTAACCAAAATCACTCAAAGAATGAGAAACACTATTACGATACATCACTTTCAGCGAACATGGAAGATTATATCGAAACGATAGCTCTGTTGTCCAAAAAAAACAGAGTTGTTCGAGTAAAGGATATTGCCCGTGAACTGAATATAAAGATGCCCAGTGTATCGGCTGCTCTTCAAAAACTTAAAGAGTTAAACCTTCTAGACTATGAAAAATACGGATTTATCGAGCTTACTGACTACGGATTTAAAATTGCCGAAAAAATATATGATAAGCACTCGCTTATTGCGGGCTTTTTACATGATCTTCTAAAGCTGGAAAGCAATCAGTCATCCGAAGAAGCATGCCGGCTTGAACACTACTTGTCCGCGGAGAGCTGCAGCCAGATTTATAAACTAATGCAGTTTTATAAAAATGAATCTGCTGCAAGTTCGGAATGGACAATTAAACTGAACAGCATAATGAACTGTCGGACATTAATAAACTATACTGTTGGAGACAAACTGAGAATCATAGATCAGGGAGAAGTGAATGACTCTATTTGTCCAGTTGGTGCTCTATGCACAATTGTCGATATAAATAATGACTGCTCTGTTCTAAGCCTCTCTTGTAACGGCAAGAATATGGATATCCCCTTCGAAGCTGCTTGTACAATATATGCAAGTTATGCCGAGACAGGCTTATGAAACGAATTACTATTATTTCATTTGTAATAATTTTGCTGATTTCCGTTTCATTTTTTTTTATTAGAGCCAACACAATGATGCCTGACTGCTCCGCACTTGAATCTGTATCAAAATCTTGTTCAAATTTTAGATATAACAAGTTATTTACAAGAGCCCTTATGACCGCTCTTGAAGAGAAAGACAAACCAGCCTGTTATTATATAATGAAACTTTTTTATCGCAAAAACAGACTCAATGATGAAAGCTTTAACCTTCACTACCGTTTATCACTGAATTTATTAAACAGTGCCGGATATAATACCGGAGAAATTCCTGTACTATTGACTATGCTAATGATACGCGAATCCGCGAAATATTTTGAAAACGATGACCAGCTAATATGTCTTTTTCTTTCTTCATTAAGAAACATCGATCTTGTTGGCGCCGACGCAATATCAATGTATTATTTTGGTAAACGTCATTATAACCTTTCGGCAACTGAATCAATCAGACTTGCTGTGTTGTGCTCTTTACCTGATGAATCGGCCTATTCTCAATCAGATCAGTTTCGACAAACAGCAAGAGAAGTTGTGTTGATTCTTTTCAGGCGAAATGTAATATCCGAATCCGAATATAAAATCATTCTTCATGAATTCAGGTAATATTTTTAAACTTCTTTTTCCATGATTTATTAAATATCCTCAAACCAAGACGGTTATGTTCAGCAATTATCTCTTTAATTATGCTGTTGGTTGTAAGCGGGTTTATTGTCACAGCCCTTAATACAACTATCTCGTCAGGGCTATATTTTGTCGATTCGATAACTGTCCGGGATACAAACGACAGGTCATTGTTACGTATTTCCCGATGAAGTTGTATATTTAATGCATTCAGTTCATTGTTAATCCTTGTGACCTGTTTAAGTGAAGCTTCGCTTTTATCGGACATCAATGATTCCAGATGCTTTTTTATTCTGTTTGGAATAAAACGGTAATTGAAGATAAACAGTTCGGGTTCGTTTAAACTTTCAAAATTGGAATGAAGATCAATCTGGGTTTTAAAATAAGAGCTAATTGTGAAAGCCTTTTCGAATAGCAGCCTGAAACCTTCAGAACCGATTACCTTTAAAGCGACCCATGGTCTGAGAGCTGCAAATGGCCGCGACCCCTCAATAGTAAAACGCCCTTGATCCCGTGAATCACGACGAACAACATATTGTGTTGTATGCTCAAGTGACTGTAAATCCTTTTCACTGTTGAACAGAACCATACCCATAGATAAAGGAAGATAAAGCAGTTTATGCGAATCGAAGGTAACAGAATCGGCTTCTTCGATGCCTTTAAAAAGGTGAGCATAATCCTCAACAAAAAGAACCGGGCCTCCCCAGGCCGCGTCTACATGAAAACGGGTCTTATGCTTTTTAGCCAGCTTATTCATTTCATACAAATTGTCAATATTGCCTGTTTCGGTTGTACCCGCTATTCCTATAAGAGACAATATTTTGATCTTTTTTTCGTGATTGTTGTTATAATCTTCAATCGAGTTCAGCTCTTTTGTAAGAACATTTATATCAATTTTATTCGTACCATTTTCAACAGGTATTTTGATAATATTATTATCACCTATGCCGCAAAGGTCAGCTATTTTGTCAAACGAGTAGTGACCTCTCTTTGACATAAGTAACACTGTTTTTTCGCAATTATAGTGATTATAAGCTTCAGCAAGCCCAGCGGATGCTATTCCGGGGAAACGTCCATCTTCTTTAAACAAAAGGTTGCGTGCCACAAGCATTGCAGTTAAATTTGCCATTGTTCCGTCACTGGTGACATTGCCAAGGGCGACTCTATGATTCTGTATGGTCTCTTTATAAAAGCGCGGATTTTTACGGTAAATCAGTCTGTGTATCCAGCAAAGAAGCTCCCTCTCCACATAAGTTGATGCTTTAGCAGTCTCTATCTTTACCTGATTTTGATTAAGTGAACTCACTATCATTTCTATAAGAATAGTAAAGTATGGAATCGCGCTTGTCATGTGCCCAATATAATAGGGACTGTAAACCTTAACAGAATGGGCAGCGATCTTGTTTTGAATTTCAGGGAAAATATCACGTAACAGTTTCGGGTCACGGGGTATCGATATATCAGAAAAAAGTGACGAAAGCTCGTCAAGAGTGATAGAGCTATGCAGCCCGCCCTTTTGTTTAAAAGAGTTATACATCATATCCAGAATCTGCTTGCCAAATTCAAGAAAACGGTCCTGTGATTCAGGAAAAACAAAGAGCTTGCGAAGATGTTCTATGTCTGCATCAAGTTTATCGATCATTTTGTTTCAAAGAATTCTCTTTTTTTCTGCTAATAAGTCCGGCTATCGAAAGAGCCGCGCTTATCAAAAAAAAGTAAACCGAGCTTCTCAGGCCAAGAGTTGTACCCATCATGCGGTAACCTAAAAGTGTCTTAACATCCTCAATGTACTTTTCATCAATTTGACTATTAAGCGCGTAATGAGTGTTAAGAACAGACAATGTAGAAGTTAAAATTGAAGATCCATCAATATTTGTGTATCCCGCAAATGGTGATGGATCCAGTAACAGGATATATGCTTCTGTCAATTGATTGGAAGAACCGTTCATCAGATTATTGATTCGTTTTTCATAAAACATTTTAGAATAAACAGATGCAACAAGAATAATAAATGCTGCCAAAGCAATTACGGCTGACACTGCAAACATTATTGTGCTGTCTTTTGTTTTCATAAAGACTCCAGAGAGATAAAAACAATGATAAACTTCATCCTGTTTACGGCATCTTTCTCAACCGTCAAGAAAATAAACTGAGTTCGCGTATTACTGCTGGTATTACAAAACAGGCGGTTTCTGCTTTTAATTGATTTGCCGAAAGCCTGAAAGACTTCCATCCATTATGGGCAGCCTGTGTTTTTTCGCTTTCATCAAAACCACCTTCCGGTCCAATAGAGACAATAATCTCATCGGTAAATAGTTTTGCATCAAGTCTGTCACCAGCGTGCACATCTGCGATCAGACATGTAATATCTTTCGTAACAAAAAGCTCTTTCGAGCTGATAGACGGCATAAGAAGCGGCATAACCGGTGCCATACATTGTTTAAAAGTTTCTTCGATTATTCTTTGCCAACGTTCCCGTTTCTTATTTATGGAACTGCTCTCGGGAACGCATCGGTTGTAAAAAACAGGTATTATTCCTGTTACGCCACTCTCAACACATTTTTCAATTACAAAGTCGTTGCTCTTACCTTTTAAGACAGGCATCGCGAGAGTCAGTTTCAGATAATTCTGCACGGCGGGTTTAATACCGGTAACACAAATTATGCAGCTCTCTTTTTGTACGGAAACAAGCTCACCGCTTATAAATGAGCCGTCTTTTGGTCGTAAAACAATCAGATCCCCATTTTTGTGACGTCGAACATTAATAATATGGTGAAAGTTGGCTCCGTCCAGCCTAAACTCTTTCCCAACACTATAATCAAAATTATCATCGACCGGGTACTGAGGCATTATTTAACAGAGCTCATGTTTTCGTGTCTAAAGGTAGACAGGGGAAAGGTTACTTTTTTATCATAATCTGTAAATTCGATTATGGACAGTGTTCCGCTGGCTATATGAAGCATATCATATCTTACAGGAAAATGTCTTTTCTCAAAAGTTGACATTTTTGTAAATGAGAGCGTTTTAAGTATGGCCATATCGTTATCATGATAATCTATTCGAAGAGGAAGATAATTGGAAGCTGTCACATAAAGGGTTAGCTTACCATAAAGACCATTCTTGAATATTGGGGCCAATGAAAGAATTACTACCTCACTCCCCTTGTATGTTGTCTTTCTTAAAATGGAACCGGTATAGTTACTCTGGAGATCGGCATTGGAAATATCTATAAAAGAATAGTTAGAATCAAAAACTCTATCGTATCTGTCCACATCTGCTTTATGAAAAAGTTTAAGAGAATGCAGGTTATATACCCAGATATCCTCACCCTGCAAATTATAAAGAACACGAATCTCATTACCTCGTGAGCTGCTCGAAAAAGTAAAAAGTGAATTGTCTTTGTCAATGTATCCAAGAATATCCCTTGTTACAGAACGTCCATCTGGAAAGATATGCATCAGCTTGCCTTCAAGTTTACCAGAGGGATAAGCCATAACATCATCAACTCGCGCAAGAATTTCCTGGGCGGTAATCTCAACTATTCTTGTATCCTGTGCAGAAGCTGTGAGAGGAATAATGATAATTAAAAGCAATATTTGAATTTTTCGCATTAAATAAATTTCCGTTGATTTAAAATATATAATTGTATAGAAACAGTAATCACATGTTTTGTGACAGTATATAGAACATAATAATAGAAGCACAAACGGCAACAAAAAGTAGTGCACAGATAGCAAAAAAAAGAGACATAACAACCGATAAAAAACTTTTCATCATGGTTGTTTTATGAAGGAAACAGACGGTTTTTACGGTAATTATAATTGAATAAACTGTCAGTACTGAAGATGAGAGAGTCGACCATAAGCCCGGTGAACTGTTTTCCGGATGTATGGATACCAGAAAAACCGTTATTGGCAAAACAAAAAGTCTTGGAAAATAAGATAAATTTATTATGGAAAAGATTCTCATCATATCCGGTCTTATTTTCATTCCGCTAAGGGTAAAAGAAGACAAACAGGTGACAAAAATATTAACTAGCACCATAAGTACTGAAAGCGATAAAAAACCGTAAGATAGTTTTATAAAAAACAGAGAGCCGTCGTTGTTAAGAACAGAACCGGACAATATTACAAACAGGGCGTGAATAACCGGAAATACGATGGTAGCCGGTAAAAAAGGTTTACCCTCTTCCAACATTACTGATAATCTTTCGTTATCAAAAAGCAGACAATAAAGATAGTCTGCCCATTTCAGGTTTTGCAAAGTTTCAACAAATGTCATTGTACGTACCTGTATTCTACTAGTGAGTGGTTTAATAATGCCGCGGGTGTGTCAAAAGATGAAATTTTCCCTTCCAATGATTTAAAAAATTGATCAAAAGGAGAAGTTGATTCCAGATAAACAGGAGCATTTTCTTCGAGCCTGGCCAGTTCCTTTGCCTTTTTGATTGAGTCAGAATAGGTGCCTATCTCGTCTACAAGACGGTACTCGAGAGCCTGCGATCCGCTGAAGATACGGCCATCAGCATAATCACTGAATTCATCAATTGGCATATTACGTCCAAGAGAAACATCTTTTAAAAATTGTCTGTATGTATTGTCTATAACAGACTGTAATAGTTCACGTTCGTCATCTTCAAGCTCCCGTGATGAAGAAAGAATATCTTTGTATCTTCCGCTTTTGATTACGTTCATACTGATACCGTATTTTTCAAAAAGATCCTTAAAATTGGGTGATGAAATTATTACACCAATTGATCCAGTTATGGTACCCTGATTCGCGAAAATATAACTGCACGCGCTTGCTACATAATAGCCGCCAGAAGCAGCTAAATCACTCATGGAAGCTACGACCGGAATGTTCTGTTGACGCATCTCTGTTATTTTTCTGAATATTTCCTGTGTAGCAGCAACTGTACCACCTGGAGAATTAATGCGTATTACAACAGCCTTGATTTTTGGATCATTTTGCATCTGATCAAGTTTTTCAACAATCGCATCAGAACCACCGGATTGTGAAAAAGCTCCACTTTCACCGGAAGTGGTAATCGGTCCGTAAATTTGAATAACACCAATCCCTGGCGAATTATCAGGAAAGCCCAGGTTGTTTTTTGCACCCGAATTATTCATTGAAATACTGATTCTAACAATTGACAAGATAGCTGTTAAAGCCAAAAATAATACTATTACCGTTAAAAGTTGTCTGTTTTTATCCATATTGTGCTATTGACCTGAAAATAGAAAGGATTACCGTATACTTTTTCATATAGAAACGGCAGTTCTATATATCTCTCTTAACTTACATTTATTTTCAATTACTTTTTTTAACAACCCGTTAAAATTTGATGCAACCGGTCTACTTTACATTGATTATATTTGTATCAGTGAATTTCGATTAATTACCATTCACAGAACAGTTATGCCGCTTAAGGGTGTGTCAAATACAGTTCCATTTAGTATTATTGTATTGACCAATTACAGTATTCAATAACTCTGTTTAATCTGGTTAACAGTAAACTGTATCAGTTATACGTATATTTATCATATTTTTAACGAGGCAGCGACGGCAATTATGTCATTCGAAAACCATCTTGAAAGTTTTATAAATAATGAAAACAGCAAGGGAAATTTTAAAAATTACAATCCCGAATCAATAAAAAAAGCCGCCGCTGTTATTGGAAACCCTCAGAACAAATATAAAGTTTTCCATATTGCCGGAACAAATGGAAAAGGCTCGTCGGCATTTTACATCGCCCAAATTTTAGAGCGCTCCGGTTATAAAACTGGTCTATTTACTTCTCCTCATCTTCTTGCTGTAAACGAAAGAATTTCCATAAACAGACAAAATATATCTGATAATGATGCGGTAAAAATAATTGATAAAATAACAGCTGTCTGCGATACATCCGGTTTAACCTGGTTTGACATGATTACTTTAGTTGCGTATGAGTACTTCAGGGAGAAGCAAGTTCAATTTGCGGTAATAGAATGTGGTCTTGGCGGAAGACTTGATTCTACAAATATTACTCAAGATTCGTCTCCGCTTATCACATCAATTTCTCTTGACCATACATTGCTTCTTGGTAACACATTAGACAAAATAACGTCCGAAAAAGCCGCGATAATAAAGAGTCCGGGTATTGCTGTAACATCAAATACCGAAAAGGAAGTTGTTGATGTAATTGAATATCAAAGCAAAAAAGTCAATGCCTCTCTAAAAATTTACGGTCGTGACTTTATTTATAAAATTAGAGAAGACAATAAACTTTTAGTAAATTACGGCTCAAGATCTTTTATCGGAATTGACCTGTCTCTCATAACTCCGGAACAGGCTCTGAATTTTTCATCTGCCCTGGCTTTGCTTATTGCATCAAAGACTGAATTTGATGAAAGTACTCTATATCAGGATCCTTTTGAACAACCTCTCGGCAGGTTTACCGTGCTTAATACGAAACCGTTGATTATTTTTGATTGCGCGCATAACATCAGTTCCATAAAAGCCATGTTAGACACCTGTAAATCCAGGCAATTGACAAAGGGAACAGTCTTTCTTTCGCTTATGGCAGATAAAGAGTGTGAATCAATAGTGAGTATGATAAAAAAAAGTTCTTTTTCTCTTGTTTATGTTCCTTTAAATAATCAACGTTCATGGATTCCGGATAACGGGGTTTGCACAATTATGGAAGAGGATAATGCCTTGTCTTACCTCGATCGTGATGGAATTAATCTTTTTTGCGGTTCATTCAGATTATATAACAAAATGGCCGATATTATAAATAAAACAAAAAAATGATTTTAAAATTCCGGTAAAATAATGAAAAATGAGTTAAATGAAATAATAAATGAATGTGTGCGTTTAAGTGAAAATCTTTACCTTGGAACAGACAAGGATGAGGTAGATAAAGAATTTCAAAAATTGAAAAACAGACACGAATTTGCGCTTTCCAAAACAGAATATAAAAGTGAAGAGCTTAAACCGGTTTATACATTATTTCTAAATTCATTTAATGCCGATTTTTTTGCTCTCTATTCAGATTTAACCATTACCGAAATATCCAACACTAAATATTATCAGGCCGGAGACAATTCTATCCTGGATTTTATAGATCTGCCGAATATTGAAGAATTTTCAACAGACACAACTCATCGTGTTAAGCTCAACCTGCAAAATGACAGTATATATTTGTATCTATATAAAAATTCTGAGACACATATATGCTTCAGAGCTTTTAGTTCATCACCCTTTTCAACTATTGACAACTTCAGTAAAACTGCTGATAAACTAAACAGTTTTATTCTTAATCTAAATAATCAAAGTTATGACTATACCTGGTTTAACAGCATTATTAATGACAAACTTATAAATTATAAAAATGATCTTTTCCTGTTCTATTATAATTTTAAAAAATTGTACGGAATCTTCAGCCATCTTGGAATAGATACTGTGGAAGATATAGCAGAATATATTATGAACCGCATCAATGAAAAGTATCCGGATGCCATAACGGTTTATCAGTTGTCACTGGAAAAAGTATGTGTGTTTTTTCAAAACGAAGTACAGGACAAGCGAATAGTATTTGAATACAACGAAATACCAATTCCCTATGTCATGAAAAAAGTACTCGTTAAGGGCTCGTCCAAGTTTGAAAAGCTGTTTGAGTATATTGCAGAGGATTAAACAGTAACACTGTCATTGTCAGTATTAATAAAAAAACCCTTTAAAAAAAGGGTTTTTTATGGGAAAAAGTTTTAGTCTAAAACGACTATAATTATTATATATACTCCAGGTAGTCCTTGAGTTTTCTGGAACGGGTTGGGTGGCGCAAACGTCTCAGAGCCTTGGCTTCGATCTGTCTTATACGCTCACGTGTTACGTTAAACACGTATCCTACCTCTTCAAGTGTGTGCTGATACCCGTCTTCCAGACCGAATCTCATTCTAATTACCCGTTTTTCGCGTTCAGGCAGTGTGCTTAACACCTTGTTTATATGTTCAGTCAATAGCTGATACGCTGCCGCGTTAGCAGGTGAATCAACATCCTTATCCTCAATAAAATCCCCAAGAAGCGAGTCTTCTTCCTCTCCTACAGGAGTTTCAAGAGATATCGGCTCACGCGCCACATTTTTAACCTGTTTAACTTTCGCTACAGGCCATCCAAGACGATCTGCCAACTCTTCAGGAACCGGTTCTCGTCCGAATTCCTGCTGAAAAAGACGTGTTTCACGTGTGATTTTGTTAATCTGCTCGATCATATGCACAGGAACACGAATGGTTCGCGCCTGATCTGAAATTGCACGGGTAATTGCCTGACGAATCCACCAGGTTGCGTATGTCGAAAATTTATAACCTTTTCGATACTCAAATTTGTCCACAGCTTTTATCAGACCGATGTTACCTTCCTGTATAAGATCAAAAAAGTGCATTCCACGGTTGGCATATTTTTTTGCAATTGAAACAACCAGCCGCAGGTTGGCGTTTATCAGCTGCTTTTTCGCAACAGATATCTTACGCTGTCCCATGTTTATCTGTTTGCCCCATTCAAGAATATCTTCCGCGTTAGTACCGGCTTCCTGTTCTATACGGCGTATCTTTCTCTCGTTATTCCTTATATCTTTGACAATTTCATTAATGATTTCCGGATCATTTACCCTGTACTTGGCAAGTATCTCGGCAGTGTCCTCATCCTTTTCAAGTTTACGCGCATCATGTTTAATTGTTTTTATGTCAGTCTTGTATTTCTTTTCAATATCAGAAAAGAATTTCTTGGTATCCTTGATTCTTGAAACCATGGACTGAATTTTCGAAGAAAGTTTTCCAATCTCATTTTCGTGGATATCAATTGCTTTTATATGGTCAACAATGACCTCGTAAGATTTTTTGTACTGTTCTTCAGCCTTTTTTATTGTCTCTTCGTCAATATCAGTCTTTTTTAGACGGGTCATGGCCTGGATCATCAATTTATCTTCTTTGATAATTATATCCATATTGGTATAATACCGCTCTTCGAGCGCTTTCAGGTCAAACGAGGAGAAATAGTATAATCGGTTTATCTTTAGTATATCTGTTAGCTTTATCTTTCCCTGTTTTACTTTGGGATGATTCTTGATAAGGTCATTTATTAGTAGAGTAGAGCGAATAACAGCTTCTTCAATAAGAATCTCACCCTCTTCTATTTTTTTTGCCAAATCAACCTCTTCCTCGCCGGAAAGCAGTGATACCTTTCCTATTTCACGAAGATAAAGACGTATAGGATCATCAATTGCCGAATCATCCTTCTTTTTGGCTGCTTTTTTTGCGCTCTTTGCTGCTTTCTTTTTTGTGGCAGGCTTCTTTTCTGCAATAATTGCGGCTGCGCCATGAACATCCGCCAGAACCGCGCCCTTACGTGTAGATTCTTCAACTACTTCAATTCCCAACTGATTAATTAAAATAAAGACATCATCTATTTTTTCAGAATTGAGCAGCTTGTCGGGAAGAATGTCGTTAATCTCGTCGTAAGTTATCTCGCCATTTGTTTTGCCAAGATTTATAAGCTTCTGGATCTCGGCATTAGAATCCAAAGCAACATCACTTTTGCTCATATTACCTCTTTTTAACGTAATTCACGGGCTGTTAACTCTTTTCTAAGACGCTTTTTTTTGCTGTCCTGTTATAAACAAGGATCATAGTCAGCGTCATTATCAAATATGACATTTAAAAGCCCTGCTGATAATCGTCTGTAAGCCTGAAATAAAATTTACTAATATACTGATACCACGATTAGCTGTAATTAACTGCTGTTTTTTAATATAATCAAACTGTTCCATTTTAGTAAACAGTTGAATAGAAATGTTACCTTCAATGATTTTGAACCGATAACATGGAAGCATTTTTACTATATATATATCCCGATAGCTTCTCTTTTTCTCTGCGCCATATATCTATCTCAGTCAGAATACGCGAACTGTCACTGCTATCTTTACATTTTTTTAAAGCTTCATTGAATTTTGTCAGTTTAACATCAATAGCGTGTATCTTCATGTTAAGATAGATTTCCGTATAGGCCGATTCAGGACTTTCAATATTATAATCGGCAGAGAGACGTTCAGAAAGAAACCGCTTTTCGTTATTATCTTCAATTATGTCAAATATTTTATCACCTGTTACATTTTCGTCATGCTCGTACAGATCAAAAATGGTGTTGATCAAATTTTTTAAAAGTGGGTCGTCAATATCAAACTCATGAAAGTCCATCATGGCCTTTTCAATAAGCGAAGGATAGTTAAGCATAAGAACAATCAGCTCCTCTACCGATCTTTGCACAAAATTTTTCTGCTTTAAAGGTGTTGCTGTTACTGTTGCGGCCGGTTTTACACCTTTATACTTCTGATAATCGAGCTGAACACTGTCTTTTCTAATATTAAGAAGAGCTGCTATAATGGTAACACCCTCTTCTTTTTCCGCCTCGTATTGATAATCATTTAAAATTTCAAACATTTCACGCAATAACAGCTTTGTTTCCTTGTGACTGTTGGCCTTAAAGTGGCTGCGAAGGCGAAATTCCGCCGGTGAACAGGCAGTATCGACATGCATAAGCAGCTTTCGAGGTCCGTTTTTTAGTATATATTCAAATGGATCACCTTCGGGCAGTGAGCCGATGCGTATTGAAGCATTAAAGTCATGCGATGCCGACACTGTTCTTAAAGCAGCTTTTGCGCCAGCCGCGTCAGAGTCAAAAAGAAGCACAATTTCGCTGCACATATGCGATAAAACCGTAAGCTGCGCTTCAGTAAGGGCAGTACCAAGTGGCGCAACAACATTCTTTATTCCCGATTGGTATGCCCCTATTACATCAAGATAACCTTCCACAACAATGACACGATTAAGGGAACGGATCTCTTCGGCTGCAAGATTAAGCCCGTACAGCACGGACCTTTTTGAAAAAACAGCACTCTCCGGTGAATTCAGGTACTTTGGTTGCGAATCATCAAGAACTCTTCCGCCAAACCCAAGACATTTGCCATTAATATCCCGTATGGGAAACATTAATCGATTGCGAAACATGTCATAATAGCGGCCGGTCTCTTTCTTGTGCCCAAGAAGACCACATTCAAGACCTTCGTTTAATGCAATGCCCTTTTTATCTAGACCATTTTTTATATAATCCCAGCTATCTGGAGCAAAACCGAGCTCAAAAATATCAATTGACTCGGGTGTAACTCCCCTTTTTTCTACATATTTTCTTGCGGCCGATCCCGACAAGGCATTACGGAAACTTCTCGCAGCATAGTCAAGAATTCTGTAAACACGTGCTTTTTTGGCTGCTTCAGGATCGTTTGTTCTGGGTAAATCAAAGCCGACAATATCGGCTACAATCTCTACACTTCTGGGGAAATTTACCCTCTCTATTTTTTGAACAAACGTAAAAACATTTCCACCCTCATGGCATCCAAAACAGTGAAATATCTGTTTCGCCGGCGAAATTGTAAATGAGGGTGTCTTCTCTTTATGAAAAGGACAAAGAGCTAAAAGGTTTTCGCCCCGTTTTTGCATGGTAGGAATGTATCGGGCAATAACATGCTCAATTCGCGCCATGGAGCGCAACCTATCCAGCGTTTCCTGTGAAAATCCCAATATTATTTGTGCCTTGTTTATGTTTTTTTTATGACTGATTAAGAATTATTTTTATCAAGGTTAAAGCAAAAAATTGCTGACTTAAAACAATTTTTATCGGAACTGGTTTAAGTATTTAACCGACAATATAGTAATAGTGCCCTGTCTGTATATTTGTAAATTATTTTAATGTACACTCATAACAATACCCTGTTATTTGTGAACTATTTTTTTTGTTTATACCAAAAATAATAAACAATAGGGAATTTCTAATTACAACCAAATTATAATCTACCATTTCGGAGAACATTATGAAATACTTCTTATCATCTTTGCTGCTGCTTATGCTCGTATCCTGTCTTGTGCTGCACAAGAAAGATCATTTAACTACTACACCGCCTAAAACATCCCCCGAAACATCATCAGTTCCCGATACTCCGTCCCCGGTTTTGCCGGAAACTGAATTGGCCATCAAAAGCTACGATTATCCCGACTTTTACAAAGGCATCTATCTTAATATTGCTACGGGGCGTAATAAAGCACTTTTGGAAAATTTTATTGATAAGAGCTGTAAATCCGGCATAAACACATTTGTAGTGGATGTACAGCGTGGACGTCGCGAAACATGTGAAATTCCAGAATCGCATGTCAAGATGATGATGGATAACGGTATTCACCCGGTAGCCCGTATAGTCTGTTTTGATCAGGGAATATCCAGACTTCCACTTCCTGCTGATAAGCTTGAAAGAATATACAAAATTACAGAAGATACAGCAAAAGCCGGTTTTAAAGAGATCCAGTTTGACTATATCCGTTTTGCAGACAAGTGTACAACAATAGTTGACGGTAAACCCGTTAGATTGAGTCATACAGAGAAATATAATTTTATCCAGACCCTGCTTAAAACTGCCCGCGCGCGGGTTAAAGATTACGATGTGCGCATCGCGGCTGATGTCTTTGGCCGAATTCCCTGGCTATCAGCCGAACGGCATGATCCTATTGGACAAAAAATGGAAAACTTCGACAAGGTTTGCGATGTAATCCTGCCCATGGCTTACCCGTCGCACTACTGGCACGATAGCGCCAGTGGCAATAACTACATAGCAACTCCATATAAGACAGTATTAAAAACATCTGTAATGGCACGAGAAAAAACAGAACGGGCGTTAATCGTAAGCTGGATTCAGGCCTTTCAATTAAAAATCAAACCATCCGGATTAACCTATGACAATTATATCGAAGAGCAGATAAGAGCATGTCATGATGCCGAGATTGCGGGCTTTATTATGTGGAACGCGCGTCAGGACTATCGCGTGCCCTTTGATGTAATGAAAAAATATTACAAGGTTGAAACCGACTGATTAAATCAGAATTACTGAAACTTTTATTTTAATAGTGTTTACGTAATTTAAATCAGAATTACTTAAACTGTCATTCCGGCCCCCGTGCCGGAATCTC